>WRJC01000001.1 GCA_009782405.1 Oscillospiraceae bacterium
GGGGGGCGATCCCTGACGTTCGGGCGGGGCACCCGCAGGCGGGTGCGATCTCCCTGCTGTACCGTGCGGGGGTTGTGCAGGGCAGCGGCGGTGCGCACGAGTGCGCACCCGACGCGACCATCACGCGCTGCGAGGTGGCGGCCATCATCGCCCGCATGATCGACCCCTCCCTCCGCGTTAGGTTCGACTTGACCGACCGTGGGTGAAACCAAAGCCACCAACAAGAAGAGGTTAGTGCTCAAAATGAGCACAAACCTCTTCTGAAAAACGGAAAGGTTATATAAGCCATGAGCACATACTGCAAAAAAGACGGGACGGTGATTGGAATAAAAACAAAAATTTCGATCCATAACAGAGACATCATCAGCAAATATACGAGCGGACTTTTCAAAAGCGCAATTTTCGATTTCTATGGCATCAAATCGACCTCCAAAATTAAGGACCTGATAAACGTAGAGCTGCCGGTCGTCGAGGTATCCGAAGCGAGCATAGACTTTGTATTTTTGATGGAAGATGACACATATGAACATTTCGAGTTTCAAACCTCATACAGCATAAGGGATTTGACAAGGTTTTCAAGATACGACTCTTTGCTATACGACCGCGATGGCAGAAAAGTTCAAACGGTCATAATATATTCGGCCGACGTGAAAACCGTCGATGAAAGCCTTGCAATAGGATCGCTGACATACACGCCGACAAACGTGATGATGCATAAATTCAACGGCAACGAAATATACTCGGATTTGGAAAGCAAACTAAAAGAGAAGCGGGAGCTGACCGATATCGATATGCTGAACTTGATTTTCCTGCCCCTGATGAAAAATGACATTCCGAAATACGAGCTTGCGTTAAAGTCGGTAGAGCTGGCCAAAACGATAGGCGACAGGGGCAAGAGGGAAACATGCATAGTATCGGCAATCGCATTCATGGGCAAATATTTGAACGAAAATCAGATGAACCGAATATGGGGGGCAGTAAAAATGGACAATGCTTTAGGAAGGCTTATCCAGCAGGAAGTGGATAAAGAAGTAAAAGAAGAAAGAATAAAAAATGCCAAAAGTTTGTTAGATATTTTAAATATTGAAACTATTTCCAAGAAGTTCAATCTTACAAAAGAAGAAGTAGAAGCGTTAAAAGAAAGCAAAAAAATTGGAGAAGAATAGTATATGTGAACATTAGTATATGTGAACATTACAATAATTATTTATGAGGTGAAAAGAGATGCAAAGACCAATAACGGCAAAAAGGGCGGTCAGCCTCATGGTCGCATTCGCGCTCATTTTGACGCTGTTCGCATTCGCGCCGGCATCGGTGAGCGCCATGGGCGACGCCTATTCCATCATCAGCGTAGGCGAATATCATACGGTTGCCATCAAGGGCGACGGCAGCCTGTGGGCATGGGGACGCAACAATGCTGGGCAGTTGGGCGACGGCAGTACGACGGACAGGCACACGCCCGTTTTCATCATGGGCGATGTGGCGCAAGCCTCGGCGGGCTGGAATTATACGGTTGCCATCAAAAGCGACGGTAGCCTTTGGGTTTGGGGGACCAACGATAATGGGCAGCTTGGCGACGGAACGACGACGGACAGGCACACGCCCGTTTTCATCATGGGCGATGTGGCGCAAGCCTCGGCGGGGCGCAACCACACGCTCGCGGTAAAAAGCGACGGCAGCCTATGGATATGGGGAAATAACGATTATGGGCAACTGGGGGACGGAACGACGGAACGCAAGCTCACGCCGATATTCATCACGGACAATGTGGCGCAGGTTTCGGCGGGCGAAAACCACACGCTCGCGTTAAAGGGCGACGGCAGCCTATGGTCGTGGGGGCGTAATTATAACGGGCAATTGGGGGATGGCACGACAACGGACAGAAACGAACCCATGTTCATCATGGACGGAGTGACGCAAGTTTCGGCGGGCGCTAGTCATACGGTTGCCATCAAGGGCGACGGCAGCCTTTGGGCATGGGGGCGCAACAATAATGGGCAGCTGGGCGACAGCACGAGGACGGACAAGCGCAACCCGGTGCGCATCATGGGCGATGTCGCGCAGGTTTCGGCGGGCGGATGGCACACGATTGCGGTAAAGAACGACGGCAGCCTGTGGGTTTGGGGGTATAACAGCCATAGTCAACTCGGCGACGGCACGGTGACGGACGGGCATAGCCCGGTGCTCATCATGGACGATGTGGCGCAGGCCTCGGCGGGCTGGTATCACACAGTGGCCATCAAGAGCGACGGCAGCCTGTGGGTTTGGGGACGAAACAACTATGGGCAGATCGGTGACGGCACGACTACGAGCAGCCACACTCCGGTGAAAATCACCGTGGACAGAGTGGCGCAGGTCTCGGCGGGTTTTCACTACACGATGGCGATCACAAACGACGGCAGTTTGTGGACATTTGGGCATAACCAATTTGGGCGGCTTGGTGACGGCACAACGACGGACAGGCACACGCCCGTTTTCATCATGGGCGATGTGGCGCAGGTTTCGGCGGGTAGCGGCCACACGATGGCGATAAAAAACGACGGCAGCCTCTGGGCCTGGGGGAGCAACAGCTATGGGCAGCTGGGAGACGGCAGTACGGCAGACAGTTTCAGCCCGGTGTTCGTCATGGACGATGTGGCGCAGGTCTCGGCGGGCGGTAGCTCCACGATGGCAGTAAAAAACGATGGTAGCCTGTGGGCCTGGGGACGCAATTGGAGCGGGCAGCTGGGGGACGGCACGACAGAGGATAGGCGCAGCCCGGTTTTCATCATGGGCGATGTGACACAAGTCTCGGCGGGTGGCGGCCACACGATGGCGATCAAGAGCGACGGCAGCCTGTGGGCTTGGGGGAGCAACGACAACGGGCAGCTGGGGGACGACACGATAGAGGACGGGCGCAACCCGGTTTTCATCATGGACAATGTGGCGCAGGTCTCGGCGGGTGGCGGCCACACGATGGCGATAAAAAACGACGGAAGCCTCTGGGCCTGGGGGAGCAACAGCTATGGGCAGCTGGGAGACGGCAGTACGGCGAACAGTTTCAGCCCAATTTTCATCACGGGCGATGTGGCGCAGGTTTCGGCGGGCTATAGCCACACGGTTGCGGTAAAGAGCGATGGAAGCCTTTGGGCTTGGGGGATTAATCGGAGTGGGCAACTGGGCGATGGCACGACGGAGCGCAGGCTCGCGCCAGTGCGCATCATGGACGATGTGACCCAGGTCTCGGCGGGTTATGAGAACACGGCAGCCATCAAGAGCGACGGAAGCCTGTGGGTATGGGGAGCCATTTTGTATGATCAATTCGGCGATGGCACGACAACGAGCAGCCGCAGTCCCATGGAGATCACCGTGGATGCAAGCACACATCAGACGGCGAAACCCACGATAAGCCAAGCCGACATAGAGGGCGGCAAACGCATAACGATGAAATCCGCCACGCCCGGGGCGATAATCTACTACACGACAGACGGAACGGAGCCGACCAAAGCGAGCAGACGCTACAACGGCGCATTCGACATGGTGACCGCCATGGCAAAATCCGACCCCGGCGGGCGGCCCGAATCCCCCGTGAGGCCGGGCACCGGCCAGACGATCGAGCTGACCAACGTGGAAGCGGCGGCGGCAGCGATCACGGTGAAGGCGATGGCGGCGCGGCCGGGCATGGCCGACAGCGAGGTGGCCAGCGCGGCGGTCAAGTTCACCTCCGCGATCACCGTCGACCCGGGGCTCAAGCCCGAGGTCAAGCCCGACATCCCGCCGCGGCCGCGGTCATCGATGGCGGCGGAGAGCCCGTTTTCGGACGTAGGCGAGGACGACTGGTACTGCGGCGACGTGCTGTACGCGCACGAACTGGGCCTGGTCAGCGGCAGGGCCGGCGGGCTGTTCGACCCATACGGCACGCTGACCTACGCGGAGGCGGTGAAGCTGGCCGCGTGCATGCGCCAGCTATACGACGACGGCGAGGTAACGCTGGAGCCGTCCGCGGGCGGCGACTGGCACGGGAGCTACGCGGGGTACGCGCTGGAGCACGGGATCATAGACGGGGAGTACGACTGGAACGCGGCGGCGACGAGGGCGGGGTACATGGAGATATTTGCCAACGCATTGCCGGCGGAGGCGCTGGCTGCGATCAACGAGATCGGCGAGGGGGCGATACCTGACGTTCCGGCGGGGCACCCGCAGGCGGGTGCGATCTACCTGCTGTACCGTGCGGGGGTTGTGCAGGGCAGCGGCGGTGCGCACGAGTGCGCGCCCGACGCGACCATCACGCGCTGCGAGGTGGCGGCCATCATCGCCCGCATGATCGACCCCTCCCTCCGCGTCAGGTTCGATATATAACCCAAACGCGCATATTATTACATAAAAAAAGGAGACGGAGCATGGGCAAAATAATCAAAGCAAAGGAAACAACGAGTTCAAAAGAGAGGGTGCGCCGTGTGATACGGCATGAAAAGCCCGACAGGGTGCCGATAAACTACAGCTCGAACCCCATAATCCAAGGCCGCCTGATGGAGCATTTGGGCCTCGCTAAAAACGACCATGCGGGCCTGGTCAGGGAGCTCGGCGTGGATTTTCGGGGGATGGGGGCGGGGTACACCGGCCCTGCGCTCCATGTGTCGGAGAGATCCGACAGGATGGTGAACGGCATGTACGGCTATGTGTGCAGATGGATAGAAAATGAAGCGGGCGGGTACTGGGACTACTGCGACTTCCCGCTCGAATTCGCCGATGCCGAAAAAGTGGCGGGCTGGGCGATGCCGAACCCCGACCATTTCAACTATGAATCCTTGGAGGCGCAGATAGATGCGACCGATGGCTACGCCGTGCATCTGGGCGGGGCGGGGACCGCCTGCGTGATCAACACGGCGGGGTTTTTCCGCACTATGGAGCAGACCTTCGTCGATTTGATCACAGACGACGAGGCGGGGCTTCTTCTGATCGACCGCTTCATAGGCCAGCAGCTCGCGGTTTTGGAGCGGGAGCTTTCGGCAATCGAGAAAATAGCGAAAAAGCGCGGCAAAAAGGTAAACGAAATGCTGGATTTCGTCTGGATGGGCGAGGATTTGGGCACACAGCACACTCCGCTGATCTCGATGGAGATATTTAAAAAGCACATATTGTCCCGCCAAAAGCCGTTTTTTGAGCTCTGCGGGCATTACGATCTGCCCACTTTGATGCACACCTGCGGCTCGTCGAGCTGGGCATATGAGGAATATATAAAGGCGGGGCTCACCGGGGTTGACACATTGCAGCCCGAGGCGCATAACATGGATCCGAAATATCTCAAAGAGACCTTCGGCGGCCGGCTCTTTTTCCACGGCTGCATATCGACCGGAGGCCCGCTCGCCTTCGGCAGCGTGGAGGACACAAAAAAGGACTGCGCCGCCATACTCGAGACGATGATGCCCGGGTACGAATACTGTTTCGCGCCCACGCACGCCCTGCAGGACAACACCCCGCCGGAAAACATCGTGGCCGCATACAACGTGGCGCACAGCGTAGGGGTCTATTGACGGGAAGGAAGGAATCAGTTATGACAAACAAAGAACGATACAGAAGGACTTGCCTGTGCCAAAAAGCGGACCGCGCCCCGTACAATTTCTATTTCGGCCCCTGGGGGGAGACGCTCGCCCGCTGGCAAAAGGAAGGGCTCGGCGAAAACAATTCGGATTGGGTTTCGCCGTTTGGGTTCGATGCCGGGATTTTGGTGGTTCCGGCTAACTGCGGCCCCTGCCCGGCCTTTGAACACAAGGTGCTCGAGACAAAGGAGCACACAATGATCATATCCGACCATTTCGGGGTGATACAGGAGGTGTCGCGCAGGGGGCCCACCATACCGAAATATCTCAAATTCCCGGTGAATTGCATAGACGATTGGATTGCGTACAAAAAAGAGAGGCTCGACCCCGAGACTCCCGAACGCTTCGCGGCGAATTTCGCCGAAATTGCGGAAAATATAAACAGGTACGACGGGGCGGTGCAGCTCAATTCATATCCCCACGGCGTTTTCGGCACGCCCCGCGAACTGATGGGGCTTGAAAATCTGATGTTCGCCTTTTACGACGACCCGGAGCTCGTCCATATGGTGATGGACGACCTCACCGATTTCTGGCTTGCGATATATGAAAAAGCCTGCGCATATGTCAAAGTGGATATAATCCACATATGGGAGGATATGTCGGGAAAGCAGGGCTGCCTGATCTCGCCTTCGCTCATGCGCGAATTCATGGTGCCAAACTACAAAAAGATACGCGAGTTCGCCGAGCGGCACGATATACACACGGTGATGCTGGACACCGACGGGAATGTGGACGAATTAATCGACGTGTACATGGAAGGCGGGATCAACGCGCTGATGCCCTTCGAGGTGAGGGCGGGCAGCGACATTGTAAAATACCGCGAAAAATACCCCTCGCTATGCATCATGGGCGGCATAGACAAGACCGAGATCGCAAGGGGGAGAGAGGCGATCGACGCCGAGCTTATGCGCATTGCGCCGATGCTCGACCGCCCGGGCTATATGCCCGCCCTCGACCACCTGCCCCACCCCGATATTTCGTGGGACGATTTCTGCTACTTCAACCACTCCCTGAAAAAGCTCATCTTCAGCAAAGCTTCGGACATATTTTGACAAAATGGCAAGCCCGGCGCAAAAATATGCGCCGGGTTCGTTTTTTGCCGGGCGGCCAAAGCCGATTAATCGGCTACCTTGACGGCCTGGCCCGTTCTCATCGATTCGTTGCAGGCCAAAACCGCCGCGAGCGTTTTGTATGCGTTGGCATACGGCGACCTGATCTTGGAGGGATCGCCGCTTATCACCGCGTCAACAAACGTGCGGTCGCAGATGGTGCCCGCATCGACGCTTGAAGGCACCCTTATGCCGGTTTCGTTTTCGTTTCTTTTCTGCATTCCGTCGCCCTTCACCACCCCGGCTATCTCCTCGGCGATGTCGCCCTCGGCCAGCCCGTATATGGAGACGTGGGAGAGCAGGAAATAGTCGAGCCTCGACTGCCTCGTGCCCAGGGTGAGCTTCGAATCCCAGGATGCCCCGTTGGTCGAATACGCCCCGGTCATCATGGTGGCGGATATGCCGCTCTTGAAATTGAATATGCTGACGCTCGCGTCGTCGGTGTCATAGCCCGGCCATTCGGACTGCTTGACGAAACCCCGTGTGGGGACCGAATACACGCTGTCCACATCGCCCAGTAGATACAGCATAATATCCACGTTGTGCACCGTCTGCTCCACGAGCTGCCCCCCGGACAGCGCTTTCACCCTCCACCAGTCAACTTCGGGGACTCCGCCGACCCTTGTCGACTGTGCCGTGACTATCTCGTTGTTTTTTACGAAATCCTTCGCCGTGTCGTTTATATTGTCGTACCTGCACTGGAAGCCCACCGCCGTTATCAGCTTTTTTTCCGCGATCTTGTCGCGTATCTGCTTCGCCATGCCCAAATCCAAGGCCATCGGCTTTTCGACGAACATATGGATCCCGCGCTCCAAACTCTCAAACTCGATTTCGCCGTGCTTGTACGGCGGTATGCCGATGCATACCATGTCCGGCTTGACTTCGTCGTACATCTTGCGGAAATCCGTGAACGCCTTGCCTTTGCCGCTTTTTTTCACGAAACCCTCGGCCCTCTCGGAAATCAAGTCGCAGAACCCCACAAGCTCGACATCGTCGTATTTCAAAAAATGGTCGAGGTGGTATCCGCCTATCCCGCCGCAGCCGATCATCGCTAATTTTTTCATAAATTTTTTCTCCATTCTGTTTTATTATCATTTTTGCATGATTTACCATAATTATACCACAAAATTATAATTTTTCAAGCCCGTTTTGGATAAATTAAAAAAAATTGTCTTGACACGTTCAAAAATATCGAATATAATAGATGTATAATCGGGAAATAATATCGGGGGAGTTGTCTGAAAATGGACGATCAAAACAAGAACGTTGTGGAATACGGCGAAGAAAGCGGCGCGAACGGCGAAATCAAAGCCGCCGGAAAAATAAACCTGCCAAACAAGCTCACGATTTTCAGGATAATTTTGGTGCCGCTCTACATGGTTTTCATTTTGCTCCCGAAGGAAAACATCCTCGGCGAGACATGGCCCAAAATATTTGCGGCCGCCCTGTTTTTCATCGCCGCCATGACAGATCTGGTAGACGGGCTGCTGGCCCGCAGGCTGAATCTTATAACCGATTTCGGCAAGCTCATGGATCCCTTAGCCGACAAGTTCATGGTGATGGGGGCGATGATCGCCATAACGGCCTCGGATGCGTTCGCCCCTGTGAGGTGGCTTGCCGTATGGGCGACGACGATAGTGTTCTTCCGGGAATTCGCGGTGACTTCGATAAGGCTTCTGGCGAGCACTTCGGGGGGGACTGTCATAGCCGCAAATTTCGCCGGAAAGCTCAAGACGATTTTGCAGATCGCCTGCGTTTTGACCATCTTGCTCGAAGATACCGTCATAACCCACAATTTGGGAACTCCGCCGTGCCTTTTTTGCTACGTCACAATGGCAGTCATGATCGCCGCCACGGTTTATTCGGGATTCGTCTATTTCAAGAATTACTGGAAACACATAAACCCCGCAAAGTGAAAACAATTATGGGAAATATGGAAAAATACAAATACAGGGTCGAGACGCACCTGCACACGAGCCAGGCGAGCGCCTGCGCGGCGAATACCGGGGCTCAAATGGCAAGGGCTGCCAAAGAGGGCGGGTTTTGCGCCATCGTGGTGACAGACCATTTTTTCAACGGGAACACCGCGATTCGGGGCGACAAATATTCGTGGGACGAAAAGATATCGCTTTTTATGAGAGGGTACGAGGACGCGAAAGCCCAAGGGGACAAAATCGGCCTCGACGTGTATTTCGGCTTCGAATACAATTACTGCGGGGCGGAATTTTTGATATACAACTACCCCGAAAAAAAGCTGAGGGCTTATCCCGGGATCATGGCCGGCCAAATCGAAACCGTGCTGGGGAATATGAGGGCAGAGGGAGCTTTCGTGATCCATGCGCACCCGTTTAGGAGCGCTCCGTACATACCGGCCCCGGCCAAGCTTTTTCCCGAATGCACGGACGCGGTCGAGGTGGCGAACACCCACAACAAGGACGCCGAACCGGATCGGCTCGCGCTCGGATACGCGGTTAAATACGGCTTGGCCAAATTCGGGGGCTCGGACGCGCATTCGGCGGATCCGCAAAGCGGGGGCATGATGTTTGCGCGGCGGCCAGCCTCGCTTGGCGAGCTCATCGATATGGCAAAAAAAGGCGACTGCGAAATTCTCGGGCAGAGATAAATTTAAGGAGGGCAAAAAAGCATGCAAGCCAAAAAACCGATCTATGTCTACAGCGAAATCACAAAACAAAAGGAGATTTTTTCGCCGATAAAAGAGGGCGAAGTGACCATGTATGTCTGCGGGCTCACGGTCTACGACTATTTTCACGCGGGCAACGCGAGGTGTTTTGTTTTGTTCGACTTTGT
This sequence comes from Oscillospiraceae bacterium, assembly GCA_009782405.1. The sequence goes on from WRJC01000001.1 coordinate 9,497, forward strand.
CAGGCGGTTTTTGGAATATATGGGATACAAAGTGAACTATGTGCAAAACTTCACGGACATAGACGACAAGATGATAAAAAGGGCAAATAGGGAAGCCATAACCGTGGTTGAGCTCGCCGACAGGTTTGTGGCCGAATACCAAAAAGACGCCGAAGCGCTCGGAATACGCCCGGCGACATATCATCCAAAAGCCACGGAGAACATGGCCGAAATCATAGAGATCATAGGGCAGCTGATCCAAAAAGGCCACGCCTACGCATCCAAAAAAGACGAAAACGGCAACTCCGGAGTTTTCTTTTCGACTAAGAGCTTTGCCGATTACGGCAAGCTCTCCAATATGAACACGGACGACCTCGAAACCGGGGACAGGGTCGATGCGGATATCGTCGAGGAAAAAAGGGATCCGCTCGATTTCGCGCTTTGGAAAGCCAAAAAAGAGGGCGAGCCCTCGTGGGTCTCGCCCTGGGGCGAGGGCAGACCGGGCTGGCACATCGAGTGCTCGGCGATGGCAAAAAAATATTTGGGTGAAACCATCGATTTCCACTGCGGCGGGCGGGATCTCCGCTTCCCCCACCACGAAAACGAGATCGCCCAGTCCGAGTGCGCCTGGGGCAAGCCATTTGCCAGATACTGGCTGCACAACGGCTTCATAAACATCGAGGGGGCGAAGATGGCCAAATCCTCGGGCGTCATGTTCACCGCGCGGGAGATAGGCGAGAAGTACGGGTATATGCCCCTTCGGTTTTTCGTATTGGCCTCGACCTACAGGGCCCCGGTGAACTTTTCGGAGGAAGTGATCAAAAGCGCCCAAAACGCCTTGGACAGGATATTCACCTTCGGCGAAAACATAGGCTTTTTGCTAAAAAACGCCGATTCGGTCGAAAAATCGGACGATGCGGCGCAAATCGGCGAAATTTTGGCGTACAGGGAAAAATTCATCGACGCGCTCTGCGACGATTTCAACACGGCCGATGCGATCTCCGTGCTGTTCGACTTTATACGCGAGGCGAATATAAAAACCGCCGGAGCGGACGCGAAGCCTTCAAAAAAACTGCTGGAAACCATAAAAGAGCTGTACGGCGAGTTTTGCGGGCTGCTCGGGTTTGTGCCGGAGGCAATCGGCTCGGATATTTCGGACGATTATATAAACGAACAGATCGAAAAAAGAATTGCGGCAAAAAAATCAAGGGATTTCAAGGCGGCGGACAAAATAAGGGAAGAGCTCAAAGCCTTGGGGATAATAATCGAAGATACGCCGTCGGGCACAAAATGGCGGCGGGAAAAATTCACATAAAAAAACAAAAGCGGAGGGAAACAGAAATGGCGGACAAACTAACATCGAGGGAAAGATTTTTGCGGATGTACCAACATAAGGAGGCCGACAGGGTGCCGATAACGGACGGCCCGTGGGGTTCCACGATCGAGCGCTGGCACAGGGAGGGGATGCCCCAAAACATCAGCTGGGTGGACTATTTCGGGGCGGACCACGTTTTCGGCGTGGGGTCGGACAACTCCCCGCGATACGAACACAAAGTGATCGAAGACACGGAAGAGTATGTCATTTTCACTTCCGGCTGGGGAGTGACTCAAAAAACTTGGAAACACAAGGGCGGAACCCCGGAATTTTTGGATTTCACCGTCACGGACAGGGAATCCTGGCAAAAAGCCAAAGAACGGATGACCCCGTCAAAAGACAGGATCAACTGGAACCACTTGAAGGCCAATTACAAAAAAGCCCGCGACGAACAGGGCGCCTGGATTGTGGGGGGGCTGTGGTTCGGCTTCGACATAACCCACTCATGGTTTGTGGGCACCGAGAGGGTTTTGATGGCGCTGGTCGAGGATCCCGAATGGTGCATGGATATGTTCAACCGCGAACTCGACTTGGGGCTGGCCGCGCTCGAGATGATATGGGACGAAGGCTATCATTTCGACGAGATCAATTGGCCCGAGGACATGGGATACAAAAACAACCTGTTTTTCTCGGTTCAAAAATACATAGAGCTGCTCAAGCCCCTGCACAAAAAAGTGATAGACTGGGCGCATGAGAGGGGAGTGTACGTGAGGCTTCACTCCTGCGGGGACATAACCCCCTTGGTGCCGCACTTTTATGAGATCGGTCTCGATGCGCTGAATCCCTTAGAGGTCAAGGCGGGGGTGGACCCGATCGCCCTAAAGAAAAAGTTCGGCGACAAAATGACCTTCCACGGCGGTATAAACGCCGTTTTGTGGGACGACAAAGAGGCGATCTCCGAAGAGATAAAACGGGTGCTTCCGATCATGAAGCAAAACGGCGGATATATTTTCGCCTCGGATCACTCCATACCCGACGCGGTGAGCCTTGAAAATTTCCGGCATATAATATCGCTTGTCAAAGAAGTGGGAAGCTATCAATAAAGGAGGAAAATATTACAAATGAAAAAATTGCTGTTTTTGCTTTTGGCGGCCGCAATTGCCGCATCGGGTCTTTTGGCCTCGTGCGCGAGCAATTCCGGCGATGCCAAAACCACCGACGAGGCGGGGGCAAATGACGCGCAGCAGGGTTTGGAGGGCGAAGATGAGGCGACAGAGCCGCAATTTTTGCTCGAACTGCCCGAAGGCGCAAATTACGGGGGATACGAGTTCAAGGTTTTGACGAGGGGCGACGAGATGCACCAGTACCCGCTCCATTCAAGGGACATCATCGCCGAGGAGGAAATCGGCGAACCGATCAACGACGCAGTTTTCAAGAGGAACATAATCGTCGAGGATTTGCTGAATATACAGATGACGATGATAGCGCTCGACGAGGGCGACGAAACCAGGCCGAATCAAGCGGTCAAAAAAGCGGTCGCCGCCGGCGACGATATGTACGACCTGCTGATGACCCACGAGATATATTCGGCGCCCACCGCGCAGAGCGGATACCTGATGAACATGGCCAACATACCATACATCGACTTCTCAAAGCCTTGGTGGTGCAAGAGCGCCACGGACGACCTCTCGTTTGGCAACAAGATATTTTTGGCGCTGAGCGATTTTTCGGTGAGTTCCAACGACCATGCCTACATCGTGCTCTTCAACAAAAACCTGCACCAGGAATTCGCCCTTGACAACCTGTACGAAGCTGTCCTGTCGAACAAATGGACTTTTGACGTCATGTACGACTTGATAAAGGACGTGAGCAAAGATTTGAACGGCGACGGAAAAATGACCATAGACGATTTGTACGGCTTGATTCTGGGAGGGGGGCAGCTCAACTTTTTTTACGCCGGGGGAAACACCGTGATGAAAAAAGACGAGAACAACATACCGTATTACGATATTTTGACCGAGCGCGCGATTTCGACTTTTGAAAAGGCGTATGACATATGCGTGGGCGATCACACGTTTTCGTTTTCGGACTGGAACGACGTGAAAGTGCCGCCGACATTCGCCGAAGGCCACGGGCTTTTGATGACCACGCAGATAGGCATCGTGCCGCAGCTTAGGGACATGGACGTGGATTTCGGCATAATCCCCTATCCCAAACTCGACGAACAGCAGGAAAAATACGCGGAATACGTGGACGGCCACGCGCAGCTCATGTCGGTGCCCATTACCGTGCAGGACACCGAAAAAGTGGGCGCGATAATCGAGGCGCTTTCATATTATTCGCGCGAATACGTGGTGCCCGCGTACTATGATATAAACCTCAAAACCAAATTCTCGCGCGATGCCGAATCCTCCGAAATGCTCGACATAATCATGGAGGGCCGCGTGTTCGATTTCGGCTATGTTTACGACAACTGGGTGGTGGCCTTCAAGTTTGCCGACCAGATAAACGCCAAAAAGCGCGAGTTTGTCTCCATAATCGAAAAGAACCTGCCCGCCGCCGAAAAGCAGCTCGTGAAAATCATCGACGCATATGAATCGATCGATTAAAATTTGATCGAAAAATTTGCAAAAATTTGTTGCATTTGTGAAAATAAGTGATATAATATATGTGGCGCCCCGCATTGCGCCAAACAATCATATAATATTTTGGGAGGATAAAAATGAAAAAAATCTTGACTTTCGCGCTTTGCCTTGCGATGATGATCGCGCTGGCAATCCCCGCAATGGCCCTCATCGACATAAATGCCCCCAAGGCGACAATCGTCATCGATGCCCAGCGAGACGACGCCTACGGGGACCCCGTCGATATTTCGGCCATACGCGACAGCGACGAACCCAGCGCGCCCGGGACCGGCTGGGTGGCATGGGACGAAAACAACTTGTACTTCTACGTGGAAGTGAGGGACACGACTCCAAACTACAATCACAGCAACCCATGGGAAACCGACTCCGTGGAAATCTTTATCGATTGGAACAGCATCGGAGGCGACGACATCGACAACGACGGAAACCCCTATTGGCAGATAAGGATCCACGCCGCCCCCAACGGAGATTTGGACGGCGAACAGGTTTCGGGCGGAGGCAACTTTGTGAGCATGGGCGGCGATTATGCGGATATACCGTTCGCCGCGAGAATTTTCGACGGCGGATATGCGATCGAGGCCGCCATGCCCATCGCGCTTGCCCCCGGAAGCAAACCGTTAGTGGAGGGCGGGACGATCAAAATCGGTTTCCAAATCAACGACAACCAGGAAGACGCGGGCAGAACCTCGATGGCATTCATCATGTCCGACGAAGATACCGGCAACGAGTGGCAGTGGCCGCACGCGCTCCGCGGGGTGCTCACGCTCGGGCCGGCCCCCGCCGTACCCGTAGTCGAAGAACCCGAACCTGAACCCGAACCCGAAGCGGCCGTCGAAGCTCCCGCCCCGGCGCCCGTTCCGGAACCCGTCGCCCCCGCCCCGACGACAGGCGACAGCACGGCAGTATTCGTCATTTTTGCCATGGCACTGGCAGGCGCGTTCATCGCGGCAAAACGCGCAGGCAAGAACAGGGCATAATTGAAAGCAAGCAAAAAAAGGGGCGGCGATCCAAAGCCGTCCCGTTTTTTTGTTTTGTTTTTGCGAAGATCACGCCGTCACCATTTCGCGTTTCCTGTAAAAAACGAAACCGGCGGCAGTCAATGCAATGGCAATCGCCGTCATGACGATGAGCGGAACATAATCTATATCGACCAGGAGAACTTTCGAGACGTGTTTTAGCGGGGCTATGCCCAGCAGCCAGTCCGGCAGCCCGATGACCTCCCCGATGAACGAAGAAAAACAAACAAACCCGTAATACCCCCATATCGCGCCGGAAAATTTCGGAAGCGCCCCGACCAAAAACACGGCGATGCCTATCATCACCCACAGGGCGGGAAGATAAGCCAGATTCGCCTTGAACAGATCTGCAAGCGAAAACGGGCTCGCGGCCCCCGTGGGCGCGTAAATGCCCGCCGCCGTCGCGCACGGGATCAGCGCGCTCGAAAGGTAAGCTATTGCAGTATAGGCGGCGAGGTATCTGCCACGCGGGACCACGCGGGACAGCACATGCTCGGCGCGGTGGTCTTTTTCTTCGCTTCTGGGCTTCATTGCGGCCAAAAGCAGGGGGACGATGGCGATCAGCGTCATCATCGAAGTCACAAACGACATGAAATATGTCTGGACTATCGATTCTTTTTCGGCGCCTGTGAGCGTGTCGACAAGCTCTTTCGGCATCCCGAGTATCTGCAAGTATTCCGGGCTGTCGCCCACGAATGTGCCGATGTCCCCGATTATCGACCCGTAGGAAGCTCCCAGCGAAAACATCACGATCACCCACACGATGACGGTGTTGCGCAGCAGGCGGAAGCTGAGCCCGAAGTTCGAGCGCAGGAAAACCGAGGCCTGCTTTTTGCCCGGCCGCGCGGGTATGAACCCCTGGTCCAGGTCGCGTATGGAGTTGAGCCGGTACGCTGCGGCTGATATGGCGGCGGATATTGTTAACAGGACAAAAATGGGCCACCAGCGGTTTTCGATATATGCCTGGGCGCGGAGCACAAGCCCAAGCGGGGATATGCAGGACAATATTTCGCTATTTTGCATATCTCCGGCCGCGCGCAGCATATAAAAAACGCCAAGAGCCAAAAAAGAAAAGCCCGCCGCGCCGCTTCTGCTTGTGGAGAGCTGGCAGAACAGGGCGGTCACTGCCGCGAACGCAAGCCCGCCCGCTCCGACCGCCGCGCCAAACAGCATCGACCCGGCAAAACCCATGTTCGCCACGCCCATGGCGGCGAGCCCGAGCCCCGTAGACAAACCTAAAACCGCATTTATGATCAATGCGGTGAGCATCGCGGCGTTCAAATTGGCCAATCGGCCGACCGGAAGCGAGCGCACCACTTCCGCGCGGCCTTTTTCCTCGTCGGCGCGCGTGTGCCGCACCACCAAAAATATGTTCATGACAGCTGCGGCGATCACCACCCAAAGCAGCATCATGCCCGTGTACATCGCGCCTTCGGTATAGTTGTCGGCGCCGTAGACCGGCCCCATCATGGCGACCATCACGGGGTTGTCGAGCGTGGCCACGAACTGCGCCCTGCCGTCGGTGTCGAACATCCCGCTCATCGCCGGCGCCAAAGCGGCCGAAAACAAAGCCAAGATCACGATCCAGACCGTCGATGTCACAATTTCGCGTTTGAGCATGAAGCGCACAAGCTTTCCTGTATTCTCAAAATTGCCGCGCATGGTCAAGCACCCCCGTTCGCGCCGTAATGCCGCATGAACAGGTCTTCAAGGGTGGGCGGGGCGCTTTCGAATTTTTTGACGTTGTACTTTGCGATATATGAGACCACGCTTCCCATTTGCTCCGAATCGACCTGGAAGGAAATCCCGCCCTGATGTTGGGCGACGTTGTGGACGCCTTTTTGCGCCGACAGCCCCTCTACCGGCGTTTCGGTTTCGATTGTCATCGTGACCCGCGTGAGATGGCGCATCTCGGCGAGCGTGCCGGTGTCGGCGATCACGCCCTCGCGGATGATGGCGATCCTGTCGCAGAGCTTCTCCACTTCGGACATGATGTGGCTGGAAAGGAAAATGCCTTTGCCCGCTTTTTTCAACTCGAGCACGCACCCCTGGAACACTTGCTCCATCAAAGGGTCGAGCCCGGAAGTCGGCTCGTCGAGAATGTACAGGTCGGCTTCGGAGGCGAAGGCCGCGACAAGCGCCACTTTCTGCCGGTTGCCTTTTGAGTATGTGCGGCACTTTTTCGACGGGTCGAGCTCAAACGCCTCGAGCAGCTTTTCGCGCCGCTCCTTGTCGTGCTTTCCGCGAAGGCTGACAAACAGGTCGATCACTTCCCCTCCCGTCAAATTCGGCCACAGGTTCACATCTCCCGGCACATAAGCGATCCTTTTGTGGATCTCAACCGCGTCTTTCCAGGCATCCATGCCAAACACCTTCGCGCTTCCCTCCGTGGCCTGCAAAATTCCGAGCAGCACGCGGATAGTCGTGGTCTTGCCCGCTCCGTTTGGGCCGATATATCCGAACACCTCTCCCTCGTTTACCTTCAAGTCTATACCGTCAAGGGCGGTAAACTTGCCGAATCGCTTCGACATCCCAACGGTTTCCAAACTCAGAGCCGCCATTGTTTTTTCCTCCTTTTGAAATTCATTTTTTGTAAAAATGCCTTTTCATCAAATCGAGAAGGGCATAAAATTCTTTTACGAAAGAATCGACGTCGTCCATATTGATATTTTCCGCGAAACTTCCCGCAAAACCTTCGCTTGCCCACACAAAAAACTTATCCAGCAATTTAGGGTCGATGTCGTCGTGAAATTTCGATACATCGGTTCCTTCCATCAATATTTTGTCGCGGTCGTCAAAACCCTTGTTCGTGAGCGTTTCAAGGATGTCGGCAACTTCGCTGTCGGTTTCGCGATACAGCTTCGCCAAAAACGAAAGAATTGCGGGGTGTTTTTTCATCATGGCTATTTTTACCTCTGTCGCCATTTTTATCTTGTCGAAAAAATCCGCGACTTCTTTGTCAACGCCTTCCTCCACCGCTTCCATCAATATTTTTCCGCACCGCTCCGCCAAGAACAGATAAAGATTTTTTTTGCTGCCAAAATAATACATCACCATGCCTTTGGCTATGCCCGCTTCTTCGGCAATATCGGCGATCGAGGCTTTCTTGTATCCATTTCGGCCGAAAACAACAAGCGCGGCGTTTATGATATGTTCCTGTTTTTGTGCGCGAAGGGTAAAAAAACTGTCCACACCCTTACCTCCAATATATAGAACGATATGAACAAACCGAATCGTTCTAAAATCAGTATACCACATCAAAACGATTAAGTCAAGGGGTTTTTAAAATTTATTTTTGTTTTTTTGCATGACGATATATAGTCAGACTTTATACAAAAGGGAAACAAACAACTAAAAAGCAAACGCCGAAATAAATATTTCGGCGAAAACGATTGAATTTGAATTAAAATTTCACATCAATATATCTCTTCCCAAAGCCGCTCGTACTTTTTCGCGGCTTCCGCATCGTACAAAAACGCTTCGCAGCGCCCGAGCTCCTCATCGGAGGGGAACATCACCGAATTGCCGCCGAATTCGCCCCATGCGCCCCTGATCGGCGAAGTGTAGCCCGTTTTTGTCATGTTGCGCACCGCTATGTTGGGGCGGCACATGAAATCGATGAACTGCATCGCCGCTTCCATGTTTTTTGCGCCTTTCACTATCACGAATGCGTCAAGCCATTTGTTCGAACCTTCTTTTGGTATCGCATAGGCCAGATCGGGGTTTCTGTCTATCGCGGTTTTGGCGTCCCCCGAATACACAACGCCGTAAACCCCTTCGCCCGCCACCATCAGGTCGCGGATCGTCTCGCTCTCGCCGTAAACAAACTGCATTTCCTGAATTTGCGTTTTCGCCATTGCCAGCTCCCCGTCGTCGCCCGAGTTCAAGTCGGAGCCGAGCATTTTGAGAGCAATGCCGAATACGTCCCGCTGCGAGTCCAGCATCAGGATTTTTTCGCGGCGCTGCCTGTCGAACAAAACGCTCCAGCTTTCCGCGCCCTCCGCATATTTTTTGTTGTAGAGTATGCCCAGTGTGCCCACCATATATGGCACGGAATAGCTGTTTTGCCCGTCATAGGCGGGGTTTCGGTATTGGATGTCCACGTGTTCGATGTTTTTTATTTTCCCCTTGTCCAATTTTTCCAGTTTGCCCTCCTGGATCAGGCGGTCCACCATGTAGTCGGAGGGCACCAAAATATCGTAGGCATCCGGGTGTCTGGCGATTTCGGCGTACATCTCCTCGTTGCTTTCAAATTCGCTGTATTCGACTTTCACCAAAAATTCCCTTTCGAAATCCGCGAGCACGCCCATGTCGATATATTCCCCCGCGTTGTACACCCGCAGCGACCCGGAATAGTTGATTTTTTCATTTTTTTGGCCGCCGCCGCTTTTCGCCTCGCAGGCCGCCGCGAAACACGCCAAAAATGCCAAAAGCGCGATGGCGGCTATTATTTTCGCTTTTATCATCAGCTCAATCTCCTTTCCCAAAGTAAACGTGCGGCAAAATCAAGTCTGGGACCTGAACAGGCTTTCCAGCCTGTATATTATGTTCTCCGAATCGGCGTCCATCGCCGCCGCTTCGTTTATTTCCGACAACTTCTGCAAAATTTCGATGTCCGCGTTGTAGCCTATGGTATAAACCGGTATCCTGAGCCCTTTTGTCATTTTTTCGATGTCTTTGAATGTATGGCCCAGATTGGATTCGCCGTCTGTCAGCACAAAAAGCAAAAGTTTTGTGTTCGGGCTGCGCTCCTTTGCCTCCATAAGCATTTTCTGGGCCACTATGATCGCGTCGAACATTGCGGTCCCGCCCCCCGCAGTCATGTTTTTCACCGCGTTGGAAAAACACGATTTCTGCATGAAGTCGAATTTCGCTATGGGCGCCGCGATGTTCACGCCGTCCGAAAAAGTCACGAGCCCGATGTTGGCATTCGAATCGATCACGTCGATGGCGCGGTAAAGGCTCGCCTTGAGGTTCAATAGCGGGGAACCCTCCATGCTTCCGGAAATATCGGCCACGAACACGGCGGTGATCACGCTTGAGCCGTGCTTTTCCTTGTTGTAGATTTCGCCCGCTTGCAAGACTTTTGCCCCGCTTACGGCTGATATATGCGAATAATCGTCCCAGTTGTTGAAACCTTTGTCCGAAGCCGATTTTTGGGATTCGGCGCTTTTGCAGAATTCCACGAATTTTTGCGCGATTTGCCCTTTGAGGGATCCGATTTCCCCGATTTCATACACCGGGCCGTCCCTGCGCCCCCCAAGGGGCACAAACTCATAGGACGACTTCAAGGCGGGCGAGTCGAAATACGATTGGAAATCCAAAACGACGGCATCCAAAATCCCCCCGGTCAAAGCCGATTTCAACTGCTCTTCGTCATACGCCACAAACAAAATTTTGTCCTGGAACTTGCGGAAATTTTCTATTGCCTCTTCGCCCAAGGGATTTTCCCCGTCAAATTCCCCAAACAGCGCCACAATGAAATGGAATCCGTTTTCGTCGGAGAGGGGCGAAGCGTACCCGAGCGAAAGGCGGTCGTCGAGGACAGCCTGCATTATTGTTTCGAGGGTCGCTTCGCCCCCGTAGCTTTCGCGCAGCTCGCTTATTTTGTTTTTGCCAAGCGCCACTCCGACCACATTCCCCGCAATCCGCGATTCGACCTGCCGCAAATTCACCCCTTTGCCCAAAAGCAAATCCCCGTACAGGGCGCTTGCGGGCGCGTAGAGGTCGGGCGTATATTTTCCGGATGAGATGAGATCTGCCCCAAGGCCGCTCGGGATGGCGCGGATTCCGACCGATACGGGCTTTCCTTCGGCTGTCGCGCCGCTTTTGTTGAACTTTTCGCCGACTTCGGCGAGCCATCCGGTTTTGTCGGGCGAGGCGTATATGGTCAGAAAATCGTCCGTTTGCGGGTTCACGATAAACGGATATTCCGAAATATCCGGCAAAACCGCGATTTTTTCGCCATCGTCCCCGCTGTCCGCAAAATCCGGGTCTTGTTTGAGCGGCAGCCTGTTCACCATTATTCCAAAATACAGCTCGTCCAATTTTTTTCGGGCCTGCTCGGCGGTCATGTCCTTGCCCTGGCCCAAGTTGCCGATTATCGCCACCGCCCCGATGATCAGCGCCAAAACCGCAACCGTGAGCCAAAGCCGCGCCGCATTGTTTTTTTCTTTCAATTTCTGCCTCCTTATCTTTGGTAGCTTTCAGTTTTCAGCAAATATCGGCCATCATCATTCTGACAACTGACAATTGACAACTGAAAACTAATCCACCAATCCGTCTTTTGAAAGCATCGATTCGATCACCCTCACATCGGCGGTTACATCGACCATCTCGTCGGTGAACATATTGTCGAGTTCCTTTTCGAACCCTTTTTTTATGACCGGCATTATTTTCGATATCTGCGCCTTGGTTTCATCGGCGTTCCCGCCTTTCAGCCTGTTGTTTTCGATGCGCCTGTAGCTGTTCAGGATTTTTACGATTATGGGCATATAGCATTCGAAAAATTCCGCCAGCTGTCCCTGCCGGCCGGCCGGTATGGTCTCGTCTTTTAAAAGAGGCTGCATTTTGCGCAGTATCTCTTCGATTTGCGAAAGCTCGCCGGAGATGCCCTCGTCGGCGATATATGCGTTGAGCTGTTTCATCTCCGCGATGTATTTGTTTATCCTGTCGATCAGCCCGGCCGTTCTTTCTTCGCCCGAGCCGAACATGGAAAAATCGAAATCCGCTTCTTTTTCTTTGGGCTTCTTTCCCGCAATCAGCAAAAAGCTCAGCAGGTATACGAGAAGCGCGCACATGACAACGGACAAAACCGACATAACTGCGCGCGCAAACCCTTCCAGCCTGAAAATGTTGCCGAAAACGGCAAAATACAGGCCGGCGCCGATCGCCGCGCATCCAAAAACAAACAGCAAAATTTTTTTCATATTTTTGACCCTTGTTTCACTCGCCGCGCATGGCGCGGACCATTTCGTTCATTTTCGCGTATCGCTCCGGGGAGATGTAGTCGGTTATCGAGTTCCCGCTGCCGATCGCTATCCCCGGCTTTCCTATGAGCGGCCCTGCGACTTCTTTGACGTAGCCTTCTATGTCGATGCCCGAAACGTCGCAGAGCGCATCCGTGTCGATCCCGCCGAAAAGCGCGATTTTGTCCCCATAACGCCGGACCCATTCGGAAAACGGCGCGATCACGTCCTCGTTACTGTGCTTCGCGTCGATTTTCGCGACGTTTATCATGTCGTCCATCACTTCGAATATGTTCCCGCAGGAGTGCAAAAGAAACGGCTTTCCGGTTTTGCGCTTTATGAGCCCGATGATTTTCGCATAGCCCGGGACTATGTGCGCCCTCACGTCGTCCGGGGTCAGCATGGGCGACATCTTGTAGCCCAAATCGTCGCCGAACCTGTAAACGCAGAACATATCGTCGTACAGATCCAAGAAGCGATCCCATATGGCATACAGCATATCGCCGACTTTTTTAAACAGCAAGCCGAAAAGCTCGGGATCGTCGCTTCGGATGTAGCACAGATCCATAAATCCCGTTATGTCCTGCACGCATTCGAACAGCCCGTTGCCCACCCCTCCGACGAGCTTCATTCCCGGAGGTATCGCCTCGCGCATGCATTCGAGGTGGAAAGCCGATTTTTCCAGATATATGCCGGGGATTTTGTCCCATTCATACCTGTCGAAATCGGCGCGGTCCTTTATCTCGCCCTCTTTGTGCCGACCCAATGACCCGCTGCCGGGCATATATCCGGCGGCGCATATCTCAAAGCTAACCGTGTCGTATCCCAAGGCCTTGAATGCCCTGTTGTAGGTTTTGTAGTGCTCGATCGTGTCGGCCTTGGCATCCCCCGTGGCCCCGCCCTTTATTTCGACCCCGGAAACCTCCGACATCACCCTGTTTGAAACGATGTGCTCGTAGAGCGGGGTGCGCTTGGGTATTTGGTTTTTCGCCGCCAGCGTCAAGTTTTCGTAGTCCGGCTCGAATTCTTTTTTTATGTAGATGTTCATTTTTTTGTTTTCCTTTCATCAGCCCGGCGTATAGCCTTTTTTTATATCGATGGCGATGGTCCCGGCCGCCTCGTCCCAGTTTTGTTGAATCTCGTGTCCCGCAAATGACTCTTTCATGTTCGTCGCCGCCGTCCATTTTTCCCGCCCCGTGTAGAACACTATCGGCACCTCCGCCGGAAACTTGAACCCCCTGCGCTTGCGCTCGTTTACGTCCGTTCGGTTGTACCAGTCCCTCAGTATTTCGGTGATGTACAGTAACAATCTATAGTTCATTCGGTAATCCAGTCGGCTCTGGTTTTCCAAAAGCACGTAGAACAAAACTTTCCCACTATTACTTTTCAGCTTTGCTTCGTACAGTATGTCCGCTTCTTTTTTTTTGAAATCTTGCAGTATAAAGCTTTTCGGGCTCTGCCTCAGGCTATCCGCATCGATTTCGTCTGCCCATTTCGCTTCCACACAGTCGTGCAGAAACGACATGAACGCCTCTTTGTTCCCAAATAGCTCCTTCAGCCTCGTGTCGTGCGGGTTGTCCGTCGTTTTTTCGCTCATATATTTTACTCCCCGTGAGTTGGCAAATGTCTATGGTTATATTTTATCAAAATCGATGAAATATTTCAACCATTTTCGCGAAATTTATTGGAAACTGAAACATTATTCGATATAGTCCATTGATGTATGTCTCAGATTTGTCATATGCCATCCCCCATCCCTACAGCGGCTTCCTGTCTTTGAGCAGCACGTCGTGCGCCCCGCCCTCCACGATGCTCACCGATGAGACCAATGTGATCTTCGCCTTTTCGTGCAGTTCGGGGATGCTCGTCACCCCGCAGTTGCACATGGTGGATTTGACTTTGGCAAGCGATAGCTCCACATTGTCTTTTAGGCTTCCCGCATAGGGCACATATGCATCCACCCCTTCTTCAAATGACAGCCCGGAATCGCCGCCCAGATCGTATCTCTGCCAGTTTCTGGCCTTGTTGGAGCCCTCGCCCCAGTACTCTTTCATGTAGCTTCCGTCGATATTCACCTTGTCGGTGGGGCTCTCGTCGAAGCGCGAAAAGTATCTGCCAAGCATGATGAAATCCGCCCCCATCGCGAGCGCCAAGGTCATGTGGTAGTCGTGCACTATCCCGCCGTCGGAGCATATGGGGACATATACGCCCGTCTTGTCGAAATATTCATCGCGGGCCCGGGCCACCTCTATTATCGCGGTGGCCTGGCCCCTGCCGATTCCTTTTTGGTCCCGCGTGGTGCAGATCGCCCCGGGGCCGATGCCCACCTTGACGAAATCCGCCCCCGCTTCGGCCAAAAAGAGGAACCCGTCCTTATCAACCACATTGCCCGCGCCGACCTTCACCGCATCCCCGAAATTTTCGCGCACATATCCGAGCGTTATCCTCTGCCATTCGGTGAATCCCTCCGAACTGTCGATGCAGAGCATGTCCGCCCCCGCTTCCAGAAGCGCGGGTATGCGATCGGGGTAATCCCGCGTGTTTATGCCCGCTCCGACCATGAACCTCTTCGATTCGTCCAGCATTTCGTTTTCGTTTTCTTTGTGCGTGTCGTAGTCCTTGCGGAAAACAAAATATTTCAGCCGCTGAGCGCCGTCGATCAGCGGGAGGCAGTTCAGCTTGTTTTCCCATATGATGTCGTTGGCCTCTTTGAGCGTGGTCCGCTCGTCGGCATAAATCAAATTGTCGAACTTCGTCATGAACGACTCCACTCTCGTGTCGGGAGCCATCCTGCTGACCCGGTAATCCCTTCCGGTCACGATGCCCACGAACTTGCCCGAAAGAGTGCCGTCCGAAGTCACCGCGACTGTCGAATGGCCCGTTTTTTCCTTCAGCGCCAAAATGTCCGCGAGAGTGCCCTCGGGGGAAATGTTGGAAGTGCTCACCACGAAGCCGGCTTTGTAGCCCTTCACCTTTGCCACCATCTGCGCCTGGGCCTCGATGGGCTGCGAACAGTAGATAAACGAAAGCCCGCCTTCTCTGGCCAAAGCAATCGCCATTTTGTCGTCGGAGACTGATTGCATGATGGCCGATACCAGCGGGATGTTCAGATTCAGCGCGGACAATTCGCCTTTGCGGTATTTCGCCACCGGCGTTTTCAAGCTGATGTTCGCAGGCGTGCATTCCGTCGAAGAATAGCCGGGTATGAGCAGGTATTCCCCGAAGGTGTGCGATTGTTCAAAAAATACAGCCATATAGGTTGCCCCTCCTTTTACGGGTAGATTATAATCGTTTGTTCAAGTCTATTGTTCATTTAATTCTCGTCTGGTTTTCTTGTTCTTCTTTCAGCGCCCGTATCCTGTTTATCGGGGTCAGAAGGTTGCTCAGCGAATGGTCGCAGTTCAGCGCGTCGATGAGCTTGGCCAGGTATTTCGATATGTCCACGTCGCAAAACCAAGGCTTTGATTTTATCTCTTCGGATTTGTACGTGGTGTTGGTCACAAATATCTTCTCTATGACGCCTTCTTCGTAGGCCTTGTCGAAAATGGCGGATCCCCCGGTGAACTGCCCGAAGGTGATAAACACGAATATCCGTTTTGCGCCCATATCGCGAAGCGGCCTGGCCACGTCCAAAATGGAGTCGCCGCTGGCGAGTATGTCGTCGATTATTATCACGTCCTTGCCCGCTACGTCCTCGTCCTTGCCCAAAAAATCATGGCTGACTATCGGGCTCCTGCCTTTCTCGAATTTGCTGTAGTCCCTCCTTTTGTAGAACATCGCGATGTCAAGCCCCAAAACCGTGGAATAGGACAGGCACCTCGAAACCCCGCCCTCGTCGGGGGATATGATTATGGTGCGGTCGCGCGTGAGCTTGATGTCCTCGACATTGTTGTACATCGCCTTTATCATTTGGTAGGAGGGGCGCACGGTCTCAAAGCCGTTCAATGGTATCGCGTTTTGCACGCGGGGCTCGTGCGCGTCGAATGTCAGCACGTTCGACACCCCCATATCGACCAATTCCTGGAGCGAAATCGCGCAGTCGAGCGATTCGCGGTCGTACCTGTTGTCCTGCCTGCTGCTGTACAGCATTGGCATGATCACGTTTATCCTGCGAGCCTTGCTGCCCCTCAGCGCGGCTATCGTGCGTATCAGGTCCCTGTAATGGTCGTCGGGGCTCATATAGACGGTTTTGTCGAATATGTTGAAAGTCTCGCTGTGGTTGTAGCAGTCGCAGATTATGAAAATGTCATATCCCCTGACCGACTGCTCGATTAAGGCTTTCGCTTCGCCTGTGGTGAAACGAGGGCATGAAGCCTTGACCAAATAGTCCGCTTCCGCCCCGAATCTGAAGTCTATGAGATAGCGGTTGATTTTTTCGCCGATTTCCTTGCAGCCCTTCATCGCTATGACCCCGAGCTTTCCGAATGTCGAGAAATCGTCGTTTTGAAAGACAATTTCCTCTTCGGTATCGACAATATCCATTTTAATCCTCTCCTCCTTGATTTTGTTATCAGTCCCTCTGTGATAATGATACCACAAAACCGTTTTTTTGTCAAGAAAAATATTTTGGCGCGGCGCAGAAATATTTTGCAAAAATTTTGCATTCATGCAACTTTTTTATTTTTCGTTATATGTTGCATGTTGCAAATCCCGCAAAACAAAAATCGGAAAGTTCACAAAAAATTAAAAATGAAAACGAATACAAGCCACAATATTGCGTCACAATCTGAATATTACATATTTAAATCCAATTTTTACAAATAACGATGAGTAAAGAAAAAGAAAATGCAAACGATATGTTAAATCAACTTAGGGAAAAAGGAGTAAAATTTGACGAAGGGCTGACGGAAGCGGAAATCCATAAAATCGAAGGAATTTACGACATCAGATTTCCCGGATCATTGCGCAGATTTTACAGCCTCGGCGTTCCCCGGGTTTGCAGCTTGTGGCTCCCTGTCCCGGAAGATTTCAAAGATGTCTCTTTTGGCTTTCCGAAGTGGGGTGATTTTTCGGAAGCGAACATCGCGAAAATCAAAAAAGGAATAATCATGCTAAAACCATATTGCCATTAGAAAGGCGAAAAAGAAAATGGCCTTATTTGCTTTAGAAAAAAATCTAAGAAAATCAATACTTGAAACAGGCGACAAAGTTTCATTGGATCTTTACGTTAAATTTAAATCAGCACAACGATGGTTCGTCTATCAACAATATGCACGAATTTTTGGTTTATGCCGTTTTTTAAACGTGAACAATCTGTACGATATTGGCTGCGGGTTCGAATGTCAGGCATTTTTGCTGGCAAACCATTCACATATGACATATGTTGGCATCGATTGCGGCAACAAAATCGATTTCAACCATATAAATGAACTGTTTGCGAATTACAACGGAAAAATCAAGTTCCAAAAAAGAAAATATCCTTTTACGATAATGCCCGCAAAAAATAATATCGCAATAGCCTGTGGCTGGCTTGGAAAATACGATGAAACGAAAAAAAAGATAACATCAAGCCTTTCAATAGATTTTGAGCGGATTTTCATAAATTTGCTTGGTGACGAATCTTTTGAAACATGCTATGAAGTTTGGGCAGCTGAGCTATCTGATTTCAAATTGCACAAAATCGGGTATAACAGGTTTATTTTCGGAACGAAACACCCGGAAGAAATTTTCATGTTGAAAACTGTCGAATACAATTTCCTCGATGACCGCTTTGCCATTGAAAACGTTGATTCATGCGAGTTTGTCGATATGATGCAACATTTTGGGAAATGAGAATAAAAAAAGTATGGGATTTTCATTAATTAAAACGACAAATGACTGCAACGTAAAATATACCCAAAGAGATATTTTTTACGTCCTCCGCAAGCCAAAATAACACAAAAATATGCCCCGCGATGATATTTTGCCGCATATTTTTTGCTTTCGCAAAACGCCATCAGCCGTACGCGACGGTGATGATGCCGTATTTGCCTTCGTATTTGGCGAATACCGTGTTTTCGTCGATGAACAATATGTGCTCGAACACGAAGGGCAGCAAGGTTTCCCCGTTCCTGTCGATGACCCCCCATTTGCCGCCAAGCTGCACGGAAACTTTGTCTGCGGGGTCGTTTTCCCCGTAGATGTCGTAGCCGTATATGAAATCGGTGACGAAATCGAGCCCGTAGGCGAAAGCGTATTTGTCGCCTTGGTAGGCGTTGGCGAGATCGTATGCAATTTCTCCCCAATCGGTTTCCTCGCCTTTTAATTTGCCCGAATCGATTTTGCGGAAAGCGAGCAGGACGTCCGCCATCCAGGGGTGCAATTCCAGCAGCTCGCTTTTTGTGTGCATCGCGTATTCGTCGCCTCCTTCGGATTCGAAAAGATATCCGTAGAGATTGTTGGCCTCGTCGTACAGCCAATGCGAAGTCCAAATGCCGTGCCCGCCCCAGCCGCCTTTGGCGATTTCTTTATCGGGCTTGAGTTTCCCCGTTTTTGGATCGATCGCGTCGTCTCCCGTCTGGCCGTGGCCGTCGGGGCCGAAAAGATCGCAAGCAGGGCAATAGTATACATATTCATAGCTAAACGCAGGCTCGACCGTCCACGAAATCCCTTTGGGCCCGTCGCCCTCTTCGCCTTCGTCGGGCTCGTAAAACTCATATTCGCCATATGACATTTCAAAAATGTAGTCGTCCTGTTTTTGCCCGTCCAAACTAAAAAGGCTGTCGCCGCTGTTTTTCCGCAGCCACATCGAATGTGCGTACGGATCCGCCAGTTCCACAAAGTATGAGCCTTTGAGCCCGGCCGTCAGCCCGTCGAGAAAGCTCCGGCTCCCTTCGGTCCAGTCCAGCTCCAAATCGAATGTGAAACTTCCGGCCATATACCCGCTTGGGTCGTCTTCCGCAAGCACGAGGGCGTAAGAGCCCCTGTAGCCCGCGACCGCCTGTTTTTCCTTGACCCCTATTTCAAACACGGCTTTTTCTTCGTTCTCAAATGTCAAATATCCATAATATTCGATCCCGTCCGGCGGGTTTTCCAAAAGCGGCGCGGTCCATCCCCCCCAAACTCCGCTGCTCACGATGCCCTGCATCAAATTCAAAACCTCGGTGTCATATTTTGCGCCGTTTTTGCCGGTGGCGTAAATGGTTTTTTGGCCGTCTTTGTCGTTCTCATACGAAAGGGAGACGATGTCGCCAAGCCAATACAACGGATTGGAATAATGTTCTTCGTTCGAATTGTCCATGGCAAGGCTCGCGCGCGATCGTTCCAGGCGGCCGTCCTCCATCAAAAATATGACGGTAGGCTCCAAATACCATCCATAGTATGCATCTCCCGATATTATGCCTATGCACGCGTCCGCGACCCTTTCATCGTATGTGTTGACCGGGAACGGCCCTTTTTTTGGCTCCATGTTTTCCCCGTATTCGTCGAACAGATAGGAATATCCGTCAATATAGTCGGCCATGTTGTATGAAGCGTCCCATTTTTCGAGGTCGTACTCGATTTGCGCCTTGCCGTCTTTTATCGTAATCGTCACAAGGCCGTCTTCGTCCCGGCGCACCTTCGAGCCGCCGACGCTTGGATCGTTCTCGGCGGATTCCGAGGTTTTTCCCGTTCCCCCGATATTTTCCAGCAGACTGATTTGGCAGGCTGGAAGGTATAGGACGCATACGCATAAAAGCGCAATAATCGCCACGAATCGTTTTTTCATCGCTCAAACTCCCGCAATTATTTTATTTTTTATCTATCTTCCCAAAGTACCACAAATATGTTAACCCGGTATGTCGTAAGCTTTACAATTCATATGCGATTGATTCCGAACTTCAAAAAGAGGTTGAATCCCATTTTGGGATTCAACCTCTTTTTGTCTATTTTTACAGTTTGTTTTAAATTTATTCCTTTTTGTTCCTTGCAATTTTCGGTTTTTTGCGGTATAATGGAAAAAGCGGATAAAATACGGCAAAACAAAAGAAAGGGTACAAAATGCAATCGGCAAAAGCGGTGATCACCGTAATCGGGATCGACAAAATCGGCATAATCGCGGGCATAAGCGCAATTTTGGCCGACAACCTCGTCAACATAGAGGATATTTCGCAGACTACGATGCAGGGCTATTTCATGATGTCCATGCTCGCCGACATATCGGCCATGAGCGCCCCGTTCGACGAGCTTTCGGAAAAACTGTCGGAAAAAGGCAAGGAGATGGGGCTCGAAGTGAGGATACAAAAAGACGAAATATTCAAGGCCATGCACTCGGTTTGAGCGCCCGGGTCAGTGTGGTCAGGTTGGGGGAAATTTAAAAGTGATCGGAAAAAACGAAATATTTGAAACGATAAAGATGCTTGGCGAAGAAAAATTGGATGTCAGGACAGTGACCATGGGCATATCGATACTTGACTGCGCCGATTCCGACATGGCCGGATCCTGCCGAAAGATATACGGCAAAATCGCGAAAAAAGCGGAAAATCTCGTGGCTGTGGGCGAGCAGATCGAAAAAGAATACGGCATACCCATAATAAACAAGCGCATCGCCGTCACCCCGATGGCCATAGTGGCCTCAGCCTGCGAAAACTCAGCCGATTTTTCCGCTTTTGCCAAGGCTCTCGACGATGCGGCCTTGGCGACCGGGGTGAATTTCATCGGCGGGTTTTCCGCCTTGGTCCAAAAGGGGTTCACCGAAGGCAGCAAAAAACTGATAGAGTCGATACCCGAAGCCTTGTCTTCGACTTCGCGGGTTTGCTCTTCGGTCAACGTGGCCACCACGAAAGCCGGCATAAACATGGACGCCGTGGCAAAAATGGGCGAAGCCATAAAAAAAGCCGCGGAGCTCACCGCAGGCCAAGGGGGGATCGCCTGCGCGAAACTCGTGGTTTTCGCCAACGCGCCCGACGACAACCCGTTCATGGCGGGGGCGTTCCACGGCCTCGGCGAGGCGGAGTGCGTCATAAATGTGGGCGTGAGCGGGCCGGGCGTAGTCAAGCGCGCGCTCGAACGGGTTCGCGGGGCGGACTTTGGCACAGTGGCCGAAACGATAAAGCGCTCCGCATTCAAAATAACGCGCATGGGCCAGTTCGTGGCCCTGGAAGCTTCGAAGAGGCTTGGCGCAAGTTTCGGGATCGTGGATCTTTCGCTTGCGCCCACCCCTTCGGTGGGTGACAGCGTGGCGGAGATATTAAAAGAAATGGGTTTGGAGCAGTGCGGGGCGCACGGTTCGACGGCCGCGCTGGCGCTTTTAAACGACGCGGTGAAAAAAGGCGGGGCGATGGCCTCTTCCTACGTGGGCGGGCTGAGCGGGGCGTTCATCCCCGTGAGCGAAGATGTGGGGATGGTCGAAGCGGTCAGGGCGGGGGCATTGGATATAAGCAAGCTCGAAGCCATGACCTGCGTCTGCTCGGTGGGGCTCGACATGGTGGTAGTGCCCGGAGATACCCCGGCGGATGTGATTTCGGCAATCATCGCCGACGAAGCGGCGATAGGGGTGATAAACAACAAAACCACCGCGACAAGGATAATACCCGCCCCAAACAAGCGCATAGGGGACATGGTGGAATTCGGCGGGCTGTTGGGCTCCGGGCCGGTCATGGCGGTCAACCCGTTCGGTTGCGGGCAATTCATAAAGCGCGGCGGGCAAATCCCCGCCCCGATCCACAGCCTGAGAAATTAACGGCAATTTTGAAAGGATAAAAAAATTATGAAAGAGATTTTTGTGAGCGGCAAAACCCTGCCCGAAGCTTACCACATCGCCTTGAAGGAACTTTTCGAAAAAGGGGAAATAGTCGAATGCCCCGATTACGGCCAGCTGCAAAAGGAATGCAGCATGACCGTATTCGTGGAAAACCCGACAACCGAGCCCCGGGTCAGCCGGCTGATCATCGGGGGGGCGCATGAAATCATGCAGTACGAAATGGAAATATTGGACGGCGTGCTCGATTTCATGGTCGGGGCGGACAAAAACGTCTGGGAATACACATACCACCAAAGGTATGCGCACCAGCTGCCTTTTGTCATTTCCGAGCTTCGGCGCAATCCCTATTCGCGCAGGGCGATAATGAACATAAGGGACTTCGAGATAGATTCCGCAAACAGCGATCCCGCCTGCATGCAATCGATACAATATTTCATACGCGACAAAAAGCTGCACTGCAAGATTTTGTTTAGGAGCAACGACCTCGCCGAGGCTTTTTTCTACAACGCCTTCGCCTTGGCGCGGCTCCAGGAGAAAGTGGCGCACGAGCTCGGCGTGGAGGTGGGATCATACACCCACCGCTCCAATTCCATGCATTGCTACGAAAAGGATTTCGACCTGATTGCGGGATATATAAAAGGCATAAACGAACGCCCGTTTGAAAACCTGACCTATGAGTACGACGGATATTTCAAGGAGATGATGGAAGACGAAATCCCGTCGATAATGAAAATGGTGGAAGAGCAAAGGAGCAAATATTTATGAAGATCGCGGTGGTGGCCGGGGGGCTGAGCCCCGAGCGGGACGTGTCGCTTTCGTCGGGGGCCAAGATAGCCAATGCGCTCGCCCAAGCGGGATATGAGGTGTGCCTCGTCGATTTGTATACGGGCGTCGAAATCCAAAAGTCGGAAACCGGATACAGCTATATTGTGCCCCCATGCGAACCCGATTTGGAAAAGATAAAAAGAGATTCAGGAGGCGGAAATTCGCTCATAGCCAAAAACGCGATGGAGCTGTGCCAAAAGGCGGATTTGGCGTTTTTGGCGCTCCACGGCGACATCGGCGAAAACGGCAAGCTGCAAGCGGTCTTTGACTCTTTTGGCATTTTGTACACCGGCACGAAATACGAAGGCTCGCTTTTAGCCATGGACAAGGATTTGGCAAAAACATTGATGGCGCACAGCCAAATACTCACGCCGGACTGGAAGATGATAGGCAAAGAAAGCGAAAGCCCCGGCATGGAATTTCCCCTCGTGATAAAACCCTGCGGCTGCGGGTCGAGCGTCGGTGTCTCCATTGTTCAAAACATCGGGGAATATGCGGCCGCAGTCGGATACGCAAAAAAATACGAGAAAAGGATAATGGCGGAAAAAATGATTGCAGGCCGGGAATTTTCGGTCGGAATCCTCGACGGGGCGGCGCTTCCCGCAATCGAGATAATCCCAAACGAGGATTTTTACGACTACAGGCACAAGTACCAGCCCGGCATAACAAAAGAGATATGCCCCGCAGACCTGGACGGCGGCATCGCGGAAGAGATGCAGGAAAGGGCTCTAAGGGTGCACAAAATACTGCGGCTGGGAAGCTATTCGAGAATCGATTTCATCTTAGGCGAAGACGGAGGCATATACTGCCTCGAAGCGAACACTCTGCCCGGCATGACCCCGACCAGCCTGCTCCCGCAGGAAGCGGCGGCCGCCGGAATTTCATATGTCGCCTTGTGCGACAAGATCGCCAAAATGGCGTTGATGTAAAAGGGGAAAATTGGGACGCATATGGACGAAAGGGCGATAGGCATTTTCGATTCGGGGCTTGGGGGCCTCTGCGCGGTGCGCGAGGCGGCGAACATTCTCCCGGGCGAGCACATAGTGTACTTCGGCGACTCCGGCAGGGTGCCCTACGGCAGCCGCTCCTATGAGATAATCCAAAAGTACGCGCGCCAGGCCATGGCTTTCCTTGAAAGCAAGCAAGTGAAAATCGCGCTCGTGGCCTGC
Organism: Oscillospiraceae bacterium; assembly: GCA_009782405.1. The sequence continues at coordinate 33,075 of WRJC01000001.1, forward strand.
GGGACGGTTTCGTCCGTGGCGATGGAGTATTTGAAAGAAACTTTCCCCGAGATACCGATAATCGGGGTGGTCGAGTCGGCTTGCCAAAAAGCGGTAAAAATCGCCGGAGAGACAAAAAACAAAAAAATCGGCGTGATAGGCACCGAAGCCACGATAAAAAAAGGCGCGTATGAAAGCTGCATTTCAAAATTGGACGCCGAATGCGAGGTCTACGGCAAAGCCTGCCCGCTGTTCGTGCCGCTCGTCGAGTGCGGGAACATGGACGGGGACGAAATCACGAAACTCGCCGCCGAGAGATACCTGGGCGAATTCAAGCATTTGAATTTGTCGTCGCTGGTGCTCGGCTGCACCCACTACCCCTTCATAAAAAAAACCATCGGCGCCATCGCGCAGACGACGCTGATCGACGTGGGGCTCGAAGCGGTGCGCGCGCTCGCCGGAGAGCTCGAAGCCAGAAAGATGGCCAACACCCCCGGCAAAAAGGCTCCCCCCGAAATATATGTAAGCGACGAAGCTTTGAATTTTTCCCGCATCGCCTCCAATTTTTTGGGCTTTGACATAGGAGGCGGATTGAACAAGATAGATATAGAAAAATTTTGAAAATTCATAAAAAACGATTGATTATTTGCAAAAAATCTGATATAATATACAGATTGCTGCTGTTGGCCAAATTTAATTGAGAGGGTGCGTGAAATTGGGCGGTAAAGCAAAACCGGAAGGGAATAAATTCGATTTCAAAATAAAAATAATTCGGACGGACTTGGCCAGCCGCGAATATCTGCGCAGCCTGGGCATCAGCTTCGGCGCTGCCGTGGAACCAGCCATATACAATAATTCGAGCTATATATCCAAACTTTGGTTCATCAACAGCTATCCGGGCGGGATCCTCGCCAAGGAAAATATCGAGGATATGCCCGAAAGTTACCGCAGGTTCGTGAGTTTCGGAAACCAGAGCGAGTTGCAGATGGGCAAAAATATCCGAAAGGAAATGGCGGTTCGCTCGAACCGCGAGCAAATCGGCCAAAACCTTTTCTACAGCCGCCCGTCGATTCAAATATCCCCCCCCAAGCAAAAAAGCGAATCCCGCGAAACGGCGGAAAAATACGCCGAAATCGCGGAAAATGCCGAGGAGCTTGCGAGTTTTGAGAGTTTCAGGGAATTCATCGAGGACGTTCTGTACGGCGAAGGGGATCCGGGAGGCGGCCGCCAAGAGGGCGAAAGCGCCGGCGACGAATATGACGAATACGAAAATGACGAAGAAATCAGGGACATATTGATGATTAACAACGTCTGCGAAAGCGAAATGTACAAAATGAGCAAAGTGGAATACGGTTTTGAGGCCCCGGGCTATATATCCCTGGCAAAAGACGGCCAATTCGAAATAAAATACCGCGAAACCGAAACGGCGGAAACCGATGGGTCCTATGTCCGAATTTTGTTCAACGAAAAAAACAGGGGCATCGTGACTTTCCACAAAAAGGACTTTTTCGACGATTGGTTCACCCTCGAAAAAGGCAAAAGGATATCGGTCGATCACGGCGGATCCGCTTATGGGGCCACCACCGTTTTCAGCACAAAAAAACTTGCGAACACCATGAGCCTTGAAGGCGGGGAGCTGTGCGCCTCCTATGCGACGGAAATAAACGGCATTCCCGCAGAAACAGTTTCATATTCCATCAAAGCAACAATTTTGAATTAAAAAAGGGGAGAGAGTCAAAAAATGGAAAAAATGAAATTCAAAAATTTCGCGAAGCCGGCAATATGCGCGCTGCTCTGCATTCTGATCGGCTCGCAGTCTTTTGCGCTGGGATACGATGAACCGGGGAAACCGATCATGGAGATAGAGCCGCGCATAGACGAGCTGCTGGACTTGTACGAAGAGCTTTCGCTTTATAATCTGACCAGGGAAGAAGCGATTGTGGTCATGCTCAAAAATTTTCTGATCAACTATCCCGAAATAGCGCCGTATCTCGGCGATGCGCTCCTCACCGCTTTTGACCCTTTCGGCGGATATTACCCCGAAACCACCACCGAAGAACTCTTTTCCGGCATCTACTGGGGCTACGGCATAGTGCTCGGCGGAAAGACGGTGATCGACGGCATGAAATACAGCGTTGTAGTGGACAGGGTTTTCGAGGAATCGCCGGCCGACGAAGCGGGGCTTCGCGGAGGCGATGAAATCGTCGAGATAGGCACGGTAAATGTGGAGGGGTTTGGCTTGAATGCGGTTTCGCACCTGCTTTCCGCGTGCGAAGACCCGGTCACCATGACGGTGAGGCGCGGCGGCGAAACCTTTACGGCCACACTCATCAGGGCGGCCGTGTTCATGCAGTCGGTGTCTTTTTACACCGATGGGGCGAGCAAGACCGCATTGATAAAAATAGACGATTTTTTGGATGAATATATGTGCTACGACATATACGCCATTGTGGAATACCTCAGCGAAAACAAATTTGAAAACATCATCTTCGACTTGCGCGGCAATCCCGGCGGCAGCATCATGAACATGCTCGAAACCTTGAATATGTTCGTGCCCGGAAAAGGGGTCACCCTGTATTCCGAAGTCGACAAAAACGGCGATATCGATAGCATAGAGTCCTCGGGCCACGGGGTCGCCTTCAAAAAAATCTGCATACTCGCAGACGGCGGGACTGCAAGCGCAGCCGAGCTTTTCGCGCTTTCGCTGCGCGATATAACGGGGGCGGTCATAATCGGGCAAAAAACTTTCGGCAAGGGGATCGGGCAATACTATGAATCGCTTTCAAACGGGGACGTGGCGGCGATCACCGCTTTCGAGGTTTTGTCCTCAAACGGCTCGAGCTACAACGGGATAGGGGTCGAACCGGACATAACCATCTCGAATGTGTATTCGATGGTGGAAAAAAAGACTTTTGAGCAGTTGAATTTCGTGAACTGCCGCAACATAAAGGCCGAAGCGGAAAACAATGCGGTTTTGGCGCTGAACCAAAGGCTCTCGGCTATCGGGTATATCTCGCCGGAAGAAATTTCCGGCAAATGCACGGCCAAAACGATAACGGCAGTCGAAATTTTCCAGAAATACAACGGGCTGCCTGTGGGAATCGACAAAATCGACTACACTTTCATCGATTACCTTAATTTTTACGCGGAATATTATTTCGTGGCCTTTTACGAAGAGCGGGACACAGGGCTCGAATGCGCGGAAATCTATCTGCAAAAAGGCGAACAGGCGGCGAGGGAATTCGCAGAAGAATTCGGCGGCTGAAAGCCGATATGTGAGGGGGGAGAGCGAAAAATGGCAAAGATAATCCACTGCGCCGACGTGCATTTCGATTCGCCGTTCGCATTGAGCGACCCGCGCAACGCGGATTTGCGGCGGATGGAATTTCGGAGCGCGTTTGCCTCGCTGATCATGTACGCCAAAAACTACGGGGCGAAAATATTTTTGATAGCCGGCGATCTGTTCGACGACGAATACATATCCAAGGACACGGCGACCGTAATACTGCGCGAGATCGCTTCCTATCCCGACTGCCGTTTTTTCATATCCCCCGGCGACAGCGACCCGTACCATATAAAAAGCCCCTACAAGCTGATGAAATGGCCCGAAAACGTGCATATCTTCAAATCCAACGATCTGACTAAAATAGAAATACCGGAACTGGGCGTAGACATTTACGGCTACGCATTCACTTCCAAAAATCTGCTTGTCAACCCTTTTGCCAACAAAAAACCCCAAAACCAGAACCGGGTGAACATACTTTTGGGCCACGGGGACATAATCTCTCCGGAATCGCAGTATTGCCCGGTGACAAAAGCGGACGTGGGCAGGAGCAAATTCGACTATATCGCTTTAGGCCACCTCCACGACGGCACGGGCGTGCTCAAAATCGGCGATACGTACTTTTCATATCCGGGCTGCCTCGAAGGGCGTGGTTTTTTCGAGCCCGGGCACAGGGGGGCGATGTACGGCGAAATAGACAAGGGCGTATGCGAGCTGAAAGGCCAAAAATTTTCGCGCAGAAAATATGAGACCATACAAGTCGACATATCCCAGCATGTGACCGAAAACCAGATAATAGACGCCGTGAGGCTGGCCGCCGCGAACTTCCGGGACGACACCGCCCTGAAAGTGGAGCTAACGGGGATACTTCGCCCCGGATTTGTCTTCAACCCGCGTTCGATAGAGGAAAAATTTACGGGATTCAATTTCATCCAAGTAAAAAACAAGGCGACTCCGTACATCGACGCGAACACCCTACGCTACGACAAGACAGTCAAGGGGATTTTTTACAGAAAATTGGAGGGCAAACTGAACTCCCAGAACCCAAAGGAACGCGACGAGGCCCGGCTCGCGCTGCAGTACGGCTTCAACGCTTTCATCGGTTTGAACATAATTGATTTTTAGGTTGGATTTATGCTTATAGAGAGAATAGATATAGAGAGCTTCGGGATGCTGAAAAACGTGCATTTCGCCATAAACAACAGGCTGATCGTGTTTTACGGCTCCAATGAATCCGGCAAGTCGATGCTCGCCGCTTTCATAAAATATATGTTTTTCGGACACTCCGAAGCAAAAGAACCCGTCGGCTCAAACGAAAAAAAATTGTACACTCCCTGGACCACCGACAAAGTCGCAGGCAGCATGATAGTGCATTACAGGGACAGAAAATACAAAATCGTGCGCGAATATTCCGAAGCGGCGAGCGAAAAAACCCGCGTGATCGACCTGAGCACCAACATAACCCTTCAAAACGATGAAGAGCCCGGGGAATTTTTTTTCAAAATGAACGAAGAGGTCTTCACGAAAACCGCTTTCCTGAAACAATTTGAAACAAGCGAAATAGGCGGGGAAAATCTCGCCGGAATGATCCAGAACATATTGTTCACCGCCGACGAGGATACCAACACCCAAAAAACCCTCCAGCGCCTCAAGGACGCAAAAGACATTCTGCTTTTCGAAGACGGAAGCGGCGGCGCGGTGGCAAATCTCGCGGGCAAGAGGGCCGGGCTCAAAAAATCCTTTGAAAATTCCGTAAACGACCAAAAAGAACTGCTCCGCATGGAAGGGATGATAAAAGACCTTGAAGAAAAGATGCTGACCAACAACGCCAAAAGAAACGAGCTCAACGACGAACTCGAAAACTACAAGGCGTACAACGCCAGCCAGGATCTTCAAAGAATCGAAAACATGAGAAGGCAAGTCGAAAAACTCAGGGACAACGCCGAAAAAGTGACGGCAAAATACGCCCACAAAGATTTCATACCCGACATGGCTTTTTCGCGCAAACTCACCGAACTGGCGGGCCGGCTTTCCGAAAAAAAATCAAAGCTCACCGCGAATTTGGAACAGAGGGACATGTCGCTTGCAAAATACCACGATGCGCTGGAAAAAAACCAAAGTTTCAGGGTCATAGAGCGCGCCGGCGGGATTGAAAACGTGGGCAATGAATATGCGGGGATGAAAAAAAGTTCCGGCATGTTCGGAAATTTGAAAATAATTTGCGCGGCGCTGATTTTTTTTTCTGCGGCGCTGTCGGCGTTTTTGTTTTTGTCCAAAATGTTTGAAAATCCCTTGATTTTCGCCTCTGCGGCGCCATTTGCCGCCGGCGCGCTTCTTTTTGCTTCCGCAGAGGGGGGAAAAAAGAAAAAGATAGAGGAATTGTACACATCGTTCGATTTCAAAAACGAGACGGATTTTGCCTATGTGCTCGACGATTACCCCGACACCGAGGCGCAGCTCGAAATATTGCGCGGCGATTTGGACGAATACGAAAATATAGTGCTGGATGGGGAAAAAGAATTCGACGAAATATATTCGGCTGCGAGGGGACTGTTGCTGCTGTGGAACCGCACCCCGGAATCCGACGACAAAAGGCCGGAAGATTTTTTGAAATATGCGAACCTCGCCTCCGAAGCGGCGGACGAGATACAAAAGACGCGCGCAATTCACGACCAGCACCAGGCAAAACTCGACGCGATGCTCGAAAACGTAGATGAAAAGGCGCTGCGCAAACTCGCCGCAGCTGCGAGAAAACCAAACTATGACGAAAAACAGCTGAACAGGGAAATGGAATTTTTGAGCAAAGCCACCGAAAGCATGCGCGAAAAAGAAAACGACATAGGAAAGAACATAGCGGCTGTGCCCGCCAGATTGCCCGACCCGGTAATCTTGGAAAGCCAAATCAATTTTTTGGACGAAAAAATAGAGGAACTCACCGCAAAGCACGACGCTTTGAAATTAGCCATAGAAACGCTCGCTTATGCGTGCAACGAATTGAAAAACAGCGTGGCGCCGAGGCTCAGCGAATCTGCGGGGACCATTTTCAAAACGATAACGGGCGGAAAGTACGAAGACTTGGTTTCAGACAAAAGTTTGGGGCTTGAAATAACGGCGGAATCGGCAAAACGGGCGATAGGGCAATTTTCCGCCGGAACCAAAGACGCGGCCTATCTTTGTCTGAGGATGGCGCTTTTGGATTTGCTGTTTGAAGACGAGATTCCGCCGTTCATATGCGACGAACCGTTTTTGAGGCTGGATACCGGCAGGCTCGAAAACCTCCTCAAGGTAATTTCCGCCATGGCGAAAAAAACCCAAGTGTTTATTTTCACCTGCCATGAAAGGGAATTGGCCTTGTTCAAAAAAATCGAAGCCGCCGTCATGACCATGTGATTTTTGGATTTTGGAAATGAAAGCAAAAAAAACGCGCCCCGGGGGAGCGCGCTTTTTTTATCGGCGGTTTTGCCGATTTCTATGTTTTTTTGCCCTTGCGGAAAAAAGACAATCCGGCCGACAAAACCAAGGAGGCGATAAAAATCAAAACGGGGAAAACAATGCCATCGGAGGTTTGCGGGGCAGCGGCCGCAGGAGGCGGCGGTTCTGTTGCTGCTGCTGCCGCCGCTTCTTCCTGCTGCGCCGCCTGCGCGGCAGCGGCAGCTTCTGCTTCGGCGGCTTCCGCCGCGGCTTTTTCGGCGGCCAGCGCTTCGAGATACGGTATTTCCGGGTCGCCGGCTATAGCGTTTGGATAATAGCTCAAATCGTCCGTTATTATGAATTTGTCTATTTTCGAGGACAATTCGCGCGCCTTGACGACCAATGTATGCTCGCCCGCCGCCATGTCGAAAATTTTCGTATTGTGCCACACCGCAGGGTCGTCGCTGACGTCTCTGTAGTTTATGGGCATCCAGTACCATTTTTCGTACAGTTCGTCGGTGCTGAATTTGGATTCATAATATGCGTCGTCGGTATTTGACAGGTCGACGGCCTCCGGCAAATCGAAAATCCAATAATCCGCCCCGTTCATTTCGCCGTCGAGCGAATACAGAAAGGAGTTCATGGTGCTGTCAATTCCCATCACCCTCGCCCATATGATATATTTGCCGGCGTTTTCCACGGTGAAAGTGTATTCGATGGTGTCGGCGTCGGTCTGGGCTTCTATGGCTTTGCCGCTGAAAGCGTCCGCGTTGGAAATTATGGGGAAATTGTCGGTTTTGCCCGATTCGGCTTCTATAAACACGAAACCGGCCAAAGCGGGCAAAGATAAAGCCAAAATCAACATTGCGGTCATGCAGGTGCAAAGGGCTTGCTTTTTGAAACGACGAGTTTTCATAAATAAATCCTCCTTTTGAATTTGAATGATTAAAATATGCATTGGCGCCATTGCATTTGGTTTTACAGCAATTCGCCGTACTTTTTTACGAATATCTTCTTGAAGAGCGTGGCGAGCACCATGTACAAAAATATCGTGAGCGCAAGCCAGGCGAAATATTCCGCCGGGAGCGCGTGCAGCTTGAGCGCCTTTGCCAGCGGGGCGATGAAAGGGATCGCCGTCAGCGCCGCGATTCCGGTGAAAGTCAAAAGCGTGACCGGCGCCGAAGCGTGGCTTTGTATGAATGGAAGTTTCGGGGTGCGGATCATGTGTATGACCAATGTCTGGCTCCACATAGACTCCACGAACCAGCCCGCATGGAATATCGCCATGAAACTTATCGCCTCCGGCGAAAGCGCCTTCGCGCCAAAATCCAGCGCATGGCCGCCCATGCCGACTATTTTTGGGCATATCACGAAATACATGAGAAGATACGTCGTGATGTCGAACAGCGAGCTCGTAGGCCCGATCCAGAACATGAACTTGCCTATATTGGACGCATCCCATTTCCTCGGGACGGCGATGAACGCTTTGTCCACATTGTCCCAGGGGATCGCCGTGCAGCTCAAATCGTATATAAGGTTGAGCACGATCAGGTGGATTGGCAGCATTGGGATAAAGGGCAAAAACGCGCTCGCGACCAAAACCGAAAGCATATTCCCGAAATTCGAGCTCGCAGTCATTTTTATGTATTTTATCATGTTCGCATAGGTCTTGCGCCCTTCGACGATGCCTTTTTCGAGCACCATCAGGTCTTTTTCGAGCAGTATGACATCCGCCGATTCCTTGGCTATGTCCACTGCGGTATCCACCGAAATGCCGACATCGGAAGCGGTCATGCCGGCCGCGTCGTTTATACCGTCGCCCATATAGCCCACGCTGTGCCCATTGGCTCTGAGGGCGCTGATGATCCTCGCTTTCTGCTGGGGGGAGAGCTTGGCGAAAACGTTCACGTTTTCAGCCGCGCGGCCGAGTTCATCATCGCTCATTTCGTCCAAATCGGAGCCTAACAGTATCTTTTCCGTTTTTATGCCCACCTGGCGGCATATGCACTTGGTCACTTTGTCGTTGTCCCCCGTCAGCACTTTCACTTCCACGCCGTGCTCTTGAAGGGCCAAAATCGCGTCTTCCGTGGATTCCTTGGGCGGGTCGAGGAAAGCCAGATAGCCAAGCAGCACCATATCGGATTCGTCCGCCGCCGAAAATGCGCCCACCGGGGACGGATTCGTTTTCTGCGCCACCGCGATGACCCTCATGCCGTCGTCGTTGAGTTCATCCACTTTTTCGCGTATGTAGCCCCGGATTTCATCGGTCAAAGGCTCCACTCTCCCGTTGTACTCCGCATATCGGGAAACTGCGAGCATTTCCTCGACTGCGCCTTTTGTTATCATCTGCGTTTTGCCGTTTGAGACCACCACGCTCATGCGGCGGCGCTCAAAATCGAATGGTATCTCGTCGATTTTCGTGAAATGATCCGTGAGCCCGAGAAGTTCGGGGGATTCCTCTTTTTCTTCGTCGGTTCGCTCGATGATGGCTATGTCCATCAGGTTTTTGAGTCCCGTCTGGTAATAGCTGTTCAAGAAGGCGTGGCGCAGAACCCTCACGTCGTGTTCCCCGTGTATGTTCAGGTGGTATTGCAGCGCCACTTTGTCCTGGGTGAGCGTGCCCGTTTTGTCCGTGCACAAAATATCGATGGATCCGAGGTTCTGTATGGAGTTCAGGTTTTTTATGATCGTCTTCTCCCTCGACATGGCCACCGCGCCCTTGGCAAGGCAAGTGGTGACGATCATCGGCAGCATTTCGGGCGTGAGCCCCACGGCCACCGAGAGCGCGAACAACACCGCGCCCATCCAGTCCTTCGTGTTAAGCCCGCTGACGAAAAGCACCACGGGCACCATGACGAGCATGAACCTTATGAGCAGCCACGAAACCGAGTTCACGCCTTTTTCGAAACTCGTCTTTATGGGTTTTGCGTCGCTCATGGATTTGGCGAGCCCGCCCAACATGGTGTCGTCCCCGGTGGTTATCACAAGCCCGAGCGCGCTTCCGCTTATCACGTTGCTGCCCATGAAGGCGAGGTTTGGGCATTCGGTCATGCTCACGCTGTTGAGGCTTCCCGAACTGGGGGAAAAGTCTTTTACAGGTTCGGCGGTTTTTTCGACTGCGACGCTCTCTCCGGTGAGCGCCGATTGGCTTATGAACAAGTCTTTTGCCCGGATTATCCTCATGTCGGCGGGGATTATATCCCCTGCGGCGAGATGCACCAGATCCCCGACCACCACGTCCTCGAGCTCGATCTCTTCGCGACCGTCCTCCACGCGCTGCACGGCAGTGGTGGTCTTGACCAGCCTCAGAAGGCTTTCGGCCGCATTGCCGCTTCTGGATTCCTGCACGAAGCGGAGCAGCCCGGAAACCAGCACCATCGTGGTGATGATGATCACGGCCATCGGGTCGGCTTGCCCGGATTCCGCGATAATTATGTCGGTGAAAGCCGAGACAACCGCCAAAACGATCAAAATGACGGTGAACGGGTTTATGAAGGCGTTGGCCACCCGGGCGAATATGGAAACTTTTTTGCCGCGCGTGATTTTGTTTTCCCCGTATTTGCCCCTGTATGCATCTATCAGCACTTCGACGAGCCCGTCGGCCGTGGTGCCGAACTTTTTGAAAAGTTCCTCCACTTTCGCCAAAGCGGCGAATTTCAGCCTGCCGTTGATTTCGTCGCGGTAAGCCGCCTCGGCATGGTTTTTTGCGTGGTTGCTGTTTTTTCCGCTTGTCTTGAAATTCGAATAAGTCATTTTGGTGTGTACCTCCGTTTCTTGAATTTTGGGTATTGCCAAATCAGGAAGGTACAGCCCTTAAAAAGACGGGACACATCGTTTTTTCCGGCGGCGCGGATTTTTTACGCGCAAAAACCTGACAATTTGGTTTTCGCATATAAAAAATCCGCGTCGCCACGGATCTTCGGTGTCGCCCGTCGGGGTTAGGGCTGCCGTTGCTTCCGTCCATTGTTTTTCCTCCTCTTCTTTATTAATTCACAATCAAAACAATGCATAATTCATAATTATGAACTATGCACTATAATTATACGCCATTTATGCCGGTTTGTCAAGTGTTTTTGGCGTGATTTTTATGTAAAACCGAAGTTTATTTTATGTTTGGCCCATGTATTTTTTTTGCGCGGCAGTCAGCGCGTCGATTTTCGAACCCATCGAGGCGAGCTTGAGCGCGGCGGTTTTTTGGTCTATCTCTTTTGGCACTTCGTAGAGCGCGGGGGCGAAACGAATGCCGCGCTTTTCGGCATTTGCCAGGTATTCCAGCGATTTGGCCTGCAAGGCAAAAGACATATCCATGATTTCGGCCGGATGCCCGTTTCCCGCCGCGAGATTTACGAGCCTTCCCTCAGCCAGCAGGTTTAAAACCCTGCCATCCGGCATTTTGTAGCCCGTTATGTTTTCTTTCCGTTCGGCCACTTCCAGCGCCAGCTCTTCGAGCGCTTTCTTGTCTATCTCCACGTCGAAATGGCCCGCGTTGCACATCACCGCCCCGTCCTTCATTTGCCCGAAATGCTTTTTTGATATTACGTCCTTGCAACCCGTGACAGTTACGAAAATGTCGCCCACCTTTGCAGCTTCGGCCATGGGCATCACCGAAAAGCCGTCCATTCTCGCCTCGATCGCCTTTATGTGGTCTATTTCGGCGACCACGACTATCGCCCCCATGCCCTTTGCGCGCATGGCGATCCCCCTGCCGCACCAGCCGTAGCCCGCCACCACTACCGTCTGGCCCGCGATCATCAGGTTTGTCGTGTGCATGATCCCGTCGAAAGTGGACTGTCCCGTGCCGTACCTGTTGTCAAAAAGGTGCTTGCAGTCCGCATCGTTGACATTTATCATGGGAAAGCGCAGTTTGCCCGATTTTTGCAAGAGTTTGAGCCGGTGTATCCCGGTGGTGGTTTCCTCGCAGCCCCCGAAGAGGTTTTGGGCAAGTTCCTTTTTTTCCCCGTGCAAAAGCTTCGTGAAGTCCCCGCCGTCGTCTATCATCAAATCGGGTCGGCACGAAAGCGCCGAAACCAAATCTTTTTCATATTCTTCCGTGGAGGCCCCGTGCACCGCGAACACCTCGAAGCCGTCTTTTGCAAGCGAGGCGGCCACGTCGTCCTTCGTGGAGAGCGGATTGCACCCGGTGACGAAAACCTCCGCCCCCCCCGCCCGCAAAACATGGGCCAAATACGCCGTTTTCGCTTCCAGATGGATCGACATCGCGATTTTTTTTCCGGCAAACGGTTTTGCTTTCGCGAATTCCGTTTCGATCAGATTCAAAACAGGCATATAGCTTTTCACCCATGCTATTTTTCCGAAGCCTGTTTCGGCCAAATTCAAATCCTTTATCCTGCTCATTTTTTTCTCCTTTACTGTTGTCTCAATCCTCGCCCGAAGGTTCGGGCAGTTCGCTTTCGGCGGGGTAATCGCCATCATGGGGCAGGAGATCGGCAGCGTCGTCGATTCCGGGAATGCCATCGCTGACCACCGCGGTCGGGTTGACGAATATGTTTTTCACCGATACCGCGAAATACAGATTTACCCCCCTGCTGGTGTAGAGCCCCGTAGTCCCGGCCGAGCCGAGCTGCTGCCCTTTCGCCACGCCGTCGCCCACGTTCACATCTATCTGGTCCAAGTGCCCGTACCACGTCTTTATCCCCATGCCGTGGTCTATCACCACCAGCTTGCCGTCCTCGGGGATCTCCTCCGCGAATATCACCTTGCCCGCATTCGACGCCCTCACCGGCTCACCTTTCGTTATTTCTATGTTTATCCCCTTGTTTATGTACGGATAGGCCATGTTGGTGGTGATCTCCCAGCCGTACCCGAGCAGTATGCCGCCCTCCTTGGGCATGGCGAATTTTTCGGTCCAGTGCTTTTTGCCCTCCTCCGAATTGTTCATGAATATCTCGTTGTATTTCGACTGCTTCTGCTCCTGCGGCCCCGATTTCAGGTGCGCGTTCACCGATTCTTCCTGCGCACCCATGTTGTCCGACTGCTTCGCCTTCTCGTTTATCTTCAACGAGTACTCCAGCGGCTCGTTTATGTCGCTTGTCAGCGTCAGATTGAAGGTTTTCCCCGAAAAATCCGCGCTGATCGGTATCAGCGCTATTTTGTGTGCCCCCACCGACAAAAATTTGGTTTCGTACCCTATGTCCGTGGCTAACCCCAGGTTTTCGTCGTCGCTCATGTTGAATGCAGTGATCGCCACTATGTCCCCCGGGTCCGCTTCCGTCTTCGATATGTCGATCTTCACCTGCGCATAATATTTTACGTCTATGACATAGGTGGCTTTCCCGTAATAATCGGCGGATTCGGCCTTGTACCATTCGGCTGAAATTATATAGTGCAGATCCCTTAGTTCGTTGCACGAAAAATTGGCGATGAAATTGCTGTACACATCGCTGAAAATTATTTCCTTGGAATCCTGGACGTCGATATACAGCATATCCGGCTCGACGGAAAACCTCAAGTCGAAGAGTTTGTTTTGGTAGGCTTTGGCGGCGTTTGAGTTTTTAAGCTGGTTTGGGATCGTGGACGGGTAAAAATTGTCATCGGGCTTTTTTAGCATCCACTCCCCGCCGCTCGGGTAAATTTCGACTTCCCCCGGATCCCCTTCGTACAAAACGCAGCCGGGGATTTTGTTGTTTTTGAAAATCCCGTCGGACAGCGGGGTGTTCAATATCCTTTTCGCGTCGCCTTCATCCATCAAAAGGAGTTCGCGGCCGGAGGTCATGATGAGGCATGCGTTCGTGTTCAGCGACAGGTACATCCCGTAGACAAATTGTTTTTCGCCTTTGAAGAATATGATTTTTAATGGCTGCTCGTATTTGAGGTCCCTGTCCGGCGAATCGACTTTTTTTGAGTTTTCCAAGGTTTTTATGTAAATATTTATGTCTTTTTTGTCGGTGTATTCCGCCAATATCTGGTCGTTTGCGCCGATGATTTCGATTTTGGTCGTGTTTTCGACGGTGAATTTGTCCGAATAGATCAGCGCTATATTATATATGGCAAAATATGTAGGAACAAACAACAATATGAAAAATATTATCGTCCGGAACAATTTTTTACCGTTCACCATTTCACCCCTTTTCGCTCCCGTTCTTGATTCAAGCCCCTTTTAACATTATATATAATAATGGAAAAATAATCAATACTTTGGCGCAAAAAATTTAAATAAAATTTACTTCCCGGTCCATAAGGCAATTTATTGAAATAATTTATGAATGCAGTATAAATTTTCGGCTATACCGCTTGCAGTTTGAAAAATTTTGCTGTATAATGTACTTGATCTGGATTCTGGCGTTTCCAAACACAGTTTAAACGATTTAATGAAGGAGGCAAAAAAGATGGCAAAAAAACTAATATCAATCGCGGTGCTCGCGGTGATTCTGATCGGGGCGCTCAACTCCGTCGTCCTGGCGGCGGACCCGATAGTGATCGACTTTTCCAAGTACGACAACATCGACGACATAGCGACGGCAAAAGCGGGTGACGGGGACTACAGCCTCGTGCAGGACGGCACCAGGTATGTCCTGCTGTGCGAGTGCATCGACGGGTACGTGGCCGCTGACGACCCGGACCGCACGGGCAGCAAGGGCGACCCGAATATCCAGCTGGTGGGCTTCGCGGACCTCGGCGTGAATGCGGACACGTACAAATGGATGAAGATGAGCGTGAAAAACGAAAGCGCCGCCCCGGGCTTCGAAGTGCACTACTCCGCGCCCAGCAAGGGGCTTAGCGTCGAGACCTCGATAACCTTCGACATCAAGCCCAACAGCGACTACACATCCTACATCTACAATGTGAGCGAGTGGGGCGAAAAGTATTACCCCAAGCGCCCCGCCGACGTGGAAAACCCCGATGTGTACCCTGACCACTGGAAGGGCCTCATCGACATATTCAGGCTCGACTTCATGTACTACGAGGAGAGCGGCGGCCACGCCAAGACGGGCGACAAGCTCTACGTCGAGTACATCGCTTTCTTCGATTCCGAGCAAGCGGCCAAAGATTTCGTGTTCGTGCCCGTCAAGGGCGAATCGCCCACCCAGGCCGCCGACGAAAAAGGCGACGACAATAACGCCGACGAAAAAGACGGCGAAAGCAACAATATGCTGATAATCATCATCATATGCGCGGCCGCCGTGGTCGTGATCGTGGTGGTGGTGATCATAATCACCGGCAAAAAGAAGAAATAATGAATTAAAAAAGGGGAAAAAATGGATTTATCGTCAACTTTAAAACTGAACAATGGAGTGGATATGCCTTTGCTCGGGCTCGGGGTTTTCAAGTCTGCGGAAGGCGATGAGACCTACAATGCGGTGAAATACGCGATCGAGGCGGGATACCGCCACATCGACACGGCGGCAGTTTACGGGAACGAAAAAAGCGTGGGCCGCGCGATCGCCGACAGCGGGATAAAACGCGGGGACATCTTCGTCACCACCAAACTTTGGAACGAAGATATGCGCCGCGGCCGCCAGCGCGAGGCTTTCAAAGAGAGCCTCGAAAAACTCGGCTTGGATTATGTCGATTTGTACCTGATCCATTGGCCGGTCAAGGGCGAGTACGTCAAATCCTGGAAAGCGCTCGAGCAGATATACAAAGAAGGCGGGGCGAGAGCCGTCGGCGTGAGCAATTTCCACATACATCACCTCGACGACATCTTCGCTGCTTCGGATTTGGTCCCCGCTGTGAACCAGGTGGAGTGCCACCCCGAGCTGACACAAATGGAACTTGTCAAATACACCCAAAGCAAAGGCATAATATTCGAGCCTTGGAGCCCGTTAGGAGCGGGTAACCTCGTGGACGACGAAACTTTGAAATCCATAGCGAAAAAATACGGAAAAACAGCCGTGCAGCTGATTTTGAAATGGGGGCTTCAGAGAGGGTTTGTCAACATACCGAAATCGGTGCACAAAGATCGGATAATCCAGAATGCGCAGATCTTCGACTTTACGATAAGCGACGACGACATGGCGGAAATTTTTAAGCTCAACAAAGACAAGCGCACAGGGGCAGACCCCGAAACTTTCACCTTTTAGAATCGCGGCGGCATATGCAAAAACGGCGCGGCAAAAATTTGCCGCGCCGCCTTTCATATATTTGTGGAATGAAAGGATCGTTATTTTAAATTTCTTTTCTTTTTTCGCACAGCCGACAGGGCGGCGCAAAAAAGCATCGAGCCTATCCCTATCAAGGCGATAATTGCGCCGTCGCCCGTTTTGGGGTTTTCTTTCGGGCCGCCGTCGCCACCGCCAAATTCGATGTTGCCTAAGGGCACCTTTTCGTCTATTTCTTCGAATTCTTCAAGCACTTCGACGGACGGGAAGCGTATATTGCCCAGCGGCACCCTGATGTTTTCTTCTTCATATTCCTCTTCTTTCTCCTCGTCGCCAAATTCGATATTGCCCAACGGCACCGACGAATCGACTTCTTCGTATTCCTCATTTGCAGTATCTATCGTCGGCTCCGTCGCGGGTTCCGCGATTTCAGCCGTCGTTTCCGGTTGCGCGGCGGGCTGCGTCGTCGGCTGCGGCGAAGTGGGCCGGCGGACTGGCGGCACGGTCGGATCCGTAGTGGGCCAGAGCGTCGGCGGAGGGTTGGTTGCGGGTTGCTGCGTGGTGGGGGGCGGAGGCGTCGGCGAAGTCGTGGGCGGAGGAGGCGGAGGGATGCGGCTGTTTGCCGCCGTCACTTCCACAAGCGGCGCCGTGGCTTCAAGCGACCCTTTTCCGCCGCCCGTGATTCCCACAAGCGCATAACCTTCGGGGATGTTCACTTCCGTTATTTCATATTGCGTGCCAAACGGAATGTTCGTAAATTCAGCTGTTTCCCCCGCCGTCAGGCGCAAAGACAATTCTTCCTCTATTTTCGCGCCGTTGAGCATGACCCCGTCGCGCGCCGAACCTTCAGGATAAGCGAATTTCACCGTGAACCAAAAACCGGTGGAAATCCCCGCGCCTCCCGAAACGACTTTCGTGAGTTTCAATGTTCCCTTTTTTGGTTCTGTCTTCGGGTGCGCGGTCACTATGTAGTTGAGCAGGCCCGATTGCTCGGGATAGGGCACCGGAATTACAAACGACTGCATATTGTAGCCAAGGCTGTTTGCCTTTGAGGAGGGTTTTTGGAGCACAAGATAAACGCCGGCTTCCAAATTTTCGAATGCGGCCTCCCCGGCGCCGTTTGTCTCGAGCGCCGTCCCGCTCAGCGATTTTTCGGAAATATATTCTTTGAGCTTTTCGGTCAAGGCGGCGTTTTCAGAGGCCATCATGCCGTTTGGGTCGTATTCCTCGCCCTCCAGCGCTTCGGCGAAACGCGCGGCCGGCGCATATTCCGGAACGCCGTCATGGATGCTTGCCTTCGCTATAAAAAATATTTCCACGTCGATTCCGGACAGCGCATTCTTATCGTATTCCGCAACGATTGCCAGCTTTCCCCCGCCGGGCAATTCGGCGGCATATGCCAAGGTTGACGAAAATATTATCGCCAAAACCGCTATGACGCTCCAAACTGCGGCTATTTTTCCGATTTTTGCATTTCCGGTCATATCAATTCCTTCCTTTTTGGCCTTTCAGGATTTTACTGTTTTTTATGAGCATGAATACAAAAGCTATGATCAGCACGGGGACGGCGGCGATGGCGTACTGCACGGCGGCGCCGGCGAGCCTGGCGTCCGCGCGAAAGTTCCGGTTGCCCGGGGAAACGATTTCCGTTTCCCCTGTTTCGGGGAATATGCGGCGCCCGCGCAAAAGCAGCCTGTGGGTATTCACGCCTATCGGCGTGCAGGTGACAAGGGTGCAATAATCCTCATTCGGGTCTATTCCCAAGTGATCCAGGTTTTCCGGCAGCACAATCGCCCTCTGGTCGATTTCGTAATACATGGTTTCATTTAGTATACTGAGCACGAACACATCGCCTTCGAGCAATTTGTCCGCATCGGTGAGCAGCGTCGATGATGGCAACCCCCTGTGGCCCGAAATAACGCTGTGGGAACCCGGGCCCCCTATGGGGAGCGAAGACCCTTCGACATGCCCTATGCCGACTTGCAGCGTGTCCTCCTCCGTGCCGAGGTAAATGGGCAAATTCACATTTATCGCATCTATCCGGAGCGTTCCGATCACGCCCGTCCCGGAAAAGTCGAGTATGCCCCGATATATTTCGAGCTCTTCTTCGGTCATTGCAAACCTTGCGGCATTCGCCGAAAGTCGCCTGTTGTATTCACGCGCCGCTTCGAGGATGTCGCCGTAGTCGAATTCGCCCAACTGCGCCAAGGCCAGGCTGTACCCCTCTATGACGCGGGATTGGCTCATGGAATTTATATAATTGCTCACAGCGGGGTACAGCAGGACGGAGAGTCCTCCAAGAAACAGGAACGCCAAGGCTATTGTGGTTAAAATGCGCTTTTTCATGGAGGACCTCCGAACCGGCTTTGCATTTAAGCGATTTCTAATTTACTCAGACCGTCGCCCTGCCGATTTGTTTCGATTTTTCCGCCCGCTCCTTTTTCTTTGAAAGCTGGTGGCGGACCGCAAGCAAAAATCCCGCGCCAATTGTCAGAAGTCCGCCGGTCACGTAGAATATGAGCGTGCCTATGCCGCCGGTTTCGGGGAATTTTATGCCGGATTTGTTTTCGATCTCAATCGGGTTTTTGGTATCATAGGAGCCTTTTATCTCGCCGTAAACATAGTCGTAGTCGTTTTCGTATGTCTGGGAGAGGGAATCTATGGCCCAAGGCGTCATTTTGCTGCCGTCCGCCGTGTAGGTTATCGTGATTTTGATCGGATCTTCGAGCAAATTGAATCCCTTCGGGGCGCTGGTTTCGACAAGGAAATATTCACCCGCTTCAAGGCCGATCAAGTCGACCAATCCGCCTGTCGGGGTCTGGATGTCTGCGGTGGCGCCCGCGGTGGCGGAGCGCATATATTTGCCGAGTCCGAGATCGACGAAAGTCACCGCCGTTCCGCTTGCCACTTCGAATTTGTTGGTGGAGTTGTCATACTGCCCGGCGAAGCCTTCGGCTTTGTACAGGTTGAACACCGCGCCTTCCTTGGGTTCGGTTTCGTTTCCGTTCGAAATCACGAAGGTTTTTTTTGCGTTTATTTCGAATGTGAACACGGTCACGCGCTTTTCCCTGGTCTTGCCCTTAGACTTTTCGACGTCGTACGGGTTGTTGCTGTACTCCAGCCAGACTTTGTTGGGGTTTCCTTCGTCGCCGACGGCCGTGCTTATCACGGCATTTTCGTTGAGCTCGGCGGAGTATATGACTATAATGTCCCAACCCACATAGTCGGGATACCAACCCTTTACATCGCCCAGATCAATCTTGATGTTGTATCCGGATCCCGCTTCAAAGCCTGCAAAGGCGGGCGAGACGTTTTGGGCGCCTGCGGCGATCGCGGCTGCGGGCACATTTGCTTCTGTCAGGCCGAGGGCCGGATCCGCCAAGTACACTTCTATGTCGTCATTGAATTTCAAGCCATCGCTCAGAAGGTCGTACATGGCCATATAATATTTGCTGTAGCCGCGCATATTGGGAACTTTGGAGGTGAGTTTGAAGTATACCGTGTCCCCTATGTTCACATCTGTGAATCCCCCCCAGCCATGGGCTGCGGATCCTGCTTCGCTTGAATCGGCTTTTTCGTGCCAGACATCCTTGTCGATGGTGGGGCCATCCGCTTTGCAGTAGAGGCTCACCGGTATTTCGTTTGTTTTGAGCGCGGCGATTGCGGTCACTTTTTTATATTCGTCGTCCAAGTCGCCGTTGGTGGGGTTATAGTGCTCGCTGCAAATCAAATAATACCCCAAGTCGAGCCCGCTGATTACGAAGGGATCGGCGTTTGCAACTGCGGTAACATCGGGGCTTATTCCTTTGGCTTTTATGTAGTCAAGGAGCATCCCGGTGAGGGGCACGGCCCAGGAGTCGTCGTTTTGCTCGAGCACTTCTTCGCTGCCGATGGCAGAGTAAGCGCTGCTGGGATCCGAATTTCTTCTGAAATATTCGAGCACGTCTTTGAGCTCGGTGCCCGCAAGATCGGCCGGGGCCGTGCCGAAATACGAGCTCACGAATGCCGCCGCGTCAAAATCTTCGAATTCCGGGTTGATCCTGTAGGCGAATCTTTCGTCGTCGATGCTGTCTCCCAGCTTGTCCCAGGATTCGAGGTCGAATATCTTGTAGATTGTGAATGTCTCGCCCACGATGTTGAGGTTGGAAGGGCCGTGTATGGTTATGCTTTCGCCGCTTTCGGCTGCGAATACGTTCACAGCTGCAAACGGGAGCACCATCATGGCCGCCAGCAAGAAGGATAAAATTTTGCGTTTCATTTTCAAATACCTGCCTTTTTTTGTTTTCGTTTTTTATATAAACATTTGGCGGCAGCCCGGCCGAACCGCGCCAAATTTATATCGCTGCCATATCCCTATTTCGGGAACCCCATTTTTTCCAAGGGCCATATCCTGAGGATCACTTTCCCCACTATGAATTCAAGCCCCACCGAACCGATTTCCTGCAAGCGGCTGTCTGCGGAAGTCTTCCTGTTGTCGCCCATTACGAACACGCTTCCCACAGGGACTTCATACGGCAGTTTTATGTCGCAGTCGCCTATGCTTTTTTGTGTGAGGTACGGCTCATCTATCGCCTCGCGGTTCACATACACCGTTCCGTCTTCGCCTATGTCCACCAAGTCGCCCTCTTTCGCTATCACGCGCTTCAGGAGTATCTTGTTGTTGTAGTGGAAGGCCACTATGTCGCCCGGGTTCACGCCCGCCCATCTCAGCGCTATCACCACGTCGCCGTCAGCCAAGGTCGGGACCATGCTGCTCCTGTTCACCAAAAGCACGCCGATCAGCAAGTTCGCCACGAGCACGGCCGCCGCCGCTATCACGATGAGGTTTTTCGCCGTGTCGAATATCGCCTTCTTCAATTCGCGCCCGCTTTCCCGGCGGTCGAGCTCACGCTCGATCTGTTCCAGCGTGGGGCGGCGCGCGGCGGGTTTTTCACTATTTTCAGGCTGTTTCAAAATTTCCCTCGGTTCGGTTTCAATATGATCCATAAAGCATCAGTCGTCCCAGGGCGGAGCCCTGCCTTTTTTTGCCCTATCTTTTGTTTTTTGTGATTCGGTCAGTCGTTTTGCGTGAGTTTTGTGAGTTTGTACCTTTCTATCATTTCGTGCAGCGCCGAATGCGATTTGTCGATGAAATCCATATACAAAAACGACGCGCTCCGGAGGTCGCCCAGCGCCTTTTTCTCCGCTTCTTCGAGTTCCGCGCAATGCAGCTCCGCTTCCTTGATTATCGCGGCGGCCCGCTCTTCGGCTTCCTGCTCGATTTTTTCGGCGGCGGCGGCCTTTTCGGCTTCGAGCACTTTTATGTTTTGCAGGTACAGATCCGCCGCGTCCTGTGCCGCCTGCATGACTCCCGCCACGGAAATCGAGGCTTCGGCGATCGATCCGGGATTTTCGAGCGCGAATTGGGGCTGCTTTTTGCTTTCGGCGGCGGCCGACGATAATTTTGCCAGTTCTTCTTTTTCCGCCGTCAGTTTTTCCATTTCCCTGCCCTGCCTGCTATTTTCCGCCGTCAGCTTTTCCATTTCCCTGCCCTGCTCGTCTTTTTCGACGGTCAGCCTGATGATCCTGGCGTTTTGCCTCTCTATCTGTTCGTCCTTTTCGGCGATCAGAGCTTCGACTTGCCCGCTGTCGCCTTTGAGGGCGGCCAACTCCTCGTTTTCGGCTTTGAGCAACGATATATCTGCGTTTAAACTCGATATTTCGGCTCCGAGCCGCGACAGTTCGGCATTCAGGTGATTTGACTGTTCGCTTTTTTCGGCGGACAGCCTTTCGAATTCCAAAGCGGCGGCTTCCGCTTTTCCGTTTTTCTCGGCGGCCATTTTGATGATTTCTTCGCCGAGTTCCCTTATTTGCGCATCCCTTTCGGCGAGTAGCTCTTCGGATACGTAATTTACGTTCTCGATTTGCCCTTCCCTGCCCGAAACCAGCTGCTCAACTTCCGAGCCTAAGCGCTCTATTTCGAGTTCCTGCTGGCGCATGATGTTCAAAAGTTGAGTCTTGTCCATGAACCTGAGCGATTTGTCTGACATTGCTATCTTCTCCTTTTTTTCCGTCTGCGACGTGTTTTTGAAAATTTTATCCCTCTTATACCATATTATATCGCACCACGGTCTCAAACCAGTCACAAATTCATGGATTTTCGGTGTTTTCAAAAAATATTTTTAAATTTTCTGCGGATTGCCATCGCGCCTGCGGAGCCAAGCGCCACGGCCAGCCCCATCATGCCAAACAGCATATATCCTTTCCCGCCTGTTTCGGGGAGTTTGGGGCCCCCGATGAAGACGTTGGCGAAATCGACGCAGGACGAATCGTCGACGTAGTCAATCCAGCCCGACCAGCCGGCGGCGGAGCTGTACATATACCGTATCGCCGCCTTAAGGATGTTGCCGTCATTTTCCACTTCCGCCCATATTATATATTCCGTCCCGTCGTAGCTCCATAGAGCGCTGGTTCCCGGCGTTTCGGTTATCTTGTAGTAGTGATCCCCCTTTGCGAGTCCGGTTATCGCAAAGCTGAAATTCCCACCGCCCGTGATTTCAACAGAGTCCGCATGGCCGTTTTCCTTGATTGTGCCGGCGGCGTCCACTTCGACGAGCCCGAAGCCAAACTTTTCGTCTGTTTCCTTCACCCCTGTTATGGACTTTCTGCCGTTGATTTCTATGTCTATTGGTTCTATATGCTTGTTGCCCACATAAACGCTGCCCGTCGAGGAATGCCGCACTTCGTATCCGAGCGCCGCTTTGAGCGCATTCATCTGCGTTTCGGCCATCTGGTGCAGCACGACGAAAGTGTACGGGTCATCCGGCGCCTGATAGTCTTCGGGCACTTCCTTTTCCAAAATCATATATACGGCTTTGTGCGACGGGGTGAGCCATTCCGACTCGAACAGATACTCGCCGTTTCCCTTTTCTTCGGCCTCCTTCACGAAATAGAATTCGTAACCTCCGAAATTCATCGTGCTTCCCGTGTATGTATCGTCAGTCCCGTAATAGCCGCCTTCCGGTATGGCCATCCAAAGTTCGAATTTTGCGCCTTCCAGCCCTATGCTCGTATTGTCTTCGTCTTGTTTGTACAGCGTCAGCGGCTGTTTGTCGGCCATGGCGTTGGCTGTCGAATTCTGGACCACATAGCTGTCTTTTTTGAAAGTCGCGCTGTGGCCTATCACCGCGATCGTATTCTCGAGATTTGCCGATTCTCCCTGATTTGCCATGACGCGCGCCTTGTACGTGATTTTTATCGGGGTTTCGTCGGGGATGATGATTTCTGCATTTTGGGCATCTATCCCCGTTATGGTGTACAGCGGCAAAGTCCCGCCGGCGGGGATTATCTTGTCGGTTTCCGTTATGGCCCTCCAATCGCCGTTTTCCTGTATGAAAATCTCGATGGTGTTCATGAAGAACGACAGCGTTTTTCCCATTTCGTCGTGCGCCACAAACCATGCGTTGTCGCCGATTTCGGGGCGCAGCCTCCTGCCAAGCGGGTTTATGACGATTTCGACGTCGGCGACATCGGTGCCGTCGGTCATCATTTTTTTTGCGATCGGGTTTTTCTTGCCGAATTTCACCGTGGTTTCGTTGGAGAAACCGCATTCCTGCGTGGTCGAATCGATTCGGGCCTCGTTTTCGAAAACGTCGCCCTCAGCCGCTCCGTTGGGGTCTTTCAGCCTGAGCTGGTAATGGATTTCCACTTTGCGGGTTTGCGTGTACCAATTGCCTCCCAGCGCCGACAGATCCACCGTGATCGCATTGCCGGCTGCTATTGCGTTGTAGGGGCCGTAAGTCGCGCCATTTGAAACGGCGTAGAACGAATTCGGCACATATTCGAGGCGATCGTCAAAAGTGTCCGTAAAAATCGCGCTTCCCGGCTTAAACAGCTGATACATATAGCTGCCGTTGCCGTTCAGGGTCACCGTGTAGTCGAATACCGCGTCGTCGCCATCCGAAATCTTCCCGCTTTTGTGCACCGGCCAAGTGTCGTCCACTGTCACCATCGGGCCCCAGCTGCCATTTCCCCTGTACAGGCGGGCCGAATTGGTGATTCGGGCCGACGGGTCGTTTTTAAGATAGTCTTCGATCGTCCCCCCGTGCTGCGCAAGTTCGAGGCCAAGGGACAGCGCGTAACTGACTTTGACGGTTTTAGCCGTGTCATACTGCCACGACGAATCGGAAGTCCTCGTGGCGCCGGCATCGCCGAAAACGATATACCAAGAGCTGCTGCTTGTGCTGTTGTTTCCCTCGATCGGTTTCCAGATCAGCCCAGGTTCGCCCTCTATCGCCACAGTCAAGCCTTCGAGGCGGGAAACGTCGAAGTTTTTGATGGCGGGGGTTATCGAATCGTATAAGTATATATTTTGCCCCAAGTTCCAAGCGGGCACGGTGAATTCAATTTCGTACTCTATCACATATTCGCCCGAAGCCGACAATTTCGGGTGCGAGGTAGTCTTGCGTATGCTCGGCGTGCCGCCGGAAACCGCAGGGATCAAAATATCCGCTTCGGCCGTGTATTTTTCGTATTCTATTTTGTTCTTGACGCGCGTATCTTCCCTGAATTCTTGGGTTGTGGCGGTGTTGTACGTGATTTCGACGCGGTATATCTCGGGGAATACCCCGCCCCTGGGATTTATGCTTCCCACTTCCGGTACGCTGAAAGCAAATGTATTATCATTTGCATCGAAGGCGAAATCCGCCAATTGGCTTGCGGCCAGCGTTACGTTGTATGTGCCGTTGGAAAACAGCGTGTCCCATGTCGCGCCTTTCGGTTCGCCCCACAGCGTCACCGTGATGTTTGCCGCCGCAGGGAAACTCAGCCTCGAATCCAATGTGTCCGTTATTTTGCCTCCGTTGAGTTTTGTCAGCCCGTCCCCCACCCATGAATACCATGTCACATATCTGCTTCCCGCATTCCCATACGGCCCTGCCGCAGTTTTCGATATAAAATTTATGGGGCCGACGTTGATGTACTCGGAATCGGCGTAGAATCTGTTGCCGTAATTCACCGTATTTCTGTAGCGATATGTTCCTTGTCCCGCAGGTATCGCAATGGGGGTCGTGTATTTGATTTCGATTTTGTATATCGGCGGATATTGCGGCCCCGCTTCGGGGACGATGAATGTGAAAACGTTTCCGGATATATTAAATGCGTTCCCGAATTGATCTGCGCTATACTGCGTAAAATTTACGGCATCAGCGTATAGGTTTATCGTAATTTTCGAGCGATCCGGGAAGTTTATGGAGCCGCCGCCCGTCGCCGACAGAGTGTCCGTTATCGTCCCCCCGTTGAGTTCGGTCGTGGTTCCGTCGCCCATTTCGATCGTCCATTCGATTTCATTGCTGCTGATTCTTCTCCCGGTTTTTTTTATGTTGAAAGTTTTGGTTATTCGCCTTGTCGGCGAAGGGCAGGGAATCGGGCGGAGGTCGCTTTTAACTGTTATTTCGTTTCCAATGCGGAAATCATAGCCCAGCTTGCTGCCGATCACGGCGTTCGCGTAATTGTTTTCGACCAATTTTTTGACGTCCAGCGTATATCGCACTTCTATCCTTTCGCCCGGCCCCAACAAAATCGGGGAATCGAAAACGCACTCAAAACCCGCGCGGTTGTCGCCATTGCCCGTTCCGGGATCCCATACCGCCAGCGAGGTTATATTCGTCCACCCGCTCCACGATCCGCCCTTCAGCACCCTGTATTCTATGGAGCCGTATGCCGGGTCCGCAGCCGCGTTTGCAATGGACACTTTGGTGGCGTTGTTGATCGCTTCGATCCACGGCTTGTCGGAAAACCCTGTGACTTCGACTGTCCCCGCATTGTCCGACCTTGCGGTTATGACTGTCGTATATGTGATCGCCGAAGCGGAGGCGGATTGGTAGTTGTCCGATTTGTTCACTTCAAGCACGGTCCTTTTTCTGACCGATTGGGTTCTGGTAGCAGTCTTTGCATATGAGCCGCTCTTGGCGGTCACGGTGTTGTTGAGGGAGAAGTCATAGTCATCCGGGGAGCCCGCCGATGAATTGCCGTTGTTTTCAAAGATTTTTTTGATGTTGAGCGTATATGTGAACGTGATGCTTTCGCTTGGGCCCAATGTGACGTCGTGGGGGAATTTGTAAAAAAGGCCAAGGCGGCCATCGATGCTGCGCCATTCCACGTCGGCCATGTCCACCGTATTTTCCGTGCCGCCGTTTTTGGCGTATTTTATTTCCGAATATATGTTTTCAGTGGAGCCATTCAGATATGCGGCGCCCAGGCGCACGACGTCCGTCAGTTCGATGTCTTCCAGCACGGACGGATTCGCGTTCTTGTTGGATTCGGGCGCGCTTATGGTCACGCTGTATTTCACGGTTTCCGCGCCGGCGTCGTACCCGACAATGGTTTTGCTCACTTCTATGCCGGGGTCGGGGTATTTTATATTTATCGTGATCGAAGCGTCCGTCCCAAACAAAATGATTTCGTCCTCTATCCCCGCTTTGAATTCCGCTTCCAAGTTCAGCACAAAGCTCGCGTTGGTATAATAATCTATGAAATTTTGGCCCTCCGGGGTCGGCTTGCCTTCGTTGTCCACATTGGCAAACCATACCTTGACGTGTCCGTCCTCGTCGATCGTGTACCAGCCGATTGTGGAGCCGTTGTCCACGAGTATCACGCCGGGATTGGCTTCCGTGATTTCGGTGACGATCTGAATCACATCGGGCAGATCATATTCCAGATACCCTTCGCCGTTGTATGCGAACTGCCCGCCCGCGCCCGCTTTTTCGGCGAAGAGGATGGTGAATGTGTATGTGTCGCCGTAGTAAAACGTGCCCGTGGCGGGATCTACTATCTGGTTGTTTTTGTCCCTTATCACAATGCCGTTTTCGCCCGGTATGAAATTGCCGAGGTTCCAAGGGTCGTTCGCCGAAAGCGCCATCAGGCCCATAGGCCCTCGCGCCATCACCGGAGCTTGCTGAACTTGGCCTTCTTGCCCGACTTTGGCAGATGCCATGGCGTGCCCGTGCAAAACGCCATTTTCGCAAAGCGGGCATTTCAAATCTTCGAAATCTTTCAAGCCGAATTTTTCATCGATTATTTTTTCGGGTTCGGGTTCTGTTTGGGGTTCTGTTTCAGGCTCTGTTTTCGGCTCTGTTTCCGGTTCTTCTTCTGTTTTTTCTTCTGTTTCTGTTTCAGGCTCCGTTTCGGGTTCGGCTGTCGGTTCCGTTTTTGCTTCCGTCTCAGGTTCGATTCCCGGCTCCGTTTCGGTTTCCGGCTCTGTTTCCGTTTCCGTTTCTGCCTCTGTTTCGGTTTCCGGCTCGGTTTCCGTTTCGGTTTCCGTTTCCGGTTCCGGTTCGGTTTCCGGTTCCTCTTCGGGTTCCGTTTCTGTTTCCGCCTCGGCGAAGCATTCGCCTGAATGTATGTGTTCCTGCAATTCGCAGATCATAACGGTTTCGTAGCAATCGCCCCCGTGCGAATGCGCGGGCGCGGCATTTTCGTCCGCCAAGTCGGCTTCTCCACCCTGTTCCTCCATTGTGCACGCAAGCTCTTGCCCGAAACACTCCGGGCCGTGCGAATGTTCCCCAATGCCGCAAACAGGCGCCCCTGCATTTTCCGTTTCGAGAGTCAGCGCCAAGCGGGAATACAAAACAAAGACAAGCGCGACGGCAAAAAGCCCCGCGCACAAAAGAACCGCTTGCATAACCCTTTTTCTGCGGACCCTTCCTATGATTTTTTCGGATTCAAGCGAATCAAAATACTTTTTCATAATATTACATCCTTGCTCCATGAATTATGGTTTCCAGTCACAAGTTATACTCCGTATCATTGATTATACACCATCATAGTCACAAACCAGTCACAAAACGACTGTGTTTTGCGGCATTTCACAATTATTTTTGCCGCATTCCCCGATTTTCAAGAACCGTTCCGCGAAAACATGTATAATTTTCCATATTTTGCATATTATAGATTCCGCGCCGCCAAACTAAGCATATCACATACTTTCGCAAATGTCAAGACAAAATAGAAAAAAATTTTATTTTTTTGCATTTTATTAAAATTAGCTTAATATTCCGTTATTTTAACATGGGCTTAATTTTGCCGCCGGGCAAAACCCCGCCGAAAAATCGGCGGGGTTTAAAAATTTTCATGAATATTAAAAAAATTGGCAAATTTAGCTTGACAAGCGCAAAAATCCGTTGTATAATTATATCATGGCGTTTCTATCCCCGCTGGGATGTCGCCAAGCCGGTAAGGCACAGGACTTTGACTCCTGCATTCCGCTGGTTCGAGTCCAGCCATCCCAGCCAAGAGCAAAGCCCCGTTTTATCATATATTTCGGGGCTTTTTCTTTTTTTCTCAATTCCCCGAATTTTCGTTTTTTCTAACCAAAAGACATTTTTAAGGAAATCATTGACGGATTCGATGACGGCGCGCTTGCGGAGAAGGATTTTGTCAGTCAAGTCCATGAGTTTGTCCTCCATGTTTTTGCGGAGCTTGGTGATGAGCTGAATGCCGTTGGAGTAGAGTTTGGCGAACAGAGGCGCGGAAATGTAGCCCCTGTCGGCGAAAACCTTGCCGAACATCTGCCATGTGTAACGAACGTGAACGACAGTTCACATGAACTAATATGAACGAAGTTCATATGCTGTTCATGGCATACTTGCATCAATGCAGTTCACACCAATCGATTACCCCTCCCCATGAGGTATAATGTTAGTGGGGCAGCCACACTCGGCATCAGTTCAACGAACCGATTGTATGATACGAGTTTCCCGAAGAACCCCGCTATTCGCGGGTCGCCGCAGATGAAGTTTTTGTAGTGCCATTTGAAGTACCGCTGATTTGACAAGTGGAAAAATACCGCTATCGTCATGATATAGCTCATTTCCATTGTTGTTTTCGGCGTTTTGTGACTCTCTCTGTAAGCAAATGTTCTTCGAGATACCTCTCGTACTCTACGCAAAATTCGTCTATGTCGCAAAATATGGCTATCAACTGCTCTACCATTGGAAATTCCTCTCTTTTCTGATTCGTGGTTGTTGTGGTGATTACCATGCTTATCCAAACCGGATATTCTATAACTGTTTTTATCCTCGGATTGTATCTGTATGAAGTGTGGTTGTAATCGAACGCGTACATAAAATCGTCGTCGTCCATAGCTAAAATAAACCCGTTCCGAATAATGTCGTTCAAATCTTCATCATCATTATATATTGGCGAATCCTTAATATCGTAAACATCGACCGGCACGTTAAAAATAAATGTCGGTTTGGCATATTGCCCGTATTGCGGCTGAAACTGAAATTCTTCCTGAAACTTATCCCAAATGGTATTGTACTCCTCGTCGTGTAATATAATCCATAATTCTTTTTGCCCGCTCATTTTTATTACCCCTCTGATTTTACATAGACTTCTATTGCGTCGTCGCCATGTTTTGAACCGAGCCTGCCGTAATCCGCGTCTTTATACAGACTGCCGCACGGACAATTATCACTCTCACGCGGGTCGCCGTTCATCATATAACCGCAGTCGATACATCTGAAATATATATCGCCGGACATTTGCCAGCTTTCGCCGTTTGTCCCCGTCGCTTTACAGCCGTTGCCCAGATACTCGTATTTAAATCCATTATAGTCTATATATTTTTTCATGTCAAGTTCCTTTCCGTTTGAAGATTCATATTCAAGCTGGACGCATTCGATAAATTCATTAATTGCAGAACAGTCAAACCAACCGCTTTTTTTATTCAACAGAAAAAGCTTTTCGTAACCGTAATAATCTGTAAGAAAATCCCAACCAGCTTTTGAAATATGCGCCAGCAATATTTGACAATAATCAAAAATCTCTGTAACTTTGTCAGGGTGTTTCAATTCTTCTTCAAAATAATATGTCCCTTTAGGTTCGGGGTATTTATACCATGCTAAAACTTCTTTCATAAATTCACCCACAAAGCGGGGCGAACGCCGAAGTACGCGCATTCATATTCTACATGCTCGCCAACGACGTGTATGGCGCCGCGGCCGGAAACAAACGCGGCAAAATCATACCAGCGACCGGGAGACCGCAGCCACCAACAATTCCATTTATTTTGATTATTTTCAAATTCCGCCACCCTGTCTTTGTCATATTCGTTGGATAAATAATAACCGTAATCGTGCGCAAACAATTTATTGCCGTCCCAGTTCAATCGTTTCATGTTTTGATAATCCCCGCTGTTTCCGAAATATTTGTCTGCTTCTTCAAGGCTTAATAAAAATATTTTATCATCCGTCGCGTTGCCGCCGCTTATGTCGAACCACAAATTATCATCGTTCGCTATAGTTGTCCTGGCAATCATGCTCTTTTCTGTTTCGTTAAATTTATTGTAAAATTCTTCGTTCAGGTATTTACGCAGTTCGCATGTTTCCCATGTGACGTCTTCGTATTCGTCGTGATACTCTCTCTTTTCGATTATTTTATCGCTCAGCAATAAAGCCTTGCCGTCTTGAACATCAAGTACACGCCAATCATACCCGCCGAATTTTATTATATCTCCTGTATTCATTATTATATTTACCTCCAAAACGCTATTTTGTAAATATCTTATCAACCACTTCAAGGGTGTTTATGTCAATATCAAACGCAAAACAGTTAAATGTCGTCACTCTCAGAATATTGTCCGAAATTTTTACTGCTCCGGTATATTGTTCATCCGGCGTCATCAAAAGACCTGACGGGATTATTTGCTTGATATTCCAAAGAACATTGCACTCTTTATCAACGGCATAGATATTGTTGAGCGGCTGTTTTGACATATCTATCGAACGCTGACCGTTCACATAATCAATATTGCCGAGAAGAACGATCCATAAATCAGAGAACTCCAGAACCGTTTCAATTCCGTCGCCGAAAGAAATCTGACGTTCCCCTATAAAAAGAGTTTTCCCGCCGTCGTTGTTGTTCATATTTATCATATCTGTCCTCGTTTCCCGAAAAAATTATATAAATTCTATCCGATACACTCGGATTCCCAGTATGTAACGCCGCCGTCGTGGGCGATTTTCCCGTTTTTTGACATATCAATAAGCCCTCTGCCGCTTACCGACACTGTAAATAGTATATCTGACGATTCGGAAAACCCAAAATACTCAAATCCCCCGACGGCGCAAGTTCCTTTGCATATCCAGCCGTCGGGATTTTCGGCAAACGGGATTTGCTCCAAAATATTATTTATTCTGGTTCTGTGCTGTTGAAAAGATTCGCTTTCATATAGATGAATATTCTTGTCGGCGTTTGAAGGAAACCAAATGTATGCGGAGCTTGAAAGAAAAGTCCGTGCGAACGAGTCGCTGTCCGATGAGGACGTGATGAGATTTATAATCCTGCCTCTGACAGCGAAAAACGACAAGCAGGAGTTAATAGAAACAACGGTCAATCTTGTTAAAGAAGTCGAAGATGAGAACAAGCAAAGTTTCATAATAGCGGGCATATTATCCGCGACAGACAAATTCATAGATAAAAATTATTCAAACAAACTGAAGGAGTGGTTGAAGATGACGAAAGTCGCCAGATTATTCGAGGAAGAAAAAATCGAATACGCTAATGAAAAAATAAATGAACGCATGATTGAAAACGCCAAAACGCTTTTAAAGAACAAAGTAGACATATTGATCATAATGGAAACAACTGGTCTAAATAAAGCATCAATACTCGAACTTGAAGAAAAAAATAAATAACTATAAAAAAATTAAAGCAAAATTGAGAGCGGTGACTTCTCAATTTTCAAAATAAATATTTTACAGAAACCATACAAAATCAACGGATTTGCTAATAAACTTTGATAAAAGTTGTTTCGCAAATTTATCCGCATAGATTCAGGGGTTTGAGGGTTTCTGCTCGAAAAGGCTGATTTTACCTGAGGAATCAAAGGTTTTACAAGGGACTCAACGGCACTCAAAAACACCCCGTAAATCCACCAACTTCTGACTTTGACTCCTGCATTCCGCTGGTTCGAGTCCAGCCATCCCAGCCAAAATTATACCATAAAATCGGGGTTTTGTCAAACCCCGATTTTGCTTTTCTTTAATTTTATGCCATTCGCAGGTAAACAGACAATATTGTTAGTCATAATTTATTTACAATTTTTTGTTGAAAATCCCTTGACAAACGAAAACAAAATGAATATAATATATATTGTACCGACGGTCGGTACAATAATTGCGGAGGTAAAATATAATGAGAGTATCAAAAAAACATGACGAACGCTTTAATGAAATTCTTGACGTTTCGGAGAATTTATTTACTTCAAAAGGCTATGAAAAAACTACAGTCAATGATATTCTGGACGGCGTTAAGATAGGCAAAGGCACGTTCTATCACTATTTCAAATCGAAAGAAGAAGTAATGGACGCTGTGATCATGCGCATGGCGAACATCGCAAGAGTCGGCTCTCAGGAGATTGCGGATATGCCGGGACTTACAGCCAACGAAAAATTTTTTAAAATCCTTGTTGAACAACCGGGAAAAAACGACGATATTGTGGAACAGCTGCACCATGAAGACAACAGCTCATTGCACCTGAAAAGCCTGATAGAAACAATAATTGCCATAACTCCTGCCATGACGCAGATAGTCAAACAGGGCATAGACGAGGGAGTATATAACACGCCGTACCCGCAGGAGAGTTTTGAATTTGTGTTTAACGCAGCCCAGTTTATGCTCGACCCTGGATTATATAAGTGGACAAGTGAAAAATTATTGAAAAAGGTCAAAGCGGTTGCACATTTTATCGAA
Source organism: Oscillospiraceae bacterium (assembly GCA_009782405.1). The sequence goes on from WRJC01000001.1 coordinate 65,541, forward strand.
CTAGTCCTCGGAGCGGAAAAAGGTAGTTTTGAATGGCTATTTAAAATATATGAAGAAATGATACAAGGGGGAACATATGCAGAACATCATAAACGTTAAATGTTTGAAAAAGAGCTATAAAGACAAAGAAGTTGTTCATGGCATTGATTTTACTGTAAACGAGGGAGAAATCCTGTGCTTTCTCGGTCCGAACGGAGCAGGAAAAAGTACAACTATAAATATCATCACCGGAGCGTTGCGGGGTGACAGCGGAAATATACAGTATAAAGGCGAAAGCATATATAAAGATTTGCTCAAATATAAATCACATCTTGGAATTGTCCCGCAGGATTTGGCGTTATACGATGATTTGACCGCAGAAAAGAACGTATTGTTTTTTGCGTCCTTGTACGGTTTGAAAGGCGATGCGCTCAAAGACGGCTGCCGTTTCGCATTGGAGTTTACAGGGTTATCGGACAAAGCGAAAGATAAAGTCAACACGTTTTCGGGTGGTATGAAGCGACGTTTGAATATCGCGTGCGCAATAGCCCACAAACCGGAACTTCTGATTATGGACGAGCCGACGGTGGGAATCGACCCGCAATCCCGCAATCATATTCTGGAGGGAGTGAAGCGTCTCCGCGAGCAGGGTATGACGATTCTATATACTACGCACTATATGGAAGAAGTCGAGGAAATATCAACGCGCATCATAATTATGGATATTGGAAACATCATCGCTGAGGGTACAAATGAATCCTTAAAAGCAAATATCGAAAGCGAACGGAATTACCGTATCGCGGCAGGATATGATAACGAGCCGGATATTCAAAAGTTGCGTAAAATTGACGGCGTAAAAAATATCGCGGTCAATGATGGGATAATCGACATAACCACAAACAGGCAGATTGAAAACCTTGACAAAATAATATCCGCGCTTGTATCAGGCGGCATAAAGATTACAGATATATCCTGTCAGACCGCGAGCCTTGAAACAGTGTTTTTGAAAATGACCGGCAAATCGCTGAGGGATTAGGGGGGGAATGAACAGATGTATAAATTCAAAAAAATATTTATCATAGATTTAGTTAACCTATTGACCAATCCCATGTGGATAGCTTATGCGATTGCGTTTCCGGTTTTGTTAATACTGATACTCGGATTTCTGACAAGCGGCAGTTACGGAGATACAATCACTTCTTATGATTATTATGGGGTTGCCCTGATGATTTACGGCGTATTCAACGCGTCAACATTTGCCGCTAACAGTTTTTTGGAAGAACGGATTAAAAATCCCAATATGAGGATTGTCTATTCTCCCGTCCGCTCGTTCTATATCCACTTTTCAAAAGTTTTAGCGACAACCGTGTTTTGTACAGCTATGTACACCATCGCTGCGATTTTCTTAAAAATAACAGTCGGGGTAAATTACGGCGGCGCCGATGCTTGGTCGATATTCATCATCATGCTGTTGTCGATATTCTTTTTTTCATCGCTTGGCGTCACGGTCTGCTGCGTCATCAAAAACGAAGGCGCTACAAATTCGATACTGAACTTGATTTTTACGCTTGCCGCCGTTTTCGGGGGGATATTCTTTCCGGTAAACGGGCTTGGGAAAGCAATCGCCGCCGCAAGCTGGGCTTCGCCGGCAAAATGGATACTGACAGTATGCCTGCAAATTATCTATGACAAAGATTTTTCGTTGTTTTTGCCTGTCTGCGGCATACTTGTTCTGTTATGCGCGGTATCCGTGTTACTATGCAATAAATTTTTCAGAGGGGAGGATTACATATGAGAGTATTTACTGCTGTATTGCTCAACAACCTCCGACGTTTGTCGGAGCATAAAACAAGGATAATCATGTTTTTCGTTTTAACGGTCGGAGCGGTTGCTGCCGCTGTATTTTTCAACACACAATCTGATATTGCCGGACATATCGCCGTGGTTTCAGAAAGTAATATGGTTATTCCCCACACACAATATCTGAACATGACGGCGCTTGAAAAAGAACCGCCTATGTCAGAATTGGCGGCGGGAAAATACGACGCTGTCATAATTTTTGACGGACAGGGCGGATATGAAATACAGACAATCAAAAACGATGATTTCAAGAATATGCTTTACGCGCTTGTCAGAGATCCGGCATCTTTTCAGGCAGGCGAAATCGGTTCACGCGAAAAAGGCACAAACATATTTGGATTTTTGATGATGTTTGTGCTGATGCAAGGCATTTCTATGACGTTTGTATTTGCGGAAGATAAAGACAAGAAACAAATACGCCGGGTCGCGGCTTCACCCGTGTCATTCTCGTGGTATCTGTGCGCACATAGTCTGTTTGCTTATCTATTTTTGCTTGTTCCGACGATGGCGATCATACTGGTTGTACGGTATGTGTTCGGAATAGATATAGGTTTTAGTACGGTTGAATTTTTCGCACTCACGGCAATTCTCAGCGCATTGGGCACGTCGTTCGCACTTTTTCTTGTATCAATGATAAAAACAGGTGATTCGGCGAACATGGTCGGTTCAGCGGTTGTTGTCCTGACTTCTGTTCTGGCAGGGAGCTTTTATTCGTTCGACAGGGGCAACAAAATTTTAGAAACAGTTATCAAAATATTGCCGCAGAAAGCATTTCTCTCGATGGCGGAGTTGGTTGAACAGGGCAAAAGTACATCAAATTGGTATCATTACGGATTGTATATCGCTATATTAACGCTATTCTTTTTTGTGACTGCGGTTGTCAAAGTGAGAAAAGATTATGTGAAATAGATATTTTATCAAAATTTTGTAAAATCGCATTGAAATTCCATATAATTTGCAGTATAATTGAAAGGAACTAATTAAAAATCGGGAGGTAAAAAAACATGTCTGTTACAAATATTCACATCATCTCTCCGCAAGAAGCGCAAAAGATGATGTCCGAAACTAATCCACACATTCTGCTGGACGTTCGCACTCCGGCTGAATACGGGCAGGTTCGGATAGAGGGCGCGAAATTAATTCCGGCTGACGAACTCGGCCGCCGTGCTTCTGCCGAATTGCCTGACAAAAATATTCCCGTCCTTGTCTATTGCCATAGCGGGGCAAGAGCATCAAAAGCAGTTGAATTGCTTACTGGAATGGGATATGATAACGTTCTCAGTTTTGGAGGTATTCTTGATTGGCCGTATGATACGGTCAGTGGATAACAATATGGAGGAAATTTATAAATGAGCAAAATATTGATAATAGGCGGGGTAGCCGGAGGCGCGACGGCTGCCGCGCGTTTACGCAGATTAGACGAACATGCGGAAATCATTATGTTTGAGCGCGGCGAATATATTTCTTTTGCCAACTGCGGTCTGCCGTATTATATAAGCGGAACAATTGACGACCGCGAAGATTTGCTTTTGCAAACGCCTGAGAGTTTTCGCGGGCGGTATAACGTCGACGTGAGGGTTCAAAGCGAAGTGTTGGTCATTGACCGCGAAGCAAAAACAGTAACGGTGAAAAACAATCGAACGGGAGAGACCTATATTGAAAGATATGACAAATTGATATTGTCCCCCGGAGGTATGCCAATCAAGCCGCCGATAGAGGGAATCGAATCAGGGCGCGTATTTACTTTGCGCAACGTGAATGATACCGACCGGATCAAAGATTATATAACGAAAAACCGTCCTGAAAACGCGGCAGTCATTGGCGGAGGTTTTATCGGGATTGAAATGGCGGAAAATCTGAAAGATGCGGGCCTGAATGTGAGCATTGTTGAATTATCCAGCCAGGTTATTGCTCCTCTGGATATTGATATGGCTTGCGACGTGCATAATCATCTGCGCAAAAAAGGCGTTTCATTGTATCTGAACAACGGAGTACAGAAAATAACGGAAAAGAACGGCGGTTTAATTCTTGAGCTGCAAAATGGCGTATTGGAAACTGACATGTTGATTTTGGCCATCGGAGTCAAACCGGAAAGCAAACTCGCAAAAGACGCAGGATTGACAATAAACGAACGCGGCGGAATTGTTGTTGACAAACGCATGCGGACGTCTGATGAAAATATATATGCCGTCGGGGACGCAGTAGAAGTGATTGATTTTGTTACGGGGCAGGCAGTCATGATTCCATTAGCCGGTCCCGCCAATAAACAAGCCCGGATTGCCGCCGATAATATTTGCGGCATACCGTCATCTGAATATGCAGGCACGCAAGGGTCGGCAGTTATAAAAGTCTTTGATATGACCGTCGCTTTTACCGGTATAAACGAGAAAACCGCGAAACGGCTCGGCATGAATTATGATAAAGTTTTTCTATGGTTGCCGGGCCATGCGGGGTATTACCCCGGTTCGCTCCCCATGTCTATGAAAATGATTTTTGAAAAAGAAAACGGTAAAATCTTGGGATCGCAGATCGTCGGCTTCGACGGCGTTGATAAACGTTGCGATGTGCTGGCGGTGGCAATACGCGCAAAAATAACGGCTTACGACTTGACGCAACTCGAATTATGCTATGCGCCGCCATATTCGTCGGCAAAAGACCCGGTGAACATGGCGGGTTACGCCATTGAAAATATACTTACAGGAAAAGTGAAAAATTTTCACTGGCATGATGTGGGCGCTTTGCCTCGAAACGGCAGCGTTATTTTGCTTGATGTGCGTAACCCGCAGGAAGCAGCGCAGGGGCGTATAGACGGATTTATCAACATTCCATTGGATTCATTGAGAGAACGAATAGGGGAACTGGATAAATCGAAGCCTGTTTATGTGCATTGTCATAGTGGAATGCGCAGTTATATTGCCGCCCGTATATTGACGCAAAACGGATTTGATGTATATAATCTCAGCGGCGGGTATCGTTTATACAATGCCGTTAGATAAGGTTCATCTAAAACCGGTTAGTCGTCGTAGTCCAAATACAGCCGATCCGATTCCCCGAGGTAATCCGCGTCGGCGGCGCCCGATGTTTTTATGTCCCTGTATGAGCCGCAGTTTTTGCACTCCACGCGGACGCCTTGGGCCGATATGGTCAATATTCCGTCGAATTTTTTGCATTTGCATATTATCTTTTTTTGTTCGTGCTTATGCGATATTAGCGCCAAAATCTGCGCCGCGGCCTGATACGAACCTATCTTTATGTCCTTTATCTCGTCTATGGGCCACTCTTCGGTTTTTCCGCCCGCAGAACCCGGGTCAAAATCTTTGTTTATGTGCGCTATGAAACCCGGTTCTTTTTTTTCGTACCTGAAATCTTCTTCGTCGAAGTCGTCTTCGCCGTCCCAAAATTCGTCGTCATCGTCAAACAAAAAATCGTCGCCAAAGTCGTCCGCGTCGTCCATATCGTCCAATTCCTCAAATTCGCCGAAAGCTTTTATCAGCTCCTGCTCGTTTTTTTTCAGGGCGTTGTATACCCTGTTCCCTTTGCCGATAAAGCATATGTTCACTGCTGTGAATTTGCATGACAGCGCAAATAAATCCTTTTGGAAAAATGCCGCCGAGGACAATGCGAATGTATGCGGGTTTGGGCACATTATGCACGGGGCGGTTATCTGGTACTTATGGTTTTTTTGTATCTGCACCATGAGTTCGCTTCCCCCGCAAACGCATTTCATCTTGACAAGATTTCCCTCCATGGTGAATATGTTTATCCTGTTGAGTATGGGCATCCCGCAATGCGGGCAGTGATAGCCCACCGTCGTATCCCTATTTGCAATCATGATCCGCCAGCTCCTTTTTCCCTTTCGTAATAAAACAGATATGCGTTCGCAATCCCCGCATATTCCCCGAAAATTCCCATGTAGTCCATATCGCCGTAATATTTCGCCAATACCTTTTTTATCCAGACATCGACCGGAAAAGCTTCCAGTTTGTTGTATGCAAACAGCAGGGCGCAGGCGGAAACTTTGTCGCCCACGCCTTTTATGCGCTTGAGGTACCCGGCTCCTTCCCCCACGCCCATTTTCCAAATCGAATCGAGGTCGATTTCGCCCGAAGCCACCTTTTTTGCCGCATCCAAAATATACTTTGCCCGAAAGCCGGACCTTATAGCGTCGAGCTCGCGCAGATCCAAACCCGCGATTTTTTCCGCTTTCGGGAAGGAAAAACAGGCTTTTTTGCCGCAGTCGATTTTATCGCCGAAATTTTCGCAAAGGCTCTCGATTATTTTTTTTATCCTCGGGATATTGTTGTTTTGGCTGATGATAAAAGAAATCAGGCATTCGAATGGTTCCTGCTTCAATATCCTGATCCCGGGGCAAAAATCCGAAGCCCGCTTCAATGTTTCGTCACGCCTCAAAGTCTCAAATATCTTTTTGTAATCCCTGCCCACGTCAAAATAATCGCGCCAAATGCCAAAAAAATCTTCGGGGCTCGCATCCAAAAATATTTTGTTTCCCTTTTGGGAAACCGACAGATATTTTCCATAGGCCACCCCCTCGAATTCGCCTTCGCCGGTTTGGTTGAAGCGAAAGCATTGGCCGCAGCCGAAAATATCTGAAAAATCGAAGTTTTCCAAATTTTCTATGGCTATCCTGTTTCCCAATTCAAAAATTTCCACGATAATCTAATTAACCCTTGACTATTTTCGGTTTTTGTAATACAATGATAAGGCGTGAAGCGCAATTCATTCAAAACTTAAAAGGAATATTTATATGGTCGAAACTATATACACGATACCGGTAAATGAGGCTTTCGATTTGTATTCGGGGTGCCCGGTGTGCTCGCTGTACAAAAAGCTCGAGGAAACCGAATTGGAAACGATACTCGGGGGGGCCATGATGGAGCCCGACATCAGGATCGAAACCAACAAAAAGGGTTTCTGCGGCACCCACTACGGAATGATGTTCGAAATGAAGAACCGCCTCGGCCTTGCGCTCATAATCGAGAGCCACCTCTCGCTGGGCATACTCAAAACGTTGAATGGCGGATTATTCGATTCCGGCAAAGGCAAAAAGCTCGAAAAACAGTCGCAGAGCTGCTACATATGCGGCAAAATTGAGCATTCGCTCACAAAAATGCTCGAAAACGCCGCCTATTTGTGGGAGCGGGAAAAAGAATTCCGGGAAAAGCTGTCGAATCAGCCCTATTTTTGCCTCGGCCACTATGCGGACTTGCTCTATGCGGCCTCATGCTCGATGCCAAAAAAGCGGTATGCGGAATTTGCGGGCGAATGCGACAGGTTGATGGCGGGCTATTGCGAAAAACTTTTGGCCGATGTCACTTGGTTCACCAAAAAATTCGACTACAGGAACGAAAACGAACCTTGGGGCGATTCGAAGGACGCAGTGGAGCGGGCGATCAGATTTTTGTCGGGTGCGCGAAGATTATGAATTGTTCAGCTGCTGGCAGAGCATCATCAATGAGTCGCCCATGTGTATGTTTTGCACTTTGACGTCGGGTTTTTCGATTTTCAACTCCATGTTCGAAAAATTCCAGAAGCCTTTGACCCCCGCCTCGGCCAGCATTTCCGCCACGGGCTTTGTTTCGTCCTTTGGCAGCGTCAGGACTGCTATGTCCACTTCGTTTTCGCGGCAGTATTGCGCCGCCCCCTTTATGTCCATGACCGAAAGCCCCGCTATTTTTCTGCCTATCACTTTGGGGTTTATGTCAAAAAGAGCCATAAGCGCCACTCCGCGCTTGGTGAATATGCCGCTTTTTGAGAGCGTGGTGCCTAAATTGCCCGCCCCGGCGACTACCGCCGAAAAGCCGCGCTTCACCCCGAGTATGCGCCCTATCTCATCGTGAAGCTGCTCTATGTTATAGCCGTAGCCCTGCTGCCCGAAGCCGCCGAAACAATTGAGGTCTTGGCGTATCTGCGAGGCGGTCACCGCCATGAGCTTGGATAATTCTTCCGAAGATATCTTGCATTTTTCATTTCTGAGCAAATCCGACAGGTACCGGTAATATCTCGGCAAGCGGTTTTTTACCGCGGGCGATATTTTTTTGGAGGCTTCGTTTTGGTTTTGCGTCATAATTTTAAAATAATCCTTACATTTGATTTTTCGCCGAATAAATCGTCTCTTTCACATAATCCCCGAATTGCTCGCAGGTAGCCCCCGTTTCGCGGTTGGTCATCACGAGCTTTTTTTCCTCGATTGTGCAGATGTCGAGCGCGCGCTCGAGTTTCGCGGCCTCGGCCTTGTATCCGATGTGCTCCAAAAGCATGACGGACGCCCTGAGCATCGAGCAGGGATTTGCGTATTTCGCCCTGCCTTCTTTGATCATGCGCGGCGCGGTGCCGTGTATCGCCTCGAACATCGCGTATTTTTTGCCGATGTTCGCCGAGCCCGCAGTCCCCACGCCTCCCTGGATCGCCGCCGCCTCGTCTGTCAGTATGTCGCCGTAAAGGTTGGGCAGGATAAATACCTTGAAGTCGCGCCGGCGGCTCTCGTTGATCAAGTCCGCCGTCATGATGTCCACTATCCAGTCCGTGGTCTTTATATCCGGATACTCTTTGGCTATATTTTGGCAGATATTCAAAAATTTGCCGTCGGTGGTCTTGATCACGTTCGCTTTGGTCACGATGGTCACGTGGTCTTTGTTGTTGTTTTTCGCGAATTCATATGCCAGCCTGGCGATCCTGTTCGTCCCTTCGGTGGTGGTCACGGCGAAATCCACGGACAGATCATCGGTGACATTTACGCCTTGGCTGCCCACCGCATAGGCTCCTTCGGTGTTTTCCCTGAAAAAAGTCCAGTCGATGCCTAAGCCGGGGACTTTCACGGGGCGCACATTGGCGAACAAATCGAGCGCCTTGCGCATCGATACGTTCGCGCTCTCGATATTGGGCCTGCCGTCCCCCGCCTGCGGGGTTTCGGTCGGGGCCTTCAATATGACATGGCAAGCCTTCAGATCTTTTTGCACGTCGTCGGGTATCGATTTGCCTTTTGCGATCCTGTTTTCGAGCGTCAGCCCCTCTATCGTCTTGAATTCGACCCTGCCGGACTTTATTTCCCCCGCGAGCAGAAATTCCAGAACATCCCGGGAAACCGAGCTTATCATCGGGCCGATTCCGTCGCCGCTGCATACGCCTATGATGATTTTATCGAGTTTGGCGTAATCGGTGAAATCCCCCGCGGCGTTTATTTCATCAACCCGCTCGAGCTGCGAATACAGAAGCCCGGCGAATTTTTCGGCGGCCGATTCCACCGCCTGTTTTCTTTTTTCGTCATTTGCCGTCATTTTTTTCTCCCTTTTTCAATATTTTCATCAAATTTGCCTCATTGATATGCAAAAAGCGCGTTTTTTCGCGACTTATCCACAATATCAACAGATTATCCCGCAAAAAACTGTGGATAACTCGCCCTTTTCAGCCCCAATCCGCAGAGGCGTATGCATTTTGGCCAAGCCCCGCTTCATTGCCCGCTTTCAATTCGTAATACCCCTGCGCGGCTATCATTGCCGCATTGTCCCCGCAATATTTTTTGTCGGGGACATGGAGGTTTACATTCATTTCCCCGCATAAATTTTTCAAAGCTTCCCTTATATCGGAGTTTGCCATGACCCCCCCCGCGCAGACCAAAGACTTGTGTTTCGTTTTTTCCAATGCGAGCTTTATGCGCGAACAGATGGAAAATACTATGTTTTCGGTGAAGGAGGCGGCTATGTCGCGCCTGTCCTTTTCGGTCAGTTCGCCGTTTTTTTGCTTTATGGAGTTTATGTGGTTTATGACATGGGTCTTTACCCCTGAAAAGGAAAAATCGAGATCGGAGCCGACCACTTTGGCATGGGGGATTTTGAAACTGCGGCCGTCGCCCTGCGCGGCGTATTTTTCCATCGCGGCCCCTCCGGGGTAGCCCAGGCCCATCGCCCTCGCCGTTTTGTCGAATGCCTCGCCCGCCGCGTCGTCGCGGGTCATGCCCAGGACCGCAAATTTCGTATGCGTTTCAACTTCCATTATCGAAGTGTGCCCTCCCGACGCCACAAATGCCAAAAACGGCGGCGTTGGCCCTTTATGCCCTAAATAGGCGGCGGCCACATGGCCTTTTATGTGGTTTACCGGGACAAACGGCAAATTTTGCCTGTATGCCAGGGCTTTTCCAAAATTCAGCCCCACCAGCAGCGCCCCTATGAGCCCCGGGGCGTATGCGGCGGCAACCGCGCCGAGATCCGCAAGGGAGGCATTCGCCTCTTTCAACGCATTTTCGCAGAGCGGATAAATCGCTTCCGTGTGCGCCCGCGAGGCGATTTCGGGCACGACTCCCCCATATCTGGCGTGGATTTCGGCTTGCGACAAAACAATGTTCGACAATGCCGCGCCTCCGTCCGAAACCACGGAGGCCGAAGTCTCATCGCAGGATGATTCAATTCCGAGCACCAACATTTTCGATTAAATCCTCACACTCATCAATGCCGCGTCCTCTTTGGGATTCGAGTAATAATTTTTCCTGAAGCCGTCTATTCCAAACCCCAGTTTTTTGTACAGCCCGAGCGCGGCGGAATTCGAGCGCCTTACTTCCAAGAGCAGCCTTTCGGTTTTTTCGGCTTTCGCATATTCGAAAAGGGCGCAAAACAATCCCGTCGCGATTTTTTTGCGGCGTTTCGATTTCGCCACCGCTATGTTCAATATTTCGATTTCGGGGGGCATGCGCCGCGCGATCAGGTATCCCGCCACTTCCGCGCCGTCGATGGCGGCGAATCCCATGTAATGCGGGCTGGCAAATATCGCGGCAAAAGACTGTTTGCTCCACGGATCGCCGAAACTTTCGGTTTCGATTTCGAATATGGGTTCGATGTGCCCAAAGGAAAGCGGCAAAATCTCAGCCATTTTCAACACGCTTCTTCTGCCATGCGGTCGATTATCGCGTCCACGGATTCCTTTATCCCCTCAAAACATTTCCCATAATCATCCAGGCTCCCCCCATATGGGTCGCCGATATCCTGCGGCATGCAAAATATTTTTTCGGCGAATTCCGGGAATTGCCCTTTGAGCGCGGCCGCATGGCGGGCCGTCATCCCGTAAACGAAGCCATTGGCTTTTATGAGCTTCTTGTCGGCTTGTTTCGATTTGTGGCCCTCGCAAGCGATATTTTCCGATTCTAAGATTTTTGCCGCATTTGGGGAAATCGGGCTGCCCGGGTTCGCATAGAGCCCGCACGAATCCGCCGCCATTTCGATTTTGCCGCCGAATTTTCGCATTTCGCTGTTGAAATAATATTCGGCCATGGCCGACCTGCACGTATTGGCCGTGCAAACAAACAAAACCTTGAAGCGAGTTTCCATAAACGTTTATCCCCCGGAGCCGATCGTTTGCATATATTATACACGATATGGGGTTTTATTGCAACAAAAACATTCCATATTGTCAAAAAATTAACAATTGCGGGCGTTTGCCATAAATATTCGATTTTCGCGTGAAAACCGGTTATCGCAAAAATCGAAAAAAATTTTCTTTGGCCAAATAAAAAATATTGACATCATGATAAGCAAAACAAAAAGAGTTGGGCGTCAAAAAGGTGCCCAACTCTTTTTGTCCAACTTTATTTAACCAAGCCCTATTTCCAATTTTTTATGCGCGTTATCACTTTATCGGCTTCCTCCGCGGTGGACACCCCTCCGACGGAGGCAAACCATACGCCGTCGGGGGCGAGACTTGCGAAAATCTCGTCGAGCTCGTTTATGTTCGCATAGAGCATTATGCCTTTATGCGCCTTCTGTATTTTTTGGTATACGGGAATCCAGCGGCCAAAACCTTCGTTTCCCGATCCGCAAACCCATTGCACCGCATTGAGCTTTTGTATATCCAAAATCATGTCCAAATGCCTGAGCGCGTCGGGCCCGTCCAAGTGGTATATGGTCTTATCCAATTTTTCGCATTCCCGGATCAGCCCGCCCAAGAAAAATTCTTCGAACATTTTGGAACTTATCATGCAGGAAAAGTCGTTTTGCGTTATGTTGTACCTGCCATCGACCACAAGGTTTATCCAGCCCGTGGTGGGTTCGCCCTCCAAGGTGGTCATATTGTAGAAATATTCGTACAGCCTGAAATATTCCTCATATGAGGAGGCAAGTTTCGCCTTGACGAATTCGGGGTAGTCGTACAGATCCGCGCACAAAACTTCCGGATCGCGCAGCGCGGCGAGATGATCCGCCCCCGCGTGGAAATCTGTGAAGCCTATCGCGAATTTGTCCTTAGAATACTTCAAAAGTTCCCTGATGAAATTGTCGAGCGCCACGAAATATTCGTTCGAGCGGCTCATAACCGCTTTGTCCATGTCTTTTTCCCAATCGATGATGTTGGGGTAAGTCCAGGTGGTTTCCGGTCCGAAATAATAGCCGCAGCCGCATATCGCGGAAAATATTTCCGGGCCGAGGTTTGGAAAACTGGTGGGCATGGCGTCGGCGTAAAATTTCGTGCAGCCGATGTGGTAGTCGGTTTGCTTTGCCCTTTGGGCCACGTCGAGCCAGCGCTCCCGGTGGGAGGCGTATTTTTTGTCCTCGGGTCTTTTTTCCCGCTGCTCCGGGGTTTCGTTCCAGAAAGTGAAGCACACGGGCGGCCTGTCATACACCTCGCCCCTAAAAAACGCATCGTACCTCTTCATCGACAGCTCAAAGTTTTCATCCGGGATTGTTTTCGAAAACGGGTTTTTCATGGTTTTTGCCCTCCTTTTTTTATCCTTTTTTACCTTTTCAATTTTTTTGCATTCGCCTTGTTCAGCCTGGCAAACGAGCCGTCCTGCTCCATGAGCCGGGCATAGCTGCCCCTCTCGATGATCGCGCCCTTGTCCAATACTATGATTTGATCCGCGCTTATAATCGTCGAGAGCCTGTGCGCGATCACTATCACCGTCCGGCTCCCCGCCAAATTTTCGATCGCCTGCTGTATCTGCAGCTCGGTTTCCATGTCCACAGACGAGGTCGCTTCGTCCAAGATCAGTATCGGGGTATTTCGGAGAACCGCCCTCGCGATGGAGAGCCGCTGCTTTTGGCCCCCGGAAAGCCGTATGCCGCGCTCGCCGATCAGCGTCTCATAGCCGTCGGGCATCTGCGAGATGAATTCGTCGGCACAGGCGATTTTGGCCGCTTCCTCTATTTGTTCCCGCGTGGCTTCCTTCACGCTGTATGCGATGTTTTCCGCTATCGTGCCGTTGAACAGAAACACATCCTGCAAAACCATGGATATGTGGGATCTCAGGGATTCCACGGTCAGGTTTTTTATGTTTTCGCCGTCTATTTTTATGCTCCCGCCCTGCGGGTCGTAAAAACGTTCGATCAGCGAGACTATAGTGGTCTTTCCTACCCCCGTGGGCCCCACTACCGCGATCATCTGTCCGGGTTCGGCGGCGAAGGATATGTTTTTTAGCACCGGTTCATCTTCATTGTAATGGAAGCAAACCTCGTCGAATTCTATCTTGCCCTCGCATTTTTCCAGAATTTTGGCATCGGGGCTGTCCGTGATTTCGGATTTTGCGTCCAATACCTCGAATATGCGCGAGGCGCCCGCATAAGCGAGCTGCACATCTTCGAACAGCCTCGACAAAACCGCGAGCGGCCCGTAAAAAATGCCGAGATACATCAAAAAAGCTATGATGTCCGGAGCGGTCATGTGGCCGCCCATCGCCAAATATCCGCCGAAACCCACTACGATCACCGTTCCCAGCGAAGTCAGAAACTCGATTCCGGGGTGAAACAGCGCATTGGCGTAGTTTGCCTTGACGTTGACGTCGGAATAGTATTTGCAAAGCTTGCGCATTTTTTCGAGCTCGCGATCTTCCTGCCCAAAGGCCTGTATCTCTTTCATGCCCGAAAGGTTATCCTGGGTGACCGCGTTGAGCTCGCCCAAGACTTCGCGGTCCAATTTGAAGAGCGGGGCCACTTTCTTGGAAAAAAAAGTCCCCGCCCAAATCACGAACGGAACGGGCACCAGCGTGACCGCGGCAAGTATCGGGTTGATCGTGAAAATCAAGACCGTTACGCCGATTATGATGATCACGTTTCCGATCAAGTCGGGCAAGGCGTGCGCGATCAGGTCGTGCGCCCTGCTGCTGTCGTTGAGCATATGGCTCATCAGCTGCCCGGTCTGCTTGTCCTGGTAATACCTCATGGAGAGCCGCTGGAGCTTTTCATATATCGTGGCCATGAGCTCGCCCACGAAATTCCATGCCGCGATATGGCTGATGGCTAGCGCGACCCAGCGGCAGCCCATTCGGAGCAGATACGCACCGACCAAAACGGCGGAGTAAATGATAAGGAGCCGGGCGTTGAGCACGCCGGAATCTCCGGGATCCATCAGCGCCCCGGTCAAGCTGCGCACCACTGCGGGGGTGATGAGGTTCAAAAGCGACGCGCCGATTACGCCCAGAGTCCCAAATCCGATCGTGCGCCAATGTTTTTTTGCCATGAGAACAAGCCTTGCGGTAAGATTCATAAATTTTCAGCCCTCGTTTCGCTATTATTTTTTTTGTTATATGCCTTCTATTCCGAAATATTTTTTCAAAATGCCGGGGATTTCAGCGTCTGCGCATTTTGTTTCCTTGGTTTGCCTGGTTTTCCAATCGAATATTTTGAAAATGTCGCCGTCTATGCTGTATTTGCCCTCTATTGTGCGCATGGCCACCATGTTCGTCTTGTTGAAAACCGAATCGGGGCTGTGCTGGCAATAAAAATTCGGCTGGACGAAATCCACTTCGAACTGCCTGTCCTCCGAAAATGAAAACAGCCGCTTCCATTCGCCGTTGATTTTGACGCAGAGCACCCAACCCAAAAATTCGTCCCTGGAAAACATATATGACAGCCCCCTGATTTCCGTAGTTTCCCCTTCGGCGATTTTGAGCGGATATTCGGGGCTTATGCTCCCCACGCCCACATCCGCGAGGTAAAGTTCGCCCTTTATATCGACGCCCATCACCCTGTGCCTGCGCATGGGAACTTTTTGCTCGCCGAAAAGGAAGCGCGCAAAAAAGTTGGCTGTCTTGAAGCCGATTTCATCCAAAAGCCTGCAAAACAGCGCATTCAGCTCAAAGCAGTACCCTCCCCTTTTGCGCGCGACTATTTTGTCGAACAAATCGTCCGTATCCAGGGAAAGCGGGATATTCCGGAGTATGTCCAGGTTTTCATACGGGACGCTCATGAGATGCCCGTGCTGCAATTCTGAGAGCGTGGCCAAATCCGCTTTCGGTTCGCCTTCGTAACCTATCCTTTTTAGATACTGTTTTACGAAAATGTCAATCCCCCCCTTTTTTCTGAGTGGCGCGAAGTTCATAATTCCCGCATATTTCGGCGTATTTGGCGAGCGAGCGCTCTATCACTTTCGACCAGGGCAGATAGATTTTGTCCGCCGCGTTTTTTTTCACAAACTCGTAGCGCCCCATATCGGAAAAAGCCCCCTCTATCCCATCCGCCACGCTCTCGGGCGTTTCTTCGGCGAAAAACGCGGTCTGGTTTTCTTTGGAATCGTCGAGTATTTCGGATGCGGAACTGTTTTTGATCACCAACGGCGGGCAGCCGCAGGCGGCGGCCTCGCGGATCACCAGCGGGGCGTTGTCGTATGTGGATGGAAAAACGAAAAGATCCGATTTGGCGTAGTATGCCCTGAGCAATTCCCTATCGTCGATCCTGCCCGGGAAAAACACCTTGTCATGCAAATTTTTTTCGCGCGCGGTCTTTTTCATGTCCTCAAGGTCTATGCCGTCCCCGATAAAAAACATCCTGAAATCGAAACCGCGTTTATTCAACGTTTCCAGCGCCTCCAATGTAAGCATCTGGTTTTTGTACCACATCATCCGTCCCACGAAAAGCAAAATCGGGGCTCTTTCGCCTATTTCGTATTTTTGGCTCAAACTTTCGAGCAAAGCCGGATCGGCGTCCGCCCGGGAAAAGTCCGTGCCGTTTTGCATCACGGTGAACTCGCCCGAAAACCCTCTGTTTTTTATGTGCTCCCCCGTTTTTTGGCTCACCGCCCAGACGTCGTCGGCTGCGTTTATGTTGCTGTATATGTATTTTTCCAAAGCCTTGGCGATGACGGGGATCCCCACCGCGCTCGCGATGTCGTATTCCCATTTCGTGTGCTGCGTGTAGATTATGGGGACGCCAAATTTTTTGCGCAGTTTCTTCGATATGGTCATTGCGGTGAAAGGGCTGTGGGCGTGGATTATGTCGATGCCCATCTGCCCGATTTTCTTGATCAGCGAGGGCATATACGGATAGCCCGCCCTGTACTCCATGTTGGGGAGGGGCAGCGAGGAAAAATGGAACACGGGGAAAGGATATTGCAAATAGTCCCTGCCGGGCACATGGGGGGTCACCACGATGCACTTCCCATGCCCACCCGCGACAAATTCCTTGGCGCATTCGAGGACACATCTGCCAACACCGTCGATGATCGGCGGAAACGAATCGGTCACAAAAGCAACATTCATAAAAACATCCTCCTGAAAGCGTTCTGAAGCGTTTAAAATCTCCTGAATTGTTTTGCGCACATTCATTATATCACGTACGGCAAAATTTTGTCAACACTCGCGAGATAAATTAAAAAAATATTAATTTAGCCGTCATTATTGTGTGGTAATTTATATGCATGAATATAAATTTCGGAGGGATGGTATAGATGGCGGTTCGGGCAAAAGGAAATTACAATCCGGGCGACGTGGTTTTGGGGAACTGGAAACTCAACCACCTCATAGGGGAAGGTTCGCTGGGCAAGGTATACGAGGCGAGGCGCGAGGATTTCGGTCGCTTGCGCTCCGCGGCAGTGAAGATAATCTCCGCCCCCACAGGCCAAATCGAAGAGCTGCTCGATGAAATCGACGAATTTTCGATAATGGCGAATCTCAAGGGGAATGGGAACATAGTGGGCTATGACGACAGGGAAATCGTCGGCGACAAAAACGGCGCGGCTTGCGATGTGATACTGAGAATGGAGCTGCTCACTCCGTTTTTGGAATATGCCCACGCAAGCAGGCTCGCCGTGCGGAACATAATACAGCTGGGCATCGATGTTTGCGCGGCTTTGGAAACAGCCCAGAAATTCAACATAGCGCACAAAAACATCAAACCCGAAAACATATTCGCCTCGAAGCTGGGCGGTTTCATGCTCGGCGATTTCGCGCTCTCCCGGACAGCCGGGAAAATCGCGAGCGGGCTCCCCAAAAAGGGCGCATACGCATATGTGGCCCCGGAACTGTACTTAGGCGACCCATGCGGCGCCAATGCCGACATATATTCCCTCGGGATCGTGCTCTACCGCATGCTCAACGACAACCGCACTCCGTTTTTGCCGGACTATCCGGCGCAGATAAGCGGATCCGTGTACAAGGAGGCGGTGATGAAGCGCGTGAGGGGCGCGAGCCTGCCGGAACCTAAGAACGCCTCGGGGCGGCTTGCGGAGATAATTCTGAAAGCCTGCGCATATGCCCCCAAAGATCGCTACGCTTCGCCCGGGCAGATGAAAGACGAACTCGAATCCATTTTGTACACGCAGGAAGAAGCGGTGATAGCATATCCGCGCGGCGACCTGATACAGGCAAAACCCTTGGAATATCTCGAAGAAGACGATATACCCTTTTCCGAGTCCATTGTCTGGGAAGCCGCCCCCCGTAGCCCCGAAAAAAACGAAAAGGCGGACGAATTCGAAGACATGGCAACAGATCCGGCTCCAAAAACGCCCAAGGCGCCCCTTAATCCCAAAAAGCGCGGATGGAAGTCGATCATGCTTTTTTGCGCGGCGATCCTCGCGCTTTTGGCCGGGGGAACATATTTCGCGATTTTGGCTTTGGCAAAGCCCGAAAAAAATCCCGGCGAAACAGAACGGCCAGATATCGGCGAATATCTCCGCGATGGCGCCGAATCCGCCGGAAACACGCCGGGCAATATCGCCAATGGCGGCTATGCGGCGATTTCCGGGGATTTCATATATTATTCCAACGGCAATGACAACTGGACGCTCTATTCGGTAAAAACGAACGGGAGCGGCAAGGCCAAGCTAAACGACGACAAATCATACGGCATAAATGTGTCGGGCGGAGTCGTCCATTACATCAACGCGAGCGACAACAAGGCGATATACGCGATAAATACCGACGGCACCGGAAAAAGAAAGCTTGACGGCGACGAGGCTTCCAACCTCAACGTTTCGGGCGATTTTATCTATTACACCAACGAAAGCGACAACGGGGCGATATACGCGATAAATACCGACGGCACCGGGAAAAAAAAGCTTGACGGCGACAAAGCCTCCGGCATCAGCGTTTCGGGCGATTTTATCTATTACACCAACGAAAGCGACAACGGGACGATATACGCGATAAATACCGACGGCACCGGAAAAAGAAAGCTCTGCGACGATTGGTACGCGAGATACATGAACGTTTCGGGCGGTTTCATCTATTACAGCAACACCGGGGACAACAAGCGGCTGTACGCGGCAAAAACCGACGGCACCGGCGCATACGGCCTAAATGACGACGGTTCGCACAATATAAACGTCGCCGGCGATTTGATTTTTTACAGCAATATAAGCGACGGCGGCAAGATATACATGATAAAAGCGGAAACCGGCGAAAAGTGCAAGCTGAACGACGACGATTCGCAGAATATAAACGTAGTGGGCGACAGGATCTATTACGTCAACATAAGCGACAACTACAAAATGTATTCCATGAACCTCGACGGCAGCGGCAGGAAAGCGATAGACTGACCATTGATGCAAGTCTGCGCATGAACTGCACATGAACGAAAAATCGTTCATATTTGTTCATGTTTATGCAAGTCTGCGCATGAACTGCATATGAACGAAAAATCGTTCATATTTGTTCATGTTTATTCGTCGTCTTCGTCGTCTTCCTCTTCTTCTTCCTCTTCGCGGCGCTCGACGGCGCGCACCGCCCACTTGGTTATTTTAAGTTTCGTCCTGTCGACTCCCGTCTCTATAATGAGGAAATCGTCTTTTATTTGGATGATTTTCCCGAGTATGCCTCCGGTGGTGGATATTTCGTCGCCCGTTTTGAGGCCGTTTCTCATCTCGTTGACGGCTTTCTCCTGTTTTTTTTGCGGCCTGTACATCATGAAATAAATCAGCGCCCCGAACAGCGCAATCATGATCACCGTGGAAAAAAGCGGGTTCATTCCGCCCGCGTCTGCCGGGTCGACCGGGGCTGCGTCCAAAAATGGGAATATTATTTTGCCAAACATCGATTTTTACCCTCCAAAATCCAAAATCTTTTAAATTTTTGCCGAATGTCATTTCCCATTATATCAGATGCGGCAATTTTTGTCAACAAAAATATCGCCGATACCCAAAGAAACACGATATTTCCCTTGACAAATCCCGAAATCTTGTATATAATGGTTGCATGCGCGACGAACTGCGGACGGTCGTCCCGCCCGCGTTGCAGTTCGCGCCAATAAAATAAGGAGCATCAGAGCGTGAGCATAAAAGCTGTTAAATTCGGCGGCACTTCGCTTGCCGACGCATCCAGGTTCAAGAAAGTGGCGGAGATAGTAAAAAGCGATCCCGACAGGAAATTCGTTGTGCCTTCCGCCCCGGGCAGAAGGTTTCCCGACGACATAAAAGTGACCGACATGCTTTTGAAAACATACGAAATCGCCGCAAAGGGGGGCGACATAACCGATATATTCGGCGAGATAAAAAAGCGCTACGACCAAATAACAGAGGAGCTCGGCCTCGACATATCGCTTGAGCCCGAATTCGCGAAAATCAAAGAGGGAATAGTCAACAAAGCGGGAAGGGACTACACCGCGAGCCGCGGCGAATATCTTTCCGGCCTCGTCATGGCAAAATTCATCGGCTTTCCTTTCATCGACGCGGCCGAAGTGGTTTTTTTTGGCAACAATGGGAGTTTCGACGCGGAGCTCACCAACAGCGTGATGGGCAAAAGGCTCGCCAAGTGCGAAAATGCCGTGATACCGGGTTTTTACGGCATCATGCCAAACGGAACCATAAAGACGTTTTCGCGCGGAGGTTCGGACATCACTGGGGCGATAGTGGCAAGGGCGGCGGGCGCTTCGATGTATGAGAACTGGACTGACGTTTCGGGGGTTTTGATGGCCGACCCGAAAATTATCGAAAACCCGAAACCGATAGACGTGATGACCTACAGGGAGCTTCGGGAACTTTCCTACATGGGTTTTTCGGTTTTCCATGAAGACTCGATTTTCCCGGTGAAACACGCCAAAATACCGATAAACATAAAAAACACCGACGACCCTTCGGCAAAAGGCACGCTCATAGTCAACCACACCGATTCCATAGGCGAAAATATAATAACGGGGATAGCGGGTCGCAAAAATTTCGCCGTGGTCACGCTGGAAAAGGACATGATGAACTCCGAGATCGGGTTTGTGAAAAGGGTGCTCGAAGTGTTCGAGAAATACAACATAAATTTCGAGCATCTGCCCACCGGAATAGACACGTTGAGCCTGATCATCAACGAACGCGACGGCGAGACCTACAAGGACGTGCTGTTTCGAGAGCTGCAGCAAAAAGCGTCCCCCGACTCGATAGAATACCAAAAATCGCTTTCGCTGATAGCGGTGGTGGGCAGGGGCATGATCAGGACAAAAGGCACCGCCGCCAAAGTGTTCGGAGCGGTGGCGGCCGCGGGCGTGAACGTGCGCATGATCGACCAGGGCTCCAGCGAGCTCAACATAATAATCGGCGTCAACGACGGGGATTTCGAAAAAGCGATGCGGGCCATATACGGTGCATTCGCATGAAATGGATCAAGATAAAAATCGAAACGGTTCCGGAAAGCCTCGGCGCCGCCGCCGAGATATTCGAGTCCGCAGGCTTGCCCTCGCTTGAAATAGAGGACAGCGGGGAATTTTTGGAGGCGCTGAAACAGACAAAACGCAATTGGGACTTTATCGACGATGCGCTGTACGAGGAAAAATCCAAGGCGTGCAGCGTGGCGGCTTATGTGGAGGACACCGAAGCGGGGATGGCCGCGCTGGATTTGATAAAAAGCAAGGCATATGGCAGTTTCAACGTGGTTTTTGACATTGTGGACGACGAAAACTGGGCCGAAACCTGGAAAAAATATTTCAAGCCCATACCGGTGGGCAAAAATATCCTCATATGCCCCGCTTGGGAAGCTGTGCCAAAAAAATACAAGTCGCATACAATCTTTAAGATCGAGCCCGGGATGAGTTTTGGCACGGGAATGCACGAAACCACCCGGCTTTGCGCGGCCGCGCTCGAAAAGCATGTGAAAAGCGGCGAATTTGTTTTGGATTTGGGCTGCGGCAGCGGGATATTGTCGATAATCGCCGCGATGCTCGGCGCAAAAGGCGCCGTGGCCGCCGACATCGACGAAAACTGCGTAAAAACCGCTCTGGAAAACGCCAAAATGAACGGCGTTTCGCCGAGCTGCTACAGCGCATATGCGGGGGATCTCCTATCCGAAAAAAACCTGCGCGAAAAAATCGCGGAAAAAAAATACGGGCTGGCGCTCGCGAACATTGTCCCCGAAGTCATAACTGCGCTTCTCCCCTTTATCAGGGATGTGCTGGAAACCAGCGGCGTCGCGGTTTTGTCAGGGATAATCGGCAGGTATCTGCCGGATGTGGAATCGGCGGCCAAATCGCTCGGATTTGACATAATCGGCATAACAAGCGAAAACGATTGGCAATGCCTCGAGGTGAAAAAAACATGAAAATCATAAAACAGATAATATCGGCAATACTTACCCTCGCTTTCGCGGTTTCGGCCGTGTTCAACATACTGCGAATTTTGGGCAAAGTCGAAATGGCGGACGTGCAAATCGCTTTTATTGTTTTGGTTTTGCTTGTGTTTTTGGTCAGCGTGCTTGGCCTCGCGCTTAAAAACATAAGAAAAGACAACCGCGTCACTGTAAACATCCTGACCCCGGGGGACGAATTCGGATTTTTGTACGCCTTCGTGGTCGGGACTTGGACGGTGACATATTTCATCGCGATGATTATTTTCAAGTGAGGCGGCGCGGATGTTTGAGATCATGAAAACCGAGGGCAAGGCGAGGCGGGGGCGTTTTTTTTCCGTGCACGGAACGGTTGAAACGCCTGTTTTTATGAATGTGGGAACCTCCGGGGCGATCCGGGGCGGGCTTTCCTCGCCGGATCTGGTCGATTTGAACTGCCAGGTGGAGCTGTGCAACACCTATCACCTGCACATCAGGCCCGGCGACGAACTGATAAAAAACATGGGAGGGCTTCACAAATTCATATCTTGGAACCGCCCGATTTTAACCGACAGCGGGGGGTTTCAGGTGTTCTCGCTCGCCAAGCTGCGGAAAATCAACGAAGAGGGCGTGTATTTCAATTCCCACCTCGACGGAAAGAAAATATTCATGGGCCCCGAGCAGAGCATACAGATACAATCGAACTTGGGCTCGACTGTGGCGATGGCCTTCGACGAATGCGTGGAAAACCCCGCCACGTATAAATACATAAAGGAAAGCCACGAGAGGACCGTGCGCTGGCTCGTCCGCTGCAAGGCCGAACTGGACAGGCAAAACTCCCTTGAAGACACGCTAAACAAAAACCAAATTTTGTTCGGGATCAACCAAGGCGGCATATACGGCGAGCTGCGCGTCGAGAACATGGAGCAGATAGCCGCGCTGGATCTTCCGGGCTATGCGATCGGGGGGCTCGCGGTGGGCGAGGAGACCGGGGCAATGTACGACATCATCGACACGGTGGAGCCCCATATGCCAATAAAAAAGCCGAGGTACCTGATGGGCGTGGGCACGCCTTCCAACATAATCGAGGCGGTCTGGCGGGGGATCGACTTTTTTGACTGCGTGATGCCATCGAGAAACGCCCGCCACGGCAACCTGTTTTGCTGGAACGGATACCTCAACCTGTTGAACCAGAAGTTCAAGCAGGATCCCGGGCCAATCGATTCCGGCTGCGGCTGCCATGCGTGCAAAAATTTTTCAAGGGGATACATAAGGCATCTCTTGAAAGTGAACGAGATATTGGGCATGAGGCTTTGCGTGATACACAACCTGTATTTTTACAACGAATTGATGCAAAAAATCAGGGAGGCGCTGGAGGCGGGCGCCTTTGAGCAATTCAGGTCGAAGTACCTCGAGATATTCGCCCTGCGGGTCTAAATGGCCAAGTAGCGCAAGTCAAACTCGAGGCCTTTCTGCGTCTTTAATATATTTGTCAAACATTGGTCCGGAAGCTGCCCGCCGCCCATATGGCATTTGACTTTATTTGAGTCTTGATCTATATACCAATGCTCGGTTATCGGCGAGGTCTTGTATAGAGACATTTTAAAATCTTTTTCCCTTTGCGTGTTCCCCTCCGACCATATTTCCACAATAAGGTCCGGTTGTCCGGCAATCCGCAATTTTTTGCCGTTCTCCAAAAACAAATTGTTTTTAAAGAACATAAAATCAGGCTGGACGTAATCCAGATACTCTATTTCCAAATTCAAAAACTTTTCGACATCCGATATTTTTGATATATCGATCAGTTCCGCCAATTGCGGTTCTTTTTGTTGCCCCCAGTACACTAACGCGCAGTCGCTTTGCAAAGCGTAGATTTCCCTTTTTCTGCTCAAAGCCAAAACATCCCCGATAAATGTATTTATCAGTCTATTATGGCGGGTGGTCGTCGCCATCTGCATGAATGCATCCATGTCCATCGCTCCCCTCGCGTAAAATATTTATTGGCCGATATTTATTATTATATCATAAATCCCGCCGAATTTCTGCAATTTGTGTTCCTTTTTTAAGAAAAATTCAAAAATGAGGTACTGGGAGGAAACGGCTGCCAGCTTGGAGGCGAAGCATTTAGAGCCGCTATTGCCGTTGCAGGTATTCAAACTTCGAAAGAGCTTGAAAGCGATAGCGGAATCAAAAAAGCCAGAGTCGGAAAAGGCGAAACTGATAGAAGACAAACTCCGGGAGATGATAGATATATACACGGAAGTGACGGAAAAAATCCGCGACTGGACAGAAAATAGTGAACGCTTAACGGCGTTTCATGCGGAACATATGCTTGAAGCGTTACAGCATTTATCAGAATATCTATACAGCAACTACAAAAGTTACGCGGAAGTAGAAAGATAGGCAATACAAATGAGTGAATCGAAGTGGAGTTTTGCCAAATTTAGAGATGAAGGAAAGATTGAAAGAGGCAAAGAAACGGCACAGGAAATGTTTTTAGATGGTAAGAATATAATTGAAATAATGGTGGGGGGCATGAACAGCGGGGACTTGCTGTATGTGACGAGCATCGACCGACTACTTCAAGCTCCGCGACATGATGGAGAAATTCGACGTTTACGTTGGTTACGACGAAGTGACCAAGACGATCACGCTCGACACCTCAAAAGGGTATGCGGGGTAACATTTCGCGGCATGGCGGCAAAACAATGTATATTTACAGCCGGCTCATCGCCGGAAAGTGAAAAAGCCCATTTTGGGCTTTTTCACTTTGTTCGGAATGCAAGTTCGTTATGCGCCGCGCCTTTCTTCGCAAAACACGGCAACATATATCGCGTTTCATATATAAAATTTTTATGCGATTGCCATAATAAATGTATGGAAAAACGGTTGCTCAAATCATAGGTAGCAGTTTGTTCTGTTGTACAAATCATAGAAGGATTGCCGTTTGTCCATCAAGTCGGAAAAGCAACCTTGTTCAATAATACGACCATCCTGGAAAACGAAAATATTGTCAAAGGTCTTTATTGAATCCAACCGAT
This sequence comes from Oscillospiraceae bacterium, assembly GCA_009782405.1. Next base: position 90,147 of record WRJC01000001.1, read on the forward strand.
GAGCGATGGCGATAACTGTTTTTCCGGCGAGCAGATTCATTACATTCTGCATAACGGCTTCTTCGGTAAGGTTGTCAATCGCCGATGTCGCTTCATCAAAGATGACGATACTTGCGTCGGAAAACCAAAGCCGCGCCAGCGCAAGCTGCTGACGCTCCCCGCCTGATAAGTTGACGCCCCGTTCGCCTAAAATCGTATCTAACCCTTTTTCCAGTTTGGCATAAAGGTCGCTCAATCCGGCTTTTTCAATCGCCATCATCAACATGGCATCGTCCGCCGCATCGTCAAAGACAAGGTTTTCGCGCAAGGTTCCGTTGAATACAGGCGGTTCCTGCGGGAGATAAGCGATGTGTTTGTAGTAACTGTTGAGATTGATTTTGCTTAAGTCAAAACCATCCACTTCAATGCGTCCGCTATGCGGCTGCAGCAATCCGACGATCAGTTTGACGGCCGTTGACTTTCCCGAACCGCTCTCACCCACCAAAGCCGTGGTTTTCCCCTGCCCGATATGAAAAGAGAAGTCGTTGAATATTTCGCGCCCGTCATAATTAAATCCTGTGTTGATAAACGAAATATTGCCATTTATCTTGCCGATTTCTTCTCCTTGCGTGAGCCGGGCATCTTCCTTGGCGTCCAAAAACTCCGTGTAACGGGCGAAGGCGATTTTTTCCAGTTTGTAATACACGTTGACCACATTGAAAACGGCAATCGGCTCGTATGTTCTGTCCACCAGCACAAGCAATGCCACAATCTGTCCGATGGTCAAATCGCCCGTAATCCAACCGTAGACGATAAGCCCGATTTTAATGGAAAAGACGAAGAAGGCGCAAATGGTGAAAAATGCTTCATGCACCATCAGCATTTTGACAGCCGAAGAGATTATTTCTTTTGAAGCGGCTTCCGTTTTCGCTATCTCTTTGGCAAAGCGTCTGTTGGTGCGGAACACGACCAGTTCCATAAAACCGCGCACAAGGAAATGGTTGAACTTTTCCTCGTTGACAAGGATACGTTCTTTAACCTTGTACAAGGCTTTTAACAACAGGTTGGATGCCATGTACATGATTATGTAGCTTATCACGAGAGCTATCATAATCGTCCTGTTTATGATAAAAACAAAGACAATGCTGAAAATCATGGACGGCACTAAATCTCTGGCAAGCCGCAAGTAAAAATTATTTAGAATGTACCGACCCGCCGCCGCCCCGTTTTCTATTCGCTGTATTAATGCGCCCGTACCTAACTTTGTGTAGGTAAGGTAATCGATGACGGACATTTTGCGCAGCGCTGCCAGTTTTAGACTTTGTACGATGCTGTCGTCGAGTTTGCGTTCGGGATATTGTCTCAAGTATCCCATGATGTAATCGGCGAATAAAACCGCGCTGTAAACAACGATGTTGACCGCCGTCAGTGTGCCGTTTGCGAAATTGTCCACGACCCTTTGGAAATAGAAAGGGGCGTAGTTTGCTAAAAAAGTGCAAAAAATCCCCGCTGCCAGAAAGACGGTGATTAAAGCCTTGTGCTTTCCCGCAACTTCTTTTAAGTGTTTCATATCCGTACTCCTTTTTCATTTTATATTTGAGAAAATGAAAAGTACGGTTGAGCCTGTCCGCGGTGTATCCGTTATGTTTCGGATATTCCGCTCAGCATGGTCCGCGGCAGATTTCTCAACCATACTGAGCCGTTGCATCGAAAATGCCTTTTCACGATAATACTGCGGCGGGAAGCCCCTTGCCTTAGCCATGGGGAGGAACGCCGCGCCCTTTCATAAATCTTTAAATTTTTTGATTTTTGTCGTAAAAACACTTGACATTCTCTAAAATATATGATATAATATAATTAGTGAAAGCGAGGTGTTTGCGATAGAACTAACTGTTACCGCAAAATTGTTAATCAAGCCGGCAGAGGAACAGAAAGCTCTGTTGCTTAAAGCCGGACGCGCATTTTCTAAGGCATGCAATTATATCTCCGGCATTATATTCGACACGCATAATCTGAATCAGTTTAAGCTACAGGAAGAAACTTACAATACCTTGCGCGGCACTTATGGTATGCCATCCCAAATGGCAATCAACGTTATTCGTCATGTCATAGGGAGCTACAGGACTATTCTCGCAAGCCAAAAAGAATGGATTAAGCCAGACTATAAACATACCGCATATCCCTTGACGTGGAACAGAGATTACCTGCTGCGTGAGAACTATTTTTCCGTAGGCACGCTGAAAGGCCGTATAAAACTCGAATATGACAGCGGCGGCATGGAAAAATACTTTGACGGCACATGGACGTTCGGCGCGGCTAAAGCTGTAAACAAGCACGACAACTGGTACCTGCATATTTCTATGTCCAAAGAGTTTGAGCAGCTGCAGGACTTTGACGTTGCCAACATTGTCGGAGTTGACTTAGGCATCAATTTTACAGCGACAGCCTATGACAGCAAGGGTAACACGACTTTCTACAGCGGCAGGCAAATCAAGCACAGACGCGCACACTATAAAAACATACGCAAGCAACTGCAAAAACGCCAAACCGCAAGCGCGAGACGCAGGCTGAAAGCTATAGGGTCAAGAGAAAACCGTTGGATAAACGATGTAAACCATTGCATATCTAAGGCACTCGTTGACGCCAACCCGAAAGGGACGGCTTTTATACTCGAAGATTTAACGGGCGTTCGTCACGCTACTGAAAAGGTCAGGCTCAGGGACAGGTATGTTTCCGTAAGCTGGGCATTCTACGATTTGCGCCAAAAGTTAGAGTATAAGGCTAAAATGTCAGGAAACAAGGTTATCGCTGTTGACCCGCGCTATACTTCGCAGACTTGTCCGAAATGCGGGCACACAGAACGCGCTAACCGTGACAAGAAAAATCATATCTTTAAATGCAATAACTGCGATTATGCAAGCAACGATGACCGTATCGGGTCAATGAATCTGCACAGAATGGGAATAGAGTACCTGAGTGCAGTTGCCAGCGAGTAAACTCGCTTGTAAAGGGTTCCGTCAGTAATCCTGCAATGTAACGCCACTACCGTTTTTTCGGTAAGACAAACGTGGGAGTTAAGACTTTCGGAGTCTTAACGCTCTTACCACGGGGCAGTTACAAGCCCCCGGATTTATCCCAGGACTTCAAACTGACAAGTTCACCATCTTTCTTGTTTTATATCAGCAGTATATCATATCGGTGCTGTTTTGTCAATTGTTTCGCTGCCGTTCGGAATTTATTTTGAATTTGATCAAAAAATCCTTTTATTGAAATTTATTTTTGAAAAAACTGGCAATACACACTGGCAATATTGCTGCGTATAAATTGCCGGACTTCATTATTATCGGTCCTAATTTCCCGTCATTGGACGTTATTGTTTTGTTGTTGAAATATATTTCGATAACATCGCACTCGGAACAAACAATAAAATCCAATGTTTCTTTCAAGTATTTAGGCTGAAATGCCATGATGCGCTCGTTTTCTTTATCTTTCAATTCCATTGCTTCGGATTTTGTAACGAACGCCATTTTGTTGATGTCGATAAAAATAATCTCTGGGATCAACGCGTCAAGTTTCATCTTATAGTCATCGAAAGAATTTATTAAACTCTCTATTTGCGCTTTTGCCACATTGAGTTCAAAGCAAAAATCGCTTTTAATGAATATTGAGCTAAGGTTTACTGTCGGTTTTTCCTTATCTCCCGTATCAAAATAAGCATCGCTTAAATCCCAATCCGCAGTTCCCTCGGGTAATATTACAGCCGCCCTTATACCGTCGAGGACGCATTTCGCTCCGTTGTGATCTGAAATAATTTGCAAATGCTTTTTATGATGCTCTTTGTTTGCCATTTGCTGCAAAAAATCCTCAACATTCTTAATTGTACGATATTGCATATCGTTTCCTCCTTTTACGGATAAAGATAGTGTAAAGGCAAGGCGTTGAAACGCTTGAAGTTGCGTATCCGATTTTCTCGCGTAAGACGGCGTTACTCCATGATAACTTTTGAAAGCCGAAGTGAACGCATTTGCGGAATTATAACCGTATTTTACGGCAATATCAATGATTTTATCGTCCGTGTTTTGAATATCCGAAGCCGCCAATGTCAACTTCCTTTTCCGCGTGTATTCGGACAAAGTCATATCGGTCATAGTCGAAAAAACTCTTTGAAAAACGCCTTTTGGGGTAGCGGACAGCATAGCGACTTTATTGTCGTCTATATCGCCATCCAAGTTATCCTCAATGTAGCCTAACACCGAGTTCATCTTTTTCAACCATTCCATTTCAAACCCTCCCTTCATGCAATATCATAGCAAAAATAAAAAGGTACAATCGCATATTTGTTGTACAAAAAATAGAAGTCAAGGTGCCTTCTGTTCTTGCGTTGCATATAAGGCTTCTATATATATCATATTTCGCCGCTTCTTTCAACCCATTTTTACACATTCTGGCTTATTTGGGACGCATTCCCATTTACAGTAACGAGAGCTTCATATTAATAAAATGTTCAGACGGTTTTGTTTCATTAAAACCAAGTTTCTGATATAATGGCTTACCTAACGCGGATGCGGAAAGTTCAATAAAAGATAAATTTTGTTTCTTTGCTTGGTCAATTAATAAATTCATCGTGCTGGTAGCATATCCTCTTTTACGAAATTCAGGATATGTAAGTACGTTAAAAACAGTTCCGGTTCTGCCAGATGGAAAGGATAAATTCGCAGGTTTATTTGAAATCGCCAGAAATGCCACGGAAGCGATTCTACCATCAACTTCAACAATAGCCGCAAAAAAGTCAGTATCTAAATATTTTAAATAATACTGCCGGAGACTTGTTTCAATAACCTTACACTGTTCAGAAGATACTTCCCAATTTTCAGCAGAAAAATAATCAAATCTTACTTTTACAAGATCATCTATATCGTCCAAAGATGCCATACGGATATTTACTGACAAAATTTTCACCTCTTACTAATAAATTAACGGCTATACTCTCCCGCTCAAAAGCAGGCAGGAACGCATAAAATTCTTAATATATAGCATACCACAAAAATATGAATTTTTCAACCTACGTGCTTTTGATTTTCTATGATTAGCTTTTTTATCTGCCAACATCGGATTTTGCTTATAATGCGAGTTCAAAGCGTTCAGGATAGTTATCGGCAAAACCTAAACTTATAAACGCCTCAAATGGTTGGAAATTTTTCATAAGATATTCAGTTGACTTAAATATAACGTCTAATCTTACATCATGCGGCACAGTATCATCAGGATATTCATTTACAGTAACATGCGGAATCCATTTGTCAACCCAATAGTAATCTCCGTCAAAGCAATCATAAAAAGTCTTATGCAAATCTTTATACAGCCCCAAAAGTTCTTCGGTTACGTCAGGAGCAAGGAAAACAGCCGGATTGTTATGATTAAACATTCCTATGTGACCAAACCGTATATTGATTCTTTTTGTTTTTGCGCAATACATTTTCAATGTTTCTAATTCAATATCAAAACCGCCGACTGTAATATGCGGTCCTATGTCAAATGTGAAGCAATGTGAATATATGCCGTTTTCATGTATGCTTTTCTGATAATCTTTGATTTTTTGCTCTGCATTACTATCCGGGTACATCATTAATAAAGCCATTTTCAATCTCCTATCGTACCAATTTGGGACTTTATTTCTTCTATGATTTTATCAAAAACCCGCTCCCGCTCCGTGGACGTGTCATACAACGCAAACCCGTGCTTCGCCAAAAGCTCGGTCATTTCCCGGTTGAACGGAATGGCTCTCGAAACGGCATAATCTCTCAATTCCTCATCGCTCCATTCGTATGTCCAATCGTCTTCCGTGTCGTATTTTCTGAAGTCGCGGACAAACTCGTCAGCCGTTTTTTTGTTTTGCACCAACCCTATGAGCATGAAATGCTCGTTCAGTTTTTCCATTCCGTACATATTCAAAACAGATGATATTATATCAAAATTGAAAGCCGCTCCCTCCAGCACAAACCTGTTTCCTTGTATTTTCCGCGCCCGAAATTCCTGGTCGTCCCCAACGTGGCGGGCATCAGAAAAAACGCCCAGAAAATGGCCGATGAACGGCGCGAGATTGTCTTTCATTTTTTCATAGTCCATATGAAGCCTTATATCCAACTGCGGGTATGCCCTTCCAAACGCGGCGACGATTTTATCGAGGCTGACAACGAAGCAATTCAATTCTTCGTTCAGTCTTTCTGCCAATGTCGTTTTGCCGGCTCTGCTCGCCCCTGCGATGATTATGTTTTTCATGCATATCTGTCCCCCGTTTAAAATAAATTTTGTTCGTACTATGATGCTTCAGCGTTAATTCATCGTATTCCTTGCATCGATCATTATATCCCGTTTTGTTCGGTTTGTCAAGCAATTATTTTTCCGATAAAATTGCGTTTCGCAAGGCAAAAAAATTTACAAAATAATGACAAAAACAAAAAAAACTTTTGATATGATAGAGATAAAAATGAAATGCCAAAAAAGTATATTTGGGGCAAGGGGGATGCCATTATGAGCAATAAAGTGTTGTTATTGTTAGCGGACGGAATGAGGCCGGATTTTGTGCTGAACTGCGGGAATGCGTTCGCCCAAATGTTTTTAAAAGAGAGCGTATACACCATGGATGGGCGCGCCGTCATGCCTTCGGTCACGCTGCCGTGCCATATGTCCCTGTTTCACGGCGTAACGCCGGAACGCCACGGAATTCTGACCAACACATATGTGCCGCAGGTAAGGCCGGTCAGGGGGCTTTGCGAAGTATTGAGGGAAGCGGGGAAAAGAAACGGATTCTATTACGACTGGGAGGAGCTGAAAGACCTATACCGCCCGGGGAATGTGAGCGACGCGGTTTTCATGCAGGGCGATGCGTATTCATATGAAAACAGCATGGCCCGCATGACAAAAATCGTCGTGGAACGGCTGAAAGAAAACTTTTTGGATTTTATGTTCGTGTATTTCGGGCTGCCGGATCATGCGGGGCACAAATACGGGTTCACAAGCGAGGAATACAGGGAAGCGGTGAAATCGGTATGGGACAACATAAAGTCAATCAAAGAATCGCTGCCCGGCGACTGCGGAATGATAGTGACAGCCGACCACGGTGGCAGCGGGCGGGGACACGGCACGGACAGCGCGGAGGACATGACTATTCCGATCATTTTCAATGGCGATATATTCAAAAACATCGACAGAACCAAGATCAAGGCGGCGAATATAACAGATATTGCCCCGACGATAACCGAAGTCATGGCGGTTAGTTCGGATTCGGAGTGGGAAGGGCAAAGCCTGCTCGGAGCCTTGGGCAAAGACTGCGCCGCTGATCAAAACTGCAATAATTCGCTTTGAGGGTGTGTAAAAAAAACGTGAAAAAAACAATATTGGCCATATCGCTTTTTTTGGCCTGCGCTTCGTTTTCGGGCTGCTTTGTCGGGGATTTGCTCGATCCGAAAAAAAAGGATTACATTTCGGCAATCGAACTCTACGAAGACGGCGAGTACAAAAAGGCATCGGAAAGATTCGCAGAGCTGGGCGAATACAGGGATTCCGAGGAAATAAAAAACAGGAGCTTGTACCATTATGCCGGCCAGCGCTTTGCAGACGGCGATTTCGACGGGGCGATAGCCGCATACGCTTCGATTGAGGGCTATCGAAACAGTTCAAAAAAGAAAACAGAGGCAGAAAACGAAAAAGATTATGCCGCCGCTGTTTATATGTTCGATTCCGGGCAGCATGAAAGCGCAAAAGAGATGTTTTCGGCGTTAGGCGGTTACAGGGACTCCGCAGATTACATCTCCTGGATCACTTACCTGCAGGCAAACGAGCTTATGGATTCCGATCCGGACGGGGCAGTCGATATGCTTTTCTCCCTGAGGGGCCATAACGAAGAGCTGACCGAACTGATAAACGATATTTTGTACGGCAAAGCCAATTTGTATATGGATGCCCGGCTGTATGAAAAAGCGCTCCCCATTTTCGAAACGATGGAATACAAGGAATCCGCCGCGCTTTATAAAATTTGCGCAAAACACATAAAATACAAAAACGCCCTGGCCATGTATGAAGCCGGGGAGACGGAGGCGGCATACTCCGAATTTTTGGAACTCGGCGATTTTATCGACAGCATCCCGTATGTGTTCTATATCGAGGCGGGCAAAGCCGCAGATGAGCAGAACTTTGGCGAGGCGGCGGAAAAGTATCTGCGGATTTCGGGCGGTTTGTTTTTGGACAGCAAGGATCTTTATGAAAAATATATCTATCTGTACTACGACCAGCAGTTCCAGTTCGGAAACAGGGATCTGTCCAAACTGCCGCTGCTGCCGCTGACAGACTCCGAAAACGACGCCAAATGGCGCCAAAAACGCCTGGCCGACATCAAAAACGCGATAAACGCCGCCGAAGGCCTCGAAGATTATTACGCGGGGGGAGGCAACCCGGCAAACCCGGCCGAAGTCACGGGATTTGGAATATATGTCAACGAGCGGCAGAATGCGTATTATGTGAAAGACCTGACAGACAAAATAATCGCCGATCTTCCGGCGTTCTTTTTGGCGGACAGTCCCGAGAAGGTCAGATATGTCGTCAATTTCCCGGGTTCTTCCGAATATTTCGGGACCTACGACGACGGCACATTCGGCTACGAAACCAAAATCGCAGTGACGATAAAAGACGCCGCGACCGGAGAAACGATATTTTCCAAAGATTACGCCGCATATCCGGAAAGCGAGGTCTACTACCCCGCATCCCAAAAACGCGACGTTTACGCGGTGTATAACTTTTTTGAAGCGGGCGGCGACGGCAAATCCGCCTACGACGAAATATTTTCCGAGTTGCGGAATCTTTTTAAATGATTCACAGCGAATTGATCATGTCCACGCGCCCCGAATGCCTGCCCCCCTCGAAATCGGCGGCCAAAAACTGCTTGGCTATTTCGAGCGCGAGCCCGGCTCCGGTGATCCTGCTTCCGAGGGTTAGCACGTTCGCGTCGTTGTGCAGCCGCGCCATCTTCGCGCTGTACGCTTCGTGGCAGCAGGCCGCCCGTATGTTTTTGTGCTTGTTCGCCGCGATTGCCATGCCTATTCCCGTCCCGCAGACGAGCACGCCGAACTCGCTCTCGCCGGTCTGTATGCTGGCGCAGACCTTTTTGGCGTATATGGGGTAGTCCACTGATTCCGTGTTGCCGGGGCCGAAATCCCTGTAGCTTATGCCGTTGGCGTCGAAATAATTTTTCAGGGTCTCTTTCAAATCGTAGCCCGCATGGTCGGAAGCGATTGATACAACCATGATCCAATATCCTCCTAAATAAAAATCGCAAATATTATACAATTAATTTATAATTTTTTTCATATTTGTTTGTTTGCATTACATAAATCGGATTTAAAATCATATATGTACCTATTCATTGTATAACATAAATGCTGTTTTGTCAAGTCAAATTTTTCAGTATTTACAAAAAAGGAGTTTTTGGCCTATGGCGCTGACTTTTACGGGAGGGGTTCATGTCGGGGACAGGAAAAACGCGAAAAAATCCCCAATTGAAATTTTTCCCGCGCCGCAATTTGTCCATATCCCGCTGTCGCAGCACATCGGGGCCCATGCCATCGCCACTGTCGCCCCCGGCGAAATCGTGGACAAAGGGCAGACAATAGCGCAAAACGATTCCGGGCTCTGCTGTCCCGTCCATGCGAGCGTTTCGGGCAAAGTGGTTTCCGTGGAAAAACGCGCGCTCGCCACGGGGGCGATGGCGGACTTCGTCACCGTGGAAAACGACTTTGAAGACAGGTACCACGTGGCCGTGAAGCCATTCGGAAAAAAGATAAGCGAAACGACCCCCGCCGAAATAATAGAGGTGGTGCGCAGGGCGGGCATCGCGGGGATGGGCGGGGCGACTTTTCCCACTTACGCGAAAATAATGTCCGCGCAAAACAAAGTGACAACCCTCATCGTGAACTGCGCCGAATGCGAGCCGTACCTGACTGCAAACTATCGGCTGATGATGGAGCGCCCCGAGGCGATAATCAACGGGATGAAAATTTTGCTCAAGACGCTCGGGCTGAAGACGGGATATATCGCAATTGAGGACAACAAGCTGAGCGCCGCCGACTCGATAACGGAAGCCGCCGCGAAGAGCAAAATGGTGGAGATAAAGATCCTGAAAACCAAATATCCGCAAGGCGACGAGCGCCAGCTCATATACGCGCTCACAGGGAAAGAGCTTCCCGCCGGCAAACTTCCCGCCGACTTGGGCTGCGTGGTGTTCAACGCCGAAACCTGCGCGGCGGTCATGGCCGCGTTTGTTTTGGGGATGCCCTCAATCGAGCGGGTGCTCACCGTGGACGGCGACTGCGTTATAAACCCAAAAAACCTGAGCGTGCCGATAGGGACCCCGATAGGAGCGGTGCTCGAATACTGCGGGCTAAAAAAAGAACCGAGGAAAATAGTCACAGGCGGGCCAATGATGGGGCTCGCGATTTTCGACGCGCAAAATCCCGTGACCAAAGGCACCACCGGGATCCTCGCCTTTTCGGAAAAACACATATACAGCCAAAGTTCGGAATGCATACGCTGCGGCAAATGCGTGAATGGCTGCCCCATGAAGCTGATGCCGTCGTACCTCGCCACTTTCGCGAAAAAAGGCGATTTGGACATGTGCGAGAAATACGGCGTGTTTTCCTGCGTGGAATGCGGCTGCTGCACATACATATGCCCCGCAGGCTCGCCGATCGTGCAGCACATAAAAACCGCGAAAGGCAGAATAGCCGAAAGACGCAAGGCTGCGGACTTGCATAAGACCAATGAACAAATATGAACGCTAGTTCATATGCAGTTCATTCGCAGACTTGCACAAATCAATGAACAAACAATGATTTAGGGGGAATACGATTGCAGTATGGATGAAAACCAAATCGGCGACGAATCAAAACGCATGGCGATCACTCCGAACGGCATGATGACGGTTTCCGCTTCGCCGCACATAAAAGGCAGCGAAACCACATCCACGATTATGGCCGACGTGATAATCGCGCTGCTCCCCGCTTTGGGGTGGGGCATTTACATATTCGGGCTGCGGGCGCTGACGCTCGTGGCGGTTTCCGTTTTAAGCTGCATGCTGTTCGAGTTTCTGTTTTGCCTGCTCGCGAAAAAACGCGTGACCGTCAAGGATCTTTCTGCGGTGGTGACCGGGTTGCTGATAGCTTTCGGGCTGCCGGTCAACACGCCGCTTTGGGCCCCCGCCGTGGGGGCGGCCTTCGCGATACTCGTCGTCAAGCAGCTTTTCGGGGGGATCGGCAAGAACATAGTGAACCCGGCGATCGCGGCGCGCGTGTTCATGTTTCTGTCCTTTGGATTCATGGCGTATTTTTGGGATATAAACCTGACGGAAAAATTGCCCGCATTTGAAATAAACCTGAAAGCGCCGCTCGACGCGATAGCGGGAGCCACTCCCCTTTATGAGCTTAAACAGGGAATGACCCCCGAAATCGGCTTCTTCAATATGTTTTTGGGCGAAATGGGCGGATGCATAGGCGAAATTTCCGCACTATGCCTGTTGGCCGGCGGGATATATTTGATTTGGCGCAAAGTCATAACTTGGCACATACCCGTCAGCTTCGTCGCCGTGGTCATGCTGATCACCTTGTTTTTTCCCAAAGAGAGTTCCGACAATTTGAATTTCGCGTTGGCGCACGTATTTTCGGGCGGGCTTTTTTTGGGGGCGCTGTTCATGGCCACCGACTACGCCACAAGCCCCATAACGAAAACCGGAAAATTGATTTTCGGCGCGGGATGCGGGCTTGTCACCATATTCATAAGATACTTCGGGGCGTATCCCGAAGGGGTTTCCTTTGCCATAATGATAATGAACCTGTTTGTCTGGTACATAGACAAAGCCACAAAGCCAATGAGATTCGGAGGGGCGTCAAATGTCGGAAAACAATAAGGGCGTGGCATTTTCTAAATTCAAAGAGTCGATTTTGGGCACTGCCGCGATTTTGGGCGCGTTGACGCTGATTGTGGGATTTATGCTGGCGGCGTTCAATTCCTTGACTGCCCCGATAATCGAAAAAAGGCTGCAAAGCGAAATGGAAGATTCGATAAGCGGCTTTTTCGGCAGGGGAGTTGAATTTGAATATATAGACTTCGATTTTGAGGCTCCTGTGACCGGGGCATTGTATGTCAGGGAGGCATCGTCGAAAAAGCTTGCCGGATATTGCGTGACGGTGGCTCCAAAGGGCTTTTCCGGCAACATAGTCATGCTCGTGGCGGTCAATGCCAATATCACGGTCAGGGACGCAAAAATCTTGGAAATGAGCGAAACAGCGGGAATAGGTTCGAAAATACAAAGCGAAAGCTGGTTTGTCGAGCAATTCAAAACAAAACCGAGGGACATAACGGCGGCTCCGGGCGCCAATGCGGTAGACGTCATAGCCGGAGCCACGAAAAGTTCGAAGGCGTTTTTGTCCGGCGTGAACGCCGCGCTCGAAGCCGCCTACGAAATAAAAAGCCAATTGTCGGACGCGCCGAACCCTGAAGAAGAAACCAAACCCGCAGAAACAACAGAGGCCCAAGAAGATGAGGAAGGGGAAACCGCCGATGAATAAGCGCTTCGAAATAAAGGACGTGGCGACATTTGCCAAAGAGGGGATTTTGACGAACAACCCGATTCTGATACAGGTGCTTGGCACCTGCCCCACGCTCGCGACCACCACTTCGGTTGCAAACGGGATCGGAATGGGGCTTTCCGCCGCAGCCGTGCTGGTGTTTTCGAATCTCTTGATTTCGCTGCTTCGAAAAATCATACCAAAACAGATAAGGATAGCCTCGTACATAATGGTCATAGCGGGATTCGTGACGATCATCGACATGGCATTGAAGGCGTACATACCCGATTTGTCCAAATCGCTGGGCTTGTTCGTTCCGCTGATCGTGGTGAACTGCATCGTGCTGGCCAGGGCGGAGGCGTTCGCCTCGAAGAACGCCCCGCTTGCTTCCGTTCTGGACGGGCTGTTCATGGGGGCCGGATTCGCTTTCGCGCTGTTTTTGCTCTCGGCGATCCGCGAAATTTTGGGCTCCGGAACTTTTTTCGGGATGTATCTTTTTTCACCCGAATACGCCGCCGCCATGTTCGTTTCGCCTCCGGGAGCCTTCATTTCCCTTGGGATTTTGATAGCGGCGTTCAAAACGGCGACTGCCTATGCCGGGAAAAAAATAAAGAAGGCGAAAGGGGAGGGAAAGTAAATGGGCGAAATATTCATGATAATGATCGGGGCGGTTTTGACCGAGAATTTTGTTTTCACGAAATTTTTGGGGATATGCCCGTTTTTGGGCGTTTCAGAAAAGCCATCCACCGCTTTCGGGATGGGCATGGCGGTCACTTTCGTGATGAGCGTGGCTTCCGCGGCGACTTGGGTGGTGTACTATTTCGTGCTTGCGCCCTTCGGGCTGGAATACCTCCAGACAATCGCCTTCATTCTGATCATCGCCTCGCTTGTCCAGGTCATCGAGATGTTCATGAAAAAATACTTCACCGCGCTCTACACGACGCTTGGCATATTCCTGCCGCTCATAACCACGAACTGCGCGGTTCTGGGCGCGGCGCTGATAAACATAGAAAAAGAATACACGCTGATCAATTCCCTGATAAATGGGGCATTTTCGGCGGTCGGGTTCACTCTGGCGATTTTGATATTCGCCGGGGTGCGTGAAAGGATGAGCTATTCCGACCCTCCCGCCGCATTTAAGGGAGTGCCTCTCGCATTGGTCGCGGCCGGGCTGCTCGCCATGGCCTTCGCGGGTTTCTACGGGATCGACATCAAGCTCTGAACCGCCAAGGTCCCCGTCATATGTTCTCGTCCATTTCATATTCGTCCAATTGGCGGATATGTTCTTTTATGAAAATCTTTTTGCCCCTGTTGTAGGCGAAGCGGAAAAAGCAGATTTGCACCGCAAATGTCAAAATGAGCGTCAGGCAAATCAAAACCACGTTGCCCGCGCCGAAACTGCCGTTTAGCGTCATGAAGCCGTCTTCTTCCACTATGTAAACGCCCACATTCGGGCTAAAAACGGTCTGTATGTTCAGCAAGAGCGTATTTGCCGCCGGCATGCAGAAGAAACTGTCGCACGCGGCGGCGGGGAGCATCACCATCGAGGCGATCAGAAAAGTGAACATTTTGAAATTCAAATTGAATATTTTCTTCTGGCTGTCCATGAACCCGTAACGCACGAGCATTTTGTACACGAGCGCGAGATACAAGGCAAACATGGGCAGCTTGAAGGCGAACTCCTGGAAAAACGCATTGTTTATCCTCAGAATGAAACCGCCGAAAATCGACACCGCGGCCATTCCCACAAAGGATGCGGCTATGTTCATCAAGACGATCATGAAAACGAAAAAAATCATCCGTTTCATGTAATAGAAGGCGTCCCTCGGAGTGAAATATATGTCGGGTTTTTTTTCCTTGTTTTTTTCGGAGTCGTAAAAATCCGGTTTTTTTTCCGCGGAGGCGGAAATGCCCAAATTTTTGGCTGCGTGTTCCCGCGAACATCTCAGGCACAGCATGAACGCAACCACCAAAGCCGACACGATGGCGACCGCGTGCATCAAGTTCAAAATTATCGCCGAAGCTTCATAGGTGACCGTGCCAAACAAAATTATGCACAGCGCAAATACTATGGCCAAAAGCACCGCCGTCACGATATATGCCAGAGTGTAGCTGGGGTTTTTGAATGAATTCCTGTTCATTTCGTTCATTGTTGGCCACCTTTCAATTTTTGTAAAAAATTTTGTAAATTTTATTTACTTGATTGAAAACAATGATAGCACAATTTGAAGCAAATGTCAATAGCTTTTTCGAAAATTTATTATTTTTTTTGCATCATGCGGTAAATCGCTTTTATCTTGTCTTTCAAAAGCTCGACTGTGCCCGCGCCCGTTTCGCCGGATTCCATGAATTCCATGACCTCCTCCACTTTTGAAGCCAAAGCCGCATCGGGGAGGCTTTCTTGGATCATGTTTTTTGAACTGGCCTTCAGGCTTGCGCCATAGCAACGCTTGACCATGTCATTGAAAATGCCGTATATGAGCTTTGGGTCTTTTTCCGCCATGAGTTTCCTGTAAACGGATTTGAGTTCCGGATCCCGCTTTTTGTTTTTTGCCGCCAATTTCGCCAAAGCGAACGCGGCGGCGAGAAGCAGCGCGGCGCCTATTGATATTTTATACGCTGTGCCTTTTTTTACCTGAAAGGCAAAATAATCGTTTTTTTTGTCGTCTTCGTATTTCACCTGGTTTATGACCAGTGCTTCGTTTGCGGGCAATCCGGCGGCGCCGCCGGGCATTTGGGGCATATCGCCCAAAACCGTTATTAAAATCCCCGGAATTTCCGCCCTCTCATATTTTTCGCTTGCAGGGTTGAAATATGATACGGATATGGGCGGTATTTCCAAGCTGCCGTTTCTTTCCGGGACCAATATCGATTCATAATCTTTTTTTGCGCGGTATCGACTGTCCTCCACGTATTCCTCCGCGTTTTTCAGTATCTCGTAAACAGAAAAACCCGCCATGTCTCCCACTATGCTGTTTTTCGCCGCATCGAGGTTGCATTCTCCGTACAAAGTCAGGTAAAGCGCGATGGAATCGCCGTAATCCAATTCGTCGCGGCTGTAATTTCCGGCAATTTGCAGATTGCCCACAATGCCGGAAAAATCATCGGGCCTCCCGTCTTGGGGCAGAGGCTTCACGTTCAGATCTTTTTGCTCGGTCTGCAATTGCATCGGCGCAGTTGTGCGGAAAAAGCCCCTGCCCGAACCGGTCAGCACGTTGACATGGAAATTATATGAAGGTATTGTGTATGCGCCGGTTTTTATGGGGTCGATTATAAGGCGCTTTGCCTCGTACATGACGTATTTTTCCCCGCCTATATCCACATATTCCCATTTCAGCTGGTTTTCGGGCATATCTTTTGCGACTGTGCCGTCTATTGCCACATTGTCCGCAAACCCGAAGCTGTCGATGCCGTAACGCGAATAAAGCTCATAGCTCAACACGATTTTTTCGCCCAAGTACGCTTCCTCGTGGGATATGATTGTTTTAATGAACAGATCCGGCTCCGCATCCGCGCGAGCGGGGGCGCAGAGCATGGCGGACAGCATACATGCTAAAGTTATGCATATTATGCCGCTTTTTGTTTTACCATCCATTTTCATCCCCTCCGCCGACGATTTCCTGATTGTTTTTCAAACTTTCCTCTTCCTGGTTCTCGAGCATCTGCAATATGCGCTCGATGGCTTCTTCGTCCAATTCCGATTCGTTTTGGCCGTCTTCGCCCTCTTCCCGGTTTTCTTCGGATTCTCCGCCTTCTTCGCCTTCCTGCGCCTGGTCTTCCTGCCCATCCCCGCTATCCTGCTCTTTTGTTTGGGCATCTTCGCCCTCGCTTGAATCGCCGTCGCCATCTTCCTGATTTTGTTCTTGCGATTCCTGCGCGGTCATTTCTATTTTTTCCAGCAGCAGCTCATAGTTATACTTCAGCGGCACGTCCTGCGGGAATTTGGTTATTCCTTCCTGGTAAATCCGGAGTGCCTGTGCGTAGTGCTGCATTTTTTGGTCTTCTTCTTCGGCCGCATCCCCCGCCCTGAAAAAGATATTTCCGTCGTGCAAATATTTTTCCGCATATTCATCGGCTTTTTCGTTTTTGCCCGCGCCAAGCACCATCAGCGCCAAAAGAAAAATCGCGGCCGCGCCCGAAATAATCGCTATTTTTTTCATTTTGATCCCCCATATTTGTCCTGCAAAAACCAACCGGCCAAAAACATGAGCATTCCCCCGCCGAGAAAATATTGATACAGCGGCGCAAATCTTCTTGTTTTTTCCATTTCGGAGGTGTACCTTTTCAATTCGGAAAGTTCCGAAACCAAGGACGAAATTTCAATTCCCTGCAAGCCGGCCCGGTAATACGAGCCGCCGCCTTCTTTGGCCAATTTTATCAATGTGTCGGCGCACAGGCGCGAAGTCACGGGATTTCCGGCGCCGTCTTTCATGTAATCGACTATTGTTTCGCCGGAATTGTTGTATACCGGCACCAAGCCGCCCATTTCTGTGCCGATCCCTATGGCGTAAACTTTCAAATTCGGTTCCGCTATGTTTTGCAAAAGCTTTACGCTCGCATCGCCGGATTCCTCCCCGTCGCTCAAAATTATTATGACCATGTCGGCGCTCGAAGTCCTTTTGAAAGAATCGTTAGCCAGTTTTATCGCCGCCGCCAAATTTGTCCCCCCTCCGCTTATCATATCGGTGTCCATCACGGAAAGAAACATCTGCGCAAGCTGATAGTCGTCGGTCAGCGGCATTTGGACATAGGCATCTGAAGCAAAGGGGATAAAACCGATTCTGTCGCCATCCAAGCGATAAATCAAATTTTCGGCGATTTTTTTCGCCATTGCCAATCTGTTTGGCTTTATGTCGGAGACGAGCATGCTTTTCGAGGTATCCATGAGCACGTAAATATCGAGCCCGGTTTTGCCTGCTTCGGAATATCCGGTGAATACCTGTGGGCCCGAAAGCGAAAAAGCCGCAAGCGCCAGCCCGAAAAAGACAAGCGCCGAGCGCATCGCCGCAAGCGGCATCTTGAAATCCAAATGCAACTGGGCCATTATCTTTTCTTTTTTGCGGAACGAAAGCGCATAAAAAACAGCGGCGGCGGCAGCCAGCGCGATGAATGCCGTATTGTATGGATATTTTAATTCCATTGAATTCCCCCTACGGTATTTGCACAAAGCGATATTTATCCAAAAAAATGCCGGCGGCGATCAAAATCAATGCGGCGGCGATCATGGGAAATGCCAGTTCGCCGTATTCCCCGAAATTGTCGTCATCGAATTCCGTTTTTTCGAGCCGGTCGATGATGGAAAATATCCGGGGCAAAGCTTCGGGGTCTTCGGCGCGGAAATATTGCCCGCCCGTCGTTTCGGCGATTTTTTCGAGCAGCGCTTCGTCAAATCCTCCGGGATATTGCGCATACCGGGTTTGCCCCCCGAATGTCTGCACGGGGATCATCAGGGTGTCGCTCCCGACCCCGATGGTGTAGATGCGTATGCCCAAGTCCCGCGCCAAGGCGCTGGCCGTCATCGGGTCGATTGCGCCCGCGTTGTTGTCCCCGTCCGTGATCAAAATCATGATTCGCGAGGATGCGTCGCTTTTTTTTAGCCGGTTTAGCCCCACGGACACCGCCATCCCGATGGCGGTGCCGTCTTCGCTGACCGATTTCAGCGTGACTCCCGCAAGCGATTCCCTGACTATGTTCTTGTCGAGGGTCAGGGGGACGCGGGTATAGGCGCTCCCCGCGAAAACAATCAGGGCAATCCTGTCGTCTGTCCTCCGGGATATGAAATCGTCGATTGTCCGGCGGGCCGCTTCGAGCCGATTCGGCTTGAAATCGATCGACTCCATGGAACCCGAAACATCGAGAAGCACCGCTATGTCGATTCCGCGGCGATCGAGCCAATCAAATCTGATTTCGGACTGCGGCCTCGCCAGCGCGAAAATGGCCGAAACGACGCCGCACAAAACCAAAATTTTCCCGATTTTGTGTTTTATGGTTTTTTTGCCCTTTGCCCCTTTCAGCAATTTAACGCTCGAAAATTTAAGCCCGCGCTTTTTTTTCGAGGCCAAAAACAAAAATACGGCGATTGGAGCCAAAAACAAAAACCACCAGTTTGCAAAACGCATCATGCCCATTGTGCGCCCTCTCTATTTATCGCAAGCCTGCGAATGAACTGTATATGAACGCATAGCGTTCATATAATTTTTTTGACCAAATACAAAAGCCTCGTATAGTGTTCTTTCTTTTTTTCGCCCTGAACTTGAACCCCGGTGAATTTCAGCCTGTCGCATTCTGCGAGCCAATGCCAAATCTCCGTGATTGTATCGCCCGCAAGCCCCGAATTTTTTAGCTCGCCCGCAATTTCGGGCGTCGTTTTCCCGATGATATGAAAACCATACAGGGCTTCAAGGTAATTTTTGAAATAATGGGTCAAATCCACGAAGTAGTTTTCATCCTCCTCGGAAAGCGAAGCGGAGCGATGCAAAAACAATTCCAGCGGGTTCTGTTCTTTCGGCTTTTTCACGAAAATTTTTTTTAGCAGCACATACCCGCCGGACAAAACGAAAATCCCCGCGAAAGCGCAAACGGCTATGCGCAGATAAAACGCAAAATCAGGTTCGGGGGGACGCAGTTCCGCTTCGAAAATATCGTCCCTGTCTATATCGTCCAAAGTCGAGCGCGCATCTATCAAGATTTCCCGGCCGCCGAGATAAATCTTGTGCTCCCCGACTTTTAAAATGCGCGCGGAGACCAAATATCCGCCGGATTGTTTTGCAATCCCCAAAATTTCAAAATCCCGGAACTTCTCCGCTATTTCATCGGCGGATAAATCCTGCGAATCTATTTGCAGCGTTATGACGTCGCCTATGTAAATGTTTCTTTCCTGCGACGCATAAGAGAATGTTTGCATGCTCGCCGACAAAAACAAAAACAAAATTATGTATTTTTTTGCCTTCATCTGACCCCCCGCCTTTTGAAGAACTGCCTTAACGGTTTCGCGTAATCTTCGTCCGTGTAAATGGTGATGAGGTTTTTTTTGAGCCCAGCTTCCGGCAATTCCATTTCATATCCGCGTTTCGTGTTGTCCATGACCCAATTTTCCCCGGTTTCCAGATCCTCGAAGGTGAAGATGGCGCCTTCCGGGATACGCTCCTCCGCCCTGTCTGCCACGCGGATCTGAATCACATCGTGGCGCCCGGCCGTTATTTTCAATTTATTTGCATACCCCTCATCCATGAAATCCGAAATCAAAAACGCGACGCTGCGCTTTTTTTCGATCCGGTTGAAATAATCGAGCGCCCCGGCGAGGTTTGTTCCGGTTTGCGCGGGTTCGAAATTCAGGATGCTGTCGATGATGGACAAAACGTGCTTTTTCCCGTTTTTGGAAGCAATCAGCTTCTCCACGATCCCGGTGAAAAAAATCGCGCCCACGCGGTCGTTGCTTTGAGCGGCCGAAAGCGCCAGGGCCGCGCTGATTTCGGCGATGAATTCTTTCTTTTTTCCGAAGCTGTTGGATTTGGACATATCTATCAAAAGAAATATGTTCATCTCGCGCTCTTCACAAAACTGTTTAACAAAAGCCTTGTTTTGGCGCGCGGTGACGTTCCAGTCGATGTTTCGGACGTCGTCGCCCGGCATATACTGGCGTATGTTCTCAAACTCCATTCCTTTTCCCCGGAATGCGGAACGGTAATCCCCGGTGAAAATTTCCTCGGCTATCTTGCCGGATTTTATCTCTATCCTTTTTATCTTCCTGAGCAATTCGCTTGAATCCATAAAAAAGTTGCCGCCTCCCCGCCGCCGCTTCGCGGCTTTTCCCCCAAATTCAAGGTATGTTGACTTCTTCGAGGATGTTTTCAATCAGTTTTTCGGCGCTGATGTTTTCCGCTTCGGCCTCATATGAAAGCAGCACGCGGTGCCGGAGCACATCGTATGCCAAATCTTTTATGTCGTCGGGCGTCACGTAGTCGCGGCCCGCGATGAACGCCCTGCATTTGGCGGCTTTGACGAGGCAGATGGAAGCTCTGGGGGAAGCGCCGCAGGCTATGTACGGCGAAGGCTCCCTCGTCTTGAAGACGATGTCTATGACATAGCTTTCTATCTTCTCGTCGAGATATGTGCCCTCTGCGCATCTGCGCATGGCAAAAATGTCCTCCTTGGAAACAATCCGCCCCAAATCGGACAAAACGGAGGTTTCCTTGGCGTAGCGCCTGATTATCTCCCGCTCCTCCGTTTTTTTGGGATAAGGTATTTTCAATTTCAGCATGAACCTGTCCTGCTGCGCTTCGGGGAGCGGATATGTGCCCTGCTGCTCCAGCGGGTTTTGGGTCGCAATGACGAAAAAAGGCTTGTCGAGCGCGTATGTGGCTTCGCCGATGGTCACCTGCATTTCCTGCATGGCTTCGAGCAGCGCCGATTGCACCTTGGCCGGCGACCTGTTGATCTCGTCGGCGAGGATGAAATTGGAAAAAATCGGCCCTTTTTTTATAACGAACTCGCCCGTTTTCTGGTGGTAGATTTCAGTTCCCAAAATATCGGCGGGAAGCAGATCCGGAGTGAACTGTATCCTTTTGAAATCCACGCCCACGGCCTTTGCCACCGCGCCCGCCGCCAATGATTTCGCCAGCCCCGGAACCCCTTCGAGCAGTATGTGCCCCCCGGCGATCAGCCCGGTCAAAATCCTGTCGATCATATATTCCTGGCCGATGACCGCTTTTGTCACTTCCTTTTTGAGCGCGGATGCAAGTTCCCGCTCCCTTTTGTGCTGTATCTGCCCCATCGCATTCAAATCCTCCCGGCGCGTAATATGCCATGAATATCATTCTACATCGAAAATAAATAATAATTTTAAATAAATAAAGGCAAAATTGTGTGAATGGCAAAAAAATATATTGATTTTTTGGCTTGACTCATGTATAATGGTATAAAACAATCCGGGAGGGAAAGGTGCGTATTTATGCAAAATTTATGGACAAAGTTCAAAAAATTGAAAACCGGCATAGGCGGCAACAGGGAAAAGAGGGGCTTCGAGTATTCGTTCGGGGCTCCGCCGGAGCAGCAATGGAATATAACCCCGCCGAATCGGTGGAACAGCAGGATTCTGTCGCAGCTCGAATTTGCCCTTCGGCTCACAGCCGAAAAAGAAGGGCGCCAAAAAGATGAATTTGAAGAAGCGGTTTCAAAAGCGCTCGATTTTTTGCTCGCGCATATGGAAAAAGACGGCGTTTTGGCCAATTCGGTTTGCGGGGAAGCCGAAAAGCTGCTGCTTCCGCTCCAAGAGGCGGCCAAAGAGTACGGCTTGATACTCGCGGCGCACGCGCATATAGACATGAACTGGATGTGGGGCTGGCAGGAAACGGTGGCGGCCACCCTCGACACATTCAGGACAATGCTGGATCTCATGGATGAATACCCCGATTTCACCTTTTCGCAGTCGCAGGCCTCGGTGTACAAGATAACGGAAGATTTCGACCCGGAACTGATGGGGCGAATCAAAGAAAGGATAAAAGAGGGGCGCTGGGAAATCACCGCTTCCGCCTGGGTCGAAACGGACAAGAACATGCCCGATGCGGAGTCTCTGCTGCGGCATATAAAATACGCCCGCGACTATCTGGGCGAACACTGGGGGATCGACCCGGATTCGCTCGAAGTCGATTTTTCGCCGGACACTTTCGGACACAGCGCGAACGTGCCCGAAATCAATTCGTTTGGAAATGTGAAATATTATTACCAGTGCCGGGGGCTCGACGGCGACGAGATTTTGTTTCGATGGAAGGCCCCGTCGGGCAAAGAGGTGCTCGTGTGCAGGGAGAACAACTGGTACAACAGGGGCATCGCTGACGATATGGCGACCGGGCTTCCCGAATTGTCGAAACGCTGCGGCGGCCTGAAAACGGGGCTTGTGGTGTACGGCGTAGGGGATCACGGCGGAGGCGCGACGAGGCGGGACATAGAAACAGCCGCCGAAATGATGGATTACCCGATCTACCCGAAAATAAAATTCGGCACTTTCCGCGAATTTTTCAAGCTCACCGAATCGGTCAGGGAAAAGCTCAGCGTTTTGGATTTCGAGCTCAACTATCTCGCCCCCGGCTGCTACACCACGCAAAGCAGAATAAAGCTCGGCAACAGAAAGAGCGAAAAAGCGCTGATTGAAGCGGATCTTTACAGTTCGCTTTCAAGCGCATACCTGAAATCCCCCTATTACCGCCGCCAATTCGAAAAGGCGTGGCAAAACGTGCTGTTCACGCATTTCCACGACATACTGACGGGCTCGTGCGTCCAGGAGACGAGGGAGCACGCCATGGGGCTGTACAGCGAATCGATGGCGGTGGCAAACACCCGGCATTCCAACGCGCTGCGCCTTATCGCCGAAAACATCGACACCTCGCGCATCGCGACGGATGCGGGCATGAAAAACTCCCAATCCGAAGGAGCCGGCGTGGGCTACGGGCTCTCGAACTATGCGGGAATCCCGACTGCCGAAAGGGGGAGCGGGCTTGTGAGGATTTACCACGTTTTCAACCCGCTGCCGTTTGAACGCGCCAAAAACGTCGAAATAACGGTTTGGGATTGGACCGGGGACATGAGATACATAGACCTGGCATACGCCGAAAGCGGAAAAAAAGTGGAATTCGCCAAAATGGACAATCGCATGCAGGATTATTGGAGCCACAAATATTTCAGGATTTTGGCGAATGTCACAGTCCCGGCTTTGGGATATGCCACAATCGTGCTGAAAGAAGAGCAAAAAGACGAATACATCCATTATTTCCACGACAACGCGAGGACTACCCGGCCATATGGCGCATACATCCTCGAAAATGAATACATCAAAGCCGAGTTCGACACAAAAAGCGGATATTTGAGCTCGCTGATCGACAAGGAAACCGGCGAAGACGCGCTTTTGTGCGGCAAATTTGCCGGTTTGGAATTTGTCCAAACGGAAAACGCCACTTCCGATGCCTGGAATATCGGCCATTACATGAAAATAGAGCCAATCGACAAAGTGGCGAAAATACACCCTGTCGGTTTCGGCGCGCTGAAAAACGGCTTTTTCATCGAAAGAAAAATCCGGAATTCCACGATAAAAGAAACGGTTTCGCTCGAAAAAGGCTCAAAGGCGCTCGAATATTGCCTGGATATAGACTGGAACGAAAGCGCCGGGGCGGATTTCGCGCCGGTTTTGCACTACAATTTCCCATTGGGCCAAAAAGTCTCGGAATTTTTGTACGATGTGCCGGCCGGGGCGCAAAAGCGGGGAGCCATGAATTTGGACGTGCCGGGGCTGCGTTACGGGGCGGCGATAAATCCCGATGGAAAAAAGTCGCTGGTCATAGCTTCTGATTGCAAATACGGCTATAGGGCATACGAAGGCAATTTTTCCGCCACTTTGATCAATACCTCCAAATATCCCGACCCGTACCCGGAAACGGGCATCCATCGGATAAATCTCTTCGTGGGCTTTGAGCGGCCCTGCCCAAAGGCGCTTTCGGATTATGCTTCGAATCTGCTGAACTCTTTGTGTTATGCCACTTCGAAAAACCACAAGGGAATCCTCCCGCTGCAAAAATCGCTGATGGGCTTTGAAGGGGACAGCGCCGTTTTGAGTTCTGTCTCAATGACAGCGGACGACTGCATGCTCGTGAGGTTTTTCGAAACCTGCGGAAAGGCTTGCGGGGTCTCCATCACCCTCGGAGTTTCGGCAAAAGAGGCGCATATGACGGACTTGATGGAGCGCGAATGCGCAAAGTGCGAAATTACGGAAGAAAACGGCATAACCAAAATCGCGGCGAAACTCATGCCGAACAGCATAGGAGCGGTAAAAATAAAATTCGCAAAATAATGAAACAAAAAGGGGCAAAAAATATGGCAAAACAAACAAACAGGGAAAAATTCAAGGATTACATAAAAAACGGCGGCGCCATGTTCGCTTCGCCGCAGATAGGCGCAGGGGCGGGCTTCGACGCCAAATTGGCCGGCAAAGAATGGCTTTCACAGGCGACTTTCGAAGATACGGCGAACGCCTGCAAAAAATTTCAAATGACCCCCCTGTACAATTTTGGCATGATCGACCTCGGCTCGCTCATGCCGGATGTATGCCGCTGGGAAAACTTAAAAAGCGAAGATGAAGGCGACAGGAAATATCACGAAAACAGGCTCCATATCGGCAAATACCATCTCGATGTGCATACAATGGAAGAAAAAATAAAAGGCGGGTTCCAAACCAAGTATCTGATCACCGAGGACGAAGAGCTGGAAATCCTCGACTATTATCTGGACAGGCTGCTCGAAGTGACGGATTATTCCCCCGTTACGGCGCATGTGAAAAATGTCAGGAAAATGGTCGGCGAGGACGAAGCTTTCGATATTCAATGGTGCATGCAGCCCTATGAAATGCTCGGCTTCCCGACCACGATGCACACGGCGATCTTAGCAAAACAAGAACGCGAAAAGTTCATGGAGATGATGGACAAAATACTCGCGATAGACGAAAAATTGATAAAAGCGGTGGCGGCGGGAGGCAGCGATTTCGTATTTTTGGGCGGCCCCGGCAGCGAAATGATTTCGCCGAAATATTACGAAGATTTCCTGGTTCCGTACTCAAAGGCAGCAACTTCCATGGCCCACTCCGAAAACCTGCTGATCTATTCGCATATCTGCTCGCCGATCGAACCGATGCTGACATTGGGTTATTACAACGAAATGGGCATAGATTTGTTTGAAACGATTTCGCCGCCGCCGGTAGGCAACATAAAAAGCCTTGAGGATGCTTTCGGAAAACTTGACCCGGGTATTTGCACGAGGGGCAACATAGGGCTCGACAAACTGCTGCTTGGAACCCCCGGGGAGATAAGCGAAATAGCCGGGGAAATAGTGGAAACGGCGAAAAGGTGCGGCCGCAAGCACATCCTCGCGGCGAGCGACTATCTGTTCTACGACGTCCCGGAGCAAAACGTCAGGGCAATGTGCGAGGTTTTGGCATGACTTTACGAGGAATTATGGCCATGAAGCATAAGACAATGTTTTTTTGCCTGCTTTTTTGCATGGCTGCCTTTGCGCTGTGCGGCTGCCGGGTGACAAAAAAAAGCGCAGATCAGCAAGCGGCAGATTTGGCCACCACATCCAATACGGATATCATACAGCAAACCGGACAGGAAACGACCTCCCCGACAAGCGCCGAAATGCCCGTCATCCAAAATACGGCCGCCGATTACATCGCCTTCATGGAAAACCTGAATCCCGAGATTGCGGAAATGGACGAATTGTCCTATTTGGAAATGGATGCGGACAACGACGGAAACATGGAAATAGTCGCGGCTTTCGGGAACATGGCGCAAGAGGGAAATGACGCGGGCATAATAAAGGCCAGTTTCGCGCTGCGCGACAGGGGAGGCGAAATAGAACTGATAAAGCAGGATTTTTGCGATGGCCGGGGATACGAGTGCTGCGAAGTCCAATTCGCGCGATTTTCCGGTTCGCCCGCCGCATTCGTCGTTGTCGGGATCACCAACCAGGCGAATATGAACGGGCTGGCCATCTACGAAATAATCGGGGGCGATATGACGGAATCGATCCGGGCGGTTTCGCCGGCCGGCGTTTGCAGCGCGTATCTGCACGACGACCGGGGCGACGGGCTCTACGGCGGCTTCATAAAAACGCTTTCAAGCTACGACGTCCTGTATTATCCCGTCACGACCTTCTACAACTTTTCCGGAGGCCGATTCGAGGCGCAAAACAGCACAGTTTCAATCGGGGAATATCCGTCTGCCCCGGAAGAAGCGGTAATACAATATCTTTCGCTGATTTTACTCAATCAACGATATAATTCGGGCGAAATCACGGAACGCATCCATGAACTGGCGGAAAATGCCGATTGGGACATATTCGGCTCCGCCGACGACTGGCAGAGCGCGCTGTACAAATATATTTCGGGCATAGAAAATTCCGGCGAACCGAACATGATTGCGCGTGAAGCCGAATTGGGGAGCGATTCCAATATTGTCGTCGTTTTGGAAAATTCCGGCAAAGCCGAAACAGTCACCTTGATTTTTGATTTGGAACTCGACGAGGAAAGGTGGCACATCACATTCATCGACCCGAATTTCAGCTCGGGCATAGACAGCGAAAACATCACTTTCGTAACATACCCCATCCGGGAAAAATATTACAATTCCGCAAACGGCTATGCCGAATTGGATTTGACATTGCCGGCAATCGACGGATATTACGGGGGGATAGAAACGATCAACGAATTTTTCGCGGCAAAAAAAGATTTTTTTTACGGCGAACTCCCCCTTGAGTCCTTGGAATCGGCGGGCGAGGCCGAAGGCAAAAAAGACGGCTATTTCAGGAGCGCGCACTACCGCTTTGCCGCCAGAATCGGCGACATCGTTTCAATATGGGCGGATCTCGACGGAGGGGCGGGAGGCGTTGGCTGGCAGGGCATCGAGGGAGATGTGTTCCGGCTCGGAACCGGCAAAAAATTGATCCTTCCGGATATATTCAATGTGGGCAAAGATCAATATTCGGAGCGCCTCCATGATTTCGTCGCGGGGGAAATCGCGGCGAATATCGCGAGGTTCGGCGATGGCGCGGGATATATGTTCGACGATCCGTATTCCGGCGAAGGCTACGAAAGCATCCGGACGCACGATGAAAGCGATTTTTACCTGACGGAGGATTGTTTGGTTGTCTTTTATCCTAAGTATGTGCTTGCCGACGGCGCATCCGGCCCCCAGGTTTTTTACATACCCTATGATCGCATTTCCGATATTCTGGCTTTTGAGCTGCCCGCGAACTGAAACATAAGGAAAGGAAAAAAGGAAACAGAGATGGACAAAACAAGAAAAAAGCCGAATATCGTATTCGTGCTGACCGACGACCAGGGCTACCCCGATTTGGGCTGCACCGGAAACCCATATATAAGAACGCCGAACATCGACGCATTTTACGATGAGTCGGCGCGCCTGAACGATTTTCATGTGGCGCCGCTGTGCGCCCCGACGCGCGGGGCGCTGCTCACCGGGCACAGGCCCACGCGAAACGGCGTTTGGGCCACCTGCTGGGGGAGGTCGCTGCTCAAAGCGAGCGAGGTGACGCTGGCCGATGTCTTGCGGGCAAACGGGTACGCCACGGGCATGTTCGGCAAATGGCACCTCGGCGACAATTACCCGTACCGCCCCCAGGACCGCGGATTTGACACCGTGGTGGCCCACAAAGGCGGCGGAGTGGGGCAAACGCCCGATTTTTGGGGCAACAACTATTTCGACGACACATATTTCCACAACGGCCGGCCCACCGAGCATACCGGCTATTGCACGGACGTTTGGTTTTGCGAAGCATCAAAATTCATACGCGCAAAACATGAAAACGACGAACCGTTTTTTGCCTACATAGCCACGAACGCGCCGCACTGGCCCTATCTCGTCGAGGAAAAATATGCGGCGCATTACAGGGGGATAGACGATGTCGTCTCGCCCGAATTTTACGGTATGATCGAAAATATCGACGAAAACTTCGGGAAACTGAGGGCGCTTTTGAGGGAACTTGAAATAGAGGACGACACTCTGCTGATTTTCATGACCGACAACGGGTCGTCGGCCGCAGCCGAGCTCGACAAGGATCAGTTCGCCAAGAGGGGGTACAACGCGGGAATGCGCGGAATGAAGGGCAGCTATTACGACGGGGGACACAGGGTCCCCTGCATCATGCGCTGGCCGGGCGGGGAAATACAGAACCGCGACATAGACGAGCTGTGCTTCCATGTCGATTTCATGCCGACGCTGCTTGATCTGTGCGGAATCGAAGCGCCGGCGCTCGATTTTGACGGGGAGACGCTTGGCGGGCTGCTGCGGGGGCAAAAGAAACGGCTTGAGGGCGAGCGCGTGGATTTCGCGCAGTACCGCCAATACACGGAGCCGCCCAGGAAATGGGAGAACGCGGTGCTCACCCGCCGGTACAGGCTTGTCGGCGGGTGCGAGCTGTACGACATAAAAAACGACCCCGGGCAGCGCACGGACATTTCGGGCGCAAACCCAAAAATCGTCGATCACATGCGCGCCCTGCACGAAAACTGGTGGCAGAAAGTCGCGCCCCATTTGGATGACTACTGCCCGATTGCGATAGGGAGCGAAATGGAAAATCCGACGCGGCTAGACGCCATGGATGTGATGGGGGATGTGGCTTGGAACCAAAACCATATCGCCGCCGCCCAAAAAAGCACGGGCAAATGGGCGGTGGAGGTCTGCCGCGCGGGAAGTTACCGCATATCGCTCAGGCGATGGCCAAGAGAATTCCCGCTGAAGATATATGACGACTGTTCGGCGGAAGAAGCCGGGCGGCTTGCCCCGTACGAAAAAATAACGCCAAAAGCGATCCGCCCAAAACTCGCGCGGATAAAATTGTTTGAAACCGGCTACGAATTGCCCTTAAATGGCGACGAAGAGGAAGCGGTGTTCGAAATCGATGTGCCGCGGAAGGGCCCGACTGTTTTGGAGGCCTGGTTTATCGGGGATAACCAAAAACAGGGCGCATATTACGCATATGTCGAAAAAATGTAGAAATCGGGATATGGAACGCGCCTAAAAAACCGATAGTCGAACCCGGACAGAAAGGTTGGTTTATAATATGCGTTTGTTTATCGCCGTAAATTTCAATAATGAAACGCGCTCGCGCCTGCTTGCGCTGCGCGATGAACTGCGCTACAAAGCACAGCGCGGGAACTTCTCCGCGCCGGAGAATTTGCACCTGACTCTTGCTTTTCTCGGCGAGTGCGGCGACAAACAGGCCGCCGCTGTCAAGTCTGTGCTCAGCGTCGTAAATTTTGAGCCGTTCGATATAACGGTTGACTGCATCGGGCGATTCAAACGCGACGGCGGCGATATTTGGTGGGCGGGGCTGCGCGGAAGCAAACCTTTGGTTGCGCTGCAAGGCGAATTGGCTGAAAAGCTGATTGCCGCAGGGTTTTTTCTCGATGAGCGAAAGTACAGCCCTCATATCACGCTTGGGCGCGAAGTGATAACGGGCGCAAAGCCGTGGCAAATAAAATTGTTTGGCGAAACAATCGGCGCGATTGACTTGATGAAATCGGAACGCATAAACGGAAAACCGGCGTACACGTCGATATACAGACGCGGAGAATGATGAAGAGGGGATGAAATCAAATGGGTTGCTTGGGTAATATTATTTGGATTTTATGCGGCGGGATATGGCAAGCCTTAGCTTGGTTTTTGATGGGGCTCTTGTGGTGTGCCACGATTATTGGGATTCCCATAGGGCGGCAATGTTTCAAGTTCGCTTCGCTTGCCTTTGCTCCATTCGGGAAGGAAGTTAAATATGGGGGCGGCACGCCGTCGCTCATAGCGAATATCGTTTGGATTGTTATCAGCGGCATCCCTTTGGCTGTATGCGCCGCAGTGAACGGATTGCTTTTTTGTTGCACGATAATCGGCATCCCGTTCGGTTTGCAGTGTTTCAAAATAGCAAAACTCGCCCTCATGCCGTTCGGCGCGAGGATTGCATGAGGAGCCTTTTTTCAAGTGCGTTTTATATTATTTTTTTCTTTTATATGCCTTTTCATTTGGATGTTTTTGCGATTTGATTTAAAATTTCCCGCACCTATTGACAAGCGCGGGAAAACGTGATACAATGAAACCAGCCATAAGAGAGAGGGTAGCCACACCCTCCCGCGTACACTGGCGGTACGGCCAAACTCGGATCAACTAAAAAAGTCAAGCCGAAAAATAGACCACTACCTTAGCTCGGGCGGTCTATTTTTTCTTATTTCTCAACGTGACAATAATCGAAATTATTGTAACTAACGAGAGTGCGATGAAAATAAATATGGATTTTGATGAATTTACGGAATTTTACCTGTAGGGGACGTCGTCCTCGACGTCCCGCGAGTCTGATTTCACACAAATTCTTACCACGGGACGTCGAGGACGACGTCCCCTACCACCTATCGACCAATACATCGCCTTAATCCATTGTTTTCCCCTCGAACTCACGTTAACTACTATCGAAACAATACTGATAATAGATTCCAACATCGACCTCACCCCTTCCGGCTTTCAGCCTTTAGAGTTCAGCCTTTGTCCACCGCCCCGTGTACTGGTACCATTGTACCACAAGCCCGCGAAAAAGTCAATGATAAAAATAACGGAGCGATTTTTCGTCCCGTTATTTTGGTGATTCCACGCCCTTCATGATCTGTTTTAACTACCTTTTTGGTTTGAAATCCACTTTTTGAATCTTTGCGATAATCTTTTGAAACATACGATAAATTTATTTCAATTGGCAATCCTAATTGATTGGCGATTTCTTTAATGGCCTCTTTTATTTTCGAGCAAATAAGATTTGTTAATTTTGATGAGTTTACAAATTCTTTAATTCCAAAAATCGGTATAAGTTCATCGAGAATTTTATCTATATACTCGTTATTTACTTCGTTTTTCAGATCTTTTCCCTCTTTTTATTGTTTTTACATGAGAGAGCGCAAAAACTTTTTGCGCTCTCTGCCATATACTTCAATTGTTCGATTTATATTGTTTTTTTCCTTTTATATGCCCTTGCAACCCTTGAACTCGACAACAAGGCCAAAGCCAATATAAACCAAACGCCTGTTTCCGCGCCGGTTTTCGGATTATCCTTGTCGTCATATTGCTGGTTGTTGGCATCATTGGCCGAGGAACCCGAATTGTTTGCGCTGCCGCCCAATGCAAGCGTGAAACGCAGCACGCCCTTTTTCAATGTCTTAGATGCGCCGCTGCCTTCATTGAATTCCATTATGAGTATATTTTCGCCGTTTTTCGCTTTATTTGCAAAAGTTGGCGCATATATCGTAATTATACTGCTTCCTTCTCTTACATCATAATCAAATTCTGTCGAATTCTTCCCTCGCTCAATCAATTCGATGTCGTTGAGATATACATGATGCGCAAAATTGGCGTAAGGGCCATTGCATATAAATTCATAATCCCTAATTTCCGTTATAATTATATTGTCAACGGTAAACTCATACCCGGGATCGCTTTTGATGTAAATATTTGCATCGATACTGTCCAATACATTCAATGTACACTTTATTTCAGCTGCGGAATTCATTGGATTATGTGATTTAGGATCAATTACTGAATACCCGGTTGCGCCAACCGTAAAAGTTAAAGTTCCGATATTTTTCGGAACGCCATATATTTCACCGTTAGGCATCAACTTCAAACCATGGGAACTTAAAGTATTTCCTATCTCCCAATATGTCGTCTGCCCATTATTTTGCAAAAAATATGAATACGGCACGTCTTTAATCGCAAACGCAAGAGAATAACTCAATACCAATGGTGGGTCATTGTTGTAATTGCGGATATTATTGTCGCCAGGTTGATAATCATACTCGGGGCGATGGTATGTATTGCCTGTGATGTCAATTGCAATTTTACGAAATACATCATCAAGATCATCAATATTTGTTACGTTATAATACCCTTGGCTTTGCAAGTCTTTCATGAATCTTTCGGCAAACGATAAGTTATTGCCAGACACGCCATGAAAAAAGCCGAGTGTATAAATATCATACCCTTTGTTTTTCAATTCACTTGCTTTATTGTAAGTTGCATTGGCAGCCATAAAGTAAGCAGAATCCGAACTTGTATATGGCCCCGACTCAGAGGAACCAACTCCAGGCAAACCATCGGACATAAATAAAATCTTTTTCGTTATTCCATTGCCATTTGGTTTTTCGCTTAACAATTTGTCGGCGCACTCTAACGCGGCAATCATGTTTGTATTACTGCCAAGAGTTAAAGCATTTATTTTGGCTTGCAATTCGCTCAAATCGTTAGTAAAATGACATATTATATCGGCATTAGAGGCATAAGCTACTATGGCTATATAATTTTCTCCGCCACTTGCCAAAACTTGTTTGCAAAAGTTATTTGCGGCGGGTATGAGGTTTGCTATCGGAGCACCACCCATACTACCCATACTACTGGAAACATCAAGGACAAGGACGTAATAATGCACGCCGCTGTTGGATGGGGCATCGTAAGGTTCGTCATCTATGTAAAATTCATCGTCATTTATGTCATTCCCGTCGTCACTTAGGATGTCTGTCCCCGTTACTGATGTTGCGAAAACCAAAAGAACCGCTAAAAAAGCCAATACAAAGCTTAAAATCTTTTTATTCATAAGAATCCTCCTCTTAAGGTTGCTTAAATTTTTTTGTTTTTTTTCGTTTCGGAATTTTTTACAACTTTTCCGATAAATAATGTTGTTTTAGTTTAATTTTTGCCATATCAAGATGAATTGAACATAAAACATCATCAGCCCTTTCCGTTTATTTTTTCCGTTCTCGCAATCGCTTAGTTTCGTTTTTTATCGGCAAACCCGATAAGCTCGCCTATATCGTAAATGCGGGATTTCCGCAAATTACCGGTTGGATAATCAAAAATCAATTCATTTCCGACTATGTCGCAGAGATAGGGCAAATATGCCAGCGTTTCGCAATTGTTGTTTAGCAGCAATCCATAAAAATCACCGGCTTGCGTGAGATATTGCGTGATTATGTATTCGCCGGCCTGCGTGACGTAAGTGAGATACGCATCTTCATCCAATTTACGTATTTTTTCGCCCGTATTTTTGTCGTATGCGACAATAGGTCCTCCAAGCGGCGCTTCTATTCTCAATGTATCGGTAAAATATACTTCAGATAAATCTTTATTCGGTTTTTCCCCGGAAGTTTCATGCAACAAATCGCCGTTTTTTGCGGAATATGCGCGAATTGTCCCATCGTTGTATATCAATTCCAGCCAAGAGCCGTTTTCGTCTCTGCGGTATTGCTGGTCGTGCAATTCTTTGGCGTTCGGTATCTCCACATCTGCAATTTTGCTTCCATTGATTTCATATAAACGAAATTTTTCGTATGAAAAAAGCATTATCGTTTTTCCGTCGGCGCTGATTCGGGCTTCGCTATGCCCGTATGAAGCATCATAGGCAAATAAATCGGCTTCAGGGTGATTTTCAAACTTCATAATCCGTATGACGGGAGATTCATAAGTGCCGATCAATGCGGTATTTTCCGCTATTTGCACAAAATCTCTCCCGAGATCTTTAGTATGGCGGGAAATCAAATCGGAGTTTTTGTCAAAAAACATATATTCATTTTTTGTTGTTATCAATGTATGGTTTTCGCTGTGTGCAAAACAAGAAATGTTTTCGCCGGTGTATACAAGCGGAATCTGTTCGTCATCAACCGGATGAATTTTTACCAGTATATTTTCCGTTTGAACGTAAATGCCGTTTTTATCGGTTTGCGTTGAAAAATAGCTTGTGGATTGAAACCCTTTCGTCTGTTCCATTTTCGCGATATCAATTATGTTAAAAACGGAATCGGACGCATTAGTTGCGGAAAAGGCAAAATACTGTTCAAAGAATCCCCCTTCAAAATAAATGTAATCCGATGATTCAAATATTTCCAAATCTTTTTCGCCGTTTTTCAAGTCGTAAACGCACAAAGAACCATCGGAGAAACTTACCCCAAGCAAAGTTCCGT
Source organism: Oscillospiraceae bacterium (assembly GCA_009782405.1). Next base: position 124,284 of record WRJC01000001.1, read on the forward strand.
CATGGTTTAAAGCAAGCAGGTTATCGTTTGGATTGGCAAAAATATCGTTTGGCGGAACTCTCTGGCTTTTGCCGCCAAAGTCTATTTCACGCACTATTTGCCCGCTTGCCGTATCATATATTGTGGCGAATTTTTCATCCTTGTATATGGCAGCAGCCGTTTTTTTGTCTTCTGATATGGTTATCGCCGTGGCGGGTTTGCCTTTCCACAATTCAACGCTTTTCTTTATGTCATACGCCTTTATTGCGCCCTCTCCGGCATAAATTATAGTTCTATTGTCCAAAAATTTTACCTCGGCAAGCGCAGATTTGTCGGCAGGGAAAGTAAATGCGATTTCGGCGGTTTCTGTGTCAAAAACAGCGACGGCAGAAGTGTATATGGCTGCGGCGGTTCTGCCGTCAGGCGATATCCGCATATATAATGGGGCAGAAGGCAATTCGAGCGTTTTATGGTTCTTGAATCCGTCCGAAAGGTCGTACACTTTCAGCGCATCCGTCAACGCTTTTTGCGCTTGGGGGACAAATGAATTGGACAATGCTTGAAGCGCATAATTTATCGCCGCATTTGTATCGCCTTTCCGCAATGAGTTTGCCGAATATTCGGATAGCGCATATGCTTCCTGACGAAGTGCCTCTTGCCTCTCTATTTCAGCTTGTTCTTCCGCTTCGCTTGCTTTTATCCTCTCATTTTCAGCCTGTGATTCTGCTTCGCTTGCTTTTATCCTCTCTAATTTAGCTTGTTCTTCTGCTTCACTTGCCTGTTTTTGTGCCTCTGAAGCTTGTTCTTCTGCGCCTTCAGCTTGTTGTTGCGCTTCTTCCGCTATATGTTGCTGCTCTTGTGTTATCAGCCTTTGTCCCGCAAATATAGTAAAACCGCCCGCGAGGAATAGAAGCGTCAATGCGGTAGTTGTCATTATTCTCATCCTTTTATGCCGTTTTGTGCGAGGGTCGTTTTCCCGTAAATGCTCGAAGGCATAGAGCATTTCTTCGGCTGTTTGCCAACGCAAAAATTGAACGGGGTTCATCGCCTTGGCTATAATATCGACGACGGCGGGGCTGAAATCCTTGGTCGATATAGGATTGACATCTGCTGCGTGCTGCGCCGGGCGCTCGCCTGTCAGCATATGGTACAAAGTCGCTCCGAGGCTGTATATGTCCGAACGGACATTGAGCATTATTGTTTTTTTGCCTGTCGAATTGCTGCTTGGATTTGGCGGCGGATTTGATTGCGGAAGACTCTCTGTCATTTTTGATCGCGGAAGGCTTTCCGTTTTTGAGATTGAATTGCTTTTAATCGAATCGGTGGGTAAATCGCCGGTTATTTCCTGCATTGTATGTGGCGACATATAATAAATTCCATAATGCTCCGGGGAAGCATAGCCGGAACTTCGCCCGACTGCGACTGCGCCTTCTTCCCCCAAAGCGAGGGCGATGTTGAAATCGATAAGGCAAACATCTCCTTGCGGGGTCAGCATTATGTTGGAAGGCTTTATATCCGCGTGCAGCATACCGTGAGGCGGTCTGCTGTGCAGATAAACAATGGCCTCCAATAATTGGCAAGCCCATTCAATAACTTGCGCTTGTGAAAAACGTTCGCCGCGTTTTAGAGGCTTGTCGAAACTTTCGCCGTCGATGTAATCCATGACGGTATAGACTGTACCGTCTTCCTCGATAAAATCGTAAACTTGCGGTATATAGGCGTGGTGCAGATTTTTGAGCGCATCCACTTCGCGCCGCAAATCCTCTCGATTTGCAGACAAAGTTCGCTTGTCGGCTTTCAATGCGACTTTTATCCCAAGCCGCGCGTGTTCAGCCAAGTAGACGATACCGCCGCCGCCCGATCCTATTTTTCCGACTATATTGTATGTTCCTGCAAACAGGGGCATATTGTTATTCATCTTCAATGCCTCCGCTTCCCATATTCGGCATCAAGCTGCTTGTCTAAGCGCACTTTGAAAAGATGCAGGAAAATTATCGCAATTATCGCGCCCATAACCGCAATGCAACATATGAAAATGCCGATATAAAAGATCAATTCCGGTGCCATTGTTATCCTCCCCAATTAATTATCAAAACAAATGGAATTTATTTATAATATTCATTCAGGCTTGAACTCTATATGAACTTCAATGCGCCCCGCTTTTGGAAAGTCATCGTTTAAAGTGTATAAAGCAATTGTCAAATAATATACTTGATTTGCGTTTAAACGATATGAAAAATCAAATTCATCATTCGCGCCATATGTATTTGAATCGCAGAGAACATTGTCTTTTGAATCTGATAACCATATGACGGGAACTTCATCGCCGCTTTTAGAATAAAAATAATATATTCCGCTTTTCGATGGGATATAGTAAAGAATTTTGCGTTCGCCGTCATAGCTTAGCCAAACGTCTTTCACATCGTTCAAAGGTTCGCCGATTAAATCCTCGACAGAAACGCTTGCAGGCGGTTTGGCTAATACCCCGCCGGACGAATTCAACGAAACGACGACGGCGACAATACCGCCAATGGCTAAAAGTATTGGAATCAAAACAATCACCCAAATGTTGGTATGACGCTTTTTTAGTTCAAAATTAATATCGGAGGCATATTCGCGAATTGGTTGAGGGTTATCCAAATCTCGCATTAAATCGCTTATTGCCTGATATCTGTCCGCAGGGTTCAATTGGGTGCATTTGCGAATGATTTGTTCCAATTTTGACGAAATTGACGGGTTAATTTGTCTTGCGGACCGCAAACCGTACGGCGGGAGGCAAGGATCGTGGCCGGTTATCAAATGATACAAAGTCACGCCCAAACAATAAATGTCTGTTCTCGCGTCGGATTGTTCTTGTGCGGCGTATTGTTCCGGAGCGGCATATCCGCGAGTGCCTAAATGGACGGTATCTCGCATTCCGGCGGATTTGTATTCACGCGCCGTGCCAAAATCGATCAATGTGACATTTCCGTCCGGTTTGAGCATGATGTTGGCTGGTTTCATGTCGCGGTATATGATAGCGGGCTGCTGTGTGTGCAGATAGTGCAATACTTCGCAGAGTTGCCGCGCCCATTTTATTACATTCGCTTCCGTTTGCGCACCGTTTTGTTCCAATACTTTGTCCAATGGCTTGCCTTCGATATATTCCATGACTACATAATATGAATTTGGCGTATCGACCACATCGATGATAGCGGGCAAATAGGGATGTCTTAATTTTGTCAGTATGGCAGTTTCGGCGATCAAACCATTTTTGACTCTGACGACTTGATCCACTCCGTTTTTGTAAACCTCTTTTATCGCCCATGTTTTTTTGATTCTTGTGTTTTCGGCTAAATATACGCAACTGGTTCCGCCTTTGCCCAAAACGCTGAGAATCTTGTATTTATTGTCGAACAGCGTCCCGGTTTGCAACATTTTCGCCACTACCTTTCAATGAAAATTTATTTTTATTTTAAATTTTTCACGTTTCGACAATACGGGCATTTATCAAATCTATCCAAATCATAAAAGTGTCCATTTTTGCATCTTTCGTATTTTTGTTTTTTCGCCTCAGATCGGGTATTTTCTTTAACCTCCCTCTTATATTTGTCCTCAATAATAAATCCATCCCCAAAATCCATTTCCTGTATGTACCTGTCATAAGTGTTTTGTGCGTCTTTTACAGATTGCCCCGCTGCAAAAATCTCTTCGTTTATTTTATCAATTTTTTTGTCTTGCAATTCAAGGCGGACCAAATAATTTTTTCCTTGTTGGCTTTCCACGCCTGACGCTTCAAGATTTTCCCGCGTGCGTTCTTGTTCATCTAAAAAATGGGTCAATTTATTTTTCAAATCATCCAATTTTTCCGTTTCTGTGTTTATTTTCTGTTTTAAGTCAATGGCGAATTTTAGTTTTATGCGCACGTCTTCGTGTATTTCTTGGTCGGAAACATATCGCACGAAAACCCTATCCGGCATCGTTGAAAGAACAATGTCGCTTAATTGCAATTCTTCTTCAATGACTTCAAAATTCAATTCGCCTTGAAGCAAATTTAGTTCAAAACGGTATAAATCATTTGATTTTTCCATATATTCGGAAGGTGCCACCAACAAAGCATCTTTAGAATTGAACGGATGCTCAACAATTAGCCGCTTGCTTTCGTTTGAGGCATTTCTGAATGTATATACACGTTTGTTGGATACTTTTGTTTTGACAAGCATGATTCCGCCTTTAATTGATATTGCGCTTATTACGCGATTGGAAGAAACTGCAAAACTGCATGTGACGGACAAATCCTCGCCGTAAGATATAATGCGCTTTTCGCCCTCGGGGAAAAATTTGATCAAGGCATCGCCCGCATATGTTTTGCCGTCATAAACAGTTATGGCTCCCGCGGGAAGTTTCATTCCTGTGTTGTTTGTCAACTCTGCGCCGATGGCAGGGTTCGAAATCTTGCCGGGCAATTCTTTGCTGCCGGAATATATGAGCATTTTTTTTGCGCATACTGCACCTTCCACCAAAGGGAGCATTGCGCTCTGTTGCCGTGCAAGGCTGACAGGGTATTTTATCGTAAATTCGAATTGGTCGCCCGCAGCGCGTCCCTGCGCGGTTTCCACCATGCCTTCTCCCAAGGGAAAATCCGCTTCTTCTTCATAACAATAATCATAATCAATTGGCAATACAGTATCCTGATTCACTTCCACCATATCAGCCAAAGGCGCAGCAAACGGCATTTGTGATGTATACAAAGCATTTGTTTCAGGTGTTCCCGATTCATACACATTTGCTTTGGCAATTCCCGCAATGGCCAATGGGATCGTCGGACGGGCAAGGCGATATGGCGCGTACAAGTTTTGAATAAAGGAAACAGGTTTTCCAGTGACCAAGGCGAGTTCTACTTGTTCCCAATCCATGTCGGAATCATTGTCAACAATGGCCCAGCCTTGCAAAAATGGCATTTCCTGCGATAAATCCAAGCGGTACGAAACTTTCCAAACCGGAGTCGGCGTTACATAACTCAAAGAAACTTTTCGCATTTTTTGTCCAGGGAGCTTGATTGAAAGATTTATTGCGTCCGAATTCCGCGATTGCATGATCAAGTCGAGTACGCGGTCTATATCCGCATTGATTTTTGGGTCGGTAAACAAAAAACGGTTGATTTCTTTGATAGACAAAACACGGATTCCATCAGAAGCAAACAAAGTCAAGAATGCGTCGCGGCCAAATGTTTTAGTTTCCGGCTCAAAGTTTCTGCGATCTTCCACCAGCATAATCCTGCCTTTTATCGAGTTTGGGGCAAACACTTCTATTTCCGCGCCTTTGAGTTCACTAAGCAATTCTGCTATGTAATCGTTTTCGTGCAAATCGATGGACAATCCTTTTAATGTCCGCAACAGGGTATCTTCGGAGTGATAAAAAATAACGGGGTTTGCATCAGGGTCATTGATCACGATGGACTTCAATGCGTCGTTTACCGCATCCTTGTTGAAAGTAAGAGTAAATTCGACGTTGCCTGATATATCTCCATTGTGTTCAAAAAATCCCACTCCAGAAGAAAAGAGCGTGAGTCTGCGGAGTTTCATCTCCGTTTCTTTTTTTGCGCCGTCATTTGGCAAAATTTCGGCGAAATTTTTATCATCCATGTATTACCGTCCTTACAAGCATATTTACATTTTTAATCAACTATTTCAAAAGTATTGAACATTGTTCGTTGGCCAGCAAAATAACCGAATTAGGTTCGACAGCCGTCCTTTGGTCTTTTCCGAATTTCACATGGTTGCTTTTATACGTGCCGTTTTTGGAACAATCGACAACATAATATTTTTTATGTTGCGCATTATATGTGACCGTGCAATGCATTCCGCTGACATACCTATAGTCATTGGACAAAATCAAATGGGATTTGGCCGAATCTGTGCCGATGCTTATCGTTTCGCCGTCCATGATCGGAACGATAGTTCCTTGCATTGAGCCGGATATAACAGACAGGGAGCCGGCGGAAGCGTTGTATGGGTTGTGGTCTAATGGTTCGGTAACAGGCGCGGTATTATCGTCACCGTTATTTGATCCAATCGGTTCGGTATAGCCATTATTGGGGTCGCGCCTTATGATCGGTATATCATAATCTTCATAAGAGCGTTTTTTTTCGGATTTGGAAGTGGTGGCAAGGATAACTGCCGCAATTATTGCGATGAACAATATCGCGGATATGACGACAGCCAAAATAACGACCGTCATGTCTGAGCCATTTGCCTCATTTTGCGACCATTCCCCCATTTTGCCCACTTTTAATATTTCATCTATAATCCCGTTGCCGATTTTGTCGATATGCAGTTCGGTATCGATGGAAGCGTCGGTCGATGTATATATCATCATGTTTTCGGTTATCGGAACTTTGCCAAATCGCCTGTAATCATATATATTTTCATTGTCGTCGATATAATAAACCGAATAATCCATTTCGCCGATACCTGTCCCGCGCAATTCCACATCGTATATTTTATCGGGTTTTAGCGTCAGTACTTTTATATCCTGATCTTTCCCCAATATTTTTAATGATCCAAATGTCGTTTTGTCGTTAAAGCCATTAATGTCACTTCGAAGACTTTCGCCTTCGTTTGTCACGGTTACATCGACGGGGCAAGCGATGTTGATAGTGATTCTGGAACCCAAGTTGATCGAACCTGTCACATCGCCGAACACATATTGCAAATCCTCCGCTCTATCGACGATGTAAAAATAGCGCATTTCATTTGTATCCGGTGTGGCTATTTTTTGCATCAATTCAATTGCATCGTCTCTTTCAGCACCCAATGAATGGAAGAAACCCAAGCTGTATAGGTTATACGATGATCTTTTTACCTCCATGGCGGTATCGACCACTGCATTGAAATAAGGATAGCCGGGTGTTTTGAAGGAACCGCTGCTGCTGGTTTTTCCATGATTCGGGCAACCGTCAGTCATCAAGACGATGTTTTTTATCGCGCCGCTTCTTCCCTGCGCATCCATCATTTGTTTTGCACTCGCCAAACCGCCCTCCATATTGGTAGAGCTTCCATGGGAAAGCGTGTTTATTTTATATATCAGCGCATCCAAATCCTCGGTCAAATCAAACGAATCCACATAGCTGTCGTACCATACAAGGCCGACGCGGTTATTATATTTGTCCATCATCAAGTCTTCGCAAAATTTAATTGCCGAAGTCTTCATTTCTCTGAGCGGCACCCCCTCCATGCTCCCGGATACATCGAGCACAAGTATGGTGTCCCTGCCTTTGGAGGCGACGCGCAATTCAATCGTTTTCGCAATCGTCCGCCCATTTGCGTTCAAGGTGGCGGTAATGGTTGTGGTGCCCATCGACTTTCCGGTTATTATCCCGATTTCGCCCTCTTTTGATACGCTTGCCACAGCTTCGTTGGAAGATGTCCAAAAAATGGTAAAGCCGCTCGCCCCGGGCGGGTCGAATTCAGGTTCTATCACATCGATTTCCCCGATGGTTATCACTTTTTCGGGAACGATGTAAAAGTCGTTTATGTCGCTTGGGTTATTGGCTATTATCGCAGAGGCTTTGAAAATTTCATAATGCGGATTGTTTAATGCGCCGAGGATGATCAAAAGCGCAACGACCGCTTTGAGCGCCTTATTGATTCTTGGAAAAAACGCCTTCATGCAATGTCCATCCTTTCATGTTCGGCATATTTTAATTCAGTTTGATTTTACAATCTTCATTCGCCAAAAGCAAGGTGACGCCGCGTTTGACGGGAGTGCGATTTCCCTTGGGCAATGGGTTTCTATTTTCGAAATATGTCCCGTTGCTTGAATAATCTGTCACAAAGTATTGATTGGACATTGAATCGAATGCCACTACGCAATGCAGACGGCTTACATGGGCGTAATCGCGGGAAAATACCAATTGGCAACGATTTGGGTCTTTGCCGAGAGTGACAGCATTTCCGCCGTTTATTGGAATCGTAGCTCCTTTCATCGAACCGGCAAGTATTGTCATCGACGCATTTGCGAGCGGCTCTGTTATTCCCTTGCCAATTCTTTCATTGGAAGAAGGTATTTTCGGGTTAGGTTCATTTCTCCTGATGGGAATGTCGATTTCCGTTTTTTCATTTTGCCGCCCTGAATTCCTGCTCGAGGCAAAAACAACTAAGACAACCATCATAATGACAAGAAAAAACGCGCCAATGGCAATGGGAACAATAGTCCAATCAGCATCACTCGGAATATTGGGCGGTAATATGGGTGTTGTAGTTGGAGAAGTTGGATTAGGCGGTTCCGGGTCGTTTCCGCCACTTATTGCGATCAGCTTTTCATATTTTCCATCATCGTTCTCATCGGAATAAACCGCCAATTCCCCGTTGTAAGAACCGATAAACACGCTGTTTTTGTCCGTGTTAAAATCCACTTCTTTTATTTCTGAATCATTTTGACCCATGACATGGATATTGACCATATCTTTTGCGTTTAGAATACAACCATCGGGCGTAAATATTAATTCGGGTGACTCCGCTTTGTCACCAGACACTTTGACAGTGTACCACGGAAGAGAATAATAACCCTCGTTTGCCGTAAAACTTAAATTGAATTTTTGAGAGTTTCCAAATATTTGAACCGAACCTGCGGGATTAAAAGTAATAATTCCATCAGACAATGAATCGGCGGTCATCAGATAATTATTGTATTCCATAGATAGATTAAGCGCCTTTCCTCTTTCGGCTGATTCAATGCTAAACAATTCTTCTTTGTTTACGGATTCCTTTTTTATCCCGTACCTTATTTCATCAATATTGCCTTTGGGGAATATTGATACGGTTATATCATCTTGTTCATCAATTTCTGTGCCGTTTATATGCCAAATGTTTGTTTTTGATCGAATGATTAAATCAGTTGCATTTTTTGCGGTTATATAAGAGCGATAACTTTTTTCGCTACTTTGCATATTCACCATATCCATTTCATTCAAGTCATACACACCATTCTGTATTGCTGAACCGGAATAAGCCGAGCCACAATTACCCCAATAGGGTATTACCCATTCTCCGTTTGCTGTATTGTTGTTTATGTTTATATAAAGACAAGCATCGTTGGAATACTCAGGATAATTCGGGTCATATATCAATATTCTTGTATTATATGTGACATTATTTTGTTTGAATGAACCTGTTTCAAAACCATATCCAACAACAGCATGACAACCAGTTTTCCAATAATAGACTATTACAAATGGCATACCCCCTTCCTCGACTTTTTGCGCTGCCAAAAAAATATCAGTTAATTTTCTTGCGATAGTTTTATCGAGTTCATCATTAAAAGAATCGGAATTCTTAAACAAATACCAAGTTAAATGGTGATATAGAATTGCGGAAAGTGAATTAGTATTTTTAGGTACTTCATATAAATTCTTGGCAGAATTATTATTTTGTATTTTATCAACATAAAATCTTTTGCCTTTGTACAGAACGCTTGTTACAGACATACCATAACAGATACCGCCCGAATTACCGTTTTTTATTTCATCATTTATTTTCTGTTTTAATGTATTTGGTTGCGCATTAATGGCGTGTAATAATGTATTTTTGTCCGAGTTAATTAAAAAAACTGTTTCGCCTGTATTTTCGAAATTCCATGTATCCTGCCCAAAAACGAGTAAATTGTTACGTGTTACCATTCCCTGCACAAATATTTTTCCATAAGCGGAAACAGGCAATGTATAATCAGAATAAACAGTAACGCTATAATCTAAATTTTTGTCATCCATTACAGAAGGGATTTTAACCACCCAAGTAGCAATAACTTTCCCCTTGGAAACAATCAAGTTAATTTTCTGTTGTTCTTCCCCTGATTCTAAAACCATTCCATTCGGAAGTTCGAGCTTAGCTGTAACATTTTCAATGATCTTGTTGTTCCCGTTAGTAATTGTTGCCGTAATCTCAAAAATATAATGATTGACATAAAGCGTAGAACCGTTACCAAAATCTTGTATATCACGGGTGACGCTTACCTGCTTGTGTGATAGCGCAACTTCAAAAGGATATACGATATCATCGGCAATGCTTACAATTTCATCAATCAAATCATCTGATTCTTCCGCATTGTAATAACCCTTGTTTTGTATATCTTCCATCATTTGCGTTGCAAATTCAAATGTTTCTTTTTGCTGGTCGAGGTTTGTGAAGCAGCTCAATGTATAAATATTATATCCTGCGTTTTTCATTTTTTCCGCAGTGTCATAAACAACATTTGCATGGGCGTAAACTTTTATACCCGTTGCGCCGACAATATAATCATAATCTGCCGACGAATAATGTCCCGTTTCGGAATATTTTCCGGCTGCCGGCAAACAGCCCGAGAAGAAAAGAATGTTTTTTATCGCATTGGCATCTGTGACGGACGACAGCAATTCATCTGCTTTTTCGAGCGATTCATTGAAATTGGAAAAACCGGTTGATGATTCAGAATCGTTTTCGGGAATGCCGTCTATTGTACCATATAATTTTTGCGCGTCATCGGCAAAGTTTATCGCAATTTCCCCATTTTGGGCGCAAGTAACAAGGGCGACATAATTGTCGCCATCGGCGGACAAAACTTTTTCCACGAAAACGCAAGCAGCCTGTTTGACCTTATCCAATGGGGAGCCGACTATAATTTTGTTAAAAAATCCGGATGTAATCGTATATTGCCCGGTCGTGTCCAAAACAAGCACGGTATAACGCGATATGTTGCCGACTGCGGAAACAGAATTCCCCGAAATCGAAAAACAGGAAATAACGATAAACAGGCCTATCATCAGTGCGAAAATATTTTTAAACTTTTTCATGCTAAAATTTCCTTCCATAGTATCCATGCCGCGCATATTGCTGTTATTTTAATTGTATTTTGCAATTTTCATTTGCCAACAACAATACAGTGCCGGGCTGCACGGCGGTTCGCGCTCCTTTTGACAATCGCTTTCCGCCCGAAAAATATGTGCCGTTGCTCGAATTGTCGGTGACGAAATAACAATTTGAATTGGGAGCATAAGTTATGGCGCAGTGTATGCGGCTGACTTTGGCGTAATCCGTGCTGAATACAAATTGAACATTCTTCGAATCTTTTCCAAAATTAACGGTTTCGCCGCCTTTTATATAAGCTTCATGCCCCGCCATTGAGCCTGTCAAAACCGTGACACGCCCGTTTGACGCGATGTGGTTTGGCATATTATCGTCTATTTCCCGATTAAATGGAGTCGGTTGCAAGGAGGGAGGTTTTATCGGAATTTCATTATCGCCATATTTGCCAGAATGATTGCCCTTTCCTGTTCCGGCAATGACCAAGGCAATTGCAATTACAAATATTAACAACAGCACCGGGATTAATATTATCCATATTGCCGAAGAATCTTCTTCATTTTCCATCGGTGGCTTATCGGTTGGTCTTGAAGTGTCATTGCTTGAATTTTCAATTGTTGGTTGGTTGGTAGTGGCGGCGGTGATTGTTTCGGGTTCTGTGGCGGCAACAGTAGTTTGTTGCTCGGTGGCAGTTTCAATGGGCGGTTCCTTGGGTGAATAAGGTATATATGGTATACCCCTGTTTTCGCAAAATTCGATGACATAATCTATATAAAGCGAAAAATATGTGCCTGACGCAAAAATATGGCGGAGCGTATTTATGCCTATTACTGCGCCGTCTTCGTTTACAAGAGGGCCTCCTGAATTTCCCGGGTTTATGGCGACATCGGTTTGAAAATATTTAAATCCATCGACTACGACCTGCTGTTTGCTGACAATTCCGCTTGTCACCGTGATGTCATCTATCTTGGATGGGAACTGCTGACCCAAATCGTCAAAATCATCGGCGGCTTCCGGAAATCCAAGCGCATAAACTGTATCGATCGCGCTTACTTTGTCAGATGGAGCCAACGGAAGCGCCCTATATCCTAAAAACGTATAATCCACGGAAAGGAGGACTAAATCTAAATATTCGTCATCCGAAAAATAAATCACTTCAGCCTTTTTTTTGTTTTCGACATCATCCAGTATGATGTACACCTCGTCCGGGCCATTCTCAATCACGTGCTTGTTTGTGACAAGGAAAGTAGTCGATGGACTGTGGCATATCACGAAAGCGGTTCCCGTATTATAATATTTTTCGCCTTCAAAGTCAAAGTAGGCAATAACCCGAACCACGCCTTCTCTCGCATCGAGGACGGCGGTATTTGCGGCAAAAACAAAAATATTCGGAATAAAACACGAAAATGACAAGACCAGCATAAGGACAGCCAATGCCATAAATTTTTTTATTCGGTTCATTTTGGATTTTACCACAAGCTATTCCTTTCTTTGCCATCAAGGGGCAGTCACTATTTGTAAAGGCATCACTGCCCCTTTTTCAAATTAAATTTTTTCGAGCCCGCCAAATACGGAAAATGATTTGTCAATCAAGCCGGAAGGTGTTTTTTTCATTTGCGAGTTGCAAAACAGTACCGTGTTGTTGGATAGTTTCGATGCCCGGCTGGAGTTTTTGCCCGTTCGCCCATGTCCCGTTGGAAGAATAATCCCTGACGAGATATACGCCCCGATTCGTGTCATAACTGATACCAACGTGTTTGCGGCTGATTTCTTTGTAAGCAGACTCAATAATGATGCTCGATGCATTCGCATCTTTACCAATTATGATCTCCTCGCCTGCCGCAAGGTCGAAATGATAGCCCGCGCAAGTACCGGACAAGCCTGCAATGCTACCCGAAGTAATAGCAATAGTGCCTCCACCCTGCGAACCTGAATAATCCGGAATAACAGGATAATCAAAAGCGCTGCCATCCACGATTTTGGGCAAAGACTTTATGGAATGGTTGTTTATAGAAGGATAATATTCATATCCCATCGGCTCGAAAGGCCTTGCGCCGTTGCGGTAAATATTGGAGTAACGATTGATATTTTTTGTGATGAAGAAGAAGGAAAACAAACTGCCCGTAGTCAATTCGCATCCAAACAACATGAGCGGAATTGCACATATCGTCAAAATCACAACAGCGGCTAAGAATGCGCCGGCGGAATTGGCCAATGTAATCAGCCACGCGATTGTGAGCGGCAGCAGCATCGAAAGCGAAAATATAATAACCGTAATCGGGACAAACAACAAATTTATGACTGTCCTGAAAAGAAAAACATCGGCTCCGCGTTCTTTTACCACGAGATCGAAGCGGTGCGCATTCAAACTCAATCGATTGGCCTGTTTGTACCACCAATAATTCAAATATAAGCTGCTGACGGCGGATCCCAGCCAAGTAAACAAAACTCCAAAAACTAAAATACAACTGAATACAACAAACGCCTGCGATATGCCGGGGAAAGAAACGGGAAGAGGCGGAACCGGTCCGCCCGCTAAAATGGAAGACAGCCATCCACCTACCAATGGAATAGAGGATAGCAAATTGCTTACTATGGTAAAAACCCATCCGCCTATTAACGGAATGCCGGACAAAAAACTGCCTATCGCGGAAAGGAACGACAACCATCCGAATATATTTAAGCTGCCGCTTCCCGCGATAACCCCAATAATCAAGCCAAAAATCAACCCGAAAAATGTGGGGATGCTGCGAATCAAAACGGCTCCCGCATAACCGAAAGCAGGCTGTTCGCCGTCACCTTTGCAAAGAGCATTGATTTCGTCACCAATCTGCTGATTGACAACAAGTCCATATATTCCCAAAGTCAGGCAGTTTAACAGCACATACGTGGAAAATTTTCTTTTTTGTATCTGCATTACGAAACACCCCCTATATTTACATCCGCTAATCCAGTCTGATTATAAACCCCGGCGACCCGATTTACATTTTTGATGAATTCCCATGCGGATATATAACCGAAGCTGAAAGCATCCAGCACAACAATGTCCTTGCCGCTTTCAAACATTTTAAAACCGTACCTCGGGGAATTCACCCTAAGGCGCTGCGCCAATTTATACAGCCAATAAAGACGGTATATGCCAAAAGTAATCGTGCTTAAAACTGCCGCTATGATATAACTTTCAGATTCTTGCCCGTCGCCTTCGCACAGGGCATCAATATCCATCGACAATCTGTAATAAAAATATGTTCGATACATATCTGACGAAACGCTTGCGACTACAACACCGCCGATAACAGGTATCACCAACATTGTATATAGCGCAATGAGACCACTGGTCATAATCGTAAAAATTATCCCTACTATAAATCCAAAAACCAATCCTATTCCGAAGTTTATCAACGTGCTGAGCACGAAATTCATCATGCTTCTTTCTTTTATTCTTTCCACCATATCGCGTACACCTTTCTTTCTTTATTATTTTTTTTCTTCTGCTTTTATGAGGGCATCCCAATTGAACCTTTCGGAACAGCAGGGGATGAACATCAGTTTTGTTTCGCCCAAGAGCAAAACATCATTGCTTTCAATTTCTTTTGCTGACAGGACAACGTGGTCGTTGAGATAGAACAGCTCCCTTGCGTCGCCGGGTTGCACCAAAAACACGTTGCCTTTCGGTTCATACACGATTATAGCGTGTTTATCGCGGGAAACGGAACCATCTCCCCCCAAAACGACATCCATGTCGCTGTTTCGGCCTATGAAATTTCTGCCGCTTCTCAATGTGAAATCTTCTCCTACATGGTTGCCCTCAATGCAAACCAACCATCCAACAACAGGTTTTAGCTCTTTGAATATGCCAATTGTAGCTTGCCCATCATCTCCTCCTGGACCTTTCACGGTCGTATATCCAGAGTCTTCATCATCAAGGGGTTGCGTGTATATTTTCTCATTGCTTTCCTCGTCGAACCCAACGGTACTCACGCCCTTTTGATTGCAATACGGACACCCGGCGGGGAATCGTTCAACGTCATAAAAATGACCATTTTGGCATCTGGTTGAATTGTTCATAAAAAATTCTCCTTACAATTTATCATATATTATCGCAATATCATTTGGATATTGTAATTGCTTTATTATAATTTTTATAACAATACTGATTAGTTTTCGTAGTGGAATTATTTCTTTTTATTCCCAATTATCCTCTTCCGCTTCCGTCTCCGTCTCCGTCTCCGTCTCCGCTTCCGTCTCCGTCTCCGTCTCCGTCTCCGTCTCCGTCTCCGTCTCCGTCTCCGTCTCCGTCTCCGTCTCCGTCTCCGTCTCCGTCTCCGCTTCCTCTCCGTTTCCATCTACATTATTATTTTCATATGAACTGCTCGGTGCAGGTGGATTTTGCGGTGTTTGCGTAGGTGTTGTTATCGGTTGGGGGGTAGTCGGCACAGGTGTTGTCGGTGCGGGCGTTGTAGTCGGTTGAGCGGTAGTCGGCGCGGGCGTTGTTGGCGGCTTGGCGGTTGTCGGCGCGGGCGTTGTTGTCGATGGGGGGGTAGTCGGCGCAGGTGTTGTCGGCGCAATTGTTGTTGTCGGTTGAGCGGTAGTCGGCGCGGGCGTTGTTGGCGGTTGTACGGTAGTCGATTCTGATATAGTCGGCTCGGGCGTAGTCGTTGGTTGAGTGGCAGTCGGTGCAGGCGTTGTTGGCTCTGATATAGTCGGCTCGGGTATTGTCGTCGGTTGGGCGGTAGTCGGTTCTGATATGGTTGGCTCGGTGATAGTCGCCTCCGATTCTTTTGGTTTTCCTTCTTGATTTGTAGTTTCGTTATGATTTTTGTCATCGCTCGTAAAAATCAAAAACAAACTCACAACCAATACTACTGCAAAAAGCGAAACGATGATTCCAACAATTATCGCCGGGAAAATTTTTTTCGGCTTTTTTTCATTGTTTATTGGATCAAATTCAACTTTTTCGTTTTCTTTGGTTTGCGTTGAAGGCAATTCCGAAGTCGATTTTGTTGCATCTTCGGCAGGATATACTATTTTGGTATTTATCGCATTATGCCCGGCATCGCGGGAGTCTGTATATTTGACGAGAACAACCGTGGTGTTGTCCTGGTTTTTTTTCCCTTTGGCTATTGCGCGGCTTACCAAATCATTTGCTGTATCTCTGATGCTGGATTGCGAATTTAAAATGACGTCTTTTATTTCCTCTTTGTCTAAGCTTCGATATAACCCGTCGCTGCATATCACGATATGATCCCCGTTTATCAGCTGGAACGGTTTTGCGTTCAAATCGATATGTTTTACTCCGCCCATGCCGATGAAACTGGTCAATGCTTCGCGTTTGGGATGCGAATCCGCTTCTTGCTTGGCCATCAATCCCTTTTTTACTTTTTCGTCCAATTCAACGCCGTAAGTATGATCTATATTGATTTGTATCATTTCGTTGTTGCGTATGAGATAAATGTGGCTGTCCCCGACGGAGGCCCAATAAAGCTTGTCGCCGATTACGACAGCGCTGGCAAGGGTTGTCCCGGCTTTCAAGGGTTTTTCATTTTTATTTTTCAAGCTCGCTACAATTTTGTCGATTTTTTGAATGGATGCCTTAAAAAATCTATCTAAATTTTCTGACACATCGGAAGAACGAAAATCTTTGTACAGCGTATTGGCGCATAGCTTGCTGGCGATTTCCCCCCCGGACAGCCCCCCCATGCCGTCGCATAAAATGGCTATCATTTTGTTTGTGTCAACATAAATGTAGTCGTTTTCTACCATGGCGGCATCTTCTTGGTTTTTGCGTTGCCCTACACTTGTAGCCACACCTGTTTGGACACGGTTTGGATACGCATCGATAAGAATCGTAACAAGCGGTTCGTCGCCATTTTGCGGCGAAGCAGCCGATTCATTGCCCAAATGACCTTTTTGATTTTCTCCTCTTTTTTCGCTCAAATGACAACTCCCCATTTCGATTTTGATTATCCGAATTTAAAGCGCATGACATTTATTTTAAGTTTGCGACCATCATATTGTTTTTTGAAACCAAATAGAATTTGGTTCCGGGTGGAATTTCGTATTCTTTGTTTGGCTCAAGCCGCCGCCCGTTTGCAAGAAATGTGCCATTTACCGATTTTGCGTCCGAAAGGTAAAAACTATGTCGTTTTTCGTCATATCGAATAATGCAATGTACCCGGCTTATGTTTTTGTCGCTGTCTAAACCCAAACTGCTTCCTTGTTTGCGCCCTATCTGCAATACATCATTTTTGGGGATCTGGGCATTGCCTCGGGGTTTTCCCGCAATCAGCGAAGACACGGTAGGCACAGATTGCGCAGGGGTCAGGCGGAATGACTCAAGTTCTCGACGGGGATTCTGCGATGTATTTATGTTTGGCATATCGATATCATCTAACAATTGCTTGAAGTCCTGATAGCGTCGCCTGTAATCCAATTCCATTCCTTTTTCGATGACATCCGATGTCCGTTTTGTAACTTTGCAACCCAATGAATACAGGGAAGGTTGTTTTTCCCGATAACGGAAAAGCGCGTCTATCAAAGGTCTGCCCGATACTATCGTATAGAAAGTCGCGCAAAGCGCATATACATCCGACCAAGGCCCTTGGGCACCTTTCGTGTTGTATTGTTCCGGCGGAGCGAAACCGGGTTTCAGCAATATGGACATGCCTTTGTTTTGGTTGCTGACGAAGTTTCTTGCCGCCCCGAAATCTATAAGCTTGATTTGGTTGTTTTTAGTGATTATGATATTTTCAGGGCTCAAATCCCGGTGCAGGATATTCATTCGGTGGATTTCCATTAATGAACTCGCCACGGTAACCAATACGGTTTTAGCAAATTCCGGATTTACGGTGCCTCCATTGGCCTTGGCCATTTTCCTCAGATCCTGACCGTCCAAATATTCCATTACCAAATAAGAAGTGTTGTTTTGCGTGAAATAGTGCAATATATCCACGACTACGGGATTATTGATGAGTTTTATGAGATTTCTGGCTTCCTCGACGAATTTTTCTTTTCCGTGTTCAAATACATATTTTGATTTTGTGTCGGGGAAGGGGCATATGTTTTGGTTATTTTTGTCGCGGATCGCATACTCGGAAGGTATATATTCTTTGATCGCGCAAATCCGGCCGTTCGAATTGTCTTTTGCTATATAAGTGATTCCAAATCCGCCTTTTCCCAGCGTTCGCCCAAGGAGATAACGGTTGTTCAGAGTTGTGAACAGCGGAAGCGACGAGAACGGCATTTTCATAGTGGCAATGTCGAAACCGCATTGGCGGCATAATGAACCTCCATTCGTTTTCTGAAAACAATTGGGGCAATTGTCATAATTTAAATTTACGCTCATGTTTATCCCCTATATCGAAAAAGAAATAAATATATCCGAAAGCCCCGCAAATATTTTGTCTCCGGTTGAAAGGCGCTGGCTGGCGTTGATCTTTATCCCGTTCAGCATGGTGCCGTTTCTGGAATTCAAATCCATGAGCGCCAAATTGCCATTTTGATTTTCTATGGCAAAATGTTGGCGGGACATTTTTGTATCGTCGATATATAAATCGCACGCATCGGATCGGCCTACAATCAAACTGCTGGAAATATCTACCGATACATTCTGCTCCGATGTATTGCCCGTTTTTATGCGCAGCGAAACGCGGATGCCGGGAGGGGCTTTTATGTGGTGCTTGACTTTTTTTATTCCGTTTGATTCATATTCGTTCACTTCAAGTTCGTTTCCGCTTTGGCCGATACCGGGGAGCACGGGGATATTGCCATCGTTATTTTCCGATTTGTTCTTTTTGTTAGTTGCCAGTAAAACGCCTATCATCAAAAGTGCCAGCAAAACAAACCCGACGACAATCAAAACGATAATCCACGAAAACTCTGAATTTGACCCATTTGCGACATGATCCAATTTAAGTTCGAAATACGCATTTTTTATGAGTTTGTTCGCTTCCATGGAACAATCTGTGATTCCATTGAAAATCATCGTAAATTTCCCGGAATACGACGCATCTAATATTAGGTTTGCTGCTTGCCTGTCCGCGAAATATTTGACTTCCTTGATATTCAACTTTTTTCCGCTGCTGGTTTCGGTTATATCGAAAGCCGAAATTTTATCGGCGTTTTTGACATCTTTCGTAAAATAGACGGCAAGAGTGTTGTTGTCTTCGTCAAAGGTGATCCTATTTGTTTCGGGTGCAACATTGTCAGGAATCCAATTGACGACGGGGACGTTTATATTTGCCTGTATGTCCCCTATTTTTACGGATAGCAGCCTGTCGTCGCCATTGACAAAATTGCTGCCCGCTTTCAATTTCAAAAGTGTCACGTCGTTGACAGAAGCGATTATTTCGTCAAATGTGCCATCATAAACATTTCCTTTCATCATCGTCAAAAAACCGCCGGAAGCCCGCGCAATCCTCCCGAAATCATCCGATGCATCCCGCGATGCATGGGGCGCGCAAACGGCATACAACGGAAAATTGCGCGCTTCATATAATGATATGGCTTCTTCATAAGTGGAATTTCCTTTTTGGTAATCCATTCCATCGGAAAAAACCAATATGTATTCGCGGTCAAAGCTGCTTTGGGCAGCGTTTGCATAATTATATGCTTGGATCAATGTTTCATAAAACAAAGTCCCGTTTTCGTTGATGCTTAAATTTGAAACAGCCTCACGGATTTCGCTTTCGCTTTCTCCGCCCGACAAAACAAATTTTATCGATGTGCCGAAAGTTATAAGCACCAAATGGTCATTTGGCCCCATGCTGTTTACATAATCTTCGATGCAACTTTTTACGTTGTCCATGATATTGCTCATAGAACCTGACAAATCGACAACCATATATGCACGGACTGAATGTTTTTTTTGGTCATATGCTTCCGAACTCATCACTTTGAGTTTTTCTTCCCCCAGAGTTGATGCGATGTCGCTTGCATTGTATCCCGATCCTTTGACTTCCACAGTTATTTCAGGCATGAATATATATGCCCTGACAATGCTCAGCACATCATACCCGTCTACCGAGATATTGAAGATAAATAGGATTGACAGCGTTAAAGCTACAAACCAAACGCCTATTCTTTTTAGTGCCATTACCATATACGCCCCACCTTACAAAATGGAATAAAAATATATTCGCTTTCACCGGCAGAAATAAGGTCGCCCTCAAAAAGTTCTTGGTCATTGCCCAAATGGTTCCCGTTTATATAAGTGCGCCCGGATCCGGCGACGATATAAAAAAGATTGCTTTTCGGGTCATAAATAACAGAAAAATGTTTTTCCCGGGATATAGACAAATCATCTGATAATACAACATCCATATCCATGGAGCGTCCGGCGTAATTGCGCCCTCTATGCAGGGTGTAGCTTTTGCCCTTGGCAAAACCCTTAACGCAAACCAACCACCCCGCAGTGAACAAATTTTCCATTTCGTTTGATGGAAAATAAACGGTTTTGTCCCCCTCGTCCACCAATTCGCCGTAATATTCGGTCAATTGGTTTTCATCGTTTGAAGAGCTTGTTCCCATGAAAACCGTTTGCTGTTCCCTCAAATTGCCGTTTTCGTATAAATCAGGCAAATTGTTTTCTTTGGCGCAAAAGGGGCAAACACCATCTTTGGCGTCGTCATAATAATGTTGCCGGTTACATTGAACAATCGCCATGCATTCACCTACTCACTTTAACTAAAATAGCGGAAAAATTGTCCATATCCTGCCCGGTTCCGGCAATTTTTGCTTTGGTTGCCATAGCCAGGAGCGCTTCGCGGGCTGATTTGTACTTTCTTAATTGTTCGGCCATGGATTTTTCCTCAATCCATTCCCAAAATCCGTCGGAGCAAAGAAGAAAAACATCGCCTTTTTGCAACTTCCATTTTCGTTCGCCGATTTCATAAATCGGAGAATCCAAATCCCATTCAGTCCCCATTGCCCTGAGTAAAATGTTCCGGTCGGGATGGCGCCGGATTTCTTTTTCTTTGATCTGGCCGCTTATAGCCAACATTTGCGGGACGCTGTGGTCCAAAGTGCGCTTCAGGACTTTGCCGCTCCGGAAAAGATAAAGCCTGCTATCTCCGATATGCCCCCATTGGGCGATGCCCGAAGAATTTATTATAAGCAATACCATCGTTGTTTTTATTGAGACATACCCGGTTCGCTCTTTTTCTTCCATGAGCATTTTCTGTGAATTCTCAAAGCATTGATCGATAAAACCTTCTGAAATACTATCGATGCCGTTTATGGCGGCACCAACGCTTTCGGCCACGCAACGGGAGGCAATTTCGCCGTTCCCGTGCCCGCCTAACCCATCCGCCAACACAAAACCGCGAACCGTATGTTTTTCATTTATAAATGTTCTGACAGTATCTTCATTGCGTTCTTTTTCGCCGGCATTGGTGAAACTCGCATAATCTATTACCATAAAATCCTATTCTCCGATAAACAGTATGACAGTGATGATAGTGTATTAAGGAAGCGGATATGGATTTCCGTTTTCAAAACCATATACAAATCTTCCCTCTTCAAAATAACCGTCATACACAATACCATTCGCCGTTGTATATATCCCATTGCCGCTTGGTGCGCCGTCCACAAAATTTCCTTCATATATACTGCCATTTGTCCATATTATTTTTCCTTTGCCAGACAGTTCTTCTTCAAAATAACCGTCATACACAATACCATTCGCCATTGTATATATCCCCTTGCCGCTTGGTTCGCCGTTCACGAAATTTCCTTCATATACATCGCCATTTGTCCATTTATATACCCCATGTCCCGATTTGATCCCGTTAACATAATTTCCTTTATATTCGCCGTCATCGTATATTTGTGTGTTGTAACCATTTGGTAACGAAGTTGGCATTTTTTCAGGTTCAGACAATATAGAAGTGGGAGCGGTATTATAAAGCGGAAGCGTTGTCAACATTTCCGTCGCAGGCAATGCGGCACTATTGATGGGAGTAACAGGAGCAACAGCAGGGGAAAATGCCAAAACGACAACAAGGACAACAACTAACATGAAAATGGCAAGTGACGATACGACGGCGACTGTTGTGGAAAAAGATTTATGGGGTGAATTGCTTGAATGTAATCTTTCAAGATCCGAAAGAATTTCATCGCAGGAATTGTATCGTCCGTTGGGCGAAAATTGCGTACATTTGGTTATGATCGCTTCCAAACCGGCCGAAAGGTTTGGGTTATATTGCCGGATCGGAAACAATTCAAAAGGTTCTTCTGTGGGGTTTTTGCCTGTAAGCAAATAGTGAATCGTAATTCCCAATGCGTAAATATCCGTCCGGGAATCTATTTTCGTTTCGTTGCCGAATTGTTCCGGAGCGGCATAGCCTCTGGTTCCTATTGACGCAAACTCTTTTATATTTATGTTTTCGCCGACTTCTATCGCAGTCCCAAAATCAAAAAGATGAATGCTTCCGTCCGGCCTCAGCATGATATTTGCCGGTTTCAAGTCGCGGTAAACAACTGTCGGTGTACGCGTATGCATATAGCGCAGTATGTTCAATAATTGCTTAAACCATTCGATTACTGTTTCTTGCGATTGCACGCCTTTGTTTTCAATTACTTTGTCCAGCGGTTCCCCTATTATATAATCCCTGATTATGTAAATAGTTTCGCCGATGTCAACTATATCAATGATCCGTGGGAGCTGGGGGTGTTCAAGTTTTTGCAGAATAAGCGCTTCTTGCAGCAAACTTTTTTTTGCTAACTGCTGATGTTTCCCGCCATGGCGAAATTCTTTCACCACCCAGTTTTTTTGCAAGCGCTTATCTTCCGCAAGATAAACGACCGACATGCCGCCGCGGCCGATTTCCTTGATTATTTTATATCGGTTGTCAATTACTTCCCCCAAACGCGCCAATTGCCTGTCACTCCTATCTGCCTCGAATAATTCTCTTCATTGAATATCCTCATCTGCGCTTTTTGTTTCTTCGTCTATAGCTAAAAAAATCGTTTCGCTTTCGTTTTCATCATCATTGTAAAAAAAGCTGGTTTTTTCTTCATCTTCATAATCGAAATCAACATCGTCAGCTTCGCCGTCATGTTCCAAAAAAGGCACTGTCACGAAATCTTCCGCCTTTTTTTGCAAATTACGAAAATTGTTCGACGGCAGGATTGGTACGGATTTTGAACTGTATATTTTTAATTCGTTATTGATTTGAATTAACGCATCATCTTCGCTCCAAGCGTTTCTTACGATATTGAGCAATCGTTGCCGCATTTCATACGGCAAAGCAAACAAGCGGACGATTCGTTTGAACAGTTTTTTTGCGTTGAATTGCTCTTTGTTGACCAACGGCAAAACAATCAGCCGCAAATGCCCATTTCGAACAAAAATCGTGTCGATTTCCATGAAAATGTTGCAATATGGTATGCTTAATTTTTTGCATTCGTTGAGGATGCTAAAATGCTCCGAAAGGAAAAACGCCAAATTATTGAATTGATTGTCGATATAATTTTTCAAGCTGTATGAACCTTTTATATCGTAGGCAATTATATGCCGGGAACCTTCAAGGTGATAGGAACACGCCAAAAAATTCGGATAAATTCCTGATGCCAATAAATTCAATAAATTTAAATCTATTTCCGTGTTCATTGGCGCTATGAAACGTATGGTGTTCCCATCTCTGACATATTTTATTTGATTTTTCATTTTACCCAAAAACAACTATCAAGCATATTCATTCAAATGATTCAAAGCTAAGTGCGTATCGCTCTTGTATGCATATTATTTTTTTCGTAAAGCATGGCCCTTTACGAATGAAATTGGAAAATTCGCATAAACATTGAATTTTTTGGCTTTCTGACGGCTTACTTGACGGCGCAAAAAATTATATCCCGATATATTGTTCCAATTTGTTCATTCCCTCACGCTTTTGCTCGAAAGATGAATGAACGTAACAGTTGAGCGTGATATTGACATTGGCATGGCCGAGCATTTCGCTGAGGGATTTTATGTCCACTCCTGCTTCGATACAGCGAGTGGCAAACGAATGGCGCAAACAATGGAAATTTGCACCGGCAATATTTGCGGCTTTCAAGTTTTTCGCAAAATGGTTCTGCATGGTACGCGGTTCTGTAAAAATCGATTTTGGAGTATTCAAAAAATATTCATTGCTTTCGCAGACAAAATTGCGCAAATACGGCGATAAAAATTTGGGGATTGGCACATCTCTCGTGGAACGCTGGCTTTTCGGAATGTCTATTATGATTTTTGTTTTAGTTCCATCGCCGTTTATGTTTTTGATCCGTTGCAGCGTCTGCCGAACGGACAACACATCATACCCGGAAGATATATCTTTCCATTGCAATGCGCATAATTCGCCGATCCGGATTCCGGTATAAAGGCAGAGCAATATGCCCAATTTATGAATGTCAATGCCATCTTTCAAAATATTTTCCAGAGATGTTTGCTCCTGACGCGACAATACGCGCATTGATTTTTGCTGGTTTTTCGGGTAGGTTATAACAAACCCGCCATTGATGATTTTTTCTTTTTCGGCGAAAAAAAATATCGCTTTTATGATGGAAAGCATATCGCTCACGGTTTTTGCCGATAGGCCGCCATTACCGTCCGTGCGTCCGTTTTCCAGCTTTTCTTTCGAAAAACATCCGATTTCTTTTGCCGACAAACCTTGCATTTTGCGTTTTCCAAGCAATGGGATAATGTGTAAATTTAATATGTTTTTATACTCGGCGAATGTAGAAGGCTTTACTTTCAGCGATATGGCGGACAGCCATTTGCTTGTGACATCGGCAAAAGTTAAATTTTGATTTTCGGTTTCGGCAACAAGCGGCGAAGGCATGAATTTTCCAAAAACAAAAACCGAAAGTTTTTGTTTTATTTCCGTGCAGGTTTTTCCGTATACGGAACCATAAACGATTTTGCCGTTGCCATTGCGTTCTTTAATGTAGCGGCCTTCCCAGCGACCATCTTTGCGTTTGTATATGTTTCTTCCTGTTTTAGGCATGATTCTTTTCCTCCTAAAATATAAGTTTAATAGTTCATATCAATTATATTTCAAGACTTTGAAATAATCTGCTGACCAAAAATTTGACGGCGCAAAATTGATTTTATATTTTTTGATAGGCGATTTTACCGCAAAAAAATTGATTTTCAACAATATATTTATTATTTTTACACGTTTCAAAAAAATTTTTTCAAATAATTTTAATTTTTTTTGTATTTTGTTGACTTTTACGACAAACTATGTTAAAATATACAGTATCGTCGGAATATTGGTTTCATTCGTAAAGGGCCATGCTTTACGAAATATTGCGGCTGGCTAAAAAAAAGCGCAAAACAAAAAAGCACGCTCTTTGCGTGCTTTTTTCGTTTTGTCTGCTTCTCTTTGCCCTACCCCCCGGCAGTAAAAAACGCTTCGATGGCCTTGTCGAGGGTGGCCGCGACCTTGCTTTCCGCTTTCTCTGTCACGGATACGAAAGTGTTCTTTTTGTTGGTGAAAAGCCCCTCGTACTGGGAGCGGCCCACGGAAAGCCAGACGGTGTCCCCGAGGTCGGTGAAGCGGTTTGCCAGCATCATGTCGAGCATTTCGACCGATTCCTCGTCGCGGGTCGATTTCGTCTGCACGGCCAAATCGTAATAGCTCGGGATCACGCGCCTCTGGTACTCGCAGGCGAGCGCCTCCATCACCGCGGAAGCCCGGACCGGGTCGGCGGTTATCGGCACGATTATCGGAAGCCCGGTGCATACTCGGGCCGAATACGGCTCGCCCGGGCTTTTTTCGTACAGTGACGGATACGGGATTATCCCGTAGTCCACTTCCATGTTTCTCAGATTCTGCACGGTGAACATCGTCGCATTGGCGAACAGCCCCAGGCCGTCGATGAACATGGGGAATGCGTCGGTCGGGCTTCCCCATTCGGAAAGTTCGGCCCCGCTTTGGGCGTAGTCATACAGCCTGTCAAAAAGGGTGAACAGCTTCTCGTTTCCCGGCACGTTGAAATACGGCAGATCGTCGTTGTCCTTGCCGATTATCGGGATCCGCTCCGCGCCCCAGAAACTCGGGTAGTAGAAATTGGGCGTGCACAGCACCCCGTAACGGTCGCTTTTCGTCATTTTCCCGTCGCCGTCCATATCCGATACGGCTTCGGAGGCCATCTGGTACATTTTGTCGATCGTCCATTTGCCGTCGCGCACCAGCCCGTATATGCTTTCAAGCCCCAAATCCAAAGCCAATTGCTTGTTGAAAACCAAAAAGCACACAAAATCGTATGAGGACAGCATATTCGCCCCATATGTGAAATACAGCACGTTGCCAATCGACATGTCGGTTTTTGCCGCCTGATCCCAGTACAGCTTGTCCAGATTCACATGCGAAAGCTCGGTCATGTTGTAAAAATACTTGCCCTCCATCGCCAAATCCATCGCGTGCCTGTCCGCGATGAGCACATAGTCGTATGCGTCGTCGCCCGAGCGCACCGTGTTTTTCACGAGCCCCGGAAGCTTGTTGTAATCATCTGAGAGTATCTGCTCGAATGCCACGTTGAACCTGTCCTGGACGAGCCTGTTTGCCATGTATATCGAATCCTCCGCCACGTCCCCGGTCTGCTCTTCGACGAGCAGGTTGATATGCACCGTGTCCAAGTTCGTGAATGAAAGCATGGTAAATTTTTCGCCGCCAAAGTCCATATCCGGCAAATCGTCGGAATATCTCGGATTTTCAACCGGCCCTTCCGCAGCATTTTCCGGAATTTCGGCATTTTCTTCGGCATTTCCCGAAATATCGCCCTGATTCGAGTCGCCGCACGCGGAAAGAAGCAAAATCAGGCAAGCGAAAATCAGGCATATTTTCTTCTTCATAAACATCCGCCTTTCTTTTACCGGATCGGCCCTGCCTCGCTTATGTCGATTGGCACGAAACCCATCGCGATGGCGGGGGATTCATCTTTGAGCGTGAAATCGAAATTGTCCGCATCGGCAAACATCGGATCGGCGACTATGCTCCCTGCATCCATTCCGTATTTTTGCACATCTTCAAGCGTTTTCAGCTCGCCGTGGAATGCGGGGGCGCCGTTTTTGCCCCAGAACACATTGTTGCCCGCGCCCACAGTGGAATTTTTGAAATGGCGCATCGAAAGGCTGTATATGTTCGGCCCCTTGGTGTACATTATGTTGTTTTCAAAAATTATCGAAAGATGCTGCTCAAAACGCGTTATGCAGACGAGCTCCAAATCGGAGAAAGCGAATATGTTGTTTCTGACCACGTTCATCCTGCCGTAATGCTGGTGATATGAATTGTTCGAAGTGTTGTAGCAGACGTTGTTTTCAAGCGTGATGAAACCGCTGCCTTCGTCCGTGTAAAGCGCCCAGCCGCCGTAGCGCTTGCTTTTCACGTCGTGGATCAGGTTGCCGCTCACCACCGTGCCGCTCTGCGCGCCGAGCAGGTATACGCCGCCCATATCGGAGAGCACGCCCTGCCCGAGGTTGTGTATGTGGTTTTTCTTTATCAGGTTATTTCTTGAAACGCTGTCAGAGTAGCCCCAGACCCAGCCGCCCGAAATGCCCGTGTAGAAGAGGTCGCAGATTTCGTTGTGCGATATGACGTTTGAATGCGAGTGCATCATGAGCACGCCGCATGAGGCCATATAGCGCCGCCCGCACGATTTGATGGTGTTGTTGAATATGATGTTGTTGTGGGTGATGTCGCGCCCGGAATCTTTCGCGCTTGCGCCGTTTATCTTGACGCCCCCGCCGCCGCCGTCAAAGAAAGCGCTGTTTATCACGCGGATGTTGTTGCACCCTTTGTTTATATTTATTCCGTGCAACCCGTAATTTGTCATCTTGCAGTTGTCGAAAGCGCAATACTCGGCGTATTCGAGGTTGATTGCCGCATGGGCGTTTGAAACAGCCTGCGAGTCCGAAGCGTATTCGATCTGGCCGGGTTCGCCGCCCGTGGAGTTCATTATTTTGTAGTCCCCCCTCGTATGCGCGAAAGTTATGTTCCTAAAACAGATGTTGCATACGGGCTTTTCGGGCGTGCCCGTGATGTTCAAAAGTCTTTCGGCCACCGGGGCATGGACGGATATGTTTTCCGGCGTTTGGGATTCGCATCGCGGTTTGTAGTACAGCATTCCGCCTTCAACGTCGAGATACCAGCTGTTCGGCTTGCCGAAAGCCTCGGGCACGTTTTCGAGATAGTACTCTTTTTCGCCGGACATTTCAAAGCGCGACATGTGTTTCATCACCAGTTTGCCCGATTCCCTGTCGAAGCTCTCAATGGGCGAATGCTCGTCTATCCAGTAGTGGCAGTAGCTTATCACCGCGTTTTCAAGGCTCTTGTCGCTTATGCAGGCGAGGTCGCCGGGGTCTACGGTTATCCATTTGGAAGAATCGAACAGGTGGGTTTCCTTGTTTTCACAGCTGAGAAAACTAAAAAACCCCTTTTCGGGAAAACGCGTCAGATCCGCCCTTTTGCCATCTACATATAGATCCGTGAATTTCCATGAGCCGTCTTTGACTTCGGGAATGGCCAGCGCGAAACATTCGACGCCGTTGAAGCTGGACTTCTCGAATCCCTTCAGCAGTTTGCCTCCGCTTATCACCGCTTCGGCGTTCCCGAAAGGCTCGACTGTCACCGCAGTCAGATTGTTCTTGATTTCCATGGCGCTGCCAAAAAAGTATTCCCCCGCAGCGAGCTTCACCGTTATCGGCTGGTTTACCCCGCTTCGCCTGAGTTCCGCGATTTCCGAAAATGCCTGGCCGAGCGAGCCGAAAACTTCGGCGTCGGCCGGAAACTTTGCTTTTCCCACATAAAAAGTGGATATTTTGTTGTAGCTGCCCATACTAATCCAAATCCTCCATTTTTTCAATAAATTTTTCGATGTTTTTTTGCGCTTTGGAAAGGTTTTTGTCGTAAAGCGACGTGAAATTCGGGTTGTTCGTCTGCACGAGGGTCGCCCCGATGGAACTCAGGTCGCCTGCCAATGTGTGGTTCATATACCCGTAATCGTACACCGCGCTGTCTTTTATGTAATCGAGCATTTCTTCGGATTCGTCGTCGCGCGCATATTTTGTCTTGAGCGCTTTTTCGTAATAGGCGGGGATGATTATCTTGTAACCTTCGGCGCATAGGGCTTCGGTTATGATGCTCGTCCTTTCCAGATCCGAAACCGTGACCGGAACGCTCAACAACCCCCCGTACGCTTCCACAAGCCCGTAGTATTTCGGGGTTTCTTCGTCATATTTCGGAATGGGGATGAGGCCTATTTCCTGTTCCATGTCCCGCAGGGCCACTATATCGCCCATTCCGGCGTTTTTGAACAGTGCCCGCCCGTCCTTGAACACGGCTATTTTGTCGGGGTTTCCCCAAGGGGCGGTTTTTTCGTCCCCGATGCACATCGCGCCGCTGTTTGCCATATCGAAAAACTTGTCGAATATGTCAATTGTGCGTTCGTTGTACATCGCCAGCTCGGGCAGCCCGTCTTCGCCTTTTTTGATGACTCTGTCGCCCCCGCAATACAAGATGCAAGTCGGCCAGCACCATACATTGCCAGATTCCAGCCCGTATCTGTCCGATTCCGGGCTCATTATCCCGTCCCCGTTCAAATCGGCAGTTCCGTTTTTGGCGATCGAGGTGAACTTTTCAAGCGTCCAGGAGCCTTTTGCCACGTCGTCGTAGGGATAATCGAGCCCGAGCGCCTGAAACAGATTTTTGTTGAATATCATGCAGAACGTGGTGCGCAGCCCCCTGTAGCTTATATCGCCCGCCGGGCAATACAGTTTCCCGAACATGGTGCTGTCCCCGTTCACGTCCTGATTCCACCAAACCGCTTTCAAATCCGTGAACGGCATATTTTCAAGCCAGTCTATCAGCATATTCTGTCCGGCGTACTGGTATGCGATCCGGCCGTGCGTCATCATCAGGTCAAAAGCGTCGTCCCCGGCTTTTATCGCCTTTGAGCCGTCCATCCCGCTCGACCATTCCGCAGGGTGCAAAACAGCCGTTATGTTTATGTTGAATCTATCCTCGACGCGCCTGTTGCGCTTGTAGACGGCGTCATCCACGATTTCCCCGACTTCTTCCTCTATGTACATGTCTTTTTGCTGGCTCTCGTCGAGGTATAGCCGGAAATCATATCCGCCAAAATCCATTTCCGGCAGATTGTCGGGTATTTCCGGCTCGGTTTCTTTTTCCGCATTTGCTTCGGCCGGCGCATTTTCTTTGGTGTTTTCCGTTGAATCTTCGTTCGTGTTGCATGAATATATGGCAAAAAGCATAAAAAACGCAACAAGCGCCAAAAAAAACTTCGTCTTGTGTTTTATTCCCGCATTCATTTTTTCAATCTCCTTTCGAACAATTATTTTTAAGGGAAGAATGCGAAATTTCTTTGCATTCTTCCCCGGTTTCGATTGGTTTTCAGTTCACCGTTTTTAGATAGTCGAAGCTCACTTTGACTGACTCGAAGGGCGGATAGTTGACGCAGGCGTCTTGCTCCACGATTCCGTACTTGACCCCGAGCTCCGATGCGGCTTTGATCACGCATTCCCAGCACACATTCCCGGCGCCTATCTCTGTGGGTGTTTTATTGTCGTCCACGTCCTTGATGTGGATCATGGAGGATAGGCGGCTGCTGCCGAGTTTTTTTATTTCGGCCACGACGTCGGCGCCCGCGGCATACGCCCAGCCCACGTCGATCTGGAATTTTAGCGATGGGGCGTATTCCCGGAAGATGTCTATGATCGTTTTTTCGCCGTACTTTTTGGAAAATTCCCCGGTGTGGTTGTGGAATCCCGCTTCATAGCCCGCAGCCATGATTTTTTGCGATGCGGCTTCGAGCCTTTTTGCCGTGGCTATAGTGTTTTCCTCGGTGTCCAACCCGCCGATCCCCGGGACCGTGATGGTTTTGGCCCCGATGTCTTTGATGAATTTCACGACTTTATCGAAGTTGTTTTCGATTTCGTCGATTCCCACGTGCGCCCCGGTCGCAAAAAGCGAATACTTTTTGATCGCTTCGCCCGCTTCTTCTCCGTGCTCCGGGTCATAGGTCATTTCGACGCACTGATATCCGGTTTCGGCGACCCTTTTTATGATTTCGTCGTAGCCCAGTCCGATTTCGGTCCTCACTGTGTAAAGTTGCAGCCCTATGGTAAGTTTCATGAAATTTTCCCTCCTGATTTTTTATTTTAGTTTTCAGTTATCAGTTTTCAGTTATCCTCGTTCCCCTCGTTCCGCTGATAACTCGTAACTATATCTGTTCGATTACAAACGATTCCAGGATGTCGAGCTCGCGTATGTCGTTGAATTTTTCCAGGCCCACGCCGCACTCAAATCCCTGGGCGACTTCTCTTACATCGTCCTTGAATCGCCGAAGCGATGAAATTTTGTCCTCGAATATAACGATGCCGTCCCTGACCACGCGTATCTGTGAATTTCTCGTGACTTTCCCGTCCTGCACGTAGCTGCCCGCGATGGTGCCCACATTCGGGACTTTGATGATCTGCCTCACTTGGGCGCGGCCTAACAGCGTCTCCTTGAATTTGGGCGCGAGCATTCCCTTCATCGCGGCGTTTATCTCCTCTATGCACTCGTAGATGACCCTGTATGTCCGAACGTCCACGCCGCGCCTCTCGGCGGCGTCGATTGCGTCTTTGTCGGGGCGCACGTTGAATCCCACCACTATGGCATTGGAGGCCGAGGCCAGAAGTATGTCGGATTCGGTTATTCCGCCCACCGCGCTGTGGATCACATTTATCTTCACTTCTTCGTTGGATTCCTTCAGAAGCGAGGCGCGGAGCGCTTCCACCGAACCTTGCACGTCCGCCTTTATTATGATTGCCAGTTCTTTTATGCCGCTTTTGACCTGCGTGAACAGATCTTCGAGCGTGATGGAGGAAGAGGTCTTGAATTGCTCTTCCTTGTCTTCGGACTTTCTCTGCTCGACAAGTTCCCTGGCCATCTTTTCGTCCGCGACTACGCGGAACATATCACCCGCGTTCGGCGTTTCGGATAGCCCCGTGATTTCGGCGGGCATGGAAGGGCCCGCGGACTTCATGTTCTTGCCCCTGTCGCTGTTCATGGTCCTGACCCTGCCCACGGCCATTCCGGCAATCACTATGTCGCCGGATTTCAGAGTGCCGTTTTGCACCAACACCGTGGCGACGGGTCCTTTCCCCTTGTCCAATTTGGCTTCTATGACCACTCCCTGCGCGGGCCTGTCGGGGTTTGCCTTGAAATTCTTCATGTCGGCAACCAAGAGTATCATCTCCAAGAGCTCGTCTATGCCCCGGCCGGTGACCGCCGAAACCGGAACGCAGACGATGTCTCCGCCCCATTCTTCCGGGACGAGTTCGTATTTTGTCAGATCCTGCTTCACCCTGTCAGGGTCGGCTTGGGGCAAATCCATTTTGTTTATGGCCACAATGATTGCGACATTCGCCGCTTTGGCGTGGTTTATCGCCTCGATTGTCTGCGGCATGATCCCGTCGTCGGCGGCCACCACGAGGATTGCGATATCCGTGCATTTGGCGCCGCGCGCGCGCATCGCGGTGAAGGCCGCATGGCCCGGGGTGTCAAGGAAAGTTATCTCCCTTCCGGAGGTTTCGACTCTGTAAGCCCCTATGTGCTGGGTGATCCCGCCCGCTTCGCCCGCAGTCACGTTCGTGTGCTTGATTGCGTCTAAAAGAGAGGTTTTTCCGTGGTCCACGTGTCCCATCACCACCACCACGGGAGCCCGGGAGGCGAGTTTGTCTTCGGGATCCGCAAAATCGTCAAAGAGCCTGTCTTCTATGGTCACGACCACTTCTTTTTCCACTTTCGCGCCGAATTCCATCGCCACAAGCCCCGCCGTGTCGTAGTCTATTTCTTCATTCACATTCGCCTTCACGCCGAGCATGAACAATTTTTTCACCACTTCGGCCGAAGTTATCTGGAGTTTCGACGCGAGCGCCGATGGCAGTATTTTGTCGGGAAGTATGACCGAAAGCTGCTTTTTTTTGGCTTTTTCCTGGCCTTTTTCCTGCTGAATCTTGCGGAGCTTTTCGAGCGCGAGTTTCTCTTTGTCTATCGGCCTGCCGGATTTGTCCCTTTCATAGGGCTTTCCGGCTTGGTAGGCCGGGGGCTTTTTTTGCTGTTTGGGCTTGGTTTCGGCGGGTGTTCCCCTGCTTTTTCCTTTGCCGGCGTCGGGGACGAAAGTCTCGAGATTTTCGTTGTACCTCGAAAGATCCACGCTCGTCGTCCTGGTGTCCACTATTTTCGCCGATTCGTTTTTCACCCCTTCGGTCACTTTGATGCTGTCGCTTGAAATTATATCGACTTTTTCGCCGGTCCTATGCGGCCTCTGCGGATTTTTGAAATCCGGCCTGGGTTTTGGCTGGGATTTTTCGGTTCGGGCGTTCCGGATGTTTTTCGCCTCTTTGCCGTCCTTGCCAAAAGCGGGATTCGAAAAGTCGCGCTCTTTTCTCGGCGGCTGGTTTTGGCCCTGCGGCGGGTGCACCGGCCTTTGCGGCTGCTGCTGGGGTTTTTTGGGGCGCTCCGCTTCTTCCGCCGGCCTGGGCGTTTCGGGGGCTTTTTGGGGTTTGGGCTGTTCTTTGATCTCCGGCTTTACGTCTTCCTTGACTTTCTCTTTGGGCTCTTCCCTGATTTCGCTTTTTGTTTCCGCAGCTTCCGGCCCGGGCGGGGGCGGAGGCGGCGTTTCGATCTTCGGAGCGTACATATAAACATCCAAGTCAGCGACTTGATTCTGCCGTGTCAATTGTTCGAATATCAGATCCAAGTCGAGGCTTTCGAGATTCGCCGTCGTGTTTTTGGCCGGTAAGCCGTATGATACCAAAATGTCGGATATATCTTTGCTTTTTACATTGAAATTAGCGGCAATCTCCTTGAGTTTAAATTGCTTTATCGCCATATTGCCAAGTGCACCTCCGTAGATTTATCGATTGTTTATTTGAGCCGACAGC
The DNA here is from genome assembly GCA_009782405.1 of Oscillospiraceae bacterium. The sequence continues at coordinate 158,013 of WRJC01000001.1, forward strand.
GACTCGAATATCTCGTCAGAGATTTTAATTTCGAGGCTTTTGTCGAATTTTTTGGCTTTCACTGCTTTTTTCAGGCAGTTCGAATCGCGGCAGATATATGCGCCGCGCCCCGATTTTTTGCCTTTCAAGTCTATGCTTATATCGTTTTCCGGGCTGCGGACCACGCGTATCAGGTCGCTTTTGTTTTTTGAAATGCCGCATCCAAGGCATTTTCTTTGAGGAATTTTTTTTTCCGCCGGCATATAAAGACAGCCCTCCGTGTTTCGTTATCGGTTTTCATTGCGATGTTTTTATGTCTATCTTGTACCCCGTGAGTTTGGCTGCCAAGCGGGCGTTCTGCCCTTCCTTGCCGATTGCGAGCGAGAGCTGGGATGCGTCGACTGCCACATGGCTGCTCCTTTCGGCTTCGTTTACTGTGACCTCGATCACTTCCGCAGGGGAAAGCGCCGATTTTATGTACTCCGCCGGATTGTCCGAATATTTTATCACGTCGATTTTTTCATCGCCGAGTTCGCCGACCACCGCGTTGATCCTGCCGCCTTTCGCGCCTATGCACGAGCCCACCGGGTCGACGTCGGGATTCTGCGAGCTCACCGCTATTTTGGTCCTCATTCCCGGTTCCCGCGCTATGCTGTTTATTATCACCGTGCCGTCGCTTATTTCCGGCACTTCGAGTTCAAACAGGCGCTTGACCAGTCCCGCGTGTTTTCTCGAAAGGGTGATGAGCGGGCCTTTTGTCTGGTTTTTCACCTCGATCACATATACCTTTATCCGGTCGCCCTCTTTTATCTCCTCGCCGGGTATCTGCTCCGATTTGACGAGCATGGCGTCGCCCTTGCCTATGTCGAGTATCGCGTTTCCCGTGGGGGGGTCGATTTTGTACACCACGGCCGAAATGAGTTCTTCTTTTTTGCTTTCGTATTCCTTTATCAAAAGCCCGCGCTCGGCCTCCCTTATGCCCTGGATTATGACTTGCTTTGCAGTCTGGGCGGAAATCCTGCCGAAGTCCTTGGGCTTGAATTCCACTTCGGCGATCGAACCTATTTCATACCTGCGGCTTATCTTCTGCGCGCCTTCCAGATCTATCTGCAAAGCGGGATTTTCCACCGTTTCGACCACTTCTTTCAGCTGGAACACTTTCATCTCTTTTTTTTCTTCGTCCAGATGGACTTTCACGTTGGAATTGCCGCTGTCGCGCTTGAAGGCGGTGACAAGCGCGGTTTCTATCTTTTCCAGCATGTACTGTTTTGGTATACCCGTTTCATCCCGGAGCGCGTCAAGCGCGGCGAAAAATTCGGCGTTCATTTGATTTCTCCCTTAATATTACAAATATGATCGATCGGCGTCGCGCGCGTAAATGTGCGCGATCTCTTTTTTGGGGATGGCGAGATTTGTTTCGCCGGCCAGCTCGAAAACGAAACCTTTTTGGGCCCCGCCGGCCTCTTTCAGAATTGCATCGAAACTCTTGCCCCCCGCAGTTTCGTTTTTGGCGAAGAGCTTCACTGTGACTTCTTTGCCTATGTACCTTTCCATATGGGCGGCTTTTTTGAGTTCCCTGTTCAATCCGGGAGATCCCACCGCAAGGCAGTAGCTGTGCTCGATCGGGTCAGCTTGGTCGATTGCCGGGTTTATAGCCCGGGTGGCTTTCTCGCAGTCTTCGATCGTTATCGGGGCCCCCGAAAGGTTTTCGATGGTTATCTCCAAAACCCATTCGGAACCGTCGCTGTAGTATTCGACGTCCCAGATTTCATACCCCAAGGCCGCGAATTCGGGTTCCGCGAGTTTTTGGGCGGTTTGCTCTATCTGTTTTTTAGATTTGGCGTCCGCGCCGGGTTTGTTTTTGTTTTTTTTCATCAGTATTTCAGATAATCTCCGTTTCCTTGCCGCTCAGCCTGTTTATATTGTTTGCCAAATAACCGGCGCCGAACCCGTTGTCTATGTTTACCACCCCGACCCCGCTCGCACATGAGTTGAGCATGGTCAGAAGCGCGGACAGCCCGCCAAAATTGGCCCCATAACCCGCGCTTGTCGGCACGGCTATGACGGGCTTGTCGGTGAGCCCGCCCACCACGCTGGCAAGCGCGCCTTCCATTCCCGCAACCGCGATGATCACGTTCGCTTCTTTTATCTTGTCGAGCCGCGAGAGCAGCCGGTGCAGCCCCGCCACCCCCACGTCGTAAACCCGTTCCACTTTGTTCCCCAAAAATTCCGCTGTCACCGCCGCTTCCTCGCATACGGGCACATCCACGGTGCCCGCCGAAAAGACTGCGATCTTCCCTTTGTTTTTCGGAAATGGGTTTCCTTCCACCGTGACGATTCTGCAGACTGCATGGTGTTCTGCATTTGGGTATATTTCCCTGACGGCCAAATACGCATCTTTGGCCACTCTGGTGAGCAGGATGTTTTCGGCTCCGTTTCTTTTCATGTTGGAAACGATCCCGCCTATCTGCTCCAAGGTCTTGCCCTCGCCGTACACAACCTCGGGGCAGCCGGCCCGAAGCTCCCTGTTGTAATCGATCACCGCATACTGCAGATCATCGATTGGCATGTATCTGAGCCGGCTTGCGGCTTCCTCTATCGAAATTTCCCCGTTTTTTACGCCCAACAGCGTTTTTTTCAAATCCATATAAATCACCACAGCTCCAGGCAGTCGAACATGATCGGTATTTTCGACACATTGAATTTTTTTGTCTGCTCCGCATCTATTTCTATATCCTCGACATACGGTTTCAGCGCCTCATCCATCAGATAGGTCTGTATCTCTGTGAATATGACGTTTCTCCACGTGGCGCCGTTGTCCAAATCGAGCGAATCGGCGGCGGGAAGCAGGTCGAAGCGTTTCATGATGTGCATTCCGTAGCCGGTTTCCACTTTTCTTGTTTCGCCTATTTGCATCTCGAATGCCGCCGCTACAAACTCCGGCATGAAAGCGGCGCTTTCGTTGATCGTGTACCCGTCGGGGTAAGCGGCGGAGCCGGGGTCTTCGGATTCCGAAAGGAATCCGTCGAAATCCTCCCCGTTTTCTATCCGGCCGTATATGTCCTCGACTTTCGCGTATCTGGCGGCCATTTCTTCGTCTGAATATTTATCGGGGCTGCCGTCGGGCCCGTTGGTCCCCGGGCTGTAGAGTATCAGTATGTGCTTGACCCTCGCGCAGCTTTCCCCATAGACCATGTTCACCATGTCGTCGGTGATTTTCTTTTTGCCGGTTTCGGAATCGAACAGATCCTTGCCGAATACCCCGGCCAATGCCTCGTATTTCTTTATTTCCCTGTATATTTTGTCGTTGATGCCGAGGCTTTTCAGCTTTGAATTGTAGCGGGATTTCGAGTTCTGGAAATATGTTCCTATTATCCCCTCTATCTTGCCGTCAATTTCGGAAAGCTCCTTGCCTGAAAGCTCAAGGCCGTTTTCCTTGCAGTACACAGCGATGGCGAGCAGCTGGCCGAGCGACGACTCGGCCTGCCTTTTCACGATGGAGCCGTAAGTCTGCGGCGTGGCGTAGAACTGCGGCCAAAGTTCCGGTATGTCGGGAAGCGAAGTCGGGTCCTCCGGCATCGAAGCGCCGTACGCCGTCTGGTAATATCCGTAAAGCATCCTCGTTTTGGCATAGCTGAGATAATAGCCGTATATTTCCGATGAAATCGTTTCCTTTATTTTCCCGCGGCTCAAGGCCATCGCGGGTTTTTGCCCGAGACCGCACGACGAAGCGGCCATGCAGACAAGCACGGCGGCGGCCAGAACTATGGAACCTATTATGCGTTTAAATAGCTGTTCAACCATATTTCCCCTGTTTCAAAGGCCTCGTATAGCGAATCTTTTTCGCCGAATTTGACGATTTCCTGCGAGCCGCTGTCGGAACTCTGGATCAATATCAGGACTTTCGTGGCGATTTCACGGCCTTTTTCATTTTTGGATTCCTTTATTGTCAGGGTCATCACATACTTGTCCGTTTTCGCGTCGCCGAAACAGATAACGTTGCCTTTGCGCACGAGGGGCTTGTTTTTGTAGGTCAGCGGCGCTTCTTTGTTTTCATCCATCTACTTGTTCTGACATTCCTTTCTGTGTTTTACAGAATTTTTGCTTAAGGGACGCTTCCCGGGGGCGCGTCCCTTACAAAAATGTATAAATTAAAAAGGCCCTTTCGCTTTTTCGGCCAGCGCGGCGAATGCGTCTTTGTCGGACACGGCTATCTCCGAAAGCATTTTCCTGTTCAAATTCACGCCGGCCTTCTTGAGCCCGCTGATGAACCTGGAATAATTTATGCCGTTTGCTCTCGCCTGCGCGGATATTCGGGTTATCCAAAGCGCCCGAAAGTCCCTTTTTTTCTGTTTCCTGCCCACATAGGCGTAGTTGCCGCTCTTCATGACAGCCTGTTTGGCCATTTTGAAATGCTTCGATTTCGCTCCCCAGTAACCTTTGGCGGCCTTCAGCATCTTGTTTCTTCTTTTGCGCGTCATGACCGCGCCTTTTACCCTTGCCATGAAATTAACCTCCTAAAAATTTTTAACACTCGTTATGCGTCTTGCAATATCGCAAAAAATGGATCACAAATAGGGCAGCAGCTTTTTTATGGCGCCTACGTTGGCTTCGTGCAGATACGCGCCCTTTTTGAGATGCCTCATTCTTTTGTTGTCTTTGAGGTTGACCTGATGGCGTCTGTTCTGGCGGGAGTACTTGACTTTTCCTGTCTTGGTCATGGAAAAGCGCTTCGCCGTGGCCTTGTGCGTTTTAATTTTGTTGCTCACTTTTATCAATCCCTTCTGTATTGTTATTTTTTTTGCCCCTGTCATTCGCCCTCTTTTTCATCCTTGGCGGGTTTGGACGGCTTTTCTTCGCCTTTCGGCTTTTTGGGGGCGATGAACATGGATATGCGCCGCCCTTCGCGCACCGGCTTCTTTTCGACCACGCTAAAATCCTCGCAGGCCTGCTCGAATTTTTCAAGCATCTGGTAGCCGAGTTCCATGTGGGCCATTTCCCTGCCCCTGTTGAGCTCGAGCGAAACTTTCACCTTGTTGCCCGCTTCGATGAATTTTTTGGTCTGGCTGAGCCTCGTGTTGAAATCGTGGATGTCGATGTTCCAGGAGAGCTGCGTCTCCTTCGTTTCCACGATCACCTGTTTCTGCTTTTTTTTGGCCTCTTTGTTTTTTTTGGCCTTTTCGAATTTAAACTTGCCGTAATCCATAATCCTGCACACGGGAATTTGGGCCGTGGGGGCGATCTCAACCAAGTCAAGCCCCCTTTCCATTGCCATGTCCAGCGCGTCCCTTGTCTTTATGACCCCGACCTGGTTTCCCAAATCGTCGATGAGCCTCACTTGGGGCGCCTTGATTTCGTTGTTGACGGAAAGATCTTTCGTTGCGATGTATAAACACCTCCAAAAATGTTTAAAAAAGAAAAATAGGGCGGGGAACGCAAAATTCCCCGCCCCAACGCGCGCGAAAAACGCCGCGCGCAAATTTGCATATCGACCATAGTGCCCAAACAGCGAAAAAAGCCTATGGTGAGAACGGAGACGTTCTGCTTCTTTGTCATGAGAGCCATTATACCACGAAAATTTTTGTTTGTCAAGGGGTTTTTCGAATTTTTTTGTGAATTTTGCCCGGCGGATACAAAAAGGCTCCCCCTTCAATTTTGAAGGGAAGCCTTTGGGCGGGGGTTGGGGCGCTATTCGATCTCGATTTTTTTTGCGGCCGCGGATTTGTCGGATTTGGGTATGGAGATTTTCAATACGCCTTCTTCGAGCTTCGCCTTGATTTCGTCCAGCGCCGCGTTTGCCACCCGTATCCTGCGGCTCATCGAATTTACGCGGCGCTCCCTGTGGATGTAACTTTTGCCCTCGTCGTTTGTTTCCTCGGCGCACTCAACCGAGATGCAAAGGTCTTCATTTTCGACGCTGAGCCCGATTTCGTCTTTTTTTGCCCCCGGCAGTTCCGCCTCTATCTGATATCCCTTGTCCGTTTCCCTGATGTCGATTTTGAACGTGTCCCTCGACAAGCTGCGGCGCGGCGCGAAGCTGTCGTTGAAAAAATCGTCGAGCATATTGTACAAGCTGTCGAAACCTGCGTCCGTGCGCGCGAGATTTGTGTTTTTGCGGTTGAATGGTATGAGTCCTGCCATTTTTAACAACTCCTTTTAGATATTTTTGATTGTTTTTATTTTAAAGATGGCCAAATCTGATATTGACTATCTTTGACTATATTATATCCCAATAGTCAGGGAAAGTCAAACGCCAAAAAAGGCAAATAATGGCGGATAAAACAAATTATCGGCGGTTATCGCCGATAATTTGTGCTTTATCTATGTTTTTCGCATTTTTTAATCGATTATTGTCTCCTGGACAAATTTTGAGGTCGGCATCCCGGAAACCCCGAACTCCTGCAGATTCGGCATATATTGGGTGTCTTCGGCGTCATATTCGCTTTGGTCATAGTATCTCGAGGGGAAGCCGATCAGATATATCGAGGGCGATGCGTTGTAGAAATTCGTGCGGTAGCTGCCGTCGTCGTTTTGTTCCACCGGCATGCGGACCGCCCCGCCCCAGGCCAACGTTTCGTACACGCGCAGCTTTTCTTCGAGGGTCAGGCTTGGCTTTGTGACGAAGTAGCCCGCCACATAATAGTCCGAATCGTAATGCCCCGGCTCATAGTCGAAATATTCGTTTATGTCGAGCCCGGCCTGCTCCATGTGGCCCTCCAGCACTCCGCCTTCCATGAATTTTTCGGGCAGTATGTCCAGTGTTTTCCCGTTGATGGTGTACTCGATATATTTGCAGTCGAGCCCGAACTCCTCGCGCAGCCCTTTGTTGTCGTAAATGTAGCTGTATTCGGGTTTCACCTCGATTTTTATCGAATTGATCCGGGCCAACATATCCAAGGTTATGCGGTCGCCGATCCAGCGGTCCATTCCGAAGTATTCCATCAAGGCGCCGTACAGCGACCTGTTTTTGAACTCGAGGTATTTGGCGCCGTCTTCGGTGGGGCACAAGCCGTAAATGGGCTCTATGGTCACTTCGGAAGGGTGCTGTTGCGTCACCGAAGTCGAGTCTTCCCCCTCGAAATCCTCGCCTGTTAGCATTGGCAGATCCGCGTACGGTATGCCGTTATCCAAGTACATTTGGATCAGTTCGTCGCCCAAGAGGGTCGTGTAGGTTTTCAAAAAGCCCAAAATCTGCGCTATTTCCCTGTTGCTCGCGTGGGGGTCGAAAACATATACCGGCAGTCTTTGGCATATCGGGTACATTTCGATGGCTTCCTTGATTGCCCTGATCCGCTCGGCATAGCCGGGATCGTCGGGATCGAGGCCCTCATAGCCGGCCCCAATCTCCTCCAAATCTATCAATCTGTAATACGCTAACATTTTTTCGCGGGCTCTCTGATCCGAATCGGGGATATTTGCCAATATCTTTTCTTCGAAGAAGCTTTTTTCGACTATCGGCGGCACAAACAGCTCGACCGGTTCGCACGGGCTTTGCGTTTCTGTTTGGGATGTTGGGGCGACGCTTGAGACGCTTGCCGCGCCCGGGCCTGTATACCCTGCGCCGGTTTCAATATTTCCCGGATTTATAATCGCGGGCATTATGTTAAATAGCCCGATCAAGAGCAGAACCGCGGCCGCCGCCGGCAGCATCTTCAATATGGTGAATTTCATTTTTCCGGTTTGTTTGGCTTTTTCAAATTTCAAGGTCGTGTCGATCAGTTTGGCGAGGGTCTCGTCGTCGATGGATTCCATAAAACTTTTATCTGTCATAGCGTAACGCCTCCTTTTGTCAAAAATCTTTTTATTTTGTTTTTCAGGCTGTTTATGCGCCCGTCGACCGCGTTCCGGGTGATTTTGAAATTTTTCGCGATCTCCTCCGGCGGGTAGAAGAGCAAAAACCTCATGGTGAACAAAGCCGCTTCTTTTTTGTCCAGCTTTTCGAGTATGGTTTTGACGAGTCTTTCGTACTCGATGCTTTCTTCGACTTCGTTTTCAAAACTTGCGGGCTCAGTCAGAAAATTTATGTTGTCGTCGCCTATCAGTTCCCCGATTTTCCGCGAATTTCCCTTGATGAAATTCAAAGCCACAGACCGCGCGATTATCGTCACGAAGGCCGCCATGCTCCCGCGCGTTTCGTTGTATTGCCTCAGCCTTTCTATAAGCTGGACGAAAACCGTGTTCACGCAGTCCTCGATATATCCGCTTTGGCCCGCGCTTGCCAATATCCTCGCCACCGTTTTGCGTATATGCGGGTTGTATTTGTCGTAAAACTTGTCGTTCACCTCGAGAGTTTCGTCCGGCCCGTCCATTTCGCCGCCCATATTTTTCATTTCTTCCACATTTAACAATTCCATGTGCAGGATTTCCTTTCTGGCCTAATTTTGACGCGTCTATCTATATATACAATTTGCGCCGGCGGAATCTTGTGAACAAATTGTAAACAATCAGCCGGGGCAGGCCGCATCAACTATGCCTTTCATGTCCGCCGGAAGATCGCAGCTCAGAAGGATCCTTTCGCCGCTTGCCGGGTGGGCGAACTCAAGCGAGCGCGCGTGCAGCGCGTGGCGGTTTATCCGATAATTGGGGTTTGCGTTGTTTTCGCAGTACAAATCTTCGCCCAAAAGCGGGAGCCCGATGGCGCAAAAATGCAGCCTGATCTGATGCGTCCGCCCGGTTTTGGGATATGCCTCGACAATGCCGATCCCCGTGTTTTCGCCGGATTGAAGGACTTTGAAGCCTGTTTCGGCATAGTCGCCCCCAATGGCGCAGACGCGCTTTATTATGCTCCCCTGCTCGCGGCATATGGGCGCGGTTATGCGCCCGGTTTTGCCATGCGGATCATATTCGAGCGCCCCGCCGATTTTTTCGAGGCCCGCGCCCTCCATTTTGCCCATGTCCCCATTCAGCAAGGCGATATACGTCTTTTTTATCTCCCCGCGCATCATCATCCCGTTCAGTTTCGCCGACGTCATTTTGTCCTTGGCTGAAAGGACGATGCCCGATGTGTTCCTGTCGAGCCGGTTTGCGGCCCTGTAAAGCGATTTCATGTTTTTGCCCCGGAAGTATGCCACTGCCAAATTGGCGAAAGTGTCGTCGAAATGGTTCGGCGACGGGTGCGAGGGCATCCCGGGGGGTTTGTTTGCTGCAAATATATAATCGTCTTCATATATTATGTCCAGCAAAGGCAAAAGGCCGCGGTTTTCCGCGACATAGCTTTTGTCCTGATTCAATTCGTCCAAATTTTCGTGGTTGAGGCCGAGGACGTCCCCCGACGACAAAACGAACCTGACTGTGACCCTTCCATGATTGACCGTTATGCCGTCGGGCTTGTTTTTGAGCGCGATCAGCATGTTCCGCGAAATTTCGACATTCGCCCGCAAGAATTCCTTGACCGTTTTGCCCGCGGATTCGGGCCCTATCACAAAATCCATTGCAGCATGGGTCAAAACCAAAAATCCTGGTAGCTTTGCGCCACCATGCGCGCGGATCTCGCGTCGAGGCGCTCGACGGCCGGATTCGAATCGACATGGTCGCAATAATCGCTGCGCAGGTATTCTATCTTTATCTCGATGGGAAGCAGCGGCAAAAACGGCTTCGGGCCGCCTTCTTCTTTTTCGGCCGCTGTTTTGGCCGCCCGCCGTATCGCCTCGACCGCTTCGGCGACAGGCTCCAATTTGGCGCGCCTGCGCGATATCGCCGTCTTTACGACGGCCGTCTCGATCCCGGGGAAAAACTGCGCGGCTTCGTTTGCCGCTGCCAGATCCCCGCTCATCATGACAAGGGGCACGCCGTAATGCCCGCAAACCATGGCCCATTGCCCGAGTTCGCCCATTTTGCGCCCGTTCACATAATAATTGTATATGCTCTCGCTGCTTTGCGTATGATCCAAAAACCCGCGCAGGGTTCCCGCCATCGGGTGCGCGCCGATGAAAAACGATCCGAAGTAGCTCGCATCCAATATGCCCCACCACTTTTTATTCGGTTTTTCGTCAAATTCCGCGCGGCTGTCGAGCAAATCCAAGTTGAAATTTCCGCCGCCCCCGTGGCTGTCGAGCACCGTGACATGGCTCGCCCCGCCCAAAAACGCCCCGTCCACGGATGCGTTCACATCCGCCATCAGCCTTTCTATCACGTAATCCGAATTTGCCTTTTCCCCGCCTTTCACCATTTCGCCCTTGTCAATTCCGCTTATCCCTTCCAAATCCGTGTGTATATATATTTTTTTCACGATAGTTTCCCCTTTCGCATTTCAGTAATTTTCCGGCAGCCCGATAAACCTCATCGCGTTTTTGAAGTACAGATGCTCCAAAAAATCGCCGTCCAATTTTATCCCGTACATCCCGCCGCCTTTTTCAAACCCGTCGAATATCCCCTCGTCGAAATCCAGCCACGACTTCGAATATCCGGAGTCGTATGGGCCCGTCCTGTTGTCTATTCCGTACAGCAGGTTCTTCTTTATGCTGTACCCCGAAAACAGCAGCTTTTCGTACATGGGCTTGCGGTAGGGTTTTGGCGTGCCGGGGGTAAGGTCGATAAACATCTCCCCCGACGGCGCGCCTTCCTTTTGATGCGAGAGCGCGTTGTTGAATTTGCCGTAAACCGCCGTGCATTCGTCGGTCCACGGCCACGAAACGTGCGCAAGCGAAAAACGCAGCCCATCCACCGAGAGCAGCCCCTCGAAGCCGCACGGGCGGTTGTATTCCCCCGAAGCGTTCCTGCCGTCGTACAATATGCCGGAATGGAACATCAAAGGTTTGTTTTGCGCGGCGATGCCGGCATAAACCGGCATGGCGCGGGCATCGCAGGGGTGATGCGAAGAGCAGATCGTTTTGTAGCCCATTATGCCCTTGCGCCCCGCGAGTTCAATTTGCCCGGGCGCGTCCGGCTCGGTCGGGTCGATCCAATAAAAAGGGAAAAGATATTTTTTACCCTCGCAGATTTTCAGCACCGCCTCCATGCGTTTTTCCGCATCCGGGGAGCCTTTGGCTTTCCCCGGGCTCTGCGAAAAAACAATCCCGCCGTCAAAACCGCCTTCCTTCATTTTGGACAAAATGTCGCCACGCCCCGCGTCGGCTGCATTTGAGTGGATGTGGCAATCTATTCGCATGATGAAATCCCCCTTAAATCATTGAATTAATTATGTGGCTTTTCCCCATTTTTAGGCTCATTTTCCGGGCGGCAGCACCTCGAAAAAGCGCTCCCGCACGTCATAGAACACGTCGGCTATGACGGGGTCGAACTGCGTCCCCGAACCTTCCATTATTATTTTCACCGATTCCTCGCCCGTATACGGGTCTTTGTACGGGCGGGGGGAAATGAGCGCGTCGTACACGTCGGCGAACGCCATGATCCGGCCCTGGAGCGGGATTTCGGTCCCGGTCAGCCCGCGCGGGTATCCCCTCCCGTCCCAGCGTTCGTGGTGGTAGCCCGCAAACAGCATGGCGTTCTGCAGGTAATCGATGTTCACCGTCCGCAAGGCGATGTCGTTTATGACGCGCTCGCCTTCCGTGGTGTGGGTTTTCATGAGCGTGAATTCTTCATCGGTCAATTTGCCCGGTTTGTTCAAAATCATGTCCGAAATGCAAATCTTGCCCAAATCGTGCAGCCGCGCCGAGGAAATCATCAGCTCTATATCCAATGCGGTGAGCTCGGAAACATAGATCCCGCGCTCGATCATGGCGTTGGTCAATATTTCGATGTACTTCGTGGTTCGCTCAATGTGCCCTCCCGTCGTGCTGTCGCGGTTTTCCACCATGTCGGCGAAACTGAATATGATGGCCCCCTGCAAATTTTCCAATTGGATCGTTTTTTGCAGCAGCTGTTCTGTCCGCTCCTTGATCAGTTCGTCGATGTCCAAGTGGGTCTTGATGCGGTTGAGAAGCACGGGCGCGGAAAACGGTTTCGTTATGAAATCGATCACGCCGAGCTCGAACCCCCTGGCCTCCACCGCCGGATCGCTCATGCTGGTCAGGAAAACCACGGGGATATTCGCCTGCGCGGCGTTGCCTTTCAGCTGCGTCAGTGCCTCAAAACCGTCCATTTCCGGCATTTCGATGTCCAGCAGGATAAGATCCGGTTTCACTTTCTCTAAAAGCGCGAACATCTTGACCGCCGACGGCAACGTCATCACCCTGTAATTGTCCTTCAGTGCTTCTCTGGCTTTTTTCAAATTCGTATCGCTGTCGTCCACAATGAAAATGGTTTTGTCCGTAAAAAAAATCACAATCCCTCCTTTCTGTTGCCATGTAAAAAATTTATTTTCTTAGTATATCATATTATTGTCGAACATGTCAATAACATTGTGTAAAATTTTTTTATTTGCATGACTGTTTATATGTTTTTTGTGTACAAAATATTGTGTACTATAAAATTAATTAAAATAAATTCACTTTTTGTTGTTGAAAAATATATAAAAATGAGGTAGAATATATGTGACATTACGGCAAAAGGATTGGTTGGGGTTTGTTATTATGATCGAAAAAATAAAAAGCGCGGATGTGGACTATCTGTTCGAGGCGCTCATGTCCCTTAAAAACATCGAAGAATTTTACGGGTTTTTCGACGACATATGCACGGTGGCGGAAGTCTCCGAAATGTCAAAAAGGCTCAAGGCGGCAAAAATGCTCAGCGCCGGAATGGTTTACAGCGAAATCTCCGAAACCACGGGCCTCAGCACCGCCACGATAAGCAGGGTCAACAGGTGCCTCAAATACGGTTCCGGCGGATACGGGACCGCCATAGGAAGGCTCAAAAAAAATGGGCGCTGAAGAAACGAAGGCCGGTTTCGGGGTTATCGCGAAATATTACGATGCCTTGAATATCGACGCGGACTACAAAAAAGTGGCGGACTACATAGAGGGGGTTTTTTCGCTGTACCAAAAAAAGCCGGAATCAATCCTGGATCTGGCCTGCGGCACGGGGAACCTCGCCATCGAACTCTCAAACAGGGGCTACGACATGACGGGCCTGGATCTTTCGGCCGAGATGCTCGCGGCTGCTGCCGCGAAAAAAAACGCGGGAAAGGTGCTGTGGACAAACCAGGACATGGTTTCTTTCGAGCTCTACGGAACGGTGGATGCGGCGCTGTGCTGCTTCGACAGCCTGAACTACGTCGCAGATCCCGGCGATGTGAAAAAATGTTTCGCCCTGGCGCGCAATTACCTGAACCCCGGCGGATTGTTCGTCTTCGACGTCAATTCAAAATACAAGTTCGAATCCGTGTACGCAAACAACAGCTTCATACTCGAGGACGCGAAAAAAAAGGTGTTTTGCATATGGCAGAACCGCTACCGCAAAAAAGACGGAAGCTGCGATTTTTACATCACTTTGTTCGCAAAGCAGCCAAATGGGGGCTATATGCGCCACGAGGAGGCGCAGAGGGAAAAATATCACAGCCCCGAATTTTTGGAGCGGGCGCTTCTGGATGCGGGCTTTGGGAAAATAGGCGTTTTCCATGATTTCAGGCTGACCGCCGGATGCATAGGCGCAAAAATTCCGGGCAGGATATGCTTCGCCGCACAGCGGCTGTAACGGGGGCCCGTTTGCGCCGGGCGATAAACAAGCAAAAATGGGGAGAGAATTGCAAATGCAGATAAACAGGCTTTTTGAAATGGTGTATATCCTTATGGACAGAAAAAAAATGACCGCCAAAGAGCTTTCGGATCATTTCGAGGTTTCGCAGAGAACCGTTTACAGGGACATAGACGTGCTGAACTCCGCAGGCATCCCGATCTCGGCCAACAAGGGCAAAGGCGGCGGAATCGAGCTCCTCGACGATTTCATGCTCAGCAACTCGGCCTTTTCGGAGCAGGAGCAAAACGAAATCGTGTTCGCCCTGCAGAGTTTCAGGTCGCTCAAAGCGGTGAGCGCCGACAGCGTGTTAAAGAAGCTGAGCGCGATATTCAACAAGGACGCCATAAACTGGATCGACGTGGATTTTTCGGAATGGTCGGCCGACGGAAAAGAGAAATTCGAAATGATCAAATCGGCGATATTGGAAAAACGCTGCCTTTCCTTCGACTATTTCGGGACAAACGGGGAAAAAACCCACAGGAACGCATACCCGATGCAGCTCTGGTTCAAGCACAGGGCCTGGTACATGAAGGCGTTTTGCCTGATGCGCAAGGATTGCCGGCTGTTCAAGATATCCCGCGTCAAAAACTTGTCCGCTTCTTCGAGCGAGAGCAATTTTGAGATCGCGGATCTGTTCGAACTCGAGATAATCCAGCCCAACACGCGAAACAAGTCCGGCGACTTCTATTACGAAGACCCCGAGGGAAACCCTTACGACCAAGTTTCGAAAAACCCGAAAAACAACGTGGACTTGAAGCTTTCAGTCGATGCCTCGCTCGCATACAGGGTTTTCGACGAATTTGACGAAAAGGATATAGGAACGGACGAAAACGGGAATTTCATCATCAACGCGATTTTCCCCGAAGACGAATGGCTTTATGGCTACATACTCTCATTCAGCCAAAATGCGGAAGTGATCGAGCCGCTGTATTTCAGGGACAAGCTGATAGACAAACTCCAAAAAACGCTGATGAAATATCTGTGATGCCTATGAATGCGGATTTTACGAGCAAACGGGTGCTTCTGACCCTGCGCTTTGATGGCGGCGGCTTTTACGGCTGGCAGGCGCAGAGCGGCGGAAACACGATCCAGCAGACCGTGCAGGATGCGGCGCAATCGGTCTTCGGCGCGCGCCCCGGCATTTCGGGGTGCGGGCGCACCGACGCCGGGGTGCACGCATACGGGTACTGCTGCCATCTGGACATAAAAAAGGAGTTTCCCGTAGAGCGCCTTGCAAATGCGCTCAACAGGTACTTCATGTCCAAGGACATAAAAATCTCCGTCGTCGGCGCCCGCGAAGTCGATCCCGGCTTCCATTCGAGGTACCATATCAAATCGAAGGAATATGTTTACAAAATCCAGAACAACAGCTACAGGGATCCGTTCTGCCTCGGCAAGGCGTTCTACTACCACAAGCCGCTCGATTTGGGCAAAATGCGCGAAGCGGCAAAACATCTCGCAGGGGAGCACAATTTTGCCTCTTTCATGGCCGACAAATCGGATATCCCGGCCTCCGAGGCCGTGAGGACGGTCCATAAAATAGATATAGAGAGCGCAGTTTCGGGCACAGGGACCAACATTGTGGAAATATATATATCGGCCAGCGGCTTTTTGTACAAAATGGCGAGGATAATCGCGGGGACGTTGGTAGACGTGAGCGAAAACAAAATATCCCCGGAAGAACTGCCGGGCATAATACGCGCGCAAAACCGCGGGTGCGCGGGCAGGACCTTGCCGCCCCACGGGCTGTACTTGAATAGTATATGTTATTAGGACAATAGGGAAGAATATGGAAAAACACAAAAAGCCGCTGAAAATAAAGGGCGATGGATACGGCAAAAAAAACGGTTACGGGAAAAAGCCGGAAACTCAGGGCCCGGCGGAAGCCGAACCAAAAAAAAACAGATATTACAGCGCCATAGCCGACAAAATAAGGATCGCGAAATTCTGCGTCATCGCCTTTTTGGCGCTGTTTGCCTTCGGCGGGATGATCCTCAATTCCAAAGAGCTCAACAGCGGAAATTTTTGGTATCTTTTGAGGTACCTGAACATACAGGGCCCGAGCGCATCCGCCAAGCCCGAATTTTACGCTGAGCTTGACGAAACCTCTTCGATATGCTATTATAAGAACAACATAGCCGTGCTCAGGAAAAACAGGCTCGACATATACGACACAAACGGCAAAAAAAACTTCACCTCGAAGCTCGTCTACTCGAATCCGACGCTCAAAGCCTCGGACAGGTACATAATTTCCTACGATCTGGGCAGCGAGAAGCTGGAAATATACAACGCCTTTTCCAAGGTCTACGAATACAAAGGGGATAGGCCGATATACGGGGCCACAGTGACGGACAAGGGGAATGTCGCATATGTCACTTCCGAGAAAGGATATGCCTCGGCGGTTTATGTCCTGAACAGCAGCTTCGAGACAAAATTCAGATGCTTTTTCGAAAACGACTATATAATAGGCGCGGACATAGACGACAAGGCGGAAAGGCTTGCCGTCGCGGGATTTTACGCCATGGACGGGGATTACCTCGGCCGGATCATCCTATACGAAACAAATTCGCCCGACCCGGTAAAAACGATCGAAATCCCGGGGGAGCGGCCCTACGGGATAAAGCTATGCGAAAGCGGCGTTTTCGCGCTTTTTGAGAATTCGCTCAAATTTTACAGCCAAACGGGGGAGTTGGTTTCGCAATACGGTTTTGATTACAGGAAGATCGAGAAAGCCGA
Organism: Oscillospiraceae bacterium; assembly: GCA_009782405.1. The sequence goes on from WRJC01000001.1 coordinate 174,300, forward strand.
GCTCGGCGCCAAATTCTCCTGCGTAGTATTGGGCGAAAAAACACTCGGGATCGAAAACCGGATATTGATATTCGGCGAAAGCGGCGAGATTGCCTATGACGGCGCCATAGGGCTGGAAATCATGGACATAAAGTTTTCCGAAGATTATTGCTTTCTGTACTTTCTCGCCCGGACCGGGCTTTACAGGGTGGAAATAGGAAACTCCGAATTCAAATTTCTGACGGGGGAGTACGAAGAAACCGCCAACCGCATAATTCACGCCAACGGCAAAACGGTGTTTTTGTCGGGGCTCGTGAAAATAAACGCTGTGTCTTTGGGCGAATTTTAGAAAGGGAATAAATCATGAACGCTGTTTTGGATATTTTGATCATCGGGATACTCATTTTTTGCTTAGCCATGGGCTACAAAAACGGGTTTGTAAAAACCGTGATGAGCGTGCTGTCTTTTTTCGTGGCATTCATCGTGGCCAAAACGTTTTCCCCGGGGCTGGCCGAATTCATAAACTCCAACTGGATAACTCCTAATTTCGCCGGCAAAGCCGCAGACCAGCTGACAAAGATCCTTCCTTCGAGCGGCGGGCTCGAGAAACTTATCCAAGACCAGCCGCCCGATTTTATGAACATACTCAAAAGGTACGGAATCGACGCGGGGGAATGGCTCGGCGGCGCGGCGCAAAAAGCGGGCAACGAAGTCGAAAAAGCGGCGCAGAACATAGTGGTTTCGGTTGCGGGGGCGGTTTCATATTTTCTCGCTTTCACTGCGATTTTGCTTGTGGCGTTCGCGCTTCTGAAAATAGCGGCGGCAATCATCAACAATGCGGTCAAATTGCCCGGGCTGAACCTCGTAAACCGCATAGGCGGGATTCTTTTGGGTCTTTTGTACGGAATTGCCATAAGCTACATATTTGTATACCTGGCCTCTTACGTTTTGCCTTACTTCGCCGCAAACGACGTCATAAACTCCGCGGGGGACACCCTCGAAAACACGATCATCTTCAAATGGTTTTTGGAGCACCCGATCGCGGACTTGATACGCCCTTCGATAGATTATGTGACAAAATTAAATTGATTTACGGAATGGCGGCGTAAAGCCCGCGCTTGACCGATTGGCGTGACATGAACCAATATGAACGGTAGTTCATATGCCGTTCATGCGCAGACTTGCATAAAATCTGCATATGAACTTCGTCCTGTGGACTGCGTTCACATTCGCTACACGTTAGGCGTGAGGGATACAAGCCGCCGAACCTTTTCTTTTGAGTTCTGTTAAATTTTTGAGAACAATGTCCCAAATGCTTGTATTATGCAATAAAATATAATATAATGCAGATATGGATTTCAAAACAAATAAAAATATCATGTATTCATGTAAATATCATATAGTCTGGTGTCCGAAATATCGGCGCAAAGTGCTGCGGGGCAATATATCCGAACGGCTGAAGGAGCTGATAAAAGAGAAATGTTCGGAGATAGGGGTCGATATAATCGAAATGGAGATACAGCCGGACCATGTGCATTTGCTGATTGAAGCAGACCCGCGATACGGGGTAAACAAGGCGATAAAGCTAATCAAGGGCTACACGTCGCATATGCTGCGGAAAGAGTTCGCGGAACTGACGACGAAACTGCCGACGCTGTGGACAAACAGCTATTTTATCTCAACGGTGGGCGGGGAGCCTGTTTCCGCGATGAAGCGGTATATCGAAAGCCAGGCGAAATCACAGCGGGAGGAGGGCAAACGTGCGACGAATGTGAACGGAGTTCGCATGCAGTACGTGTGACGAATGTAAACGACAGTTTACATGCAGTCCACGCCAATCAATCAAAGACAGTCATCATAAACGGGCGGGAACTGCGGAGCAAGCGCAGATACCAAAACAAAATCAAAGGCAAATTCCAGCAAAGACTGAGCAAGCACAGGAAAGGCTCACGAAAATACAAGCAACTCAACCTTAAGAAAAAACAAGTCTTGAAACGGCTTGACAATCAGATCAAAGACATACTGCACAAGCAGACTGCGAAACTCGTACAAACTCTGAAATCAAACGATGTTTGCACCGCAGCCATAGGCGACGTGCGGGATATACGCCAAAATGTTGACTATGGCGCGAAAGCCAACCAAAAGATACATCAAATGCCAAGCGGTCAGGTCAGGGCTATGATCGAGTACAAATGCGAGAGAAACGGTATTGCGACTGTCCTCATCGACGAGGCGTACAGCAGTCAAACCTGTCCTAATTGCCTGAAAAGGCATAAACCGTCGAACAGGAACTATATCTGTCCGTTTTGCGGTTTCGCGTACCATAGGGACGGTGTTGGCGCTATCAACATTCGGCAAAAACAAATGTATCGGGAGTACGCTCCCGTAGTAGGCGTTATGGCACCGCCCGTAGGCATACGCTATGTCGTATGAATACGACATTGGTCTCGCACCAAGAACCCTCCGGCTTTACCCGTGGGGAGTGTCAGACGAAAAGTACATATTTTTGTGGTATATTGGAGTCAAAGGAAAAATATGAAAACGAAATTCAAATACATTCCGAATATGCTGTCGGCGATAAGGCTTTTGCTCGTCCCCGTTTTTGTATGCCTGTTCTTCGTCTATTACGAGGAACATATCTACCTGCCGCTTCTGGTTTTCGCCTTTGCGGGAATGACGGACATAGTGGACGGATATTTGGCCCGCAGGAACAACTGGGTCACGAACCTCGGGAAATTTCTGGATCCCCTGGCCGACAAGCTGCTGCAATGCTCCGTGCTTGTATGCTTCACGGTAAAAAAAATCGTTCCTTGGTGGCTGGCGGGGATGTTCATGCTAAAAGAGCTGTTCATGATATGCGGGGCGCTCATCGTGCTCAAAAAGATAAAAGTCACCGTAAAGTCGCATTGGTACGGAAAATTTACCACGGGGGTCTTTTACGCCATAGCTTTCCTTGTTTTCATGTTTAAAATATTCGGCATAGACATAAACGGCACCGCCGCATTGGCGCTGTTCGTCTCCGCGCTGGTTTTGGCCTTTTTTTCGATGGTGATGTACATCCTAGACACCTTGCGCATAAACGCCGAGCTTCAAAAAAAGTGAATGATAAACTCAGAAATAATTCGAAATAATTCTATGAAGGGAATATAAAAACTGTCTTATGGGATTTCAATTATGCGACAGATGCAAAAAAAACACGGCGATGGTATCTGTCACCCGGTTTGAAGGCAATGCAAAGAAACAAGAGTGGATATGCATTTCCTGCGCGCGCAAAATGGGGATACGGCCGGTATCGGAAGCCCTCGAAAAAATGGGGATAAGCGAAGAAGAAACCGAATCCATGGCGGAAGAAATGACCAGCCTGTTGCAAAACGACGAAGCGTTCCCGTTTTTGCAAGGGGCGGAAGGCGATGAGGGCGCGGACAGCCGCGACATTTCCATGGCCAATTTGTCGTCTTTTTTGCCCAAAATACTCGGAAGCGACAAAGATGCCGCGAAAATTTCCCCGCCATTGCAAAACAGCTCGGGCGCGAACAGCCAGCAGGGCGGCGAGGGCGAAAAAGGCAGGGACAAATTCGGCAGATCCGACAGGGACGACAAAAACAAAAAACAAGTTCCCCAGAAGCGAAAATACCTGGAAAATTTTTGCATAGACCTGACCGCGAGAGCCAAGGAAGGCAAACTGGACAGGATAGTCGGGAGGGAAAAGGAAATCGAGCGGGTCATCGGCATTTTGTGCCGCAGGCAAAAAAACAACCCCTGTCTGATCGGCGAGCCCGGAGTGGGTAAAACCGCGATAGCGGAAGCCTTGGCGCTCAAAATCGCCACGAACCGGGCTCCCGCCAAATTGGAAAAAAAGGAGATACACCTGCTCGATTTGACCGGGCTTGTCGCGGGGACGCAGTTCCGCGGCCAGTTCGAGAGCAGGATGCAGGGGCTCATCGAAGAGATAAAAAGGCTGGGCAATATAATACTGGTGATCGACGAAGTGCATACGATAGTCGGCGCAGGCGACGCGGAAGGCTCGATGAACGCCGCGAACATCCTAAAGCCCGCGCTTTCCCGGGGATACATCCAGGTGATCGGGGCCACCACCTTAGGCGAATACCGCAAATACATAGAAAAAGATTCGGCCTTGGAGAGAAGGTTCCAGCCCATCATCGTCAACGAGCCCTCAGTCGACGAGAGCGTCGAAATGCTTTTCGGGACAAAAGACTATTACGAGCAGTTCCACGGAATAAAAATATCGAAAGACACGGTGCGGCGAGCCGTGGTTTTGTCCGAGCGGTACATCACCGACAGATTTTTGCCCGACAAAGCCATAGATTTGCTGGACGAATCGGCGGCGCACGTGGCCATCCATTCAAAAGAAATAGAAAAAATGGAGAGGCTCGGAGATTTGATCGAAGATACGGCCATCGAGATAGATTCGCTGGAATCCGGAGAAAATATGCCGGCAACCCAGGAGGGTTCGGCGGCGATGTATCAAAAGCTGGCCGACTTGAAGGCGAAAAAACTAAATTTGCTCCACGAGTACGAGCGGCTTTCGGCGGAGAGGGACAAAATAGAAATAAAAACCGAGGATTTGGCGCTTGTCATCGAGAAGTGGACGGGCATACCCGCTTCCTCCATAACCGAAAACGAATTTTCGAGGCTCAACGGGCTCGAAACCAGGCTCAAGGCGCGCTTCGTGGGCCAGGACGAGGCGATCGGGGCGGTGGTGCGCGCCGTCAAGCGCTCGAGGGTGGGCATTTCCTACAAGCGCAAGCCGGTTTCCTTCATATTCGCCGGGCCCACCGGAGTGGGCAAAACCTACCTGGTGCAGACGCTTGCCGCCGACCTTTTCAGCTCCCCGGAATCTCTCATACGGCTCGATATGTCGGAATTCATGGAAAAATTCGCGGTTTCGAGGATAATAGGCGCGCCACCCGGCTATGTGGGCTATGACGAAGCGGGCCAGCTAACCGAGAAAATAAGGCGCAAGCCCTATTCGGTTATATTGTTCGACGAAATAGAAAAAGCCCACCCGGACGTGATGAACATACTGCTGCAGATCCTCGACGACGGCAAAATAACCGACGCCCACGGGCGCGAGGTGAATTTTGAAAACACCATCATCGTGATGACCACGAATGCGGGCTCGAACCTCAGCATGTCCGCTTTGGGCTTTTCCGAGAGCGAGGCCAAATCCGCGGAAAACAAAACGCAGAAGGCGCTTTCAGATTTTCTGCGGCCCGAATTTTTGAACAGGGTGGACGAGATAATCACCTTCAACGCGCTCACCGAAGACAACTTCACGGAAATTTCCAAGATAATGCTAAACGACTTGAAAAAAGTGCTGGACGAAAAGAACATAAGCTTCGCTTTCACCGACGAAGCCGCGGCGGCAATCGCCAAAAAGGCGTACAGCAAAAAATACGGCGCGAGGAACCTGCGCAGGCTCATTCAGACCGAGATCGAGGACAAAATGGCGAACCTGATAATCGAAAGCAGGGAAAAAAAGAAGCTGATGTTTTTATTGGATGCGGGCAAAACCGGCGAAATCTCGGTGATACTGGCATAAAATGGAGAAAATAAAGGAGGCTCTGGCTTGAAAGATTACGCAAAAAGCGGGGAACAGGTCAAGATTTTATTGGTCTACCCGGATTACGACGAAGGCGACGCCTATAAAAAATCCTACGGGGGCAACTACAGCGAGGGGCTCGCTTCGATTTCGGCGGTCGTAAAAGCGGGCGGGCACGGCTGCGTTTTGTTTCATCTGCTCTACGATTACGGCGAAGCCGAATTCAAAAGCAAAATAAAGGAGTTTGGCTGCGACATAATCGGGTTTTCCGTCAGGACCACGATATTCAATTCCTGCAAAAAACTGATAAAATGGACAAAAGAAGCTCTGCCGGATTGTTTTGTGTTTTGCGGAAGCTACCATGTCACACTCGTTCCGGACGAAGTGCTCGCGGCTGAGGGCGTAGATGCGGTGATGATCGGCGAGGGCGAATACCCCACTCTCGAATTGTGCGACAAAATAAAGGCGGGGGAAAACTACACAAATATTTTGAGCATGCACTTCAAGCTGCCCGGCGGCGAAGTCAAAAAAAACGCGGTCATGCCGCTTCTCGAGAATCTGGACGAACTCCCCATCCCCGACTTCAACCTGTTCGACTTTAAAAACCTCGAAGCCACGAAAATCAACACCGCCACGGTGATGATGAGCCGCGGCTGCATCTTTTCTTGCACATACTGCGGCAATTCGCAGTTTAGAAACGTCTACCCGAACAAAAGCAAATACGCCCGGTTCAGGAGCGCGGAAAACGGCATAAAATACCTCGAGACCCTGCTGTCCATGTACCCTCAAATCGAATACTTGAATTTCAGGGACGCGATTTTCAACATGTTCCCCAAGTCCGACCGCTTCGACAAATTCATCGAATTGTACAAGGAAAAAATACACAGGCCTTTTGCCTGCAACCTGCGCCTTGACATACTCACCGAGGAAACAGTAAAAAAAATGAAGGAAGCGGGCTGCTATCTGATCGATGTGGGGGTCGAGTCGGGCGATTATGAGCTGCGCTCGAAATATTTAAAGCGGCTTATGACCGACGAGCAGATGATAAACGCTTTTTCGTGGTTCCACAAATACGGCATAACTGCCCTGTCCTACAACATAGTGGGCCTGCCGCACGAAAACCTGAAAAAAGCGCTTTCCACGATAAAATTAAACGTGAAGCTGGATCCGGACAAAATAATCCCGAACATATTTTATCCCTACCCGATGACGGTTTTGCACGACATAGCAAAGGAAGCGGGGTTCGTGCCGGACGTCATCCCCGCGGACTGCCGCGTGTCCCTCAGGCAAAAGGGATTCAAGAAGCACGAGGTGCTCTATGCGGCTTCATATTTCATGAAATACATAAAAAGATACAAAAGGTGCGCGAAACTGCCGGGCTTCATCGGAAAGCCGCTTGAAAAATATTACGATTTCGTTTTCACCGGGCCATTGACCCCGAGGAGGTGCTTGGTTTGGTGGTCCGACTTCAAAGCGGCGGTGTACGGCGGCATAAAAAGTTTCGTGAGGAACCGCTCGCCGAAACTCTACCTCAAACTGCGAAACAAAAGGCTGAAAAACATACAGAAATGAAGCGAAACAAGAAGGGGGGCATGTCAAAAGTGAACAAAAAAACAAGGGCGCCAAATATCGCCGCGACAATTTTGGCCATTCAGTTGATTTTGTCCGTTTTGTTTTCCGCGTCATGCGACAGGCAGCAGGAAAACGGAAACCAAGCGGCAAATGGCGGAGATGGAAATGACGGCGGAGAAAACGCGGGAAATCACGAAAATGCGCAGGATTCGGGCGAAACCGATGAGTATTTGTTTCCCGAATTGGACTGCGGGGGTTCCGATTTCACTTTTTTGGGAATAACGACCACATGGGATTTTTATTCGGTCATAGTCCATGAAAGCGAAACCGGAGAAATCCTCGACGACTCCATATATGCGAGGAACCGCGCCGTCGAGGAAAAATTCGGGATAAACCTGAAAGAAACCGCATTTGACATAGGCCAAGTCGAAGGCAAATTGAAAAACGCCGTGCTCGCGGGGGAAAACATATACGATGCGGCATATTGCCCTTCGTACAACAATGCGCCTATCGGCGGGCTCGTCGCGCAAAACATGTTTCTCGATTTGAACGAAATTCCGGAACTTCGGCTTGACGAACCTTGGTGGAACCAGACTGTAAACACCGACTGCATCATCGGAAGCGCGAACAAATTGTTTTTTACGGCCTGCGATATAAACATCATGAATTTGCAGGCGCCGTGGTGCGTATACCTCAATGAAGACATGATAAAAAATTTGGGTTTGGATTTGCCGTATTCACTCGTGAAAAACGGCAAATGGACGCTCGACGAATTTCACAAATATGTGAAAGCCGGGGCGCAGCTTAACGGCGCCGCCTCGTTCGATTGGGAGCCGAGCGGCGCCGCCGTTTTCGGCTATACATCGTATGAAGGCGGAACCGGGGCCCTATTGGTCGGTTCGGGGGAAAAATTCATCTCTAAAGACGAAAAAGGAATGCCGTATCTATCCATAGAAACCCCGCGCTTCTTTGACGTTTGCGAAAAAATCGCGGAATTGACCGGAACAAAGGGGATATACCAAAATGCGAACAATTACGATACGGGATTTCATTTCGAATATATCTTCAAGGGCGGCAGGACTCTGATGATGGTCGGGGAACTCAAAGCTTCCGATGTGTTCAGGGACATGGACAGCACTTTCGGCATAGTCCCAATACCGAAATACGACGGAAACCAGGACAAATACTATTCTTCGGTGGCGAGGCAGATGCCGGTTTTGGTCATACCCGCTACAAATCCCGAACCGGGCAGCACCGGGGTCATATTGGATGCGATGGCCTATCTCAGCACAAAAAACATAACCCCGATATTTTTCGACGTCACGATGTCGCAAAAACGGCTGCGCAACGAGGAATCGATCGAAATGCTGAAAATAGTCAAGGATTCCGTGCTTTACGATGTTGGCACAGCATACGGCTGGAGTTCCGATTTGTACGTCGCCATACGCGACAGCCTCGACAAGGGCAAAAACACCGTGGTTTCGCTGATTGAAAAGGGAAGCGGCAAAGTTTTGTCGAATATAGAAAAAACGATGGAACTTTTCGATTGAATTATGTGTTTAGGAGGATTTTGTTTTATGTTCAAAAAAATCGCGGCATTGCTGTTTTTCTCCGTTCTCGCCTTTTGCTTTCTTTGTTCCTGCAATTCGGGCGAAAGCCCAAAAGACGCCGACAAAAAGCAAAACGGGGATTTGACGGAAAACCTTCCGGAAACCGAAACCAATCAAGCCCAAAACGAAAGCGACGAATTGCCCGAGCTCGACTATGAGGGGCACGAGTTCCATATATACTCGCGCATAAACAACACTTTCTACAACTATCTGGTCGAAGAGGAAACGGGCGAAATTTTGAGCGACGCCGTCTACAAGCGCGCACGGAACGTGGAGGCGCGGCTCAACATCACTTTGAAGGAAACCGAAAATTCCGATGCGAACTCCCCGCGCGCGCTGATGCTGTCCGGCGACGACACATACGATATGTACAATGCGCGCTGCACCCACGCGCTCACTTTCTGGCTCGAGGGGCTTACGGTGGAAATCCCCAAGCTGCCGTACATAGACTTGGAAAAACCCTACTGGAACAAAACCGCCAATGAGTCGCTCTCGCTCAACAAGCGCCAGTATGTGGCCATCGGGGCGGCGAACATAGGCGCATATGACTTCATATTCACGCTTTTGTTCAACAAAAAACTGATCGCCGATTTCGGGCTCGAATCGCCGTACGAACTGATAGACACCGGCAAATGGACTATCGGCAAGATGAGCGAGATGATGAAAGCCGTGGGGGCCGACCTTGACGGCAACGGGATATACGACATAAACGACAGGTACGGATATGCATCGGGCATGAATGTCACTCTGCCCGCTTTCTGGATCGGGGCGGGATTGTTTTCGATTTCAAAAGACCAAAACGACGTGCCGTATTTTTCGGCCGGCGACCAAAAATTCATCGATGTGTTCAACAAAGTGTTCGAACTCACCTGGGAATCGGATTTGTGGTACAAAAAATCCTCCGGAGACGGCAATGTGCCTTCGTCGTCCGTGACATTGTTCACCGAGGACAGGGCGCTGTTCATCGACACGCAGATTTTCGACATAAACAGGCTGCGCGGCATGGAAACCGATTTCGGGATCATCATGTACCCGAAATATGACGAAACCCAGCAAAACTACCACACGAGATTCGGTTTTTACGACACATTCATCGTGTCAAATTCAAATACCGCCCTCGAGCGCACCAGCGCGGTCATCGAAGCCCTGAACAGCGAGTCATACAAAACGGTGATACCCGTCTACTATGACAGGTGCCTCAAAACGCGCAATTCCCGCGACGAGGAATCCGAAGCCATGCTGGACATCATATTTTCCAATTTGACGGTGGATCTCGGCGACACGGTTTGGGCGGACAAAATCCGCGACGGCGTTTTCACCGCCATGTTCGGCGCGAACAACCCAAATATCGCCTCCAAGCTGGAATCCATGGCAAATTCGGTGCAAAAGGACATAGACCAGATACTCGCGATGAATTGATATCATTCAAAACGAAAAAATCAAGGAGATGAAAAAATGCCAAAAATAACAATAAGCGACGTCGAGTACAAAAATTACGGCAGGTGCAAAGCCATTTCAAACGGGCTTTTTGAGATGTACGTCACAATTGATCTCGGGCCGAGGATCATAAAGTTAAATTTGCCCGGGAAAGAAAACCTCATGTTCAACGACGTCGAAAGGGAAATGCATATCGATGTTTCGAAAACGTTCGGCAGCGGCAAATGCTGGTATATCTATGGCGGGCACAGAATGTGGGTGAGCCCGGAAGACATGCCGAAAACCTATTATCCCGACAACGATCCCGTCGAGGCGAAAATCGAAGGAAACAAAGTTTCGTTTTTCCCGGGGCCGCAAACCGCCAACAATTTGCAGCACAGCTTGGAGATTTCCATGTGCGGGGACAAACCATGCGCGAAAGTCGCGCACAAACTCGAAAACATCGGAGAAAACGAAATCACCGGCGCGATTTGGGCTATGAGCGTCGTGGCGCCGGGCGGCACTGTCATATGCCCGCAGCCCGACGAGGACACGGGGCTTTTGGGAAACCGATGCATGGCTTTTTGGCCGTACACGAATCTGACCGACGCCAGGGCGAATTTTTACGACAGGTATATCACAGTGAAGCAAAACGGAGCCGTAAACGAAAAATTCAAGTTCGGGATAAACAACACAAAAGGCTGGCTGGCATACCAAAACCACGGGCAGATATTTGTGAAAACATACGAACCAAACCATCCGGCCGGAAATTATCCCGATTGGGGAATGTCTACGGAAGTATTCACAAACCATCTGTTTTCCGAAGCCGAAACCTTGTCCGAGCTTAAAACGCTGAAGCGCGGCGAATTCATCGAGCATGCGGAGACATGGCGGCTAATCGACTCCTCCGCTGAAGCGGACATCGATTTCAAGCCCGGCGAGCAGGAAAAATTAGATGCCTATGTGAAGCGGCATATTTTTTGAAACATCAAATAAAAAGGTAAATAATTATGCGTAAACGGTATTATATATTCATATGCGCGGCATTGGCGGCGGCGTTGATTTTGCCGCTCATGTTTTCATGCAATGCAAACGACGAAACAAAAACAAATGAAAACAGCGTCACATCATCAGCCGGGGAAAACGAAAAAAGCGGCGAATCAAACGCGGAAAATGAAAAAACGCCCGACGATTCCAAGATGCCCGTAGAACTTCCCGAAACAGACTATAGCGGAGAAGAATTTATCATACTTACGGAAATAAATGCCAATCCAAACGCAAGATGGTGGATTCAGGCCGTGGAAGAACAAAACGGCGAACCCATCAACGACGCCATATACACGCGCAACCTCGCAGTCGAGGAAAGGTTCAACGTAGCCGTCAAACAGCTTGCGCGGGACGGCGCGGGCGCATATGCGCGCACCAGCGTATTGGCCGATGAAAAAGCCTACGACATAGCGCATATACGGATTTCCGAGGCGGCGACGATGGCAAGGGAAAATTTGCTTTTGAATTTTCTCGACATGCCATATATCGGCAATGACAAGGAATGGTGGGACCAAAATCTAAAAGACGAACTTATGATCGCAGGGAAATTGTATTTTCAAACCGGAGACATCACCGTGTATGACGATTGCAGGATAGCGAGCATGTATTTCAACAAAGGGATGTTTACCGGCGCAGGGCTCCCGTATCCTTACGAAGCCGTGCAAAACGGCGAATGGACTTTTGACTACCTCGCCCAGCTCACAAAAGGGCTGAACAAGGATTTGGACGGCGACGGGCAAATGGACCAAAACGACCAGTGGGGATTTATGGCGCAATACGAAACCGCGGGCATGATGTTTCAGGCTTCGGGCGAAAGCGTGGCGGTGAAAACCGCAGACGGGGATGTTTCATTGACTATGGACAGCCCCAGGGCGCTTGATGTCATCGAAAAAATATTGAATTATACCACCGACGGCGTTTCGATGTTCCACGCCGACACCATCAAGGCAAGCGACATATGGCAGGAAGCGAGCAATTTGTTCCAAAATGACAAATATTTTATTCGCGCCTCCCTGTTTGAGGCCATTCCCCGCGACTTGAGGGGAATGGAAACCGATTTCGGCGTGCTTCCGTTCCCGAAATACAACAAGGAGCAGCCGCGCTATTATACCCAGGTATACAGCGACGCAAGGGTGATAGCCTTCCCCAACACGACCGGAGACCTTGAAAAAGCGGGAATCGTCACCGAGGCTCTGGCATACGGTTCCGTGGAAACCCTGACAAAAGCGTTCTTTGACATAAGCCTCATCCAAAAAGGGATCAGGGACGTCGAATCCGAAGAAATGCTCAAAATAATTTTCTCGACAAAAAAATACGACATAGGGTTTTTGTTTTTTTTCAACACCGTCAACCCCATCCTGAGCGATTTGACAAAAACCAAAAGCACCGATTTTGTTTCAAAATATGAAAAAATCGCGCCGCGCCTGCAAATCGATTTGGATAAATTGGTGGAAGATTTCAAAAATGCAAAGTGACTGATAATGATAATGGAGGAAAAACATATGCCTGTATATGTCTTGGCGGGAAAATCGTACAAAGTGGCCTATTCGCCAAAAGATTTGTTTTTGTCGGTGCAAATCGGCGATAAGGTTTGGGAATGGGGAAAAGACAAGATAAGCGTCAAATTCAAGGATTCGGACAAAAAAATCAAGGGGGATTTTTGTTCGGCCGAATGCGTTTCCGAAGAATTTTCAACCGGGGTCTCGACCGGGGTGAAAGCCGTTTACAGCAATTTTGAGGGGTCCGGTGTGACTGTGCACACATCTGTGGCGATAAACAAAACCGACGACGCGCTGTCGTTCGAGCTGTTTGCGGAAAACGACTCGCTTTGCGAAATAGAAAAAATTTACTGGCCCGGGGCTTTTGAGTTTGACATACCCGAAAAACAGGGGTACACGATAATCCCGATGATGCAGGGCGTATTGATCCCCTCCCGCTGGGAAAAACCCATAATACAGTACAATGGCGGCAAAATATCCGACCGCGACGGCTATATGGCGTTTTTCGGGCAGATTGACGGCGCATGCGGTTACTGCGCGATTTTTGACACGCCGTTTGACGCGGGCTATACGGCGGAGCACACGCCGGGCGGGGAAACATCGGTTTGCCCTTATTGGCGGCCTTCGCTCGGGAAAATCGCATACAAAAGAATAATGAAATACCATTTCGTGCAAAATGGCGACTACAACGATTTATGCAAAATATACCGGGGCCATATGATCGAGCGCGGCAAATTTGTCACATTGAAGGAAAAAATCGCGCGCAACCCGAATGTGGCGAAATTGATAGGCACCCCCGTGATCCATGACGGGATAGCGGTCCATATCAGCCCGGATTCCGATTACTACAACAAAGAAGACGCGAAAAAAAACGATTACCACAACACTTTCGATTCGAGGGCGGAGCTATTGAAAAAGCTCAAAAAAAACGGCGTGGAACGCGCCTACCTGCATTATGACGGCTGGGGGGCGCACGGATACGACAACCTGCACCCCGACCCGTTCCCCGTCCACGAAGCGGCGGGAGGCGGTGAGGGCATGAAGCGCCTCTCGGATACCGCGCACGAATTGGGATATATTTTCGGCATACACGACCAGTACCGCGACTATTATTACGACGCCGCCAGCTTTTCTTTTGACAGCGCCGCCCAAAACGCCGACGGCAGCCATATGTTCTGTTCCGTGTGGTACGGGGGCAAACACACGTGCCTGTGCGCCGATTTGGCGCGCGATTATGTGAAACGCAACTACAGCACATTCAAAAAGCTCGGCATAAACATAGAGGGTTCGTATCTCGACGTGTTCGCAGTTGTCGAACTCGACGAATGTTTCAATCCAAATCATTTGATGAGCCGCGAGATGTGCGCCGGATACAGGCGCGAGTGCCTTGAATACCTGACCGCTTTGGGGATCATACCCAGCAGCGAAGAAGTGACGGACACGATTTTGCCCTCTATCGCCCTGTGCCACCACGCGCCCTTTGCGGTTACTTCTTTTGAAGGGAAGTCCGATGCGGTCGGCGTGCCCATTCCGCTGTTTAATCTCGTGTACCACGAGTGCGTGGTCGTGCCGTGGTTCGGCGTGGGCGGAGAGCTCGGCGGCTGGGGCATCGCCCGCGATGATTCGGCGTTTTTGTGGGGGCTGTTATGCGGCGGGACGATTTACTACTCCGCCCATGAAACGCCGGAAAATATAGGGCGCGGCAAAATCGCGTTGAAACTGCACGAAAAAACGGCGCTTTCGGAAATGGTGAAACACGAATTCATCGACGGCAACTACCGCAGGCAGAGGGCGGTGTACGCCGACGGGAGCACAGTGGAAATAGACCTCGACGCTCAAAGATACGAAATCCGATGACGCGCCGCAAATCATGAATGAAACCAAATAAAAGGGGGAGTAATTATGGCAAATGTCGCTTTCGGGCCAGGGCCTGCTGATGAATCTCTATGAGCTGCCGCATTTGAATTTGTCGGAACCATGGTGGAACCGGATAATCACGGAAGAGCTGACGATAAACAAAAAATTGAATTTTGCGGTGGGCGACGGCAATTCGTCTTCGCTCGCGTGCTGCATGGTCATGTTCGTAAACAACACGGTCCAGAAAGAATACGGTTTGCCGAACATATATGACACGGTGTTTGACGGCAAATGGACGATCGACTATATGAGCGAATTGACGAAAACGATAAGCAAAGACCTGAACGGCGACGGGATCATGGACGAAAACGACTTATACGGCGCATATATAACCAACTACAATCAATGGGACGGGTTCATGCAGTCCTCAAACATCAAAATGACGAAAAAAGACGAAAACGGCATACCGTATCTCGACGCGGAATATGACAAGCTGGCAAGCCTCGTAGACAAAGTCTACGATCTCATATACGAAAACCCGGGTTCATATGTGATGAAGGGGAATGTCGGCCAGGATTTTTCCTCGGATATGTTCAAAAACGACCAAGTGCTGTTTTGGCCCGGCATGCTTGTCATCGCAATCGAAAGGTTCAGGGACATGGAATCGGATTACAGCATAATACCCTACCCGAAATACGACGAGGCGCAAAACCGGTATTACACCCGCATACAGGACGGCGTTTCGCTGTTCTGCGTCCCCAACAACTGCGGCAACCCGGAAATGGTCGGCGCGTTCATGGAAGCGGTTTCTTCGGAGAGCTACAAAAACGTCTCGCCGGCATACTTCGACGTGGCGATGAAATTAAAATACGCGAGGGACGAGGCGTCGGCGAAAATGCTCGATACGATCAGGGAAGGGGCGTATTTGAATTTCGCGGGCATCTACAACGAAAGCATAGGCTACCCTTGGCACGTCATGCGCCAGCTGATGAGCGAGCGCAGCAACAGGTTCGCTTCATGGTGGGAAAAAAACGAGCCTAAAATAGTGTCGGCGATAGAAAAGCTCGTGGCCAAAATGGAAGAAGCGGGGTAAAAACAGGGCGCGCCCGCTACCTCGTTCTTTTATGCCTTTTATCGGTTATATAATCCGTTTTATTGTAAAAACAATGAAAGGCGAGAAGATTTTAAAATCGCCGGGGCAGGTGTTCGATTCGTCCACCTGCCCCGTAAAATGGTTATTTTCTTAATGACCACGACACTTCATTATTCTGTTATTTTCTCTTAATAGGTATCAGCAAATCACCCTGTAGTTCTCCTGTTCCTTGTTTTAAATCTCCATTTATAAGGTGGTAGGCATCTAAGCATTCATCAAACAATGGCCGTCCATCATCGGCTATTTCGAATTTTTCACTTGCATTGACCCATTCGGCGAGAGCACGAAAGCCCTCGACATTCTCGATTCCTGCATATGCGGCGTATAAGCCTCCCTCAAAAGTCTTTTTTGTTAAAAACGCAGGCAATTCCATATCATCCGGAATGGATGCCCATCCCTCGTCCGATTGTGTATCCAAGTCTTTTAAATCTTCTATGGAGCAGTGAAAAACCGCAAACACTCTTACATCCGGTTTGATTTTTAAGATTCCTCTTTCCTGTACAAATTTCTCGGCGATTTTTCTTTCCTCCTCGCCTATCACACCGTGAGCAGCTACTGTCATCGGCGGCACGTAAACTATCCGAACCTGACCGTCACTGCGCTTTAGCTTGCTTAGAGTTTCATGTGCGTTGTTTAATTCTTCCATTGTTTCCATTGTTACATTCCCCTTTGCATTATTAATTTTGTTTTCGGAAAATGAAAGGGAACTCACTACGTTAAGCATGGTTTTGTCATTCAATATATCAGGTTTCAAATGAATATCCGCTTTTTCTTGCAACTCTTCGACCAAGCGTGTCAGGATTGATTTAACGACCGACAAAGCTATTATCTGTTCGTCAAGCTCGCTGATGTTTTGCCTGAAAATTTCGATGACCGCTACGGCGTTTTCATTATTGAGAACGTTTTTTATTTGCTTCATCGGGATTTGCAGTTTGCGTAAAATAATGATTTGCTGTAGCTGTTTAATAGCGTTTTCATCATACACCCTGTACGCATAATCGTCTTTGCGGCTGCTTTTTATCAACCCGATTTCCTCATAATAGCACAACATTTGCCTCGAAATACCGTAATCCAGTGAAACTTGCCTTATCGTTTTTAATTCCATGCTTTTTCCCCTTTCTGTTTCCTTGAAATTAATTATACACCGTCAAACGGTTTGCGAGTCAAGGGGTTTTACATAATTCTTTTAAAAATTTTTTATACTGCCTAATATAAATAACCTGCATTTAATTAAATTTTCGCTTTTTGCCGTTTGGAGCGATTAGAACGGATTTGTCAAGGGGTTTTTGAAAAAATTTGAAAAATTTTTTTATGTTGACATTTTCAAACAATTATGATACTCTGACTATGTTATTTCTACATCGCTTCTGAAATTCCAATGATCGATGCCACCGCTATTTCGACCGCTGATCGCGCATATTCCCGCCCGTTCTTCTTTATTCGGCATACAGATACCACTCGTCTATCCACTTCGCATGGCCGTAGCGCAGTTTCAGCATATCCGCGATGTCACCGGCAATGTCGGCCATCTTGGCATACAAGCTGTACTCGCCCAGCTCCAAATCCGGCTTTATGGCGGAGGTTTCGCATATCGCTCCGCCGTAGCCGGTCAATTTCGAATAGAGGCTGTCCGGGATCCCTGTCTCTTTCAGGTAGTAAAAAAGCCACTTTTCGTTTGGGTAGCTCTGGCTGTTGAGCAGATACATCATATGGCAGCAGTACCTATGCAAATGCGAGGCGTACTGCAAGGCCGCGTTTATGTCGGCGCGTTTTAAGGGATGGCGCATCCAATCCAAATGCAGCTGTATGTCAAAATATTTCCTCATGATCAGGCTGTCGATTCCGGAAAATAGCCTGTCCGTGTTTTTGCGGATGGTTTCCTCGTATCTGCCGTGGCTGTCGTGCATGATCATGACATTGGAGCATTCCCATACTTTCATCATGTTTTTGTTAAAAAAATGCTTCGCCACGTTCTCGTATGTGTCCGTGTTGTAATGCCCCTCCCAATTGTTGAGCGGCAGAAAGACGCTGTCTTTCCGGTCGGACAGGCCGTTTGAAATATATTCCGCGACTATGTCGTCCTGGGTTGCCTGATCCGTATAGACGACGAAATCTATATCGGAATATTGATCCGAATACCCCCTTGCAGTACTCCCTTTGAGCACTAACGAAAGGCTGTCCCAATATTTTTTCAAAACAATGTGCCCGCTCAGTTCGTCGGTAAAGAAATTGGCGCGGCCGCGCAGCCGCCGCAGATTTTCGCTGTCCATCGAAATGCCTCCGTTTATTGAAATTCTTTGTACAAATCTATCGTTTTTTCCATCGCCGCCTGTGTTTTGTCCAATATTTTTTCATACTGCGACGTGAAATCCTTCTGCCCCCGATCATTCATGTTCATCAAAAGAAATCCCATTCCGCCCCAGTCGTAAATATACGCGAGGTCATACACCCTGGTCGAAAATATCAATTTCAGCATATCATAGGATTCGTCGTCGCGCACGAGCCTGTTGTACAGCGTCTGCTCGAAATACGCGGGCGTGACTGTGGCCGCCGCCCCGCGCGCCAATATCTCGATTATCGCCCCGACCGTTTCCGGGCTTTTTACCGTCGTGGGCACGCACGCGCCGGGAACGCAGATCGTGCTCACGAGATTGTTGTAGCCGTTTTGCGCCTTGTCGTATTTTGGGTACGGTATTATGCCGAAATCGAGCTCGGCCGCCCGCAGCTCCTCGACTCCGACGAGCGCGCAGCTCCGAAAAAGAGCCCGCCCTTCCGCCATGATTTTCGTGGCGTATTCCCAGACAGAATCCACTTTCATCGTGTTCGCGAAAATCACCGTGCCGCCATCCTGCAAAAAATCCAGCGCTTTTTCTATCACCGAAACCGAGCGGGGATTGTACATGGTGATTTCGGGGTAGCCGTCCGCCCCCTTGGAGACGATTTGCTCCCCTGCGGCAAAAAACAATCCATTGGAGGCATTGAGCTCGCTTAAAACGCCCCATTGGTCTTCATGGTTCAAGATGCCGTCCCCGTTTATGTCCTTTGTGATGTTTTTTGCCATTTCATGCATTTTGTCGATGGTCCAGTCGCCGTTTTTCACGAGGGCGTAAGGGTCTTCGAGGCTGTTGTCTTTTACCAAGGATTTGTTGAACAGGATCCCGAATGTGCAGTAGCTGGAAAGCACGATCGATATGTCCCCCGTGGTGAAAAACAATTTGTTTCCTATTGTGAGCTGTTCGTTGGCCCTTTGGTCCCACCAGGGATTTTCGAGATCGATCCCGGGCAGCGCCTTCAAGTCCAAAAGCAGGTTCTGCTGGGCGAGGTTCGAGGCCGCTTCCGCCGTCATGAACGGCATCACGAGGTCGTAGGCGTCGTCCCCGGATTTTATGCTTTTTTCGGCTATGGTCTGCGCGGGATTGGACCACGTGGTATCTCCGGATATTTCCAAGGTAAAATTGTATTTTTCTTCGGCGGTGATATTTCTTTTATACACCGCGTCGTTTATCACGTCCCCGGTTTCCTCGGGGGCGAAAAACTCGCGCGACCTGTAATCGCCGAAGGCGTCCCCGTTGACGAGCGCCCTGAATTTGTATCCCCCGAAATCGTAATCCGGCTCGGGGATATCCGCGATGGTTTCCCGCACGTCCTGCGGGCCGCTTTCCCGGGTTTTTGAT
>WRJC01000002.1 GCA_009782405.1 Oscillospiraceae bacterium
ATACATAACTGCGGGAGACAGCGCCTTAAAGGCGCTGGGCTATACTGACCACTCTTTCCCGCATGTCTACAAGACGGCCAAAACCGCGGCAGGTTTGCTTTCGGATTTGGGCTGTGTCAGAAGGGACATGGAATTGGCCGAAATCGCGGGACTCCTCCACGACTTGGGCAATGTGGTGAGCAGAAGCTCCCACGCCCTCACGGGGGGAGTCCTCGCCGAATCCATCCTCTCGAAATACGACATGCCGCCAAACGAGATCGCCGCGGTGATGACCGCGATCGGGAACCACGACGAGGAAACCGGCCGCCCCGTGAGCGTCATAGCGGCGGCTCTCATTTTGGCCGACAAATCCGATGTGCGCAGATCGAGGGTGACCGAGAGGGATATGAACAAGATATTGGCCGATATCCACGACAGGGTGAACTATGCGGTCACAAGCGGAGACATTTCGGTGCGCGCGGGCGAAGGCGGCGCTAAAAAAATAGTCCTCGACCTCCATATCGATGCTTCGGTATGCTCGGTCATGGACTATTTTGAAATATTTTTGACAAGGATGCTGATGTGCCGCAGGGCGGCGGCCTATCTCGACGCGCAGTTCGAGCTTATCATAAACGACCTGAAGATCATGTGATGATCCAGCCCGGGTCTGGGCAATGAACTGTTTGACATAACAATAAAAATCGAATGAAAGACAAAATCATATGAAAAAAAAGATGATATTTGCCACGTTCGCCATAGTTGCGGTCCTGGTCGCGCTCGCTTCAGTTTTTTGCCTCATGCTTTTGAATCCAGCGGACAAGATTCCCAAGGCGGATGATCTGGAATTGTTTGTTTTGTCCGAAACCGAGCCAAAAACCCAAGCCTCGACTTTTTTGGAAACGGAAATGCTCGCGTGGAAGGAAAAAAAGCCAAGCTATGAGCCGCCCCCCGCCGAAACCAACGAAACGGATGCTGCGGAAACGGCCGTAAAACCCGAGGAGCGGCCTCCCGAAACGCAGGAGCCAACCAAAGCGCCCGCCACCGAGGAACTCATACTAAAAAAATTCGTCTCGCTCGCCTCTGATCCGCCGCCCGAGCCAGAGACGCTCCCCCCCACCGAGCCGCCTCCTCCTCCACCGCCCCCGCCACCCCCGCCGCCACCGCAGATTCATAACGATGGAACCGAAAAATTTTTGGTCATCTCGTTTGACGACGGGCCGGGGCCGCACACCGAGAGGCTGCTCAAAATACTCGCCGACAACAACGCCAAAGCCACGTTTTTCGTGGTGGGCTACAAAGTCTCGTCATATGCGGAGACCATAAGGCACATGGTCGAACAGGGGCACGAAGTCGCGGGCCATTCCTGGAACCACCCCTACCTCACCAGGTCGGGCAGCGAAACGATAAAACGGGAGCTGCAATCCACCAGCGACGCCATCTATGAAGTCACCGGGACCAGATATATGTTTTACCGGGCCCCATACGGCTCCTACAACGCCAACGTAAAAAACATCTCGCAGCAATTGGGCTTTTCGCTCATCCAATGGAACATCGACGTGCTCGACTGGAAGCTTCGGAACGCGAATTCGGTATACAACAACATCATGTCGATGGCCAAGGACGGAGGGGTGATCTGCGTCCATGACGTGCATTCCACCACCGTGGACGCCATGGAGCGCGCGATACCTGACCTGATCGCCTCAGGCTACACGCTGCTAACGGTCACGGAGATGTTCGGATCCATGGAGCCTGGGCTCGTATACTACAACAGGGGCTATTCCAAATGAAAAAAAAGACAATAATATACGCGTCAATTGCAGTATTTATGGCAATCGCCGCGGTTTTGGGATATATGCTGCCGCATTCCGCCGCCAAAACCCCAAAGGCGGCGGATCTGCCGGTTTTGGCAACCGAAACCGAAACCGAGAACTCGACCTTTTTGGAAGCGAAAATAATGGAGCGGAAATATAGTGAGGCGGCGGTTGCTGAAATTGAAATTGAAGTCGCCGCCAAATCTGCGCCCGAATCGGCCGAAATTCCCAATGAGCAACCCGCGCCGACTCAGAATCCGACCGCGGCGCCCGCCACCGAGGAGCTCATGCTCAAAAAATTGGTGTCGCTCGCCTCGGACCCGCCGCCCGAGCCAGAGACGCTTCCGCCCACCGAGCCACCTCCACCGCCGCCCCCGCAGATTCATAACGACGGAACCGAATCCGCCACTTCCGCGCCGCCTCCGCCTCCTCCCCCGCCGGCCCATGATTATGAAACCGCAGCGCCTTTTAGCGACGTCGTCCCAGAGCCTTATGGATACTTCAGGGATATACTCATGCTCGGTGACTCGATGACCACGGGTTTCGACATGTACAGGAGCTCGATAAAATTCGAGGGCAAAGACGTGCTCCGGGATGTGAGCGTGGTCGCCGTGGTGAGCTATGGAGTCAACAACGCCCTGAGGGAAATATCGAACAGATCGATCCACCCATACTTCATGGGCAAGCAGACCAGGCCCGAGGACATAATAGCCACAAAAGATTCGAAATATGTCTGCATATGCCTTGGCATCAACGATCTCGTCTGGCAACCGGTCGATGGTTTCATAAAGAGCTACGCGACCCTTGTCGATAGGATAAAAGAAAAAAGCCCGGACAAAACAATCGTGGTGATGTCACTGACCCCGATTGTGGCCGGATCGGGCGAAGGCGAGCTCACCAATGCCAAAATAACGGAGGCGAACGCCGCTCTTTCGCGCTTCGCCGCTGGCAACGGCTTCCCGTTTCTCGATTACGCGGCGGCGTTAAGGGACTCCCAGAACAGCCTGCCCAGAAACTTTTCCTCGGACGGCTATTGCCATTTTACGATAGCCGCATACAACAAGCTCGTGGAATATATGCTCACCCATCCTTTGGGGTAGAAACCCCGTCGTACCATCCCGCCTGCGCCGCGTACATATGGGCATAGAGTCCGCCTCTCGCGAGAAGTTCGTCGTGGGTGCCGATCTCGGCGATTTTGCCCTCGCGCATCACCACGATGCGCCGGGCTATCTTCGCCGATCCCATCCTGTGCGTGACTATGATCGCGGTTTTGTCTTCGGCGATTTCCACGAATTTTTTGTATATCGCGCTCTCCTCGATCGGGTCGATCGCCGCCGTGGGCTCATCGAGCACTATCAGGTCGCTGTCGCGGTAGAAGCCCCTGGCCAAGGCTACCCTCTGCCACTGGCCGCCGGACAAATCGACCCCGTCGAACTCGCGGGAGAGCATCGTGTCCAAGGCTTCGGGGAAGGTGTCTTTGTCGCCGTGGCCTATGTGGTTCTCCGCCAGCTTTCGCTCGATCTTGCCGTCGCCGCCCTCGTCCCCGAAGTCCGCTATCTGCACGTTTTCCCGAAGGGTCAGCGCGTACCGCTGGTATTTCTGGAAAACGCCGGACACATTTTCGAAAAGCGATTTGTAGCTCGCCAGATTTGTGTCGGTTTTGCCGATTCTCACGCTGCCCGCGGTGGGCTTGTACAACCCGGTGAGCAGCTTCGTCAGCGTGGTCTTCCCCGCCCCGTTCTCGCCCACGATCGCTATCGTCTCGCCCGGCGTTATGTCGAGGCTTATATCCGCCAGCGAATCCGCTTCGGCGTTCGGGTACCTGAAGCCCGCCCCGATCAGGCTTATCCCCTCTTTTTTGCTTATGCTCAGATGTTCCCTGTTGTCCGAGGGCATATCCAAAAATCTGAGAAAATTTCTTATCTGGCCGAAATTGTTGGCGAGGGTGCCCAAATGCTTGCTTATCACTTCGTTCATGATGGCAAACAGCATCCCGATCGAGTTGTACACCGCCGCGAACGCCCCCACCGATATCTCCCCGTCCAAAAGATATTTCACCAACAAAAACATGATCCCCCCATAGCCTAAAAGCGAAAGCGTGTTGAATCCGAAATCGATCAGTGCGCTTCTTTTGTTCGCGCCCCAGACCGCGGCGTTGAGCGACTTGACCGAGTCCTCGAGCAGGCTTTTGAGATACCTGAAAGACCCGAGGTTTTTGGTCTCTTTGTAATAGCCCTTGCCGCAGGCCGCGTCGTTGTAGGCGCCGAACTCGCGCCTGATCGGCGCGACTTTGTCCTCGAGCTTGGAAAACACGGACGAGCGCAATATCTGAGCGGTCAGCACCGGCGCGAACACGAACAGCAGGCAGAGTATAAGGGTCGGTTTGAGGGCGGTCAGGTAAAAGCCCATGAAGATGAAATACGGCAGATAAAAGCTGAGCACGGTGGAAGTGGCTATATGGAAATGTATCGCCGAGTCCGCGCCGTTCGCCGCCTTGTTTATGTCGTCGAGCCGTTTGGGGTTCTCATATTCCACCGGGTCGATTTGCGATGATTTTTTGTTTATCTCGGAGTTCATAAACCCTAAAACCCTTTTCCACTGAACCATGTGGGTAAAATTGTGCACCGCGTTCAAAAGATCGGTGGCAAGCCTGACCGCGACAAATATAAAAAGCGCGGCTATGACTCCGCCGACGGTTTCGCTTCCGGTCGACGCCCTGTAGACGGCGTCGAAAAACAGCTGCGCCACCATGACGTTCGCGCCGTGCGACACCCCGTGAATTACGCTCACGGCTTGGTTGGCGATGTAATACGAGGGTTTTGACTTGAAGCATATCGGATATATTTTTTTTATCATGTAAAATATATTTATCGGATCTTTTTCTTTTTTTGGCGGGACATCGGGGACGATGTCCCCTACGGCCGGTTTTTTAGGCATGGGTTTCGCCTCCTTTGCCGGGTGGCATAAATTTTGTACGTGCGGGCAGACCAGAGGCCTGCCCCTCCGCTTTCACATTCGTTACGTTGTCGGTTGCGTACCATTCGGCCTGGCTCGCGAACATTTCGGCATAAATGCCTCCCTTTGCCATAAGCTCGGCAAAACTGCCGGTTTCCGCCGCCCGGCCTTCGGATATCACTATTATCTCGTCGGCGAGTTTCGTCGAGCCCAGCCTGTGGCTGATGAATATCGTTATGCCGCGCGATTCGCCCGTCCGGTTCTGGCTTACTATCTCCCCGAACTGCTCGTAGACCTTGCATTCGGAAACCGGGTCGAGGGCTGCGGTGGGCTCGTCGAGGATTTTGAGCGGCGCGGGGTTGACGATAAGGCGAGCCAAAGCGACCTTCTGCCATTCGCCGCCGGACAGATCCACTCCGTCCTCTTTTATTTTCGTTATCGGGGTCTCGTATTTTTTCGGCAGCTTTTCGACAGTTTCGGCGAGCCCGATTGTATCGACGGCTTCCTCGACTTTTTCGCGGTTTTCCATGTCGTTTGCATTCCCTATGGCTATATTGTGGTAAAAATCGAGCGGGTAGCGGCAAAAATCCTGGTATACCACCGCCGAAAGCGCTTTCATTTCGGGCTGCGAGTATTCTCTGAGCTCTTTGCCGTCGATTTTTATCTCGCCCTCGTATTCCTTGTACAGCCCGGTGAGCAGTTTTGTGAGAGTGGTCTTGCCCGCGCCGTTTACCCCGACTATGGCGTAATGGCGGCCCGATTGCAGTTTGGCGCTGAAATTTTTCAGTATGTAAGGCTCGGTTCCGGGGTATCTGAAGCTGACGTTTGCAAATTCTATCGAATTGAGGGCGGGCGCTTCCCGGCCCGGCAGGCAGGCGGCGTCCTCTTCGGTTTCAAATTCCAGAAATTTGTTCAAATCTTTGAGATACTCGAACTTATATTTGAAATCGCCTATCTGCCACGAGAGGCTCCACTGCATCTGCATACTCAGCCCGAAGACCGCGTTCACGATAGCGGTGAACATCCCTATCGACAACCTGATTTCCCCGCTCGCATCGGGAAATATGGCCATCGGCAGCAGTATGGATATCACCACCGCCCCGGAAACAAAGGCGAGCATTCCCGTGGCCTTTGTGTTGATCCACATTTTTCTTTCCACTTTTTTGCGCTCGATGCGCGAAAACTCATATTTGCTTTTGTATTGCTCGTCCATTTTTTTTGTGTAGCCGTACACATAGCGCTCCTCTATCGTGTCCCTGCCGGTCAAAATCCCCCCGATATAGCCCACTTTCCGGTCGATCTTGGTCATTTCCTTGTCTGTGTCATATCGCTTTTTGCCGAATTTGTACGATATGAATACCGACGGCGCGCAGGTCACCGCAAATACCAAAGAGGCCCACCACAGCTGCATTCCGAGCACGACCACAAAACCGATGATCTGCGCGATCAGGTTCCAGGCGCCGAATATCTGGTCGAAAAATCCCTGCAGATTGCCCTCGAAACCGCCCGTCGCGCGGTTTATGACATCCACGCTCTCCTGATTTTCGTAATACCTGAATTTGACCGAGGCCATTTTTTCGGCGACTGCGGGCGCCACGATTTTTTTTATCTTGTTTTGCGCCCGTGTGTTTAGCATTCCCATCAGTATTTCGATATAGTAGTTTACGAGCATGATCGAAACGATCACGCAAAGCGGAAGAAATATCGACCCTATATCGCCCTCGCCGCCGATTGTGGCGATCGCCGAGTCGATGAAGGCCGCGACCATCAGCATATTGAGCGTGGGCAGCGCCGAGCCCACGAGGTTTCTTATGATTTTAACCGTGACCGCGACGGGGACCAGCTTGAAGTACGCGACCACCACGGACAAATAGCCGTATTTTTTCTTCCACAGCATAAAAAAATCATTCCTTAATGTTTATAGCCGAGAGCGCCGTGACAACTGCGGGCGCGGCCACCAAGGTTATGGCCGTTTCCGGCAGCATGAACTGCATATTGTAGACCAGGGAATAGACCAGCGCCCCAACCGTATGGACATATTCGTTCCAGTTGCCCGCTTTCGTTATCGCGTGCCATATGATAGCCCCGGCCACCACGTGCGATATGTACCGAAGCACGCAGACCAAAAGCGCGGCAGCAGACGCAAAGGCGATTTTTTTGCCGCGATTTCGGGTTTTGTCGAGCGCGGATTTGAAAAACCCCGCCGTTCCGATGACCGTGAAAGCCACGATATAATCGAGCAGCGCGCAGATCATCATGTTTTTCGCGCCGGCCACTCCCCAGCCCGAAAGCTTTGAAACATCGAACATAAACTGGGTCATAGAATAGACAAAAGCGGTGCCGAAGCCCCAGGCGCACCCGTGCCGAAGCCCGATAATTATGATCGGCACCATCGAAAAAAGGGTCACCGAACCGCCCAAGGGAGCTCTGTAGATAATCGCATACTCCGAAAGCGCCGCCGAAAGCGCGACCATGACCGCGCACTCGATTAAAATTCTCAGATTTTTTTGGTTTTGCATAAAAACGCACCATCCTTATTTACGTGAAATAAACTTGACCGCGAAAAACAATCTAACCAAACGCGGTCAAAATATTTCAAGGACAGTGAATCGGCGAATAATTCATCCTCGCGACATAATGTGTAACGAATGTGAACGATAGTTCACATACAGTTCACACCAATCAATAGTGTAACGAATGTGAACGCATAAGCGTTCACATGCAGTTCACACCAATTAATACTCCCTACGTTGGCATTACCCATATCAGGTTAATAAGGGACAGTCATTGTTCGCTGACATCTCAGCCGTTTCCGGCGCCCCCGATTATTTATGCGGTTTTACAATTGCCATTTTACCACATTTGAAAACTTTTGTCAACCTTCTTTGCGAAAATTTTTGAAACAAAAACAAAGCAAATATGCCCGTATCAAAAGAAAAACAAAGCAAAACGGAGATAATATAAAAATTTTCGTGTTTTTTCGCAAATTCCCTTGACAAAACCAAAAAAATCATGTATAATGTAAAAGTTAAAAAAACAATCAAAAGTTTATTAATACGAATTAACACGGAGGAAACATTCGATGTCCACTTTTATGGCAAAAAAGGAAACGCTTGAACGAAAATGGTATGTGATCGATGCCGCCGGGGTGCCTTTGGGCAAAACCGCCGTCAAAGCCGCCACCATATTGAGGGGCAAACACCGCCCCGAATTCACGCCTCACGTAGACTGCGGCGAATTTGTCATCGTAATCAACGCCGAAAAAGCGGTGCTGACAGGCAACAAACTTCTACAGAAAGTCTATTACCACCATTCCGGATATGTAGGCGGACTCAAAGCAGAAAGCTACAAAGACATTATGAAAAACGACCCCGCGAAAGCGGTTCGGCTCGCGGTCAAGGGGATGCTGCCCCACAACAAAATAGGCGATCTGAGTATAAACCGCCTGAAAATCTACAGGGGCCCCGACCACAAGCAGGCGGCCCAAAAACCCGTACCATGCGAAATATAAGTGTAACGAACAAGAATAATTTAGGAGGATTATGATACTATGGCAACGCCTGTGAAACCATATTTTTACGGAACGGGAAGAAGAAAGAAATCAATAGCCCGCGTGCGCCTGCTTCCGGGCAGCGGGGCGGTAAAAATAAACAAAAGGGATATAGACGACTATTTTGGACTCGGGACCTTGAAACTCATCGTGAACCAGCCTTTCGGGGTTACGGACACGGTCGGCAAGTTCGATATTTTCTGCACGGTCGTCGGCGGCGGGGTATCCGGCCAAGCGGGCGCGATAAGGCTCGGGGTGGCGAGGGCGCTTTTGCAATCCGACGAGGAATACCGCAGCCAATTGAAAAAAGCCGGGTTTTTGACCCGCGACCCGCGCATGAAGGAAAGAAAGAAGTACGGGCTCAAAGCCGCAAGGCGCGCCCCGCAATTTTCAAAGAGATAGAATTTGCGCCAAAACAAAGCAAAAGGGCAGCGGGAAGCTGCCCCCTTTTTGGCATGCATGGCTTTTTAGTTCGCTGCTCTCTTTTTGCGCAGTGCCAACACGGCGGCGGCGAAGGCGAGAAGCGCGAAAACGAGCGGCGAAACGTCGCCCGTGGTCGGCGCGGCCGGCGGCGTTTCGGCCGCGGGAGCCTGCGGGGCAGCAACAGAAGGCACGTCAGCGGCCGCGGCAGGCGCGTCAGCCGGCTCCTCAGCCCCCGGTACCCCGCCCGTCAGCGCTATGTTCGACATCTGTATGATCCCCTGGTCGTCGAAATGGAAATCGTCCGAATATATTCTGTACCACTGGAACGCCTCCGTGTTCCCCGCCAGGTCGAACCGGAACCACGCGAAGTTCACCGGCTCGTAGTCAGACCCCAGCCCGCGGTAGATCAAAGTCCAGTTCTCCCCGTCGTTCGACCCCGAGAACGTCCACCCGTCCCCCATGCGCCTCGGCCACGACTCGCAGTCGTTGCCCGTCGCTATCAAAAGGCTGTCAGCCACATACGCCTGGTCGTACTTCCATATGGCGAAAAACGGAGCGAAACCGTCGTTGCCGCAGTATTTGCTCGAGCGCATCTCGCCGTCGGCGTTCAGTTTGTGCCATGTCAGGTCGAACAGGTTCTCCGCCCACTCGCCGAACTCGCGCTCCTCCTCGTCGCCGAACCCCTGCGCCCCGTCCACGAACTGCGGGTTCGCCAGCCATGTCCTGCCCTCGATGGCCACCTTCAGCGACTCTTCGGCGGTCATCGCGCCGCCGGCGTAGAAGTCCGCGAAGTCATCCGCGCTCGCTATCGCCGGTTCGTCGAATGTCCCCCCGGGCAGGTACGGCCCCGCCGCCTTCGCCTGTGCCACTATCGGCGTCTCTTCGACTGCGCCTATTCCCGCAAGCGTATCGACAAGAGTATATTCGTTGCAATAGGCCCCGTCAAACCATTCGTTGTCCACGATAAGCCCTTGAGTGCCGCCATCGTCGGCAAACATTATGACGTTGTTCCAAAAGAGTTTTTCGCCTGAGGCGACTTTTATCGGAACTTGCGATTTTGCGAGGGCAGCGGCCGGGATAAGGCCTTCCATCGTGTAGTCGTTGCCATTCATTACGGCAGCTATCTTGGCTTCCGGAACATCCTGGCCGGAACCGCCGTCGCCGTAAACAAAATGTTCCCCTACCTGAGGGGCGCCCCCTTCGGTTTTGGGGTGATATGAGAAGAAAAACATTTCTTCGGTGGTCGCCCCGGTTATATCGCGATTGGGGTACATATTGAATTGAACCCCGTTGCCCGCGTTGTAACTTCCCGCTCCGGTCGCGGGAACGCTGGTCGGATCGTTATTTCCGTTTGAAACGACCGAAAAATATATGCCTTCGTCAGCCCACATAAACTGGAATACGGCCCCGCCGAAAAAATCGCCGTCTCCGCTGGCGACAAATAGATCCGCATCGCCTTTTTTCAATTCTACAACGAGCGCGCCTTTCCATTCGTCGGCGTTTATATTGCCGTCAAGCGTAGGGGCGGTCGCTGCTTTTGGGACTTTGTACGATCTCGGATCCGCTGCGGAAACGGCAAAAGGGACGCACATGGAAAACGCCAAAACCACGACGAGGATAATGCTCAGAAACTTTTTCATTTTTGATTTTGCCTCCTAATAAAATTTATTTTTCGTTTCATGCTGTCATTTATGTTACCATACTGTTTCTTTTTTGTCAACTATTTAAAAAATTTTTCACAAATTTTTCACAAATTTCTTATTCCATGACAAACCCGTAAAGCGTTCCGTTATATGCTTCGTCCGAAACCTTTTCGCCGTTCCTGAAAAATTCAAGCCCGTCTTCTCCGGGCGTTTTAAACGACCACATTCCCACGCCGTCTTTTCCCTCGCTGAGTTCCCACAAATACGTGCCCGGTTCGATTTCTATCCCGAAATCCAAGCTCATCATCGCATTGTCGGGATAATCGACTAAGGTTTCCTCATCGACCAAAACCGGGGTTCCGGCCACCGTCGTCGCGTAATCGGTGTCCCATTTATACAGCCTGAAAACCATCGTGCCTATGTCGTCGCTCCACGACGGGCAGGAAAGGTCGATGTCGGTTATCGTAAATTCGGCGGTGAATTTGACCCCGATCGACTTGTACCCGCCACCTTCGCCCACTTTCACGGCATGCCGCTCGCTTTCATCGGAAGTGTCTGCGAACGCTATGTCCCTGCTTTTCTTTTTCGGTCCCGGATCCGTAGTGGGCGGCGGATTTGTTTCGGTGGGCGGGCCGGTAGTTTCCGCCGCCGATTCGCCGATTTCGTCGGCTGCGCCTTCTTCCGGATCGCCTTTTTTTGCCTCGCACGAAAAAAGCGCGGAAACAACGCAAAAAACAAGCGCAAAACCCAATATGCGAAATAATTTCTCCATAAATGAAATTGCCCCTCCGTTTAAATTTTATTTTAAGATATTTATATCACATCATTGTTAAATAATTATGAACAAGCTACAACGATTGACAAACAAAAACCGGTATGATATACTGGGAACAAATATGAACGGAGGTAAAAATTATGCAGAATTCATCAAAGTCCCCGCGAACAACAAATGGGGACATGAAATTGGCGCGTCGGCATTTCGGCGCATTTTCTTCATGTCCGGAAAACTTGCCGGTTTCGTACCGATACGGCGGAGTCCATTTCAAGGGTTTACCCGAAAATTCAACCGCGGAAAAAAGGTTTTTAGATGCGAACATGGTCGAAACGGTGATTTCCGGAAATTCCGGCGATTTGCAAATCAAGGCGGAATTTTTGGAATACAGGGATTTTCCGGTCGTGGAATGGACGGTATATTTTTCATGCGCCCCCGAGGCAAAAAAAACGGAAATCCTCGAAAATGTACTATGCGCCGACATGTTTTTCGAAAGCGAAACCGCCCCTACCCTCGTGCGCAACAACGGGGATTTTTGCAGCAAAGACGGATATACCGTAGATAAGGCAAAAGTTGAAAACGGAACAAGCTTTTTTCAGGCGCCGACCGGAGGCCGCCCTTGCGACGGGGCATTCCCATACCAGAGACTGCTTTTTTCGGAATTTGGAATGAACATATCGATAGGCTGGCCCGGCCAATGGAGCAGCGAATACAAGGGCGAAAAAAACGGGGTGGGCTTCAAAGCCGGGCAGCAGGTATCGCGCACATATATAAAAAGCGGCGAAACGTTCAGGACTCCGCGCATGACGATGATGGTTTTCGAAGGCGACGAAACAAGAGGGATAAATGTCTGGCGGAGGTGGTTCAACGCGCATGTAACCCCTCGCCAAAAAGGCAGGATACTTGAACCCAAATCGGTCTTGTGCGACAACAACGGCGGAGTCGAATGGCAGGAAGCCACCGAAAAAAACCAGCTCGACTCTATTTCCTACGCGAAAGAAAATTTCCCCGGGGCAAGGCTTTGGTGGATCGACGCGGGCTGGTACCCGTGCAGGGACGCAAACGGCAACAAAACCTGGCCCGTCACCGGCGACTGGCAACCCGATCCGGATAGGTTCCCAAACGGGTTCGCCCCGGTCGGCAAGGCTTGCGCGGATGCCGGAATGGAGCTTTTGGTTTGGCACGAACCGGAGCGAGTCCACAAGGATTCAAAATTTTGCAAAGATCACCCCGATTGGCTCCTCGCAAAAAAAACCGAAGACAATTGGAGCTATCTGCTCGATTTGACAAATCCCGACTGCCATAAATGGCTTTGCGAGCATATGAAAAATTTGATCGCGGAAAGCAAAATAGTATGCTACAGGCAGGATTTCAACTTTGAGCCTTTAAAATACTGGCGCGAAAACGAAGAGGAAGACCGACAGGGAATGGTCGAAAATTTGTATGTGCAAGGCTATTTGTCGTACTGGGATTATCTTTTGATGAATATCCCGGACTTATGGATCGATTCGTGCTCTTCGGGCGGGCGCAGGAACGACCTCGAAACGATGCGCCGCTCAGTTCCCCTCCACCCTACGGATTACGGATACGGTTATCACCATATAAACCAAGCCTACCGCCACACGCTCCACTCATGGATCCCCTTCACCAGAGGCTGGACCAATTCCTGGGACAAAGACAACGAATATTACAACCACGAAGATTATTACGCGCCCGAACCCCCTTCGCTCGACAATTTCAAGCTGATAAACGGATTCGGGCTTCTGACGTTTTTCGCAGGCGTTTCGGATTTGAAAGCTTTGAATTCTGAACTTCCCTATGCAAAAAAGCTTCTCGAAATTTGGGAAAAATGCGCAGAAATGCAGTTATGCGGCGATTTTTACGCGCTCACCGAAAACCACAGGGACAACGCAAAATGGACGATATTCCAATTCGACTGCCCCGAGTGGGGAACGGGCGCATTCCAGGCGCTACGAAACAACCAGAGCAAAAACGAAAGCTTCACCGTGGTTCCGCATGGATTCTGCGAACTTTGCGATTATATTTTCGAAAACGAGGAAACGGGCGAAAGCTTTGAACTCGGCGGCGAAAAAATAAACCAAAACGGAATAACTTTCGCGCAGCCCGCTCGCTCCGGTTCGATTTGGTTTTATCGCAGGCGGAAATAGGCGATTTTGAATTTTGGAGGGATCAATTTTATGAACAGGGCGAAAATAAGAATAGATAAAGATTTTTCAATCGGGAAAATAGACAACAGGATATACGGCTCATTTGTCGAACATTTGGGCAAATGCGTTTATGACGGGATATACCAGCCCGGCCATCTGTCATCTGACGAGCAAGGTTTCAGAAAAGACGTGATCGAGCTCGTAAAAGAGATAAACGTCCCGATAGTCCGTTATCCCGGCGGCAACTTCGTTTCGGGCTATAATTGGGAAGACGGAGTGGGCCCGGTTTCCGAACGTCCAAAAAAAATGGATTTGGCATGGAACGTGATAGAATCCAACATATTCGGCACGAACGAATTCGCCGCATGGGCAAAAAAGGCGAATGCCGAAATCATGATGGCGGTAAACCTCGGAACAAGGGGGCCGGATGAAGCGAGAAATTTCGTGGAATATTGCAATCATGGGGGAGGGACGCATTACAGCGATATGCGAATTCGGCACGGCGCGAAAGAACCGCACAACATAAAACTTTGGTGTTTGGGAAACGAAATGGACGGAAACTGGCAAATAGGGCACAAAACCGCGCGTGAATACGGCCGAACCGCTTGCGAAGCCGCAAGGCTGATGAAATGGGCCGACCCGTCGATAGAACTTGTGGCCTGCGGTTCGTCCGGTTATGGGATGCCGACTTTCGCCGAATGGGAAGCGACAGTGCTTGAGCACACGCTCGATTTGGTGGAATACATCTCGCTCCACCAATATTTCGGCAAAAAGGACGCGAAAGACACAAAAACATTCATGGCCCGCACCATGGAAATGGACGAATACATAAATAAGGCGATAGCCGCCTGCGATTACGCGGCGGCAAAAAAGAAAACCAAAAAACAGATAAACATATCTTTCGACGAATGGAATGTATGGTGGCAAAAAGGCCAAGACGAGGAAAAAGCCGCGAAAAACCATTACACCGTCGAGGAAGCCGTGGTTTCCGGATCCATGCTGCTTTCGCTTTTACGCAGGGCCGACAGGGTAAAAATAGCTTGCCAGGCGCAGCTTGTCAACGTCATCGCGCCGATATACACGCAAAAAGAGGGCGCTCCGCTGAAACAAACCATGTTTTATCCGTACATGCACGCATCGAAATACGGGCGCGGCACGGCACTGCAGACTTTGGTCGAATGCGAAAAATACGATTGCGAATGGTATTCGGGCGTGCCGGTCATCGACAGCGCCGCAGTCGAAACGGAAGACGGCGTCACGCTTTTCGCAGTGAACAGAAGCGAAAATGAAGTGATCCTCGATTTCGAGCCGCGCGGATATGTATTCGGCGACCAACTTGAGCATATTTCCCTTTGGGACGAAAACAAGTTCGCCGTCAACACCTTTGAAAACCCAAATCGCATAACGCCCAAAATTCAAAAAGACATCGAATGCGAAGACGACATAATAACCGCAAAGCTGAACCCGCTTTCTTGGAACGTAATCAGAATTTGAAATCCGCTCAATCCACGAAATCAAATTCCGCCCCGCATATATCCACCGTATCGCCTTCGCTCGCCCCCGCTTCGCGAAGTTTTTCTATGATGCCGCTTTTATTCAATACGCGCTGGAAATACATCACGCTTTCCCTGTCGTCAAAATTCACGGAATTCACCAATCCGGCCAACCATCCGCCCTCTACCGAATATACCCTCTCTTCGACATTTATCTTAATATCGCGGGCATCGCGCATCTCCTCATATTCCATATCCGCAGTTTCGCTTTCATATATTTTCAAAGGGGGCAGCGCGGGGTAAATTTTTACGATTTTTTCTATCAATTCGCCTATCCCCCGCCCTGTTGCAGCAGAAATGAAAACCACTTCGCAGCCTAAGGTTTCGGCGTATTTTTCAAATTCTTCGAAATATTGCCCGTTATTTTCCAAATCTATCAAATCTGTTTTATTGGCGGCGATTATCTGCGGCCTGTTTATGAGTTCTTCGTTGAATTTCACGAGTTCGGCGTTTATGGCGTCAACGTCGTCGATTGGATCCCTGCCCTCGCTTTTCGATATATCCACCACGTGAACGAGCAATCGGCAGCGTTCTATATGGCGCAAAAATTCATGGCCGAGCCCGAATCCTTCCGAAGCGCCTTCGATTAGCCCTGGTATGTCGGCCATGACAAACGAAAAGCCTTCATCCACCGTCACCACCCCGAGATTTGGGGAAAGCGTGGTGAAGTGGTAGTTCGCGATTTTCGGCTTTGCCATGCTGACTATGTTGAGTATGGAAGATTTTCCCACATTGGGATAGCCGACAAGCCCCACTTCGGCAAGCATTTTGAGTTCCAAAACCAAATTTTTTTCTTCTCCGGTAAACCCGCTTTTGGCGAAATTCGGCGCCTGCCTCGAAGGCGTGGCGAAATGCGAATTGCCCCAACCGCCCTTGCCTCCCTTTGCCGCGACAAAATCGTCGCAATTCGACATATCCTTGATAATTTTTCCGGTTTCCGCTTCTTTGATCAAAGTGCCGGGCGGGACTTCAATATATATGTCCGGGGCGCTTTTTCCGAACATTTTTCCGGGTTTTCCGTCCTGCCCGTTTTCAGCCGAGAATTTGCGCCTGTGCTTGAAATCGAGCAAGGCGTTTTTGCCCGGGTCGATTTTGAATATCACGCTGCCTCCCCTGCCGCCGTCCCCGCCGTCCGGGCCTCCTTTTGGTATGTATTTTTCCCTGTGGAAAGAAACGCATCCGTTTCCGCCGTTTCCCGCTTTTATATTTATTTTCGCTTTGTCCAAAAACATTTTTTTCGCCTCCTAATTTTCGCCTTTTCCGGATTAAAAATCATCGACGGCATTTTCGCATAATTCTACCGTATTGTCCAAAACATCGATATTTTCATCCGCATCGTAACGCACTTGTTCATATGTGTCAAACAAAATATCGTCGCCGTTGCCCAAATTGTTTTTTATTTCCTTTGGGGTGGACGAATATTTGACCGCATGGTTTTTTTTGGCCAATGTCAAAATGAATTTTATGTACAGCAGCTTTATTTTTTCCGCATTTGACGAAACATGTTTCAAATCCAGCTTTTTTTTCGGTTTCAATCTGTTTTTTAGCCGGTCCATTACGTGAAAATCGAAAATTATTTTGTTTTCGTCCAAGCCTCTTACAAATTTTTGCTTTCGCTTTTGCCTCTCGAAAAATTTTTCGATGAAAGGTTTAAACATCCGTTTTATCGCGTTGGCCAGCACTTTTTTGGTTTTCGCGTATATGGCCTTTGCACGATTTTTTGCCAGCGAAAAAATTGTCCATGCCAAAAAAACCGCGAGCGTCAATTCCAAAACGGACAAAAAACGTCCAAAGCTCGAATATTCCAAAAATTCCCTGTTGCAAGCGGCCAAATAGCGGATTGCAAATATCGCAGCCGCATATATGGCGATCCTGACGATCTTTTTTCGTTTTTCTTTGTCTTTGAATATTTTCATTTGTCTTTCCGCCTCCCCTATTTTCAAATCTTGCTCGCGGAACTCAAAAACTTATTATATTCATCGTTTTCAAGCTCGATAACCGTCACCGAATTGTTTCGCTTTTTGAAGATCGCAATGCCGTCGTCTATATGGTTGTCCACATATGGGGTTATCACAAATATTTCCGCATTGCAAATATCGCCCCTCGCCCCTTTTTCCAATAGCGCCGAAAAAGATATTCCGCATTTAATCTGGGCTTTCGCCATTTTTTTGAGCATTTCCTCGATGTTATGCAATCCGCCGACAATGGGAAAAGCGATGAATTTTTCGCCGCTGTCCAATCGGCAATTCGCCGACAGGCCTATTCTATACCCCTTTTGCAGCGCTTTCCCGACAAATGAGGCGGCAAACGAAAACGCCTGTTCCATCAGGCCTTCATATATTTCGGTGGGAATGCCCGATATTTCAGGCGGCGCCTGGAAGTTGATATAAATCATGAAAATGCGGTCGGAGCAATGGTCCAATTTGTTCACTTTTATGTTTTGTATTCCGGAAAACCCGCTTTTTGCCGTGGCTTTGAAATTGATCATGTTGAACGGGTCGCCGTTCGAATAATTTCTTGTGCCCGATATTGAAAACGGATCCTGCACGACCATGCGGATTGCGGGCGTTTCGCCCTGCATGAAATTTGCCGGATATGAAAAGTGGGAAAATTCGATCGCTTTTGGGTAAACGTATAGTTCGGCTTCAAAGTTAAAATAAGTGGTTTTTTCCATTCCGACGCTTTTTGTGAAAATGCAGGCGGAATCCATTTTATAATGCCCCCTATGCGCGCAATTGACCTTGTGGCGGCGTTTTACCTGCATATACGGCATTAAATGAAACCTGCTCACAATTAGCTGCATGGCGGAATCGCTTTCAGCCCCGGCATAATCCGACAATTTCAAACTATGGTATATGTACGATTCGACATCGACAAAAAACAGCGGCAATATACTGTTGTTGTATATAGTTTCGGTGATTACGATATCTTCGCCTTCGAATGCCCCCTGCACCGAAAATTCCCTTTTGTACCTCAGTTTCTTTATGAGCTTTATCTTGATGTTGTAGTATGAAACATATATGAAAGAGATCGCAGCCAAAAAAAACAAAACCGCTACGACAAAAGGGTAAATTTCAACCAGCAAATTAAACAAAAAACCCATAATCCGCTTTTCTTCCTTCTACAGTCTGTATTTGCCAAAATCCTCCGTGGGGACGGGGATGCTTTCAATTATTTCCTCTATTATCCCGGTTTCCGCGTTTTTTTTCATGCTCGCGGATGTTTTCAATATGAGCCTGTGCGCCAAAACAGGCACTGCCGCTTCCTTTATTTCGTCGGGTGTCACATAAGCCCTGTTGTTTGCGGCCGCCAGGCCTTTCGCCACTTTGAGCAGCGCAAGGCACCCTCTGGGGCTTGCCCCGAGTATGACGTCCGGGTTTTTTCGGGTCGCCTCCGCTATCGAAGTTATATAACCGTATAGATCCTTATGGACATATATCCCGTTTATTTCGTTTTGCGCATTCACAATATCTTCTTTTGATATTGCCGCTTTCAGCGTTTGGATGGGATTTGCGCGGTCGAACCTGTCGAGAATGCCGATATTTTCTTCATATGTCGGGTATCCCATTTCGATTTTTACCAAGAATCTGTCCAGCTGGGCTTCGGGCAATGGGAATACTCCCATATTTTCGATTGGGTTTTGAGTGGCTATCACCATAAAAGGCAAAGGCAGTTTATGGGTTTTTGCCTCGATGGTGACTTGATGTTCTTCCATGCATTCGAGCAAACCGGATTGCGTTTTCGGCGTCGCCCTGTTTATTTCGTCGGCTAACACGATATTTGAAAATACCGGACCCGGTATGAATTCAAATTCGGATTTTTTCATGTTGAAATATTCGATTCCGATTATGTCGGAGAGAAGCAGGTCAGGAGTGAATTGTATGCGTTTGAATGCGCAACCCGTAGATATGGCAAACGATTTTGCGATCATGGTTTTGCCCGAACCGGGCACGTCTTCTATCAGCACATGGCCGTTGCACAAAAGCGCGATTATGATATAGTCCATTATTTTATCTTTCCCGACGATGACTTTCGCTATATTTCCCTTTATTGCGGTTATCAATTCATAAGCGTTCATAATATGTTGTTTTCATCCTTTCAGCATAGTTTCAAATTCTTCCTCGCTTATCACCTTCACCCCGAGCGATTCCGCCTTTTCGAGTTTGCTCCCCGCATTTTCGCCCGCCAGCAAATAATCCGTTTTCTTCGATACGCTCGAAACGGCTTCGCCGCCGTTTTTTGCTATCAGCTTTTCTATTTCGTCGCGCTTGTATTTTGCGAGCGTTCCCGTCACCACGAATTTCATTTCTTTCAGTTTGTCGGATGAATTCGCCATTTCATCGTCGGTTTCGTTTATATGCGTTTTTACGCCGCAAGCGATAAATTGTTCAATATATCCGATGTTTCGCGGGTTGGAAAAATAATTCGCCACCATCTTGGCCGATTCGTCTCCTATGTCTTTTATTTGCTTCAGCTTTTCGATTGTTATCGGCTCGGGCGAATACAATTTTTCTATGTTTTTGTATTTTTCCGCGATTTGCGCGCTCGTCTTTTCGCCGATGTGCCTGATGCCCAAAGCGAAAAAGAATGCCGCAAGCCCCCTCGTTTTCGAGTTTTCGATCGCCTCGATCAAGTTTTGCGAACTTTTTTTGCCCATTCTCTCGATATTCGCGATTTCGTCGGTTTTGTCTTTTAAAGTATACAGATCGGCGGAACAAAATATGAGCTTTTTTTCGATGAGCTGGCTTACCACCGCCGGGCCGAGACCTTCTATGTTCATCGCGTTTTTCGAGGCGAAGTGGATTATGTTACGTTCGAGCTGCGCCGGGCACGCAGGGGCCGTGCAGCGCAGCGCCACGTCCCCCTCTTCGCCTCCGCTCACGGGGGAGCCGCATGAGGGGCAATTTGCAGGTGCTTCGAAATCGGTTTGGGTTCCGTCCCTTTTGTCAAACTCGACCGACAGAATCTCGGGTATTATCTCCCCTGCTTTGCGCACGTTTACCATGTCGCCTATTTTTATTTGTTTTTCGGCGATGAAATCCATATTGTGCAGCGTGGCGCGGGCCACGACCGATCCCGCCAGTTTCACCGGTTCCAAAACCGCGTTTGGGGTCAAAACCCCCGTCCTGCCCACCTGGATTACGATATCCGTCAGTTTTGTGCTTTTTATTTCCGGCGGGTATTTGTACGCTATCGACCATTTCGGGGAATGCGCGGTTTCGCCGACCATGTCGCGCTTGGCCAAATCGTTCAGCTTTAAAACAGCCCCGTCGATTTCAAAATTCAAATCGAAACGCCCCGCATCTATTTTTTCGATTTCCGCGATCATCTCGTCGGGCTCCGCGAACGGTTTGTACAGCGGCGAAACTTTAAAGCCAAGCGACGCGAGATAATCCAAGGATTTTGAGTGTTCCGAAAACTTTTTTTCGATCCTGTCGGTTATTTCGCCTTCGATTTCGATCTGTTGTATGCCAAAGACGAATATGTCGAGTTTTCTCTTCGCGGTTTCGGACGGGTCGAGTTGTCGAAGCGAACCGGCGGCGGCGTTTCTCGGATTGGCCAAAAGAGGCAACCCATTTTTTTCTTTTTGCTCGTTTAAAAATCTGAACACGGAAATGGGCATGAACGCCTCGCCTCTCACTTCGAGGTATTTAGGATATTCGCCCGCCAATTCAAATGGTATCGATTTTATCGTTTTCAAGTTTTCGGTTATGTTTTCGCCCACGATCCCGTTTCCCCTCGTGGATCCCCGCGCAAACATCCCGTTTTCGTATTCGAGCGAAACCGAAAGCCCGTCTATTTTGTACTCCATCAGATATTCTTGGTTTTCCCCGTCGAATATTTTGTTTGTCTTTTCGATGAAATCCAAAAGTTCATTTTTTGAATATGCATTGGACAGAGAGCTCATTTTGACTTTATGGGTGATTTTTTCGAATTTGTCGAGCGGTTTCCCCCCCACCCTCTTTGAGGGGGAATGGGGGCTGTCGAATTCGGGATATTCTTCTTCGAGCGCTATCAGTTCCCTTGCGAGCATATCGTATTCGAAATCGGATATGAGGCTTTCGTCTTCATCGTGATACTTTTTCGAATAAAATTCGACCTGCTTCCTGAGTTCGTTTATTTTATTTTCCATATCGTCCATAAAACTAAAATTCTCCTTGAAATTTGTAAAAATACGTGCTATAATTATTATATCATATTTTTGCGAAAATAAAAAGCGAAATTAAAAAGAAAGGTGAATTTTTATATGCGCCCCGCATTTTATACCATCGACAGGATCGAGGAAGGCGTCGCGGTGTTGTTCGATGAGAACGAAACAAAAAAAGAAATAAAAACCGAAGAGTTGCCAAAAAGCGCAAAAGAAGGCGACATTTTGAGCTTCGACGGAAAAACATATGCCATAGAAAAGGAAAAAACGGATCTCGCAAAAGTGGATCTCGGCGAGCGTTTGTCCAATTTGTTCAAAAAGGAGAAAAAACCTATGAAGACAAAAGCGGTCAGAATATACGGCGAAAACGATCTGCGCCTCGAGGAATTTGAACTCCCCGAAATGAAAGAGGACGAAATACTAGGCCATATCATTTCAAACACGATTTGCATGTCCTCCCATAAAGCGGCGATCCAGGGGGGAAAACATAAAAGAGTGCCCGATGACGTGGCGCAAAACCCGGTGATCATCGGCCACGAGTTCTGCGGCGAGATTGTCAAAGTGGGCAAAAAATGGGAGGGCAAATACAAAGCCGGCTCCAAATTTTCAGTCCAGCCCGCCATGAACTACAAGGGTTCGCTCGCCGCGCCCGGATACTCATATAGGTACATCGGCGGAAATGCCACATATGTCATAATCCCGCAGGAAGTGATGGAAACGAACTGCCTTCTCGAATACAGCGGCGATGCTTTCTATTTCGGCTCGCTCGCAGAACCCATGTCGTGCATAGTCGGGGCCTGCCACGCCAACTACCACCATGCCGCGCCCGGGGTTTATGTCCACAACATGGGCATAGCCGAAGGCGGAAACTGCGCGTATCTCGGGGCCGCAGGGCCCATGGGGCTCGGCGCGATCGACTATGCCGTGCACTGCGAAAGGAAACCGGGAAAGATAGCAGTGATCGATATCGACCAGTCCCGCCTCGACAGGGCGGCTTCGATCGTGACGGTCGAGGAAGCGAAAAAGAACGGCGTCGAGCTTGTGTATCTGAATACTTCGGGCTATGAAAAACCCGAAGAGCCTCTGCTGGCGCTGACCGGAAACAAAGGGTATGACGACGTGTTCGTGTATTATCCCTCCAAGCAACTTGTCGAGACGGGCGATAAAATACTCGCCAGGGACGGCTGCCTGAACTTTTTCGCCGGGCCCACCGATCCAAATTTTTCAGCCGAATTCAATTTCTACAACGTGCACTACGCCTCCACCCACATAGTCGGCACAAGCGGCGGGAACACCGACGACATGGTCGAATCGCTTGAAATGATGGGATCCGGCAAAATCGACCCCTCGATGATGATAACGCACGTTGGCGGGCTCGATGCGGCCGCGGGGACGATATTGAACCTGCCGAATATACGCGCGGGGAAAATGCTGATCTACACGAATATAAAAATGCCGCTTTGCGCGATCACAGATTTCGAAAAGCTGGGCAAAACCGACCCGGTATTCGCGGAGCTGGGCAAAATAACAAAGGCGAACAACGGAATATGGTGCCACGAAGCCGAAAAATACCTGCTTGAAAACGCGGAGGCGATATGATGAAAAAAGCGGTGATATACGGGGCGGGAAACATCGGGCGCGGTTTTATCGGGCAACTTTTTTTCGAAAGCGGCTATGAAACCGCATTTATCGACGTAAACAAAGAGCTGGTAAACCTGCTAAACGAAAAAAGGGAGTACCCCATCAGATTCGTGGACAACAATTCCACAAGCGAAATCATCATAAAAAACATACGGGGCATCGACGGATCGCCCGAAAATATGCTTGAAGTCGCAGATGCCATATCGAAAGCCGACATAATGGCCACCGCCGTGGGGGTCAACATACTCAAATTCATCGCAAAGCCCCTCGCCGGCGGGATAAACAAAAGGTTTGCGGACAAAAATTTCGCTCCGCTAAATATAATCCTGTGCGAAAACATGATCAAAGCGGGCAAATATGTGCGCGAAATGGTTTTTGAACACATAGCAGAAAATCACAAAGATTTATATTGCGAAAAGATCGGCATCTCCGAAGCTTCGGTGGGGCGGATGGTGCCAATCCAGACAGAACAGATGAAAAACGGCGATCCTCTCAGGATCGTCACCGAAAATTACAAAAAACTGTATGCGGACAAAGAGGCGTTTAAAGGAAAAATACCGGAAATCGAAAATATCATAGTTTATTCGCCTTTCGAATATTACATCGAACGCAAGCTGTATGTACACAACATGGCCCATGCGGCCTGCGCGTACCTCGGAAACATCGCCGGATGCGAATATATATGGCAGGCGATAGAAAACCCCTGCATAAAAAAAGCCACAGCGAATGCGATGCGCCTTGCGGCGACGGCGTTAAAACAAATCTACGGGGAATTTGATTTCGGCTATGTAGACGAGTTGATTCCAAGGCTCGCCAACAAAGCGCTGGGCGATACTGTGGCCCGCGTGGGAGCCGATTTGAAGCGCAAGCTTTCCCCGGGTGACAGAATTTTCGGAGCCTATAAAATCTGCGTCGAACAAAATCTTCCCGTAGGGGTTTTTTGTCTTGCCATAGCCGCAGCCGCGAATTTCAAGGGCGACAAACTGAGCGGCCAAAACGCGGAGTACATGCTAAAAGAAGCCGGTTCATACGAAATCCTCGCAAAGTGCCCCGGAGATTTCGCGCTCGTCAAAAATTTGGACAGCGCGATAAAATCCGGGGCGCAAATAAAAGAATTATGCGAAATGATTCAAATGTGAGCGATCATCCGATTCTGTCGAAAGTCATTATGCTCTGCTGCCGCGTGTAGGTTTCTTTGGGGCTGAATTTGTTGTCGCCCGTTCCGAGCATGATCCAATATTCGTAGCAAAAATTTATGCCTTCGATCGCCCAAGCGTCCGCCGTTTGCAAATCTGCGAACCCCGAGTCCGGCGCATCGCTTATGTCAACTCCGAACAGTTCGCACAGCCTTGCCAACATGGTGGCGGCCTGTTGGCGGTCGATCATGCCGTTGGGCGTGAATTTGCCGTCTCCCGTGCCGTTGGTGATGCCTAAAATATAAGCGATCAAAATGTATTGGTCGTTCGTATCCGTAAACATGACATCTTCGCGGGTCACACCGAATTCTTTTAAAATATCATCCACGAATTCGACGAAAATTTCTTCCACGGTCATTTCCAGCCAATACTCCACGAACATCACCGTCATGCGGCAAAATTCGGCGCGGGTGATGATTTTCGTGTAGTCGCCCTGTATTTCTTTGGGGACAATGCCTTTGTCTATTGCGCTCCTGATGCTCTCGCGGGCCCATTCGTCGGCAGTAGCGAGGCTGGGATCAAGGAGAGGGTCGTCATCGTCATCTTTGGGATCGTCGGGCTCGATGATGGGATCATCGTCGTCATCGTCATCTTTGGGATCGTCGGGCTCGATGATGGGATCATCGTCGTCATCGTCGTCTTTGGGGTCGTCGGGGATGATGGGGTCATCGTCGTCATCTACGGAGTCGTCGCCCGCGAGCGAATCGATGAATTTTATTTTGTTGTCTTTCGCATATTTTTCGGCATATGAACCTTTTTTGCCGTATATGGCGGCGAGATTGCCGCATTTCAAAAACGCATAGTCTCCGATGGAAGTGACGCTATCGGGTATCGTTATGCTTTTTAAACTTTCGCATTGATAAAATGCTGCATATCCAATGGAAACGACGGTGTTTGGAATCGTTACGCTTTCTAAGTTTTCGCATTTCCAAAACATATAATCTCCAATGGAATCGACTCCGCTCGGCCAATTTATGCTGGTTAAGCCGCATTGGTCAAATGCTGCGTTTCCGATGGAAACAAGGCTGTCGGGCATCGTTATTTCAGTTAGGCTCGTGCAGCCGGTAAATGCTCCATTTCCAATGGAAACAAGGCTGTCGGGCATTTTTATTTTAGTCAGGCTCGTGCAGCCATCGAATGCGTACGGCCCGATGGAAACAAGGCTGTCGGGCATCGTTATTTCAGTTAGGCTCGTGCAGCCGGTGAATGTTCCGATTCCAATGGAAACAAGGCTTTTCGGCCATTTTATATTTGTCAATGCTTCGCATTCATTAAATGCCTTATTGCCGATGGAAGTGACGTTATCGGATATCGTTATGTTAGCCAAGCTTCTGCATTGATAAAACGCAAAGTCCCCGATGAAAGTGACGCAATCCGGCACGGTCATTCTTTTCAGGCTTTTCAAATCGTACAAATATAAGACGATATCTCTTGAGCCGATGTTGACGCCGGCTGTATCTATGTAGTCGTCATATTTATGGTCGCGGGAAAATTCTTCCATGGATATGTCAAAATATTTGTCTCTGTTTATGCCTTTTTTGTATAT
The DNA here is from genome assembly GCA_009782405.1 of Oscillospiraceae bacterium. Next base: position 25,386 of record WRJC01000002.1, read on the forward strand.
GCCCTTTTCATATTTATTTCCGCTGTTCCAGGTCGTATCGATGATCATCCATCTGCCGTCGACATACGCTTCAGTCCAGGCGTGCCTCCCGCCGCTTTTTGCGGTGCCGCTGATATATTTGGCGGGAATGCCGACGCAGCGCAGCATCGCCACGGTCACATTCGTGTAACCGGCGCACACGTTGCGTTTTGTCTCCAAAGTGGTCAGAATCGAATAGGAGTATTCGGGATCGTATTCTTCTTTTATATACTCCAGTTTGTCATAATCATAGTAAATGTTTTTTGCGACCCAGTCATTTATGGCTTTCGCCTTTTCATAGTTGTTTTTGGCATTTGCCGTGACAAGGCTCGCCAAGTCGGCAACTTCTTTTTCATAGCCGGTTATATTGCTTAATCTCAAGGGAAATGTGTAAAAATCAAGAGATGCCGCATCTGTCGGATTGGAGTTGAATACCTTCAGGTTATTTTCAAGGATTTCATCATAGTCCCAATCCTGCGCCGAAACGATGATAGTCGGCGGGAGGATGGCCAGCAGCATAAAAAACGCCAGAGCCAGGCTTAAAAATTTTTTGCTCATAAAAAACCCCTCATTTCAAAAATACGATTCCGCGGGTTCGACCAAATAGTTTTTATCCGCCGAACCCGCGTTTTTTGTTTTTGTCAAATTTTTACCGTTGTCTGGGTTTTATGCGAGATGTAAGCGCATTCGAGAAGTTCCGAGAGCCCGATGCCCGCTTTTATGTCGAAAACCACGGGGGCGCCTTTTTCTATCGCGTCGAACCAAGTCTGCAAAGGCGAAGGAAGCGCTTTGGGCAATTTTGTGATTTCGATGGGGTCGTCGCGCAGCTCCCTGGTTTCGGGGGTCGAGAGCCTCACGTTTCCGTTGTTTCCGAGCAGCATCCCCTGGGTTCCGTAGATTTCCACCGCCCACGGCGAAACCGGAGTCACGAAACTCGTCTCGACCATCGCTATCGTTTTATTTTTGAATTCGATGAGGTTGATCGCATTGTCCTCGATGCCGTGGTCGAGCGATTTTTGCGTGGTGGCGTTGTACATGGAGGTGATCCTGGCGGGTTCGCCCAAAAGATAATTTGCCACATACATCGGGTGGCAGCCCAAATCCATCATGGCCCCGCCGCAGGCGTCGGCTTCCACATACCAGTAAAGCGGGAGCCAATCGCCGCTCGCGCCGTTGTGCGCGTTTCTAAATCTCGCTGTGTTCACTTGCCCTATTGCGCCCGAATCGATGACCTGCTTTGCATACTGGACTACGGGAGAAGTGCGCTGGGGCATCGAAATCGTGAAGACGACATTGTTTTTTTCGACCGCTTCGGCGATTTCTTCGGCGTCCTTTTTTGTAGCGGCAAGCGTTTTTTCTGTGAAGATGTGCTTTTTGGCGTTCGCGGCGGCCACCATCACTTCCCTGTGTTTCGAGGTCTCGTTGTCCACCACGACGGCGTCCACGTCGCTTCTCGAAAGTATTTTGGACAAATCCTTTTCATAGTCGCAGCCAAGTTCTTTTGCCCATGCTGCCCCTCTCTCTTCATCGTCGTCCCAAACCGCCGGGATATTGTGCCCGAGTTTTTTTACCTCGTTGGCATAACCGCCCGCGTGGACGTGCCATTTGCTGAGCATCGCTACGTTAATCATAAATTTACCTCGCTTTTCTTTAAAATTTATATCCGTCCGCTCCACTATACCACAAACTTGTATAAATTTTGTGAAATTTTATCGAATTTTTTGTTTTTCGAAAAAATACCTGAGCTAAAGAAAAGCGTTTTGTTTTTTTACAGCTTCAAGTCGCTTTTTTTCGGCAGCACCACAGCGGCCACTATGTACGCCAAAAGCCCCCCGCCGCCAAGACAAGCCAATATAACCGCCGCGATCCTGATGAGCGATGGATCCAGATCAAAGTATTCAGCTATTCCCCCGCACACCCCGCAAATCATTTTTCCCTGCTCTACTTTGTAAAGTTTTTTCATTGTTGTATCCTCCTAATTTATGTTTATTATATTAATCAGTTTATTATTATGTCTATGTTGCCGACCCCGCCGTCGATTTTCATGCTGTATTTTCCCGTTTTCGAATTCTTCGGATTATTTCCGTTGATCTTGATATCGCCGAGCCCGCCGTTCGCCTTTATCTTGTAATCTTCCGCTTCGCCTCTCAGATTCAGCCTGACATTTCCCAGCCCGCCGTTGATTTTTACATCGCCCGCAATTGTCCCGGCGATTTTTATGTTTCCGACCCCGCCATCGATTTTCAGATTTTCGGAGTATATGTCCTTTACGTCGAAGTTTCCCAGCCCTCCGTTTATGACAAAGGATTTTGTTTGTATCTGCCTTACTTCGGTGTTCCCCACCCCGCCGTCGAAATACACTTCTTCAAGCGATGTCCCTTCCGGCACATATATGGTTATGACGGGGGCTTTGGCGCTCCAGAACGGCCGGATTATGAAATCCGGCAGGGGCACGAAACCGAATTTTTTCGGGTTGTAGGAAATATTCAAAGTATCGCCCGACTGCTCGCACACAAACCCTGTTTCCCCCACATTTTCGGCTTCCACATAGATATCTCCCGAATTTCTTTCGCTCTTCAATATTTTTACGTCGCCCACGTGCGCCCCGATATTTATTTTGGCCACTCCGTCTTCGGCAAAGAAGATGGCCGCGACATTGGTTACGCCCAAATCGGCGTATCTTTCGCCCGCAGCATATGCCGCCCCGCAGAACACCCCGCCCACGAGAACAAAAATCAACCCGATTATCAATATTTTTTTCATTTTTTCACCCTCCTTTTTTGGTTGTCAGTTTTCAGCGGAACGAAGGGAACGAAAGAAACTACTAACTGACAACTGAAAACTGACAACTGACAACTATCACGCTCCCTGGCGCGAAAACTTTCCCGTTATCCCCCGAAATGCCCAGCCTATGAATTTAAACTGCGATTTGAACATCAGCGCCGTCAGTTTGGTGAAACTATATCCCAAAATGAGGCCCACTCCCGCTACCACAAACCCCGCGCCCAGCGGATAGAGCGCTTTTGTCATATCTATGAACAGATGCACGGCCCCGTATCCGATCGACATGAACCCCGCCCCCACCATTACGAATCCCGCAAGCGCTATCGAAGCTACCGCGAATGCGATTCCCAACAACGCCATGAAAAGCCCGAACGCGGCGGAAGCCAAGCCTATGAGAAGCGGCAGCCACAACGGAAAGGTGCACAAAAGCACTATGATTTTCCAGCCGCCGCCCGATTTTTTGGGATTGTATGCCCTATATTGCGGTGGCGCTTTTGGCTCTTCTTTTTCTGTTTTTGCCTCGAATACGTTTTCTTTTTCTGCATTTTCCGATTCAGCGATTTCCGCGAGTTCCGCTTCTATCTTTTTTGCCAAATCTTCGGGAGACATGAACTGCGAAGAGGTTTCTTCTTTGGCATCCTCGGCGGCATCGTCGAAATATTCCTCGTAATATTTGATCGCGTTCTGCCTTTCATCGTCCGTGAGCGATGAAAGGTCTTCTTTGAGCCTGCTTAAAAAATCTTTTTTGTTCATTTTCAAATTTCCCCCGTAAATTTATTGATGTTCTTCCGGCTCGTCGTTTTCGTCTTCCGGTTTTTCGTCTTTTTTTTCGCCCGCGGGTTTTTTGCCTTTTTTCGCGGCGGCTTTTTGGGATTTGGTATTTATGAAGTCTTCTAATTTCAGCCCCAATTTTATTCCTTCGCTTTTGAGAAATTCTATTTTTTCGTCTATTTTCAGATTGTCAATAAATTCGCCGATGTCCAAGGTTTTGCAATCGGCGTTTTTGCCCTTCGAGCCTGATGAAGGAGCCTTGGCGAAAACCTTGTCGATTTTCGTTTTGTAGGTTTCCCATTCTTCCTTGTAGAGGCTCAAAAGTATCCTGCCTTTGTTCGTGATTTTGTAGTATCTTCTGTTTCTGCCGAGATATTCCATGTCGTACACTTCGAGGTCATTGTCTTTTTGCAGCCGCCTCAGCACCGGGTACAAAGTGGATTCGGAAACTCCGATTATATTATTCACTTCCTGGGTTATTTTATACCCGTATGTGTCGTTTTCGGAAACGACGGACAAAACAATCGCATCCAATAGCGAAGCGTTTACCGTAAATATCACTCCAAATTCACCTCCTGATTTTTTGTTCGTTTTGCGTTTTTTTATTTCATGGCAATATTATATCACGTATAATATTATTTGTCAATAGGTATTCGAAAAAAAATTAAATTTTTTTTTTAAACTTTTGAAATCGAAACAAGAGACCGGAGCCGATTTTTTTTGTTTCATCGAACACAAAAAGAGGTTGATTCCCATTTTGGGAATCAACAAAAAAACAGGGGATTTTTGTTTTTTTCACGTTATTTTGTTTCGCATATGCCAAAACGCATACGCGAAAACAAGGCCGACAAACAAAATCGCAAGCCCCGGAACCCCGTCGGCAAGATCGATCCCCAAGGACAGCTTGATTTTCTGCGGCTCGCACTTGATGAATTTCGCGGCCAGGTAATAATTGTAGAAACGCATCATGAACCGAATCAGCACGCTCCCGACGAAAACGCAAAGCCCGACAAACATCACATAGCGGGGGTTTTTTTCGTCGGTTATTTTTTCGTATTCCCCCGATCCGATGTTTTTGAGCAGCGCGGACAAAAACTTGAAAATAGGCGCTAGGGTGAGCAGATTGCCGACAATCACCAATATGCCCGCGAAAAGCGCCGCCTTTATATCGTCCAGCGCGACGTTATGCGCCGCCGTGAGAATTTTTATGCCGTTTCCGAAAGAAATTTCGTATTCGGTTATTTTCCCCGCATCGTCCGCGATTTTGTGCATGAAAGGGGGCAAAAGCATTTTTTCCACCTCCACATTCGTGAAAAAAAGGATCACGGCCAAAACAAAACACAAAACAATGAAAAAAACGGCGACATAAAACAAGACATTGAATATGGGATGCATCAATTTGGAAACGAAAGACATATATTTGTAATTTTTTGATTTATTCATTTTTTCATGCTTCCCTTTTCGGCTTCACCATTTTTACGTTTTCCGCGCCGAGCAGAACTTCAAGCTCGCCCAAACACGCCGGATCCAAGTCTATCCCCGGGTTTTTCAGTGAATATATTTTTTTCGCGCTTTCGTCGTAAATTTTGACTTCGGTTTTTCCGGTGAACAGCTCTATCAAATTTATCGCTTTTTTGTACTCCAAACTCTCTTCCCCGGGCACTTTCAGATACAAAACCGAAATGCCCGCATTTTCCGCGTTTGCGTTCGGGGTTTGCGGGGATTTTCCATTTTTCGCCAGTTTTATCACATTGTTCAAATAAATTTTCGGGTTTTCTTCCTTTCCCGGAGAAATGTTTCCCTGTACCGCGATTATACTGCCGGTTTTGAGTTCTTCGATGAATTGGTTGTATTTTTTGGAAAAAACCACAACTTCGATTGAGGCATATTCGTCCTCGAAATTCAAAAACGCCATGCTGTCGCCGTTTTTTGTCCTTTTCACGTTCACTTCGCCGATGACTCCGGCGACCGTCACGAATCTGTCTTCTTTTTCTTTTGCGAGATTTTGCGCCTCTGCAGAAAATTCCCCCTCGATTTGATCGCCCGGTTCATGGCTTTCTTCATTTTCTTCCGTTTCTTCGAAAAATTCCAATATGCCGGGGATCGAAAGCGAATTCAGCCTTTTTATCGAATCTATGTATTCGTCCAATGGGTGCCCGGAAAAAAACCTGCCCGCCGCTTCTTTTTCCATTGCGAGCAGTTCATGGAGCTCCATTTCCGGTATGTCGGGATACATGGTAGTCGAATCGTCGATTGCCGCGGCGCTTTCTTCGTCGTCGAAAGCGAACATATCTATCTGCCCGTCGATGTTCGATTTCTTTTCGTTTAAGAGGCTGTCGATGACATTCTCGTATTTGGCCAGCAGCTTGCTTCGAAACACGCCCAAATTGTCAAAAACCCCGCATTTGATCAGCGCCTCCACTTGGCGTTTGTTCAACTGCTCGTAATTTGCCATCCTGAGCAAAAAGTCGGCGAACGATTTAAATTTCCCATTTGTTTCCTTTTCGAACAGAATGTTTTTTAAAAATCCGACGCCCACGTTTTTTATGGCCAAAAGCCCGTATCTTATCCCCTGCCCCGAAGCGTCGATGGTGAAATCCGATTCGCTCCGGTTTATGTCGGGCGGAAGTATCTTTATGTCCAAGCGCGAGCATTCGGCGGCGTACTCGCTGAGTTTTTCCGTTTTGTTCAGGACGGAAGTCATCAGCGCGCACAGATATTCTTCTTTGTGGTAGTATTTTAAATAGGCGGTGCGGTACGAGAGCAGCGCGTAAGCCACGGCGTGGCTCTTGTTGAAGCCGTAGTTGGCGAATTCCGCGATTATGTCGAATATTTCCGCCGCCGCCTCTTTGTCTATTCCGTTTTGCCCGCAGCCCGCAAAAAAAATCTCCCGCTCCTTTTCCATCACCGCTTGGTCTTTTTTTGACATCGCCTTTCTGACTATGTCCGCGTGCCCGTAGGAATACCCGGCCAAGCTCCTGAAAATCTGCATCACCTGCTCCTGGAAGATTATGCAGCCGTATGTGGTTTCGAGTATTTCTTTCAGCTGCGGCACCCTGTATGTTATGAGCTCCTTGTTTTGGCGGTTTTGGGTATACAGCGGGATCAGCGCCATCGGCCCGGGCCTGATCAGCGCGTTGAGAACGGCCAGATCCTCGAAATATTCGGGTTTGGCCGAAACCATCAGGCTTTTCACCCAAGATGCCTCGAACTGGAAAATCCCGCCGTTGTTGCCGCTCGCATACAGCTTGTATATCTCCTCATCCGCCAGATCTATTTTGTCTATGTCGAAATCCTTGTTTTTATCGGATTTCTTTATATTTTTCACCGCGTTCTCTATGATAGTCAGGTACCTCAGCCCCAATAAATCTATCTTTAAAAGCCCCAAGGCGGCCACCGTGTTCATGTCGAACTGCGTGACGCGCTCGCCCGTGCACAGGGCGAGGGGCACATACTCGCACACCGGATCGTTGGTTATGACCAGTCCCGCCGCGTGGATCGACGAGTTTCGCGGCATGCCCTCGAGCTTGATCGCCGTGTCTATCAGGTTCTTCACTTTTTCGTCGCTTTCGTAGCGCGCCTTTAGCTCCTTGACCTCTTCGAGCGCTTTTTTCAGCGGCCAGTTTTTGTTTTGGGTCTGGGGAATGAGCTTGGCTATGGCGTTCACATCGCTTATGCCCATACCCAAAACGCGCCCGACGTCTTTTATGGCCTGCTTCGATGCGAGCGTGGTGAAGGTGATGATATGCGCGGTGTTTTTTTCGCCGTACTTTCTTTTGACATATTCCACCACTTCCCCGCGCCTGTCCTGGCATATGTCTATGTCGAAGTCGGGCATGCTGACGCGCTCGGGATTTAAGAACCTTTCAAAAAGCAAGTTGTATTCTATCGGGTCAATGCCCGTTATTGCCAAAAAGTAAGCCACGAGGCTACCCGCCCCGGACCCCCTGCCCGGCCCTATCGGTATGTTTTGGCTTTTCGCGTAATTTATGAAATCCCAGACAATCAGGTAATACGCCGCGTATCCCATCGACGTTATTATTTCAAGCTCATACTCGAGGCGCGCTTCGTATATCCGCAAGTTTATGCCGGGATTTTTTTCCGAGTATTGTTCGAAACCTTCGCGGCTCAGTTTTGTCAGATATTCTTCGGGCGAAATATCGCCCGGGGTGGTGTATTTCGGCAGAAATGTCTCTTCGAAACTAAATTCGACGTTGCACCGTTCGGCGATTTTCACGGTGTTCTCGAGCGCGTTTTCATACTCCCCGAACAGTTCCTCCATTTCATCGGCGCTCTTTAGGTAGAACTCGTCCGTTTCAAAGCCAATCGGGTTGCCATCCTCGAGAAGCTTCGCGGTCTGTATGCAGATCATCGCCGCCTGAGCCCGGGCATCTTCCCTGTCGATGTAATGCACGTCGTTGGTGGCGGCTAACCCTATGCCGGTTTCTCGCGAAAGCCTTGAAATCCTGCCGTTCACCGCGAGCTGGTCAGGCAAATTGTGGTTTTGGATTTCGAGGAAAAAATTTCCTTCGCCGAAAATATCCCGCAGGCGGAGGGCATAGGCTTTCGCGGCCTCCAAATTGTTCTGCAGCAAAAATTGCTGGGTAAACCCCGCAAGGCACGCTGAAAGCGCGATTATCCCCCCGCTGTGTTTTTCCAGCAATTCCAAATCCACTCTCGGCTTGCTGTAGAATCCTTCCGTGTAGGCCGCCGAAACCAAAAATATGAGGTTTTTGTAGCCCGCTTCGTTTTCCGCGAGCAGCACAAGATGCCCGATGTCCGAATCCTCGCCGTGCTCCTTATCCAAGCGCGTGCGTTTCGCCACATATACCTCGCATCCGATTATCGGTTTCACGCCTTCTTTTTTGCAAGCCGAATAAAATGCGATTGCCCCGAACATATTTCCGTGATCGGTGATCGCGACTGCCGATTGGCCGCGATTTTTGACGGCTTTCGGCAATTCTGATATCCGGCAGGCCCCGTCGAGCAGGCTGTATTCGCTGTGCAGGTGCAAATGGACAAAATCTTTCATGATAGTTTCCAATTTCCAGTTATCAGTTTTCAGTTTTCAGTTGTGAGCGCACAATATCAAAAACATCGTAAAGCTTGTCGACCACAAAGTCGGCCCCGGCTTCAAGCAAAACCTTGCGGCTAAACGAAGTGGTCACCGCCGCGCAGACCATTCCGGCCGCTTTGGCCGCTTGCACCCCGCTGACCGCATCTTCAACGACGAGGGCGTACTCGGGGGATATGCCCGCTGTTTCCGCAGCTTTCAAAAATATCTCCGGGTCGGGCTTTTTGTTTTTTACGTCCGTCCCCGAAATCACGTACAGCGGGTGTTTGGCGTTTTTTTTCGCGTCGCCGGTTGCAATTACCCCGATCGAGCGCCCGAGCTTTATTTTTTCTATGTTGACTTTCACCTTGACAAGATCCGAAGCCGAGGCGATGGCGCACGAAAGTCCGATTCCGGTTATGTTGTGCAGCAGTTTTTTCGCTTTCGGAAATACTTTCACCCTGTGTTTTTTTTCCATGTATATCTCGTAGGCGCGGAGCTTCAATTTGACATCGTATTCCTTGCCGTATTTTTTTGCCACTCCGGAAATGAATTTGTCGTCCCCCATGCCCGTGAACTCCTTGAAATCGCTGTGAGCGGCCGAAATCCCGAAACTTTCCTTCAAGGAATCGATGGAAGCCATCGTTATCGCCGGCTCCGAATCCACGAGCACGCCGTCCATGTCAAAAATCACAAGTTTGAGCATATTTTTTGTCTCCCTTTGTTTGTCGGTTTTGCGCATTTTTCATTTTGCGGCCATTGTCACTTCAAAATCGTATACATCGCCGTTCCTGTAAATTGTGACGGTCACTCTGTCGCCGGGTTTGTATTTCATTTTCAAGTCGTACATATCCTGCGTCGATTCCACGGGCGAGCCGTCCAAAGCGACAATTATGTCGCTGGGCTGCAGCCCCGATCCGTCGCAAGCCCCGCCTTCCGTTATTTCGGATATTTTCCATCCCTGCGGTATTCCGTAATATTCCGATTCTTCCGCTGTTATCGTTCTGCCGGAAAGCCCGAAGCTCACTTGCGACTCGTCTTCGGCCGCATCCGGATTGGGCAGCCTCACGATATTGCCCGGATTTGCGATTATTTCGTTTAGCACGTCTATCGCCGAGTTTATCGGTATGGCGAAACCCATTCCCTCATATTCCGTCGAGGCGATTTTCAGCGAATTTATGCCCACTACCTGGCCTTTCATGTTTATGAGCGGCCCGCCGGAGTTTCCGCGGTTTATCGAAGCGTCGGTTTGGATCACGGTCATCATTTTTTCCCCGTTTACGTCGAGTGTCCTGTTTATTGCCGAAACTATGCCCTTTGTGGCGCTCCAGGCGAACTCGATTCCCGCAGGCGTGCCGATGGCCACCACGTCCTGGCCCTGGACCAGCGCGTCCGAATCGCCGAGTTGGGCTACGGGAAGTCCTCTCGCCTCTATTTTGATGGCTGCAAGGTCTTCCACTTCGTCGCCGCCCACAAATTGCGCTTCATATGTTTCCCCTGTTTTGAGCGTGACTGTTATTTTGTCCACCCCATCGACCACGTGATAGTTGGTGGCTATGTATCCGTCTTCGCTGACTATGAAGCCGGTCCCCACTCCCTGCGCTATATACGGCTGGCTGTTTCTATTGAACCTGCCCCCGGAAAGTTCTGTTTCCGTTTCGATGCAAACCACCGCCGGGCTCACTTTCGCTATCGCTTCTTCCGTCGTCAGCCATGGAGCATTCGAATTTTCCGGTATCGTGATGGCTGTGTCCTCGAGGGATCCGGCGGCTTTTGATTTGGTTTCCTCCACTGCGTCCTTGTTTGAGAGCACGGCCGGAGGGGATTCGCGGTTTTGGCTTCTTTCGGCTTCCAAAGCGGATTGGGCAGCCATGTTTCCCCTGAGCAGATACGCCGTCGAGCCCGCGCAAAACAAGAACATGACGGCCATGATCGCGGCGAAAATTTTTATCCCCGCGCCCCCCGCTTTCTTTTTCTTGTTTTTTGGGGGATAAATTTCATCGCCCGCGCTCCAGCGGTACACCCGGAGTTCTTTTTCGGGATCGATTTGATCGATTGGATCGAGAAATTCGTTTTTGTTGTTTTCTGATTCGTTCATGGTGATTCCTCCTAAATGTGAAATTACACTTTACTTTTTTTGCGTGTCTATATTATAGTCCGCATATGTTACGGTAGTTTGCGTTATTTTATCATATTGTATTAAAAAAGTAGGGCAAAATCACGTGAAACTTGGGTGTTTTTTGTCAATTTTTGTTTTTTCCGCCCGTTTCGCCCGATATCGGCAGGGCAAAAACAAATTCGCAGTATTTTCCGTATTCGGAATTCACTTTTATCTTTTCCCGATGCGCCTCAATTATCGTCCTGGCGATGAACAGCCCAAGACCCGCCCCCGATTTGTCGATTCCGCGCGAACGGTCGGATTTATAGAAGCGGTCGAACACGAACGGTATGTCTTCGGCGGGTATGCCGGTTCCGGTGTTGTATACCGATATGTACGCTTTTTTTTCTTTCTCTTTTATTTCGATGCTTATTTTTACCAACCCTTTTTCCGGGGTGAATTTCACCGCATTCCCGACGAGGTTGTCCAAAATCTGCCGGATTGCGTCCGGATCCGCCGCGACATATATGTTGTCTTCGTCGGAGGCAAATTCGAATTCGAGGTTTTTTGCCTCTATATCCTGCGCCAAAAAAATAATCGCCTGCCTCGCCGTTTCGCATATGTCGAAACTCACGCTGGTGAATTTCCTGTCCCCCGCCTGTATTTTCGTTATTTCGAACAGAGTGGACACAAGCCTCGCCAATCTTTTTGTTTCCGAAAAAACTATTTTCAGATATTGCTCATGCGCTTCCGGCGGTATCGTCCCATCCAAAATCTGCTCCACGAAACCCATTATCGAAGTCATCGGGGTTCGCAAATCGTGCGAAACATTGGCTAAAAACATCCTCTGGGTTTCCTCGTGCGAGGCTAAGGAATTGGCCATCGTGTTGAAAGCCGAAGCGAGTTCCCCTATTTCGTCGTTACGTTTTTTTATCGGTATCCTCGCGTCAAATCGCCCGAATTCGAAACTTTTTGCGGCTTTTCGCATTTCCCTGACCGGGGCTATCGTCTTTTCGGTGATGAAATACACCAGAGCCATGCTCGCCACAAGGATCCAAAGGCAGCTAAGTATCGTGGCGTTTATTATCCGGCTCACAAAGAACCGATCCCACATCGAGCCTGAGCAAAAAAGCAGAATCCCAAAAGCTTCACCCGTTTCGCTTTCGCCCAAAATCTGCGGGGAGACGAGGTGGAGTTTGGAAAAAACGCCGTCCAGCGTCTGGTACCGGTCGATTTCAAATTGGTTCAGCGCTTCGTATACAAAGGATTTTGGGATTGAGTCTTTTTTCAGATACCCGTCGGGCAGAGCCGAAGCGACCAATATGGCCCCTTCCAAGTCCGCGACCAATATGAGCGATTCGTCGGTGAGCTCGACATAGGACACAAAATCCCACATCAGCTTTATTTTTTCCGATTTTGCGTATTCATCGAAAGAGCCATATCCGCTGTTCTTGAAATTCGCCTCGACGTTCTGTTTCGCGATTTTCGCAGCGGCTTCGACGATATTTCTTTTCGTTTCGATGGAATTCTGTATCACATATGAGCTTATGACAAAAGCGAGGATCGCGAAACTTGCGGTTATGATCACGAAAAAAACCAATATATATTTGACAAATACGCTCTTGATCATTATTTATTGCAGAAGCTCGAACTTATACCCGACTCCCCATACGGTTTTCAGGTTCCATTTGTCGCTCATCCCCTCCAATTTCTCGCGCAGCCTCTTGACGTGGACATCCACCGTGCGGGAATCGCCGAGATAGTCGAAGCCCCAGACTTTGTCGAGCAGCTGGTCCCTGGTGAACACCCTGTTTACATTCGAGACCAAAAAATACAAAAGCTCGAGTTCTTTTGGGGGTATATCCACGGTTTTGTTTTTCAGCTTGAGCTCGTATTTTTGCTGGCTTATTTCCAAATTGTCGAATTTTATCACTTCGATGTCCGTATCGTTGTCCTGGTATTTGGTCCGGCGGAGCACCGCTTTGATCCTGGCGTACACTTCTTTGGTTTCGAAAGGTTTGACGATGAAATCATCCGCGCCGAGCTCAAGGGCGAGCACTTTGTCGAAAACTTCGCCTTTGGAGCTGATCATGATTATCGGCCTCGGGGATATTTCGCGGATTTCGCGGCAGACTTGCCAGCCGTCTTTTTTTGGCATCATTATATCTAAAAGAACCAGATCGGGTTCGTACACCTTGAACTTGGCTATGCCTTCGGATCCGCCGTCCGCCGTGATCACTTCGTAGTCTTCTTTGGTCAACATAACTTTGAGGAGCTCGCAGATGTTGGAATCGTCGTCTATGACTAAAATTTTATGGCTCATATGCAAATTACCCTCCGTTTTTTTTGCGTTAAAAATTAATTATCCGAATATTTATTTGTTTTTTCCCGACAAACACCATTATATCACAAAAATAATAATTTGTCTATACATTCTCGGAATTTTTTGCAAAAATAATATAAAAATAATATGGCGATTATATATTGACAATTGCCGCCCGATGGGTTATAATATTCCCGGGACAAAAAATTTCAAAAACAAAGGAGAACGGATATATGGCAAAAAACAAATCGATCGTGGACTGGAAAACCATCACGGGTTTTGTCATCGACGCTTTCACCGGGTACGGAGTCCCCGAAGAAGACGCAAAAATCGTGGCCGACATATTGTTGGAATCCGACAGGAGGGGCATTGAATCCCATGGCATAAACCGCTTCAAGCCGATTTATTTGGACAGGATCAAATCCGGAATACAGAAGCCGGTCACAAAACTCGAAATCTTGAAAGAGACAAAAACCACGGCGGTGGTGGACGGGCACAACGGAATGGGGCAGGTCATCGGCTACCGGAGCATGGAAATGGCCATAAACAAAGCGAAGGAATACGGGATGGGCATGGTGGCCGCCAGAGGTTCCACCCATTTCGGGATCGCCGGGTATTACGTGACCATGGCCACCAAGCAGGATATGCTCGGAATGAGCGGCACCAACGCGCGGCCTTCGATAGCTCCCACTTTCGGCGTGCAGAATATGCTCGGCACCAACCCGCTGACTTTCGGATTTCCCACCGATGAGGATTTTCCTTTCGTGCTGGACTGCGCGACTTCCATCACCCAACGCGGAAAAACCGAATATTACGCCAGGATAGGCAAAGAAACCCCGGCCGGCCATGTGGTGACCCACGACGGGGGAACCATGACCGATTCGCCCGCCATACTCGATGCCTTGAGCGCCGGAACGGCGGCATTGAACCCATTAGGCGGAAGCGGCGAAGAAATGGCCGGCTACAAAGGCTATGGCTATGCCACTGTGGTCGAAATACTCTCTGCCGCGCTCCAGCAGGCCAATTTCCTGCAAGCGCTAAACGGTTTTGACAAAGACGGCAAAAAAGTGCCTTTCGGCCTCGGGCATTTTTTCATCGCCATCGACACCGAAGCTTTCCTCGGAGCCGAAATTTTCAAAAAAACTTGCGGAGACATACTTCGCGAACTGCGCGCCTCCACCAAAGCGCCCGGCCACGATCGCATCTACACCGCCGGGGAAAAAGAATATTTGGTATGGCAGGAGCGCAAGGATGCAGGCGTTTCGATCAACGACGGCGTACAAAAAGAAATCTGCGCCATACGCGACGAACTTGGCCTGTCACAGTACAAATTCCCCTGGGAAGTGTAACGAGTTATCAGAGGAGCGAGTTGTCAGTTGTCAGCGGAATGAAGAACGAAGTGGACGAGTATCTTTAACTGAAAACTGATAACTGAAAACTAAAAAACAGAAAGGAAAAATATATGTCAATAAAAGAAGAAGCCTTAAAAAAACATGCCGAGTGGCAGGGAAAAATCGAAGTCGTCACGCGCTGCTCCGTGACCAACAAAGAGGAACTTTCAATAGCCTACACGCCCGGAGTGGCTGAACCTTGCCTGGAAATAAGCAAGGATGTGGATTTGAGTTATAAATATACGCGGCGCGGCAATATGGTGGCAGTGGTGACCGATGGCACCGCCGTGCTCGGTCTGGGTGACATCGGCCCCGAAGCGGGAATGCCGGTAATGGAGGGCAAATGCGTGCTTTTCAAAGTTTTCGGCGATGTTGACGCTTTCCCGCTGTGCGTCCGTTCGAAAGAAGTGGATGACATCGTGAAGACCGTCGAGCTTTTGGCGGGCAGTTTCGGAGGGGTAAATTTGGAAGATATATCCGCCCCCCGCTGTTTTGAAATAGAGAGGCGGCTGAAAGCATCCTGCGACATCCCCATATTCCACGACGACCAGCACGGAACCGCTATCGTGGCTTCGGCGGCGATGATAGGCGCCTGCAGGCTCAAGAAAAAAGAGCTCAAGGATCTCAAGGCGGTCGTATCCGGAGCGGGAGCCGGTGCCATCGCGGTGACGAGGATATTGATGGCGCTCGGATTGAACGATATAATTTTATGCGACCGCCAGGGCGCCATTTACAAAGGAAGGGACAATCTCAACGAAGAAAAAGCGCTGATGGCCGAAATCACCAATAAAAACATGTGCAAGGGAACTTTGGCGGAAGCTATGGCAGACACCGACGTTTTCTTCGGCCTTTCCGGACCTGGGATCGTGAGCGGCGAAATGGTAAAATCGATGAACCCCGACCCGTTCATATTCGCGATGGCCAACCCCACCCCCGAGATATTCCCCGAAGAGGCGTTTGCCGCAGGGGCGGCGGTGGTCGGGACCGGGCGTTCGGATTTCCCCAACCAGATCAATAACGTGCTCGCTTTCCCGGGCGTGTTCCGTGGGGCTTTGGACGTTCGCGCCTCGGATATAAATGAGCCTATGAAAGTCGCGGCCGCTTTTGCCATCGCCGACCTTATCGATGAAGGGGATTTGCGCCCCGACTATATAATCCCCGCCCCATTCGACTTGCGCGTGGCCAAAGCCGTGGCCAAGGCCGTGGCCAAAGCCGCTGTGGATTCCGGCGTGGCGCGGATTTAAAACAAAATGAAAAAAAGGCGCCCCATGGCAGGGCGTCTTTTTTTGCCGAGAATATCAAAAACCCTTGACAAAACAAATATTTTGGTGTATAATGCATTACAGATAAGCCGGTGTGGCGGAACTGGCAGACGCCCGGGACTTAAAATCCCGTGAGGCTTTAACCTCGTACCGGTTCGACCCCGGTCACCGGCACCATCGATCCCCTGCAAGAATCAAAGGTTTTAATCTTTGATTTTTTTCGTTTCTTGTAAATTCAGAAAATATTATTGCATGACAATCGCGCAGCCGAGCCCAGGCACCGATATATCCATACCTTCAGGTTTGTTTTCGGCGATCGTTTCGGCTGTTTCTTTTCCGCAGGTTATAATTTTCAATTTTTGCGAAAGATCGAACCTGCCGTCGCGGATTTTTAAGCGCTGTTCTTCTTTCGTCCAGTTGGCAAGTATGACGGCCCGTCTCCCGTCCTGAGATTGCCAAGCCGAATGGAACACCGCCGCGTAATTATTTCCGCGCCCCCCGTGGCTCCATTGGATGCGTTTTATGCCGTCCACTTCCGCAGGCCTTTCCATTCGTCCGAACACGAGAAAATCTTTCCCTTCCCCGCGGCGCATTGCCAAAGTGGTTCGCATCATCTCAAGCGAGTCGTCATTATTGCCGACTTTCGGTTCCCACAGCGCCCAGTTGCTCGTGTCTTTGTCCAACAATGTTCCGTCACCGGTCAAAACGCCGCCGGGTATGCCTCCGAATATAAAATTCGTAGCGTTTTTTATGACAAGATGATACGGCTCAGGGCCGAACCCCATCATTCCCTGCAATATGACGCATTCGTGAAACAGATACTGATAGAGGGGGATAGTGCCGGAACCGTAGTCGGACGGATAAACTCTGAGCTCAGTCTGCTGGAACAAGGGCAGGCATACTTCGTTCAATCCGGATTCCGCCGAGTGCACTACTTCATCTTCGCCCTTCCCTTTTGCGAGGGCGTGCATGTCGTTTGCAAATTCATTCATTTTTTCGTGCATCCATTTTCCCGGCATGTCCGGGTGTCCGTGGTCGCTGGAAAAACACGGGAAAGTTGCCGAGCCGTTGTTCTGGTCGAGATATTGCAAAGCTTCCATTCCCCAATCTATCAAATGCCCGACTATTTCAAGCCCTGTTTTTTGCGTTTTTTCAGTGCCGAGGCAACCCAGGATATTCAATCGGAAGTTGCGCCAATTGTCCAGCCAATCGATTCCCTCGGCGGTTTTGCAGTATCCTTTCTCGGCGTTTATCGAATCCATATAATCGCGCCCGTCGTAGCCGTTCCAAACTTGATCGTAGCACCAGCGCGTCCCGCTGCAAAAACTGCCTGCACGCCAGCCTCTTCCTTTAATCATGGATATGGCGTTTTTGATCGATTCTTCGCCGCCTATAGGGGGAAAGCAATCGGGATATACCCACGAGCCCGCGCGCTCCCAACCCATAAACACGACGCAAAGCGGCGCTCCTATTCTAGCGGATATGTCTTCAAGCAAAGGCAAACATTTTTCATATGGCACAAATTCGCAAATTTCCGTCACATCCCCCATATCAAGCTGCCCGCCGGAGCGGATCGTTATATATGCGGGCGAATCCGTCAGCCATTCGGGGACGTTTTTCTTTTGCGTCAACGGTATAAACCAGTCCTGCTTCATGCTCCATTCGCGGTAAATATCGGCGGCGGAGTACCAATCGCCCTCGAATGTCGTGAGCATGGTATCGTATTCAAGAGTCCGCTTGTTTTCTATTCCCCAGTCTCCGACGTGGGACACTCCAAGCCGCATGCCCGGTTTCCTGTGCAGGATTTTGAATCTTTTTATGTTAGCGTTCGTATCGTTGCACGCGAGATACAGCCCGGCCTGGTCATTGTAATAGGCGAGAAATTGGGCGTATGTCATGCCGGGGTAGTGCCCGCACGGATCTTCAGACGGGCAAAACTCCCACGCCTGATATGAATCCGGGCGCATGCGGTTCATTTGCACATTGATGCCGCCCCCGAATTCAAGTTCGCCCGTCATCAATTTGCCGCTCCCGTAACCCTGCGGCACGACGACGGCCTCTGTTCCCGCTGTGCCGCCAAGTTTATACGGACAGACGACGAATGGATATTGTATGTCGGCTATGCGCAGTTTGCATCTGTTGTCTACCGAAACGTTAAAACGGGCGAACCGATCTCCGGGAATTGCGCTGACACGACATTCGACTGCAAGGTCTTTTCCGTCGAATCCGCTGAACTTTGCCGCATATGTTCCGGCAGACGGATTTTCGATTTCAATTTTGCCGGCTGAAAGCGAACTTAACAAACGGTAGCGTTTTTTGCTGTCATAATACCCCATCTCGAATGTCGGGTGGGTTTCGTCAAACTTTATGAATTCTTGTTCCGGCGCGTTTTTTGAACGCACGGAGCAAAGCCGCAAATTCGCTTCGTCAAATTCGAGGACGCTGTTTATGGTTTCAAGCTTTATCATTTGCCTATGCATAAATAATTTCCTGCTTTCCAAAAATATTGCAATTTCGCGGCTCCTTCCCAAAATTCGCGGCGAACTTCGTCAGTCGTTTTTGTTTTGTTCCATCCATTTTGCCAGCTGCGCAGCAAGCTCCGTGTTTCCCGAAACAGCTTTTTCCTGCTCGTTTTGTTTTTCGAGGTATTTTTTCACTTCCATTTTATTTGCCCCCGCTTCGGCGCGGCGCTTTTCGAAGTCGGCCGCTTTTTCGCGGTGACCGCATATGCATTCAAATATCTTTTTTTCGCCTTCGCCCCTCATTTGCAATTTTTTGTGGCAATTCGGGCACCGGGCATTGGTTTCGATTATCAGGTTCTTCCGGTAACCGCATTCGCGTTCGGAACATACGAGCATTTTCCCCTTTTTCCCGCTCACTTCAAGCAAAAATTTTCCGCATTCGGGGCATTTCTGCCTTGTCATGTTGTCGTGTATGTATTTTGCCGAGCTGCCCGAAACCATCGAAACCAAATCCGCCGAATATTTTTTCATTTCGGCGATGAAATTTTCGCTTTTGGACATCCCCTTTCCGATCAGGCTCAATTGTTGTTCCCACTTCGCGGTCAATTCCGCCGATTTCAAATCCCGGGGCACAATCGAAATCAATTGGATTCCCTTTGAAGTGGGAAAAATTTCTTTCCCCCTGCGCTCCACGTAAAAAGCCGAAAACAGCTTTTCTATGATGTCGGCTCTTGTCGCCGGGGTGCCCAGCCCGCTCGTGCTTTGGAGCACGTCGCGCAAAGCTTTGTTTTCAACCTGCCCTGAAGGATTTTCCATTGCGGAAAGCAAAGCAGCTTCCGTGTATCGCGGAGGAGGCGTTGTTTTTTTTGCTTCCATTTCGCATGATTTAAAATTCAGCCTGTCGTCTTGTTTCATCGGCGGAAGGTTTTGTTCGGGTTCGTTTTCGCCGCTTTCTTCTTCTTCGTCGGCTGCAGTTCCGTCATATATCGATTTCCAGCCCGCAGCTTTGACGATTTTGCCTTTTGCGAAAAAATATTCTTGCCCGATTTTTACGGTGAGTTTTGTCTCTTCGTATTCAAACGGGGGCGAAAGGACTGCCAGAAAACGTTTTACGATCAAGTCGAAAATATTGCGCTCTTCCGGCGAAAGCGCGAGCAAATTTACGCGCTCTTCCGTCGGGATTATGGCGTGGTGGTCGGTGACCAATTTGTCATTGACGAGGTAACGCGTCGAAAGCGGGCGGCTTTTTTGCAAATTTTTCGCCGCTGCCGCATAATTTCCCACGGCGATGCCCGATAGCCGTTCGGGCAAAGTCGCTACAATATCTTCGGTTATGTATCTCGAATCGGTTCTCGGATATGTGACGATCTTATGGAATTCGTACAGCGACTGCATGACGAAGAGCGTCTGCTTCGCCGAATATGCATATTTTTTGTTCGCATCGCGCTGAAGTTCCGTCAAATCATATGCGGCGGGGGGCGGTTTTTGCTTGTACTGCTTCGCCATTTCCGACACGATAGCCGATTTTCCGGCTGTTTCGGACAAGATTTTTTCGGCTGCCGTTTTGTCGAAAATTCTCGACAGGCCATCCTTGGATTTCCATAATGCAGAAAAGCCGTCAAATTTCGCCTGTATAGTAAAATATTCTTTCGGCGCGAAATTTTTTATTTCATTTTCCCTTTCGCAAATCAAGGCGAGGGTGGGCGTTTGCACCCGCCCTGCCGAAAGCTGCGCGTTGTGCTTGCAAGTAAGCGCGCGCGTCACGTTGAAACCCACCATCCAATCCGCTTCGGCCCTGGCCTTTGCCGAAAGATAAAGGTTGTCATAATCGGCTGCAGGTTTCAAGGAAGAAAATCCGTCGCGTATGGCTTTGTCCGTCTGGGAAGATATCCACAAGCGTTTTGCCGGCTTTTTGCAACCCGATTTGATCAAAATCCAGCGCGCCACGAGTTCCCCTTCCCTACCCGCATCGGTGGCGATGACCAAGTCGGACACATCCGGGCGAAACAGCAGCTCTTTTACTGTTTTGAATTGCTTGGCGCTTTCCTTGATCACGACAAGCTCCATTCTCTGGGGCAATATGGGAAGCGATTCGAGGCTCCATTCCTTGTACTGCTCTCCGTAGCTTTCCGGATCTGCGAGGGTCACGAGATGCCCTAGCGCCCAGGTGACTATATATTTTTCCCCCGATATAAATCCGTTCTCATTTTTGCGGCAACCGAGCGCTTTCGCGATTTCTTTTGCCACCGATGGCTTTTCAGCCAAGACAAGCGATTTTGCCATATCATTCCCCCCGACAAGATAATCTCGGTTATTTTACGGCGAACCTGCCGTTTTCGGCCATTTGCAATTCCAAATCGCATTTTGCCCTGCGGCCGAGTATCCGCCCTATATTTTCGGCGTCGCTGCGCATGACAAAATCTATTGCCTCGCGCTCGCCCATTCCGCCCATTATTTTCCTCTCGGTCAGCCGTCTTATGAGAATTTTTTCTGCGGCGCCGATAAATATCGAATAATCGCAAAACCGAATAAGCCCGCGCCATCGCGGCTCATCCAAAAGAAGCCAGTTTCCTTCAATTATCACAATCTGCCCGCAGACAAAAACGGCATCCTCCACCACATCGTGCATGAGCCTGTCATAGCCCGGCCAATATACATCGCCGGTTTTCAAAGCCGCTATTTTTTCGCGCAGTTTTTCAAAGTCATATGTCTCCGCGCTGCCTTTCACGTTTTGCATCAAGATTTCGCCGCCGTCTTTTTTTATGTAATTGCTTTTCAGATATTCGCTTTTGTAATGGAAACCATCCATGCCCACAGCTTGCGCGGCGCTTTTTGCATATGCGGGGGCCAGCGATTCCAGCAAAAGAGACATCGTCGTCTTTCCGGCCCCGCACGGCCCGGCCAAATAGACGACGATCCTGCGCCCGGCGTTTTGCCGCATTTCGTCGAGCCGCAAAATCAGCGGCACGAAAATATCGCTTATGTCCCGTTCGTGATATTTTGCTTTCACTTCGAAAGAATTCACGTTAAAACTGTATGTTTTCATTCCGTCGCCCATTTTTCAATGATCCAAATTCATGTAATTTTCGATTGTTTTTTCCAGGCCTTTTTGATACTTGGCTTCGTTTTTTTCGTAAACGGAAACCCAATCCGATTTTTTGTTTCCCATGATGAATCGGTACTGCAGCCTGAGATCCCCTATGCTGTCCGTATGGTACGCCCCGAAATTGAACGAAAGGCCATCCCTGATTATGTCGAGCATCATTGCGGATTCGTCGTCCCGAAGATATTTGGTTTTCAAGGCGATTTCATAATATGCGGGGGTGACGCTCCGGTAGCTTTCAGCGGCGAGCGCCTCCAAGGCGGCTCCCGCAAGTTCCGTATTTTGGCATGTTATGGGAATCGCCATTATGGAAAAATTGTCCTGCGCCCCTGTCATGTATCTTTCCTGTTCTTTGTTCCATTTCGGGTATGGCAATATCCCGTAATCCGTTTCGGTGGCTCTGAGCATTACGTTTTTGTAGAGCGTATTCGGCCAAAACAATATGTTTCCCGATGAAAAGTTGTTCAAGCAATTCATTTCTTCTTCTAAATTTTCGACAAGGGCGTTCACGCCTTCGTTTTCATACAAAAATTCATATGTTTTCAAAACCATGTCCGCCATTTTCACCGTATTCGCCGCGAGCTCAGGATAACCGCCGGAATCCATGACCGTCACCGGCTGGTCGAAAGCAAACCACAAATTGTCTATGTATGTCCCTACCGTTATCGTTGTCCCGAATCGGTCCCCTGAATCTTTTTTACCGTCGCCGTTGACGTCCACAAACGCCGATTTCGATATTTCGCCTATTTTGTCCAAAGTCCAATCGGAACTGAGAACTGTCTGGTATAGGTTTTCAATCCCCAAATTTTTGGCGTAGTCCTTGTTGTAGAAAACGCACATCGCCCTTGCGAGAAGTGAAAGCGCATAGTCGCCCTCAAGCAGGTAGCATTTGCCTCCTATCGACATTTCGGTTTTGAAATTGCTGCTCCACCACGGCTTTTCGCAATCGACATACGGGAAATCGTTCACATTGAGGAACAGGCCCTGCATGGCGTAATTGGGCATCAATGCGGCATACCCCAAGGCGACGTCAAATTCGTCGTCCCCCGCCGAAACGCTGTTTTTTATGTAGTTGAAAAAATCGTATGCTTTGTCCCAGCTGGCGTCTATGATCCCGATGGGGTTTATCTTTATGTTGAGCCTGTCTTCGACGATTTTGTTTCGTTTGTATATCGCATCGTTTATAATATCCCCGTTTTCGGCCTCCGCGAATATTTCGATTTCAAAAACGTCGCCGTCCCCGTAATATCCGTTGTTCCCGTTGCGGTGGAGCACCCTAAATTCCGCCCCTTTGAAATCGAGGTTTTCGGGAAGGCTGTCGCTTATCTGCTTTTCATCTTTTTTTGAATTTTCATCGGCTTCTTTTGCAATCGCGTCGTCGGCTTTGTTGTCTATGGCATCCTGCGGAGTTTTGTCGGCGCACGAAAACAGCATGCAGCACAAAAACGCAACCGCCAAAAATGCCGCAGTTATTTTTTTTGCTTTCATCATTTCAGCATCCTTTCTTTTTTCGTTCAATCCAGCGCCAAAAGCGTCCTCGGCGGCATTTCTATTTTGTATTCCGTTTTGTTCCGCACCATCTTGATTTTGCCTTCTTCCGGGAGAACCAGCGACACATTGCGGGTTTTCGGATTGCGCCCTTTCAAATCTATGGTCACCTCCACCGCGAAATCATTGAAATTTTGTATAATTTCCAGATCGTCGCCGTAGAGGTTCAAAGCGACTTTTGCGGGGGCGGAAAACGATATGCCCAGAGGCTTCAAAAGAATATCGCGAAAAGATTCAAGTTCCGGCATAGGCATTTCGGCGAGTCTCCAGTTGTCTTCCCCGGGGCGGATTACAAAAGCGCCGTTTTCGTGATCCATCGCCATATATTCCAAAAAACCTTCGCTGAAGCATATGGCTTTTTTTTCTTTTATGGCATTTTTCGCGTATATCGAGGCATCCGGAAAGCCGATGGCCTGATAGCCGAGGATGGCGGATTTTGCATTTTGGTCAAGGCAAATGTCCGGGACCACCGGTATTCCTAACATGCCGTAAAAACTCGAAAGGTATTTTTCTTTATCGGTGTCATGCCCGGGCATTTTCGGAACGGACACGCCGTTGATTTCTTTTCCGCATACGAGATAAGCCAGTTTGTGGAGCCCCGGCATTTCCTTTCTGATGGCGGCGGTATTTTTTATGCCTTCGTCGCCTTTGTACAGCGAGCCGTAACAAAACAGCATGGATTCCTTCGCGCCGCCGAGTATCGTCTGCCTGGCCTGCTCGAGATATGTGGCGGGGGTGGTGCCATAGGGGTCAAACCAGCCTCCCCCGCACTTTTCGGGGTCGAGTTTCATATCCCATGCCATCATATAGAAAGCATGGGTCTGCGGGAAACGGCCCCAACGCTCATTGTCGGGATCGCGGGTCTCCGTGCCGCCCCAGATCAAATCAAAATTGCGGGTCTGGCGTATCACGTCGTAGCCGCGTTTTTGGAAATCCTCATACCACTGCGGATATTTTATGATTATTTTGCACGACGGGTTCACTTCGCGCGCGGGCCGAATTATGCGGTCAAGACACATATCGACCATGACGTCGCTGTGGTAATCGTCAAAGCTGCGCCCCCCGCGGGCTTTTTCGCATTCTTCGCAGGTGCAGTCGGTAAAAAGGAAATCGTCAATCATCACAACGTCAAAAACAGCGGCGGTGCGGCGAAAAATGGATTCCATCAACTCGTGGTTGGGCGCATGGGAATAACAGGCGATTTCGCTCCAGCCGTTTGAAAGCTTGTGCATTTTTGTGGTGGTGACGCAACCATGCACGATAAATCCTTCTTCAAGGAAACGGTCGCGCACCGATTCGAGCAACTCCTGCTCTATAAACAAATTTCCCCTGAAAGATTCGATGTACACTTTGCGCAAAGCGGAAGCTTTGCACCATTCGACTGCCGCTTGCAGCCCTTCTTGGGAACGCAGTTCCTTGTCCACCGACTGCGCGGCAAACAACGTAGAAAAAATGTGCATGTTTTTTCCCTCCATTGTTCATATTGGTTCATGATTTGCGCAGGGAACGAAAAAATCCGTTCCCTGCGATTTTGTCATGGTCTAATTTGAAAACCGGCGATTAAAAATATCTTTTGAGCAAACCCGCAAACGCCATTCCGTGGCGCGCTTCGTCTTTGCACATTTCGTGCACGGTATCGTGTATCGCATCGAGGTTGAGCTGTTTTGCCTTTGTGGCGATGTCCTTTTTGCCTTGCGTCGCGCCATGTTCCGCCATGACCCGCATTTCAAGGTTCTTTTTGGTCGAGGCATCTACTACTTCGCCGAGCAGTTCGGCAAATTTGGCGGCGTGGTCGGCCTCCTCGAAAGCGATTCTTTTGTAGGCTTCGGCGACTTCCGGGTACCCTTCCCTGTCTGCTTGGCGGCTCATGGCGAGATACATCCCCACTTCCGTGCATTCGCCCATGAAATTTTGGCGGAGCCCTTCAAGCACTTCGGGATCTACTTCTTTTGCCGTGCCGATTTTGTGTTCGTCGGCAAAAACCAGCCCGGTTTCGGGTTTTTCGTTGAATTTGGAGGCCGGAGCTTTGCACTGGGGGCAACTTTCCGGAGCTTCTGCGCCTTCGTGGACGTAACCGCATACGGAACAAACAAATTTTTTCATTTTCATTTCTCCTCGTTATTATTATTGTTTTTGTCATCATTAATATTATATACAGATTGCCTTGCAATGTCAAGCAAAAAACAAGCAAAAAAATTTTATTTTTTTTCGTTTTGCCTATTGACATTTTTTGTTATATGTGTTATAATAGATATATAACAAGTGCGCTTGAAATTTAAATTAACGGGAGGGATAAAATTGATAATCGAAATCAACACACAAAGCCCATCGCCGATATACGAGCAGATCCGCGACCAGATCGTATTAGGTTTGGCGGCAAAAAAACTC
Organism: Oscillospiraceae bacterium; assembly: GCA_009782405.1. Next base: position 50,587 of record WRJC01000002.1, read on the forward strand.
GTGCCGGGCGAAGCTCTGCCATCGGTGCGCAACCTTGCCGCAGACCTCGGAATAAATTTCCACACGGTCAACAAAGCCTATTCCATGCTTTGCGACGAGGGCTACATCGCGATGGACAGGCGCAAAGGGGCGATGGCGGCGCAAGCGGCTCCGGCCGGCGAATTGTTTTTGTCGGCGCTTTCGAAACGGATTATTTTGGCTGCTGCAGAAGCTGTCTGCCATGGCATGGATGCGGGCGAATTTGCTTCGCTGTGCGCCGAATGCCACAAACGTTCAAAAGGAGGATGAAAAATGAATGAATTGAATGTATTTTGTTTTGTCACAAATATCGCCGTAACGGTTTTGATCGGGGCTTTTATGCCGATTGTCCCGATTCTGACGAGAAAATCTTTTCTGTTCGGCGTAAAAATACCTTTGGAGGAGCATGGTTGCGAAGAAGCGAAAATTTTGATCAAAAAATATATCGCAACGTGCTTGACAGGGACTATTGCCATACTCGCGCTCAATGTGGCGCAGTTCATCGCATTTCCCGAAATGACCCTGGCAGCCACTATGTATTTTCCGCTTTTGTTCGTCGCGGTCCAAATGGCGGCTTTTGTCCCAAATTGGAAGCGAGCCGTAAAATTGAAAGAGCAGAAAGGCTGGAAGGTTTCGGAATCTGTTTTCGCAGAGACAAAATCTTCCCATTCGAGGGGGAATCTCTCCGATTTGCCTTGGATATGGTATGCGGCAGGGGCCATATTGATTTTTGCGGGCGCAGTCATCATACTCGCGCGCTATCCTGAGCTTCCCGACCCTATGCCCACGCATTTTGATATAAACATGCAGCCCGACGCATGGTCCGACAAAAATCTGATCAACGTAATGGCGCTGCCGCTGCTGAATTTCGCGATGCTGGCCATAATGTGGTTTGCCAATGTCATGTTCGTCAGGGCAAAGCTTCAAATAGACGCGCAAAATCCCGAAATATCCTTCGCGCAGCACCGCATATACCGCAGACGCATGGGCAACAGCATGGGATTTATGACGCTTGGCATCGTCCTCGCGATCATTTTACCCGGATTTTTGACTGTATTCCCCGATTTAAATTTCCCATTTTGGATTATCATGGTTTTGGTGTTCGTCCCGATGGTGCCGCTTATAGCCGTTTCGATCGCCTCGGGGCAAGGCGGATGCAGGATAAAAGCAAATATGGCCGCCCTGGCCCAAAACCCCGAAAAGCCCGATACCGGCAAATCCGGTTTTGAGGGTGTTTCCGGGCGGGGTGACGACAAATACTGGGCCATAGGGATGTTTTACCACAACCCGGACGATCCCGCCATAATCGTGGAGGACAGGTTCGGAAACAATTTGGGCTTCAACTATTCGCGCCTGCCCGTAAAGATCGGCGTCGCCTTGCTTTTGCTGGCGCTTGCCGCCATGTATGCGGCGATCACAATCTGGCTTATTTGAAAAGCGCAAAAATGCGTGAGCGGCGGGTTTTCCCGCCGCTACACGCGAAGAAAGGATAAAAATCCATGAAATACGATTGCCTCATAGTCGACGACGAGGAATTGCTTTCGGAAAGCACCCGCGAATATTTCAATACATTCGGGGTAAAAACCGAATGGGTCGCCGATTCGAAATCCTGCATCGAATTTTTTGCCGACAATATCGCCGGTTTGATTTTGCTCGATATAAATTTGGGAGGCTCGTCAGGGTTTGACCTATGCAAAAAGCTGCGGGAAACGACAGACATACCCATCCTTTTCATCAGCGCCAGGACAAGCGACGACGATATGCTCCTTGCCCTCAACATAGGGGGCGACGACTATATACAAAAACCGTATTCGCTTTCAGTCCTCCTGGCAAAAGTCAAAGCAGTGCTGAGACGTCATCAGGTCAATGCCGGATCCGTTTTTGAGCACGAAAACATTCAAATTGATTTTGAAAATATGAGCGTCCATGTAAAAGGGGAAAAAATAACGCTCAAAGCGATGGAATACAAACTGCTAGCATACCTTGCAAAAAATAAAAACCGCGTCATAACAAAAAACGAGATTTTCAAGAAAGTATGGGAGGATTCGGTCACGGGCGACAACACGCTGAATGTGCATATACGCCACATACGGGAAAAAATCGAAGAAAACCCGAACGAACCGCGCCATATCAAGACAATATGGGGAACGGGTTATGTGTTCGGAGGGGATTGACAAATGAAAAAAATTTTGATTTTTGTTTTTATCGCTTTGGGTTTCGGATTAGCCGGAACATTCGCGTTGCATAAAAATGATATTTTGCCCATCCCCGACATGGTCGCTTTAAATGACGCCGTAATGACCGCGATGCAGGGCGGCGACTCAATTGAAACGGTGGATATGATAGCAAATAAATTAATGCGGGAATACGAAACCATGAATGCCGCAAAAAAAAGCAGAGACTTTGCGTTACAGGTTTTTTTGTGCGTGTATATGGCCGTATTTGCAGGCACGGAAATATTTTTCTATTTATACTGCGAACGAAGCGTCTTGAGGCCATTCCGAAAATTGCGGCGTTTCGCGAAAGATGTGGCTATGGGAAATCTGGATATGCCGCTGGAAATGGATATGCACGGCAGATTCGGGGCATTTACCGAAAGTTTTGACTTGATGCGCGAAGAGCTGAAAAAAGCGCGCGAAAACGAACGCGCCGCCGACCGGAGCAAAAAAGAGCTTGTGGCTTCGCTCAGCCATGACATAAAAACGCCGATCGCGTCAATCAAAGCGGCGGCAGAACTCATGCTTTTAAAAGCAAAGGACGAAAAAGAAAAAATTCAGCTCGAAAGAATCAATGAAAAAACGGAACAGATAAATTTATTGGTCACCGATGTATTCCACGCAACGCTTGAAGAACTGCAGGAGCTGAGCGTGACGGTCGCCGAAATTCAAAGCACAGCAATTCCGCAGTTAATCCAAAACGCGGATTACAAAGGGAAAGCCGGGCTTTTTTGCATTCCGCAGTGCATTGTTTTGGCCGACCCTGCGCGGTTGCAACAGGTTTTTGACAATATAATCTCCAATTCGTATAAATACGCGGGCACAGATATTGAAATCAACGCGATTTTCGAAGACAGGCATCTTGTCATTGATATAATGGATTTCGGGCCGGGAGCGCCGGGTGAAGAACTGCCGTTTTTATTCAACAAATTCTATCGCGGGAAAAATGCCGGGGATAAAAGCGGTTACGGGCTGGGGCTCCACATTTCAAAATTTTTGATAGAGCAGATGTCGGGGAGTTTGCGCTGCGAAAACCGCCCCGGCGGTTTTGCGGTCACGATTTCGCTTCGGCTCGCGTGAAAAAAAATTTTGCGATTTAAGAAACAAATAAGAAACAGGCAAAGATCAATTAAGGATTGATAGTGTAAAATAAGATTATACAATCAATCCTATTTTATTTTTCGGGGTGCATACATATGAAAAACGCGATTTTGACCACAGCCAAATTATGCAAAACCTTTTCGAGCGGAGGGCTTTTGCAGCATGTCTTGAAAAATCTCGACATGGAAATCTACGAAGGGGACTTTACAGTCATCATGGGACCGTCCGGAGCCGGCAAATCCACGTTGCTCTATGCGCTGTCGGGCATGGACAAACCGACTCTCGGAGAAATAAATTTCTCCGGCCGCGAGATAAGCAGGTTATCCAACGACAAACTGGCGGTTTTCCGGCGCGACAACTGCGGGTTCGTATTTCAGCAGATTTATCTGTTGGACAACATGAGCATACTCGACAATATAATGGCTTGCGGGCTATTAATCGACAAAAACCGCAAAAACGTCGCCAATCGGGCCAAACAATTATTGAAGCGGCTCAATCTTGATGAAACCATTTGGCTTAAATTCCCTGCTCAAGTTTCCGGCGGCGAAGCGCAAAGGGCGGGCATCGCCCGTGCGCTTGTCAACAATCCCAAAATCGTTTTTGCGGACGAGCCGACCGGCGCGCTCAATTCCGCGAACGGCAGAGCCGTTCTCGACGCGCTGGTCGAAATCAACGAACAGGGCCAAAGCGTCGTAATGGTCACGCATGATTTAAAATCGGCGCAACGGGGAAACCGCATCTTGTATCTGCAGGACGGCGTGATCCGCGGCGAATGCCTCTTAGGGAAATATACGGCAAAAGACAATGAGCGGCAAAACAAACTCAACGAATTTTTGACGGTGATGGGGTGGTAAAAATGAAAAATATATTGATGCTCACTTTTGCGAATCTGCGAAAAAATAAAAGCCAGTCGGTTGGCTTATTGGCTTTTGCCCTGATAGCGGTGATGCTTTTAAATATCGGGCTAGTGCTGCTTTTCGGATTGGGAAATTTTTTCGATATTCGCGCCAATCAAAACAAATCGGCGCACTATACGGCGGTTTATCCGAATTCTTTGCCCATTGAAAAACATTTGCGCTATATCGAAAACGACCCGAGAGTCGTTGAAATCCAAATGCAAAACGCCGTCGGCGGGTATGGCGAATACTATATAAGCGAAACGGGGACTTCGGCCGCTTTGTATTTTTTTGCGCAAGCCGAAAATCAAAAAATGGACGAACCTGTTTTGATGGGCACTTTCAAACCTCTTTCAAAAGATGCGATCTATATTCCCGGTTTCATGTTTTTGGGCGGAGGATTTAAAATAGGCGACGATTTCAAAGTCACATTGGCGGGAACCCATTTGCATTTTGTTGTCGCGGGCTGTTCGGAAGAACTCATGATGGGCGCGCAGATGATCAATATATACCGTTTCTATGTATCCGGCGAAAAATACAGCGAGCTTTCGGAGCGGTTTCCGGATGCGGGGTTCGCATTTGTTTCCGCTCGTTTTGAAAACGCGGAAGACGCGGTATTTTTTCAGGCCGATTACAACAAGGAAATTTCGATAGATGGGCTGCAGCACGATTTGTCTTTGGACAGCGCGAAACAGTCGCGCACAATGATTCCAATGATCGCCGCGATCGTAATGACCGCCTTCGCCGGCATTCTGCTCGCGGTTTGCGTGATTGTCATACGTTTCCGCATCCTCAACAGCATTGAAGAGAATATGGGAAATATCGGAACGCAAAAAGCGGTAGGTTACCAAAATTTTCAAATCATTTCATCCGTTGTGGTACAATTTGGAATTATTGCGGCCTTAGGCGGCGCCATGGGATTTATTTTCGCGCAGATTGCAATCCCGGCGATTGTGAATTTATTGAAACCGATGGTCGCGTTGGATTGGATGCCCGGATTCGACCCTGCAGCGGCGGCGATCTCCATTTTGTCAGTTTTGTCGGCGGTTTCGCTCATCTCATATGTCTCTGCAAAACGGATCGGAAAATTGCACCCGCTGATCGCGCTTCGCGGCGGAATTGCGACCCACAGCTTCAAAAAAAATGCGTTCCCGCTTGACAAAACGCGGGGCGGGCTCGATTTTCTGCTGGCCTTAAAACAGCTTTCGCAGAAAAAAAAGCAGGCCGCATCCATTTGCGTCATCGTAGCCGCAGTTTCGATGGCTTCTGTCATGGGCATTGCCGTGAATTACAACATGAACGAAGGGCGCGAAAGCTTTGCGCGCGCGTTGTTCGGCGAAATGCCCGATGCGTGGTTCATGCTGAAAAACGGCGAAGACGGCGAAGCGTTCAACGAAAGGCTTCTTGCGCGCCCCGAAGTGCGCAAATCTTTCGGATATGAAACCGCCGTAACGCTTTTGGTGGATGAAACGAGCATATTGAGCGTCACTGTGGAAGACTGTCAATTGCTGGAAGGAAATATGCTGCTTGAAGGCCGCTATCCCAAGCATGAAAACGAAATCGCGCTTGGAACCAACATATCAAAAGTCACAGGCAAAAAGACCGGAGACACGGTGACGGCCAAATGCGGCGAAAACGAAAAAAACTATATCGTTTGCGGGATTGTGCAATATATAAACAACGGGGGCTTCAATGGATTCATAACCGGGGACGGAGTTCGGGAAATCAAACCCGATTACAAATTCATGGGATACAATGCGTATTTCCGCGAAGGAATCGACGTCAAAGAATTTCTCGAACGCGTCCAAGCGGAGGAAGGCGATATTTTCGACAGCGTCACGGATTCGCGGGATCAACTCAAAACGACGATGGATGGAATTAGCGGCATTTTCGCCGCAGTTGCCGCCGGAATCATGGCGATTACGGCGTTCGTGGTGGTTTTGACGCTGTACATGGTCATAAAAACCAATATCCTCCAAAGAAAACGGGAATTGGGCATCCAAAAAGCGATGGGCTATACCACCTTTCGGCTGATGAACCAAATCGCTTTGAACATAGCTCCGTCCATTTTCATCGGGGCGATTTTCGGGGCGGTTATCGGTTTCTTCGGCCTGAACCCGATAATGGCCGCGCTGATGGGCCAAATGGGCATCGTCAAAGTAAGCTTGCCCGTGCCGTTGGATCAGACTGTAATCATATGCGCCGCTATCTTAGGGATTGCATACTTTGCCTCGATGTCCATAGCGTGGAAAATACGCAAAATTTCCGCCCATTCGCTTGTAAGCGATTAAAACCAAAACGGCGGGACAAATTGCAGTTCTTAGCTAAAAATTAACAATTCTGCGCTATCATCATTTTTCTTTTTGTGATATAATTTTCTCGAACCGAAAGGGAATGGGGTGAAAAGGCGCTTGCGATATTTGAAAAAATATTGGAAACAATACAAATGGCTGTTTTTTTTGTCGGTATTTTGCGTTTCGTGCGAAGCCGCTTGCGACCTTTGGCAACCCAAGTTCATGTCGACCCTAATCGACGAGGGTGCGGCAAAACAGGATTTGGGCTATGTCGCCCAAACGGGGCTTTTCATGCTCGCCATAGCCGGAGCGGGAGCGGTTTTCGCCGTAATCAGGAACATATCGGCCTCCACGGCATCGCAAAAATTCGGAGCGGATTTGCGCCACGATATGTTCGCGAAAATACAATCCCTGTCAGTCGACGAAATGGATCGTTTTGAAAGCGGCTCGCTTGTAACGCGCATGACAAACGACATAACGCAAATGCAAAACTTCATAAACGGAATGATGCGCATTTTTTTCAAGGCGCCAATAATGTGCGCCGGGGCGATCATCATGGCGGCCACGCTGAATTACCGCGCAATGCCAATTATCGCCCCGGTCGTCGTCTGCGTCGGATTTGTCATCGGGCTGAGCATGAAAATGACATATCCGAGATTCGCAAAAGTCCAGCGGGCGCTCGACAGGTTGAACACCACGATGCGCGAATACCTCGCGGGAATACGGTTAGTCAAGGCGTTCCGGCGCTTCGACGAGGAGGAAAACCGTTTTTCCGAAGCCAACGGAAATCTTGCCGCCAGCGCCATAAAAGCGAACAGAATACTCGCGGTATTTTCGCCTTTCATGGCGCTTTTCGCAAATTTCGGCATAGCCGCCGTCATATTTTTCGGGGCGCGCTGGGTGGATTTGGGCAATATGCGCGTGGGCGAGATTTTAGCGTTTGTTACATATATGACGCAAATACAAAACAGCCTGAACATGATATCCAACGTGCTCAATATGTTTGTCCGGGTAAAATCCTCGAATGAACGCATACGGGAAGTTTTTGAAACGGATTTTTCGGGACTCGCCGGCAAAACCGATGCTGCGCTTCCTCCCGGAACGATTGCGAAAAAGGCGCGAACTCAAATCATTTTCGACAATGTGGGTTTTAAATACAAAGGCTCGACGGGACAAGCCGCTCTTTCGGGCTTGAGTTTTGCCGTCGAAAAAGGCGAAACCCTCGGCGTCATAGGGCCGACAGGTTCCGGGAAAAGCACTTTGGCCGCTTTGCTCATGCGTTTTTACGGTGCTTCCAGCGGCAATTTGTCAATATTTAACGCGCCGATCGAAACCATCCCCGAAGAAGCTTTGCGACGCCAAATCGCGATCGTCCCGCAGACCGCCTCGCTTTTCACGGGAACAATCAAAGAAAACATATTGTGGGGAAACCAAGAAGCCACAGACGCCCAAATAGAAGAAGCCGCTAAGGCCTCCGAAGCGCACGGTTTCATTTCGGCGATGCCGGAAGGGTACGGCACGGCAATCGGGCAGAACGGCGTAAATCTTTCCGGAGGGCAAAAACAGCGAATATCGATCGCCAGGGCTCTGATACGCAAACCCGAAATTTTGATTTTGGACGACTGCACGAGCGCGCTCGACGTGATGACGGAAGCGAAAGTCAAACGCGCGATACGCGGATTTTCAAATGAAATGACTTGCCTGTTCATCACCCAACGCATAAGCACCGCAATGGCCTGCGACAAAATTCTTGTTTTGGAAAACGGGAACCAAGCCGGTTTCGGCCCGCATGAGAAACTTTTTGAAGACTGCCCTGTTTACCGCGACATATACATGTCGCAAATCGGGAGGTGAACGTTATATGGATCGACAAAATCAAACAAAACGCCCGGAAACAGCGCCTTTGCCCATAGGGCGGTCGGGGGCGCCCGGCGGCCCGGCGGCGAGGTTCGCCCCGGGAGAAAAAGCCAAAGATGCAAAAGGGACATTCGGGAAACTTTTAAAATTCTATTTCAAAGAGGCGAAATCGATTTTTTTTGTGATATTTTTGCTTATTGCGGATACTTCCATCGTCGTTTTGGCGCCGTATTTTATCGGAAAGGCGATAGACGCTTTGGAAGACGGGGTAAATTTTAATTTGGCATATTCCATCGCCGCCATTTTAGCCTCGCTGTATATCGCAAGCTGGCTTTTCAACACTGCGCAAGGGGTTATCATGAATTCCGTTTCGCAGAGAATAGTGCGCTCATTGCGAAAAAATCTGTTCGACAAATTTCAAAATCTCCCACTCACATATCACGACGCGCAAACCCACGGGGAACTCATGAGCCGCATGACAAACGACATAGACAATATAAGCGTTACGATCGCGCAATCCACGACGCAGCTTGCAAGCGCGGCGATAACCTTGGCCGGGTCTTTGGCCATGATGCTGGCGCTCAGCTTCTATATGACTCTTGCGGCGCTTGTCACCGTGCCTTTGGTTTTTTTGCTGACAAAATTCGTGGCGGGCAAATCAAAAAAAATGTTCAAAGGGCAGCAAAAGGAACTCGGCATATTAAATGGGCAAATCGAGGAAGCGGTGGTTGGCCAGAAGATAATCAAGGCGTTCAACATGGAAAAAAAAATCATCGGCGATTTCGACGCCACAAACAAAGAACTGCTTGATTATTCCATAAAAGCAAATATATGGTCTGGCTTTTTGATGCCGTTTATGAACGTGATCACGAACTTGGGCTATGTGTGCGTGGCGTCGGCGGGCGGGTTACTTGCAGCAAACAATTTGCTTTCCATCGGGGCAATAGGCAGTTTTGCGGCGTATTCGAGGCAATTCACTTTTCCTTTAAACAACATAGCGGGGATGTTCAACGCTTTGCAGTCCGCCTTAGCCGGAGCGGAGCGCGTGTTTGAAATATTGGAAGAAGCGGAAGAACCCGGAGACGCAAAAAACGCGGTGGATATCGGTGCGCCAAAAGGCGAAGTCCGTTTTGAAAACGTGACATTTGCATATGTGCCGGGGAAAAACGTATTGAAAAGCGTGAGCTTTGAAGTACATGCCGGCCAAAAAGTCGCATTGGTAGGCGCCACCGGAGCGGGAAAAACCACCATCGTGAATTTGTTGACCAGATTTTACGATGCGACCGATGGGGTCGTCTACATAGATGGGATCGACATAAAAAATTACAAGAGGGAAAGCCTCAGGCGCGCTTTTTCCGTCGTGCTCCAGGACACTTGCCTTTTTACCGGGACAATCGCGGACAATATCCGTTACGGCCGACCCGAAGCCACAGATTCGGAAGTGGAGGAAGCGGCGAAAGCCGCCAATGCGGATATATTCATCAGGCGATTGAAAAACGGCTACAACACGATGGTGAAGGGCGATATGGACTCGCTTTCGCAGGGGCAAAGGCAACTTCTCGCCATATCGAGAGCCGCGCTCTGCCGCGCTCCCATACTGATATTGGACGAAGCGACTTCGAGCGTTGACACGAGAACAGAACTGCACATACAGGAAGCGCTATTGCGGCTGGCTGCGGGCTGCACTTCTTTTGTCATAGCGCACCGCCTTTCGACCATACGCGACGCGGATGTGATAATGACCGTAAAAGACGGAAAAATCGAGGAAAGCGGTTCGCATGGCGAATTGATCGCAAAAAACGGGCTGTACGCGCAGATGTACGGCAGCCAATTTGTAAAATGAAAGGGAAAACAAAACAATGCTATTATATGTGATACGGCACGCAGACCCCATTTACAACCCCGATTCCCTGACTGAGCTCGGCCACATGCAAGCAAAGGCGCTGGCTCAAAGGCTCGCGGCAAACGGTTTTGACAGGGTGTATTCATCTCCGAATATGCGGGCGCAGATGACGGCACGGCCCATATGCGAATTGCTCGGGATTGAATATGGGATCGAAGACTGGATGAGCGAAAACCTGGCCTGGAAAGATTTCGCCTGTGAAATAGAAGATGAACCCGGCAGGCATACATGGACTTTCCACAGGCAGAATACGAAAATCAAATACGACGAAACGATAATTGCGGGCGGCAAATGGCATGAATCGAAATATTTCAAAAGGGTGAACGCCGAAGACGGCTACAGGCGCATCGCAAATTGTTCAGACGATTTCACCAAAAGTTTGGGCTATATGCGCGATGGCGGCGCATACAGCATAATTCGCCCAAACGAAGAGCGCGTGGCGGCATTTTGCCATCAGGGGTTTGGGATGCTTTGGCTATCGTACCTGCTCGACATTTCGCCGCATTTGTTTTTGTCGAGTTTCGACATGACACATTCGGGCGTGACCATACTCGAGTTCAAAAACTATGCGGACGGCAAAACCGCCCCGAAATGCCTGTGCCTGTCCGACATATCGCACATATGCAAATCGGGGTTGCCCATGAAGTATAATAACGCCATTGACATTTAAAAAAAGAATCGCCTCACTTCAAACCGCCGATGCAAAGTTCGACCAACTTGAACACATTTTCGAGTTTGGCATCCCGCGGTATGGCTCCCGCAGGTCCGAAAATATACCCGCCGCCTTTTCCCATGGTTTTGACCCTGTCGGCCACTTCGTCGATTACATCCTGCACCGTGCCGAAAGGCAGCGTGCTCTGGCAGCCCATTCCGCCGTAAAAAGCGAGATCCTTGCCATATTCGACCTTTATTTTTTTTATGTCCATCACTTCGGGCTGCACGGGGTTTAATACTTCCACCCCGATTTCTATCAAGTCGGGTATGATATCCGATATGTCGCCGCATGTATGTATGAGCACGTTAAATCCGCGGCTCTTGGCCGAATCATATATTTTTTTGAGGCGGGGTTTTAGCAGTCTGCGCCATAAAATCGGCGACATCATCAATCCTTTTTGCAATCCCCAGTCTTCGCCAAATCGGACGCCGTCCACAAATGCCGGAGCGGATTTTACGATGCCGCACACGTATTCCGCGCTCAAATCGAGGGCTTTTTCCGCGAAAGCGTTATCCAAATCGGCGATATCTCCCAAAAAGTTTTCAAATCCGCGGAGAAACCAGCAGATGTCAAAAATGCCGGTGACGCCGAGCACCACATATTTCCCTTTTCCCGTGACGCTTTTTTCGTCCAAATGGTCAAATCTCCCGGGAGCATAGGCATCCGGAAAAATATAGCCGTCCAGCGACGGTAAGTCCAGCGCGGGTTTGCACAGATTGCCGAAGTCGCCTATTTCCCTTCTTTCGGGGGCGCAGTCCCATATGCACCCAAATTCGTTCCTGTATCTGTTTTCCCCCACGTTTTCGGCTATAAATCCCGCCGGATTCCCCGCTCCGACAAATTGGAAATAATCACCCATGAAACCGTCGTCCGCGAGCCTTCCGTTGTCTGCAAGCCATTTGTAAACCGATTCCGATATTTTTGAGGTCATGTCGAAGCTGTAAGGCACATATTCGGTCGGTTCATGGGCGATTGTCTTTAAAACCGTTTCCCTTTTTGTCATTATTAATTCCTCCCCTTTTCAAATCGACGCAAAATATTCCCTTGCGGAATCTATGAATCGGTTCATTTTGATCACCGTTTCGTCAGTATTTCCAAGTATCGGCTCGATTGCCGAAGTCGTGAGCGAAAACCGCCTGCCGTCGGCCATCATCTTCCCGAATTTCCCGAATACTTTGCGGTGTTCTTCCGGCGTGCCGAGCACGGTGAAAGCGTTGACAAAAGAAAGCGAAAAATGCATGTCTGCCGGGGCAAGTTTATGTATTTCGAGGCAATCCGGCATATTATACCCGCCGAGATCCAAGTTTTTCATTTCGGGCAGCGCATTCATCAAGCTTTCCAATATCGGCAAGAAAATTCCGCAGGTGTGCCAGTTTGCCGCAGGACCTTCGTTGTCCTGTATTTTTTTGTATGCCGGAACCATGAATTCATCAAACATCGAAGGAGTGATAAAGGGAATATTGACCCAATCGTCGGCGATCATCGTTTGTTTTGGCATATCCGCGCCCAAAAAAGCGGCGCGCTCCTGATTATAGCGAAGACGCCAGGCGATGATTCGCGAAAACAATTCGTGAACAAAATCCGGGGTTTCCGCGCAATCCGCGATGAAATTTTCGTATCCGCGGAGCTGCACGGCCACGTCGAGCGGGCCTCTGTAAGAAGCCGGCAAATGCACGCCGATCTCGCCGCCATAGCTTTCCTTGGAAATTTCCTTCATTTTTTGGAAGCGATTGTGGACTAACGGCATTTCGCCCGTTTTTTCGAAATCAAAAGGCGAAAGAAGCGAAATATCCGGTTTTCGTTCAAGCAAGTGAGGTTCGAAATACGGCACCCCGTCATATGTATATTTGATTTTCAAGCCGAAAAGCGTCATGTCGAAGTACATAGTACCCGAATTCAAATTCAAATCTGCGAGATGGTCGTCATGTGCATTGTCTATCCAATACAATTTGTGGCGGAGATCGATTTCGATCGATAACTCCGGGTCGCATAGATAGTCGTTCATATCGAAGCCGAATAGGCCCGGCAGCGCTATGTTTTCCAAATAGCTGCCGATTTTCGGCCTGTTTGCCCCATATTTTTCGTCGCGCCGCAAAAGAACTTCCCGTTTTTGCCCGTTCGCCTTTTTTATTTCGTCCACGAGCAATCCTTTAGGCAAGTTTTTGGCCCGAGTGTTGATTTTTTCCATAAAATAACCCTCCTTAGAATTTCCGCTCCTTTTGATTGAAATTGTTTCAAAATCAATACTATCATTTAATTGCGCAAATGTCAAGAAGCAAACGCAAAAATTTTTTATTTCGCAAAATTATTGCAAAAAGCGATAATTTGTGGTACAATACGAATATAAAATAACAATGTGAAATTCGCCACAGAAAAGAAAGGGTATATTATATATGTTGTCCTTGGGGGTTAATGTTGGCTCTACGAGCATAAAAATGGTACTTGCGGAAGACGGGGTTTTGGCATGGGGCGCCTCTGCCGCCCATGAAGGGGATTTCATGGCGACAGCAAAAAAACTTCTCGAACAGGGAAATGTCCCGACGGGGATCCCTGCGCTGGTCACGGGAAACGAAGGGCGTTTCATGTTCGACATTTCGGGAACTCCGGAACCGCTCTGCGTGGAAGCGGCGCTTTTGGCTTCGGCGATAGAAGCGGACGCCGTGGTGAGCATGGGAGGGGAAGATTTGATCGTATATGTGCTTGAAAAAGGCAAAATCGTGAACAGTTTTTCAGGGAACAAGTGCGCCTCGGGCACCGGGGAATTTTTCAAACAGCAACTCGCCCGGATGCACATGGAACTCGAAGAAGTGGAAAATGTGCCCGACGACGCCAAAATCCACGCGCTGTCCACGCGCTGTTCCGTGTTCATGAAAAGCGACTGCACCCACAGGCTTAACAAAAGGGAGGCCACGAGGGAGGATATCGTGCTTTCGCTCTCCGACGTGATGGCCGTAAAAGTGATCGATTTTTTGAAGAGGGCAAAAGTGAACTCGGGAAAAGTGATTTTGACCGGAGGGATAACCAAAAACCGCCACATAATGCGTTTCATAAAACAAAAAGCGCCGCAAATCGAATTTGCAACGCCCGAATCGGCACCCGTGTTCGAAGCTTTGGGCGCCGCCGCACTCGCTCCGAAATTCGGCAGCCCGCTTCCCGAAGCGGAAAAAATCATAAAAAAAGGCGAAATCCGTTTCGATTCGCTCGGCGCCCTCGGCGACCATAAATCAAAAACGCGATTTTTCGAAAAGCCCGGCACAAAAGTCCGCCTTGGGGCGCGCTACATTCTGGGCGTCGACGGGGGCTCCACAACCACCAAAGCCTGCCTTGTGGACATGGAAACAGAAGAAATCGCAGCCAGCCATTACGGCAGGACTTACGGCGACCCGGTAAAGGCGCTGAAGGAGTGCCTTAGGATCATACAGGAAAAAATCATTTCCGACACCGGATCCAAAAATATCGAAATACGGCTTGTGTCCGTCACGGGTTCCAGCCGCGAAATTTTAGGGGTATTTTTGGAAACTCGGGGCGTGTACAACGAGATCATCGCGCATTCTGCGGGGACCGCGTATTTTGACCCCGAAGTGGAGACTATTTTTGAAATAGGCGGACAAGACGCCAAATATGTGCTGCTCAAAAACGGGGTGCCCATCGATTACGCCATGAACGAAGCCTGCTCAGCGGGGACGGGTTCGTTTTTGGAAGAAAGCGCGGCGGGGGATCTTTGCATCCAGAGCGCCGAGGAAATCGGGCCGATCGCACTATTATCGGATGCGCCCTTAAAATTCGGCGAGCATTGCTCGGCCTTTATAAACAGCGACATACGCAAAGCGGTGCAGCAGGGCGCAAGCCGCGAAAATATAACTGCGGGCATCGTTTGCTCGATTGTGGCAAATTATTTAAACCGCGTGGTGGGCAACCGCACAATAGGCAAAAAGATTTTTTTGCAGGGAGGCGTGGCCAAGAATCCCGCCGTTCCCCTCGCTTTCGCGATGTTGCTGGATAAAGAGATACTCGTGCCGCCGTCCCCCGAATTGATGGGTTGTTTTGGCGCAGGGCTGCTCGCCAAACGCAAGCATTCCGAAGGGCTTTTAGAAGAGGGCGCCGTCGATATAGACGCGCTTTTGGCCCGGGTGATCGGCTATGAAAGGGTATTTGCATGCAAATCCTGCGAAAATCTTTGCCCCATCCAAGTATTGAAAGTGGGCGAACGCAAATATATGTTCGGCGGCAGGTGCAACAAATATGCCAACATGAGAAAAGAAGTCGCCGAAACGAAGGTTTTTGACTATGCGGAAAAACGGCAAAAACTCCTTTTTGAAGATTGCGGGGCGCCTCCTCTCGAAGACGGGGAAAAGAGGCGCGTCTATTTGGTCGGCATACCCAAAGCGCTATCGGTGCACACGCTGTATCCGCTGTACTCTTGGTTTTTCCATGAGCTCGGGGTGAAAACCTTTTTGTCATCGGAAGTGGTTCGGGAAGGCGTGGCGCGGGCGGAATCCGCATACTGCTTCCCTGCGGAGATCGCCCACGGGGCGGTGCAGGATTGCCTTGAAAAAGGCGCGGACTATGTGCTGCTGCCGCATTTCCGGGACATGCCGAGTTATGAAAACGAAGTGCACGCCAATTTTTGCCCGATAACCCAAAGCCTGCCTTATTATATAGAAAAAGCATTTCCCGAAATCCAAAAAGAAAAGTGGCTCCCTTTGGTAGTCAGTTTCAAGTTCGGCGACGAAAAAGCGTTTGAATATTTTTTGGAACTGGGAGAAAAGCTCGGTTTCGACCAAAAAGAAATCCGTTCGGCTTTTGAAAAAGGCTTGAAAAAGCAAAACGAATATTTCGCGGCGATAAAAAACGCGGGCGCAATCGCGCTCGAAGAGGCCCGGAAAGCAAATCGGCCGGTGATCGCGCTTTTGGGCAGGCCGTACAACGCTTTCGCGCCGGAAGCGAACATGGGAATACCCAAAAAGTTCACCACGCGGGGCTGCTCCGTAATCCCGTTTGACATGCTGCCTTTTGAAGATGAAAAAATATTTCCCAATATGTACTGGTATTACGGACAGCAAGATCTGAAAGCCGCAAATTCGATAAAAAAAGAAAATAACCTGTATTTGGCTTACATCACCAATTTTTCGTGCGCCCCCGATTCGTTCATCTTGCACTATATCAAATGGATCATGGGGCAAAAGCCTTTTTTGGCGCTGGAACTCGATTCCCATTCGGCGGATGCCGGAGTGGACACCAGAGTGGAGGCTTTCCTCGATATCATCGAGGGCTACAAAAACAAAAAAGAAGATCTGGAAAAAGGGCGCTTCGACAACGGCTGGCGCTTCGTGAGCGAAAAAACCAAAAAAAATAAATTCGAACTTCGCGTGGACAATGCCATAACCGGAGAAAAAGTGCAGATAAGAAACAATAAGCGGGTCAGGGTGCTGCTTTCCAACATGGGTGCCATTTCGACCGAATACATCGGAGCCGCGCTGCGCGGCCAAGGGGTGCGCGCAGAGGCGCTGCCCGTGGCCACGGGCAAAACCGTGCAGCTGGCCCGCGCCCACGCCTCGGGAAAGGAATGCGTGCCCAGCCACCTCGTGCTTGGCAGCGCCTTGGAATTTATCTGGAGCGATAAATATCGCAAGGACGAGCTTTACCTGCTTTTTGTCCCCATCACCACCGGCCCCTGCAGAACCGGGCAATACTATGTCTACTACGAAAATCTGTTTCGCGATTTGCGCCTTGAAAACGTGGTGGTTTTCATATTGTCCGCGGACAATTCCTACGGCGAGCTTGGCTCGGATTTCACCAAGGAAATGTGGAAAGGCCTGGTGCTGTCGGATTATTTGAAAGACGTCCAAAACTCGCTTAAAACAGTAGCCGAAGAACCGGCAAAAGCGCTTGCCGCATATGAAAAATCCTGGAGGGCGCTGATGGACGACGTGGAGCATAGGCCAAAACACATCTGGAAACAATTGGAAATTTTGGCCGCAAACCTAAAAAAGATACCGCTTAAAAAGAAGGTCTCCGATTGCCCGAAAGTGCTCGTGATCGGGGAAATTTACGTGCGCCGCGACGATTTCGCGGTGGGCGAGCTCACGGACTTGATGAGCGCGCAGGGAATCGTGGTCAAAGTGGCGGGCATTTCCGAATGGATCCATTATTTGGATTTTGTCAGGGAATATGCGCAAAAAAAACTTCTCGGCCTAAAAAAAGCCGGAAATCGCATATTTTCCAAACCCTGGCTGGAACTCAAAAAATTGGGCGTTGAAAAATGGTGGAAACATTCGGTGGAAAAAAAGACGCTTTCGATTTTGGGCCCTACGGGGCTGATTCCCGAAACGCCCCACGATATGCGCGAAATCATGGAATATACCCAAAAGCATTTCGTGAATTTGGAACTCAATTCCGAAATAGCCGTTTCCTCCGGTTCGGCCGCCGCCGCCATGGATGCGGGATATTCCGGAGTGGTGAACATAAGCCCTTTTGCCTGCCTTATCGGGCGCGTCATCGAAGGCATTTACACCCCTTGGGCCAGGGAACATGGTTACCCCACCCTTTCAGTGGAAGTGGATGGGAACCTGCTGCCCCCCAACATCATAAACAAGCTCAACATATTCATGGTAAACGTGCTGCGTTTTGGCGGCAATCCGGAAATTTCGCCGCTGCTTTGAGGGCGAAAAAATATCGGATTTAGAAGCCCGGATTATGCGCCATAATTAAAAATTATCATGACGACGCTGTCTGAGGGGACATATACATCAAAATGGAAGTCTTCATGAATATATACCGTCCTGTTTTCGGCGGAAAAAAGCTCAAACGATTCGTCGTCCCACATCATGTCTTCGTCGATGCGGCAAACCCTCATGTTCGCGATTCCCTCTCGGGCATTTTTGAATCTGAACGACATAGTCAATTCTTCGGTTGATTCCGGGTTGTAATTTGTCAGGAAAATCGTGTTGCATCTGTCGTTTCGCGATGCGATTATCCTGAGGTTTTTGCAATCTTCTTCAGTTTTGGCGCATACTTCCCTTTCCGCCATCGCATACAGCATGTCATATAGAAAATACTGCGGGCGCGGCTTGCCGTATTCGTCAAACAAGCCCAGCCGGTGCGCCGAATCGTTCCAATGCTCAGCCATATACCGTGTTTTTGCATAGAACGGCTTAAAATCATTGGGGTCGCAGAACTGGTCGTAGAGATGATATTGGAAAGTGTTCGCGAATTTTGCCTGTCTGTGAAAATCGCAAAGTATCGCGCCGAGCCCCGCCGCCCTTTGGGGCGAATAAGCCCTTTCTTCGATTGAAAGGCCGCCCAAACCCACGTTGAGCTCGGTCATATACATTTCGATTGCGCCGTCGTGTTTATCGACTGTTTCTTTTATGCGCATAACCGGTTTTATATGATGCTCCGGATTATCCGAATAATTGTTGCAGCTTATGAAATCGAGCCGTATGTTTTCTTTTTTGCACAGGCCTATAAACTCGTCAAACCAGCCGCAGATTTTATCGTCTAAGCCGGCATATGACGGACCCCCGACTTTGGCTTCTGGATATGCTTTCAAGATGGGATCTATCGTCATTTTGTAATATTCGAAATAGTCCGCCGCGCTTTCTATTTTGTACGGGCAGCCGCCCCATTCCCCGATGTTTATCTCGTTTGCCACTGCCCAATGGGTTACGTATTTGTTGTCGACCGAATATCTTTTCGCCATTTCCCCGATAATATGCTGCCAGCGGCCGATATCGTTCGGTTTCCAAATTGTTTCGTCCACAACGGGATAAAGCGATTTCGGTTTTATGCATATCGACGCCATTATATCCGCCCCTGTCGCATTGACTGAACGCATATATTTGTCAAGAGCGGAAAAATCAAGCTCGCCGCCGTCCTTTTCGACAAAGAAAAATTCCTGTATGAATATGCGTATGAGCTTAACTTTGAGCCTCGCCGTGCCTTCGATTGCTTTTTTTGGCACGGGGGCAGGATTTATCCCGCCTATTCCCAACAAGTGGCGGGATTTGAAGTCTACATTGCCGATTTCTTCGGAAAAGTCGATATTCGCCTTGATGTTTTTCATTTGCATATACTTGTCATTCACGAAATAGCCCTCCTGTTCGGGTCATATGTTTTAAAAGCTTATGCTTTTTTTCATTTCAGCCCTGCGACAATGCCGACGTTTTTCCCCTTGAAGCCAAAAACGACCGTTTCGCTCGCTATGCCCTTTTTGTCAAGATAATCGACGATCGCCTGCACCAGCTCGCGGGAACCCAATTTGCGGCTTTTGTCCCATTCGTTGCAGCAGGGCACGAGCAATATCGGGCGGTATATCGCGCTTTCCGCCACCGCCCTCGTTGCCTCGTCAGGGTGAAGACCCACGACCAAATCATAGAATTTTGCCATTTCGGGCGAATATTCGGCCATCTTCGAAGGCACGCCCCTCAGCGCATATCCCCTCGGGTCTATGACTTCGGCTTCATAATTGTATTTTTTGTTGAGGATGCGGCATAAAAGCCCCTGCCCTCCGGCCGCATCCGCTATGTATTTTATCCCGTTGCCGAAGCGGTTGTAGATATATTCCGCCAATATTTCAAAACGGCTTTCGTCGCCGCGGCATTTTATCTGTCTGCGCCCCATTTTTGCTTCAATCCAATTTTTCGTATGCGTCGATGGTTTTTTCTATCGCCTTTTCCATTGCGCTCTGCATTTTTTCGAAAGTCGAGGCGTATGTGGTCTTTTTGTCTTGGCCGTACCAAAGGATCGTGCCCGCAAAATTCCCGAAATTGTACACCACTCCGATGTCGTGCGCCACGTTGGACAATATGATGTCGAGCATCTCCTGGCTTTCGTCGTCGCGCGCGTATTTTCCGCGCAGGTTTATCTCGTAATAGGCGGGCTGCAGCGTATATCTGGACTCCGCGCACAAATCCTCGAGTATCATCCCGGTGCGCTCAACATCGGAAGCCACGACCGGTATAGACAGGCCAGAGCCCGTATGCGGGTTGTTGTTGGTCATGTAGTTTTCCTGCGCCTTGTCCAGTTTGGGCAGCGGGATTATTCCGAAATCGGTTTCCATGCCCCTGAGCCGTTCGACGATGACCATCCGGATCCAGGAAAACAACGCCCTGTTTTCTTCCATCATTATCACCTGTTCGTCGTACACGGGGAATTTCCCCACGAATCTGTGAAGGTTTATGAAATTGTCCTCATCGAGCGCGAATTCGTTTAGCACGTCTATGATCCGGTAGCTTTTGTCGGAACCGAAAGTGATTATGGGATAATCGTTTGCGTCTTTGCCGCATATTTTGTCGCCGCCCGCGACGATAAACGAGCAGTTTGTGTCGGCTTGGGCTATGCAGCCGAACAAATCGTCCTGGATATACATTTTGCCGTCGCCGTTCAAGTCCTTTGACGCGCTTTTGCTCATCTCGATCAGTTTTTCAAATGTCCAGTCCCCGTTTTTTACCAATTCATACGGGTTTTCGAATTCGTATTCCTTCACCAAAGTTTTGTTGAATATCATCGCTTCCATAGCGTCGTTGTCCAAAATCAAAAGATCCCCCTGGATGAAAAACAGCTTGTGCATGATCGACAAATCGCGGACGGTTCCCTGGCTCCACCAAGGCTTTGACAAATCGAGGTTCGGTATGCCGAAGAGATCCAAAAAACTTCCGCTCTGGGCCATGCTCGCGGATTCTATGAGCCCGGTTATGACCGCATCGTAAATGTCGTCCCCCGCTTTGTTCGCCTGGTTGACCTTTGACGAAAATTCGGTGCTCAACAACGAAATTTCTTTTATCGCCACATTGTATTTGTCTTCTATCTTGCGGTTTCTCACAAATACCGCGTCGTTTATCACGATACCGTTTTGCTCTTCGGCGAACAAATCCCGCTCTTTCCATTCCGTCCAATCCTGGTTGTCCACGAACCGCGAAGCGAATGTGAAATCGTGGCCCCCGAAATCCCTTGCTTCCAAATCCGGGTAAATGCGCTCTTCCGCAGTTTCGTTTTCGGCTTCCGTTCCCGCAAGATTGTCCGCTTCTTTGGTCGTGCCGTCATTTTCGCCCGTTTTTTCGCCGCCGCATGAAGCAAGCATGGCAAAGGCGAACGAAAGTGCCAATATGGCCGCCAAAATTTTTTTTGCCGATTTGTCCATTTTAGTTTTCCTCCCTTTTCCTATTCATCCAACCGTATGTCGCTTGCATAGTCCCCTACCCTGACGTTCGCGCTTTGCAGGCTTTTTGACTTTTCCCCGTTGAAATAGAGGTTTTTTATGCGTATGCCGCTTGTGTCGTTATTTTCGCCGAGGCCCCTGAAAACCGATTCCGGGATTGGGAGCTCCGAATCGGAAGTTACGTATATCCCGTCAAACTCGATGTCGCTGTTTTTTCCGTGGGCATGGCCGGGGACGAGTATGTCGTGGTAAT
This sequence comes from Oscillospiraceae bacterium, assembly GCA_009782405.1. Next base: position 71,999 of record WRJC01000002.1, read on the forward strand.
AGGAATGCAGCTCCGCGAGCATCAAGTAAGGGCTGTGCGTTTTCGTTTTGGACGCGTACTCCATTTCCTTGAAATTCTGGCAAATCGGCTCGTCGCAGTGCCTTGAATACTCCACCCTGATGTTTTCGAAACTGACTTTATGCACGTGCGCATAGCCGCTGTTCTGTATGTCCATGGCTATGTGGGCGTTGTGTATCAAGTCGCAGTCCTTGAATATGATATTGCGGAATTCGTCGGCGCAGGTTTCGGCGCCTATTTCGAGCCCCCTGCCCCAGTCGCACCAAACCACGCATTTTTCCACATATATGTTCTCCACGTTTTCGGCTTTTTTGTTTTTTCCGGGAAAGCCCTTCAAAACGATGCAGTCGTCGAAACAGCGCAGAAAACAGTTGGAAATAACCGCGTTTTTGCTATTGCACAAATCGAAACCGTCGGAGTTGTACCTCCACATCCCGATCGCCTTGGCGTTATTTATCTTGATGTTTTGGCAACCAAACGTGGTCAGCGTCCATTCGCTGGAGTCGCGGAATATGACGCCGTCCACTTCTATGTTCGAGCAGCCGTAAAATTTCGCGCAGCTGCCTTTTTGGCCGTCGGTCTCTTCGTTCGAGCGGAAAAACTCGCTGTTGTCGAGTATTCCGTGCCCGATTATCCGGATTCCCGAGGCATTTTCCGAAACCACCGAAGCGTGGACCACCGCCCCGCCGTCGATAAAAAGCGTGTTCCCTGATTTAAGCTCTATTTTGCCCGGCCTATGCACGCCCGGGCCAAAATATATCAATTTGGGATCGGTTTTGTCGGCGCCGTAATTTTTGACGGGGTTTATGAAGATGTGGAGCGCATTGTGGAAGCCGTCGGTTTCGAGGGTGTAATGGCCCGGGCCGCCGATTTTGAAGGTCACTTTTTTGCCATTTGCCTCATATCTTCCTTTGGTTTTGGACAGCGGGCGCATTGTCGCCTCCTTGAAACCGCGACGCACGACAATTTCCACTTCCGCTTCTTCGCATTCGCCGCCGGATACGTCGAAGTATAGAAAAGATGCCATTTCGGTTTGCCCGAGAGGCCTTTGATAACCGGGCCAAACCGTGTTGAAGGGAATGGCGGACACCCGGCATCGATATGCTTCCGCCTTTTGCCCGTTCACCGAAATTTCGTAATCTTCCGAAGGGACTTCCCCTTCGGGTATAGGATATGTTACAACCATAAACTGAAACCTCCCGTTTTGAAAAAACAATTTGTTTTCCGTGTTTGTTTTCCATGGCTGTATTGTAACACACGAACGATATTTTTGCAAGCTTTTTTGGTTTTATTTCAGAGAAATTGAAATTCGTCAAAATGTGTTTACAAATTCTTCTTATTATTCGGTTTTTTTGTGTGTATAATATTAAATATCCAAAATCAAACCGCATTTCATATTAAGGTGACAGGGGAATATATTTTATGCTTGACATATCCGTCCACAATGAACTGAAGCGAAAAAACAAAATATTCGCTTTTTCGGCGAGCGTCTTTGCGATAATTGTCACGGCGGCGCGAATGATTATCACGAGGTTTTACATCCATGAAGAGGCGCATTATTACACCGAAAAAGCTAATTCGCTAGTTTTTTCCGCAGATTACATAATAGCCGTAGGCGTCATCTTGATATATTTTTTTTCGCTTTTCATCTACAAGCGCAAACGCGAAAGCCACGATTACAAGGAAAGCGCGGAGCGCCTCATACAGGGCACCCAACCCCAAGTGTTTTCTTCTTTCCTGGCGGGATTTTTGTTCATCGCCAATTCGATATTCCAGGCGTATTCCCTGCTAAATCCGCCAAACAAAGCCGAAACCCAGAAAAATCCGGATTTTTTCGGTTGGCTGGCCAATTACATAAAGGAATTCCCCTTTGATTTTTTCATTTTTTTCGCCGCCATTTTAAGCGCCGTGTATTTTTTCAAGACCGCCGCTTTGAATTTCGATGCGGGCGAAACGCCCCCGGAGGCCGAAGGGTCAAAAAACGGCGCGAAATATGCCCCGTCGCACGTCATATTTTCGTTTATGCCGATAATGTGGTGCTTTTTGAATATATTCAAATGCTTTTTCGACATGAGCAGGAATGTGCATTCCCACATTCGGATATATGAGCTCATGAGTTTTTTGGCGATTTTGGCATATTTCGTCTCGGAATCGAGGATTCTTGTTGGGAGGCGGGAAACCGCGAGGTTTTTCACCTATTCCTACATTTCAATGATTGTGGTTTCCGCTTCGTCGCTTCCGAATTTGGCATGGTCGTCTTTTTGGATACTTTCGACCAACAGCGACCAGATTTTGTACGCGACCCAGCTCGCCATCGTGATGTATGTCTTTTCGAGGGTTTATTCACAGATAAGGTACGGCAGGTTTTTTCTTTGCCGGTGAATGCGGATGCAATTAAAATTAATATAAATAAAAAATTCTGGGAGGCTTTCATAAGTATGAACGTATCGGAAAACAACAATTTTTTCAGGGAGAGCTTCAGGGGCTTTAACAAGGACGACGTCGCCGAATATATAGCCAAGCTGAGCAAAGACTATGCCGCAAACGAGGAAAAGTACAAAGAGCACATCGCAAAACTGACAGCCGAAATCAAAGCCAAAAACGAAGAACTCATCACTTATGCGCCCGAACCGGCCGACCGTTTCGAGCTGTCTGAGATCGAAGACGGTTATAAAAGCGAGATCGGCAAACTGACGGGCGAATTGGGCGAAAAAGACGGGACAATAGGCGTTTTGCAGCTCCAAATCGAAACGCTGAAGCGAGAATGCGTGGATTTGGAAAAAGAAGCGGCCTCCTTGCGCACAGGCGCGCAAAAAGAAGATTCCGAAACCGTAAACCAGCTTTCATTCCAGCTCGCCGGGGCGGAATCCGAAAAAATGTATCTGTTCAACCTGATCAAAAAATTCATTTCGATTTTGGAAATCGAAAGCGCAAAGGGCAAAAATCTCGATTTCGCGGCAAATATTTCGGATATAGCGCCGAAATCCGTCATATCGCAGGAAGCGGAATCCAAGCTTGCCGAGCTTGTCGAAATCAAAAAACAAGCCGGCGAACTCGGGGCAATAAATGCCGGGCTCAAAGAAAAGATCGCCGCCCTCGAGGCCGAAATGCTCGAATTCAAAACAAAACCTTCAGAATCCGAAGGCCCGATCGTTTTGTCCGACGAACAGAAGATGTACGAAAGCATCACCGCCGATCTCGGGGGAATCATTTATTCGGCAAAAAAAACAGCCGAAGAAATCACGGCCAAAGCAAAAGCCGATGCGGAAAACATCTTGGATCAAGCCAAATTCGAAGCTGAATCGACTGTTGCCGGAGCTTCTGTGAAAAGGGACGCCGTAATCGAGGAAAACAAAAAAAATATGAAGGAATTCAAGGGGAAATACGAATTCATCAAGAAAGTCCATGCGGACATGCTGCAAAAATACGAGGAAATTTCAGGGGACTACGCATCGCGCCTGTCTGAAATCCGCGACACGATAAACATTTTGTACGACAGTTTGGATGAAGCCTATTTTTCCGAAAAATAACAAAACAAGAGAAAATTTATGAATTCCGACAAAAGACTCAGCTTGATTATAAATTTGGCGACTGTGGCCGTCATGGTTGTCATCACCTTGGTCGCAGTGGCCATAAACAGGGAAAAAATTTTCGGTTCCCCGGAAAAACCGGAAGAGGATTTGCGCGCGCAGGGTGTTTCCTCCGGAGATTTGGAAAATCCGGATCGGCCGCCCACCGAAGAGGAACCTGTTTTGTCCACCGAAGATCCTTTTGGCTATCCCCCCGGATATATCGAAGCCCCCATGTCCGATTTTATGCGAAATATGTTCGACGAAGCGATGGAAATTCCGGTTTCCATGCGCAAAATCGAACCTCCCCCCGAAGGGCGCAGCTATAATCTTCAGCAAAAAGCGGTCCCGCTGAGCGAATTGATCCCCGAACCCTTCGGATATTTTGGGGACATTTTGCTGCTCGGAGATTCGGTGACTACGGGCTTTGACTTGTACAGAGAAAAATTGCTGTTTTGCGGCGAAGCCGTTTTGAGGGATATACACGTGGTGGCTTTGGGAAATTACGGGGTATACAACGCTTTGCTCGACATTTCGGCCGTGCATCCAATATTAAACGGCCAAAAAACCTTGCCCGAAGATATAATAGCCCAAAAAAATCAAAAAAACGTCTTCATATGCCTTGGCCTAAACGACCTTGTCTGGCAGACCCCCGAAGAGTTTTTGGCCTATTATTCCGCGCTAATCGAGAGGATAAGGGCTAAAAGCCCCGAAAAAAACATCGCGATAATGTCCGTGACCCCTTGCGTGGACGGGCACAATCTGAGTGCGCTGGAAAACGGGCCCATAGCCGAAGCGAACAATTTGCTTTTGGATTACGCCGAAACAAACGGCGTGTACTTCATCGATTACGCGGCAGCCATAAGAAACCCCGAAGAAAACAGCCTGCCCGAAGATTTTTCATCCGACTCCTACACGCATTTGACTACGCAGGCCTATGAGCGGCTCGTGGAATACATGCTCTATCACCCCATAAAATATTATAAATAAAATACCGGAGGGACAAAAAATCATGAAAATCATGAAATTGAGAATCGTTGCGCGCTTTTTGCCTGTTTTGCTCTGTGCGGCGGCACTGGTTTCCTGTTCTGTGGAAAGCGCGGCGGATTTGGACTTGCAGCATTTGGCGGGGCTCATAGAAGAAAAGATAAATTTTTCCGAAGCCATCGACCGTTCCGAACAATACCGGAACGATTGCGGGATAACGCCCGACGAAACAACCTGGATGAGCGCGGCAAAAAAAATCGACGTGGCCAACGTGGGAAACGCGGAAGTCCTGATTTTAATCGAGGCGGCCGATGCCGAAAAAGCGAAGGAAATCGAAAACAAGCTGAAAACCTACAAAACCAACAAGCTCAACGAACTCTCCAACTACAACATAAATCCCGACTACGAAAGGCAATGGTATATAGTGGACAAATCCGAGATCATCGTCGAGGGGCGATACGTGTTCTGGGCCGTCGACGAAATGGACAAGGAAATAAACGATATAATCAGGGAATATATAAAAAGCCAAAAATAAATAGTGAAGCGGACGTGAACGGTGTAGGGGCACAGCCCCGCAATCGCCCGCGCGCAAAGTCCACATCAACACATCAATAGATTGAAAAGGAGCGATTTGAAATGGGCGATATCGATCTCGATTATAAAAAAAGAATTGGCAGGGTTGCCGATTGCGTGAAGCTCAAGGAACCGGACAAAGTGCCTTTTATCCCCGTAATGGAAGCGTTCCCGGTGTATTACGGCGGCAAAACGATAAAAGAATGCATGTACGACTACGAAAAAACCGAAAGCTGCTTCGACAAATTTTTCACGGATTTCAAACCCGACTTGGGTTGGGACCCGATAATGATCTTCCCCGCTCCGGCTCTCGAAAAAATCGGCATAAACTGGTTTCGGTGGCCCGGGCGCGGAGTCGATGAAGAAAATGTGATGTATCAATACATAGAAGACGAGTACATGAAAAGCGACGAATATCCCGAAGCAATCAGGGATATGAGCAATTTTATGAACACGAAGTGGATCCCGCGCTCTTTTTCCGCGATGCAGGGCTTTTCCAAGCTGTATACGAGAAATGCGATGTGGTTTGGCTTTTTGGGCACTTTTTCGGCTTTCGATGACGAAGTGATAAATTCCATGCAGGCGGCTGCGGACGCGGCGAAAATAATAAACAAATGGTTTGGCTATCTCGGCGATTACCGCTCCAAGATGAAAAACAAATTCGGGATCCCGCTCGCATACGGAGGTTTCGCCTATGCGCCATTTGACATGCTCGGTGATTCGCTCCGGGGAACTGAGGGGATACTCACGGATTTGTACGACCAACCGGACAACTTGCTTTCACTCATCGACAAAATCACGGATTATGCAATCGAGGACACGATAGAAGGCGCCAAAAATTCCGATTGCCCATATGTCTGGTTCTGGCTGCACAAAGGCGTGGACAGTTTCATGTCGGATGCCATGTACAAAAAGTTTTACTGGCCCAGCTTGCAAAGATATATCGTCGCCTTGACCGAAAAAAACATCGTGCCCATAATTTACTGCGAAGGGGAATACAACACCAGGTTCGATTATCTGAAAGATGTGCCTGTTGGCAAAGTAGTCTATGATTTCGAATGGATCGACATGGCCAGGGCAAAAAAAGAACTAAAAGATATCGCCTGCATTGCGGGCAATATGCCCAATTACCTGCTCTCCTACGGAACCCCGCAGGAAATCGACGAATACATAAGGAAGCTTTTTGGAGAATGCATGGGCGGCGGCGGATTCATGTTCGACACCGGCGCGCTTGTCGACGATGCGAAAGTCGAAAATTTCGAGGCGATGCGCGACGCCGTGGAAAAATACGGGAAATACTGAATGAACGCTATATTGCGGCGCATTTTCTCGGTCGGCAATATGCTCAAGCCGAACCAGCATACAGGCGAAAAGCTGCCGGCCTCAAAGGAAGTGTATTCGATCGCGCTCAAAACCGCTTGGCCTTCGATGCTCGAAACCTTTCTGGTCGGGCTTGTCGGACTCTTTGACACGGTGATGGTCGGGGCTCTGGGCGGAACCTTAGGCGACGACGCGATTGCCGGAGTGGGGATAACCGGGCAGCCCCGGATGATATTGTTTGCGGCTATCTTTTCGCTTAATATCGGCGTGACGGCCGTAGTGGCGAGACGCAAAGGCGAAGAAGACAAAAAAAAAGCCAACGAAACGCTGATGCAGAGCCTTGTCGTTTGCTTTTTCATCGTGATCGTGATGGGCGCCTTGGGATTTTTTTTCGCGCACCCGCTGATGCTTCTGGCCGGGGCGAAAGAGGGAACGCGGATACTCGATTTCTCCGTGCAGTATTTTCGGATAACCTCGATAGGGTTCGTATTTTCCTCGCTGGGGATGGTGATGAACGCCGCGCAGCGCGGCTCGGGCAATACGCGAATATCCATGTACACCAACATCACGGCGAACATAGTGAATCTGGTTTTCAACTATTTTTTGATAAACGGCAATTTCGGGTTTCCGAGGCTCATGGTCCGGGGAGCGGCGATCGCGACCGTTCTGGGCAATTTCGCGATGTTTTCCATATGCCTCGCAAACTTGACGATCATAGCCAAAGAAGACCGTTTCCTGAAGCTGAAATTCAAATTTTCGGATTTGAAGCTGCGCCTCGAAACGCTGAAGGGCGTGATAAATGTCAGTTCCTCCGCTTTTGTCGAGCAGATTTGCATGCGCATAGGCTTTTTCACATATGCGCGCCTCGTGGCTGGGCTTGATTCCCCGGCAGTCCCCGCCATGGCCACATACACCATATGCATGCAAATCCAAAATATATCATTCACTTTCGGCGACGGGCTCAGCATAGCCTCGTCGTCGCTCGTGGGCAGGAGCCTCGGAGCCAAACGGCCCGACATGGCGATCATTTACGGAAAAGCGGCTCAGCGGATTTCGCTGATGGTTTCGGCAGTATTGTTTTTCGTTTTCATGTTCGGGCGCTACTTTTTCGTGGGGATATTCACAAAAACCCAAGCGGTTCTGGAAATGGGGGCCCTCATAATCGTGCTGATCGCGGTATCTTCGCCTTTCCAGCTGTCGCAGGTGGTGCTGAACGGTTCGCTGCGGGGAGCCGGGGACACGAAATTCGTGGCCATGGTTTCCTTTGTCAGCATAACTTTCATACGCCCGATTTTCACTTGGATTTTTTGCTACCCGATGGGTTTTGGCGTCGCGGGAGCTTGGCTCTCGCTCATAGTAGACCAGCTCATCCGGTTCATTTTCGCGCAGCACAGATTCGCGCAAGGCAGGTGGACTGCAAAAAAAGTGTGAATTTTTACAGTTTTTCACTTGACTTTTGCGATTTATGCGGTATAATAATAACATACATTATTTTTGCATATTTTTGGAGGTGGCGGATATTAACTCGAATGTATCTGGTATATCTAATGTGTCGAAAGCGATCGGCCAACAAGAATTTTTGGAATCGCACGCAAATGTTTTGAAAATCATAGAGCAGACGCAAAACATCATATTGGGCAAAAAAGAAGTCATAGAAATGACCATAATTTCGCTTTTGTCCCAAGGGCACGTGTTAATCGAGGACGTGCCCGGGGTCGGGAAAACCACGCTCGCATCGGCCTTGGCGAAAATCATCGGCTTGAAATATAAGAGGGCCCAATTCACCCCCGACGTCATGCCCTCGGATATAACCGGTTTTTCCATTTACAACAAGAACACCAACGAGCTGGAATACAAAGAGGGCCTTGCGCTTTGCAACATCCTCTTGGCAGACGAAATCAACAGGACTTCGCCCAAAACCCAATCGAGCCTGCTCGAAGTCATGGAGGAAGGAACGATAACAGTGGACGGCAAGACGCACAGCGTCCCAACCCCTTTCATGGTCATCGCCACGCAGAACCCCATAGGTTTCGTGGGAACGCACCCGCTGCCCGAAGCTCAGCTGGACAGGTTCATCATGCGCATATCCATCGGATATCCCAACAAGGCAAACGAGATAAAGATAATTTCCGACAGGAAAACCGAGAACCCCATGGAAAAAATAAAGACGGCGATAAGCGCGAGCGACATCATCAAGGCGCAAAACATAATCAAAAACATACACATAGACGAGACGCTGTATGAATACATAGTCGAGCTCGTGGCGAAAACCAGGAACCACCAATATATCACCCTCGGAGCTTCGCCCAGGGCTTCGCTTTCGCTGATGAGGCTCTCCCAGGCCCGGGCGTTTTTAGAAAAAAGGGACTACATAATCCCCGAGGACATTCTGTTCATGTACACCCCGGCGATCGCCCACAGAATCATATTGAAGCAAGAAGCGAAGCTCAAAAAAATAAATACCGAAGACATCCTGAACGAAATCAAAAAACTCATCGCCCCGCAAATATTGAGCCAGAACAAAAACGTGAAATAACTATTGATTAGGAAGTGTTTTTTTTGGGCGACTTTGACGCCGCGAATGTTTTGAACCCCGAAAAAGAGGATTATATCACCATTGAGGGCATAGTGGGCAGAATCATATTCCAAAACGAAGAAAACGGCTACGCGGTATGCGAAATCGAGACAGACGAGGAACTTGCCGTGGTCAACGGGGTCATGCCGTTCCTATCCGAAGGCGAGAGCATTTCGGCGGTCGGGAAATGGACTATGCACCCGTCTTTCGGCAGACAGTTCAAAGCCGAATATTACGAAAAAAAACTTCCCTCTTCGAAAAAATCGATGATAAAATACCTTTCTTCGGGGGTAGTGCGCAATATCGGCAAAGTCACCGCCAAGCGGATCGTCGATCAATTCGGGGAAGACACTTTCGAAGTGATGGAAAACCACCCGGAGTGGCTCGCCGACGTGAAAGGCATAACCCCGGCAAAAGCGGAGGAAATATCCCGGGATTTCAAAAACCAGTTCGGCCAAAGGCAGGTCATATCGTTTTGTTCGGGTTTTTTCAATGTGCCCACTTCAGTGCGGATATTCAAACAGTACGGCCCCGGGGCGATCGAAACGATAAAAGAAAACCCATATGCGCTCTGCGATTCTGTTTATGGGGTAAATTTCGAAGATGCGGACAAACTCGCGGGCTCGCTAGGCCAGCAAAAGGATTCCGTTGAACGGATCTGCGCGGGGCTCAAATACACCCTTTCCTACAACGCCAACAAAAACGGCCACTTGTTCGTACCCTATGAAAATTTGATCGCGTCGGCGGCCTCGCTTTTGAAACTGGACCCCAAAACCGTGGAAGAATCACTTGAAAAATTGGTGGCGCAACGCAAGTTTGTCACAAAACAGATACGCAAAAAAAATGCCGTATACGAAATTTTGGCATACAGCGCCGAAAAATATTGTTCGCAAAAGCTGATAGAACTCGACGCTTTCGGAAAATACGCCAAAACCGACGAACAGGAAGTGAAGCTCCGCCTTTCCTCAATCGAGCAAAGCGAGCACATCAAATACACCGAAGAGCAGACAGAAGCGGTTTTATGCGCGCTAAAAAGCGGCGTTTTCGTGCTCACCGGCGGACCCGGGACGGGAAAAACTACGATAATAAAAGCTCTCATCGGCGTTTTTTCGCAAATGCAAAAAAAGATGGCGCTCGCCGCGCCTACGGGCAGGGCGGCAAAACGCATGACCCAGGCGACCGGCATGGACGCGAAGACGATACACCGGATGCTCGAAATGGGTTATGAGGACGACAAAGAACCCACATTCAACAAAAACGAAGAAGACCCGTTGGACTTCGACGTGATAATAATAGACGAAACCTCGATGGTGGACATTTTTCTTTTGAAATCGCTGCTGAAAGCGATACATTCCGGCACGAAGCTCATATTCATCGGCGATTCCGACCAGCTTCCCTCAGTGGGGCCCGGAAACGTGCTGCACGACATCATCCGCAGCAACATATTTTCCACAATCCGTTTGAACACGATATTCAGGCAATCCGGCGAAAGCCTCATAGTCACCAACGCGCACAACATAAATTCGGGCGTGATGCCGATTTTGAACTCAAAAGACAAGGATTTTTTCTTCATCGAGCGTTCCAGCCCGGAATCGATAGCCAAAACCGTCGTAGATTTGTGCAAAAACCGGCTCCCCGCCACATACGGCGAGGAAATCGCGGAAAAAATACAGGTGATGACCCCTTCCAAAAAAGGGGTGACGGGAACGGGCAGCCTCAACGCCCTGCTCCAAAGCGAGCTCAACCCCGCCGAATTCGGAAAAAACGAAAAAAAGGGCATTTCGACCTGTTTCCGCGAGCAGGACAAGGTGATGCAGATACGAAACAACTACGCGATCGAATGGACGCAAAAGGACGGCTCGTCCGGCATCGGGATATACAACGGGGACATAGGCGCGATAACGACGATAGACAATTACAACGAACTCGTGACAATAGAGTTCGACGACGAAAAAACGGTCGAATATGATTTTACGGCGCTCGACGAAATCACCCACGCTTTCGCGATAACCATCCACAAATCGCAGGGCAGCGAATACCCGGTCGTCATACTGCCCATATCGAGGGAAGTCCCCAGGCTGCACACCAGAAACCTTTTGTACACCGCAGTGACCAGGGCGCAAAAAATGGTCATATTGATCGGCGAACCCGCCAGCATAGAATACATGGTGGAAAACAACCAGCACGCGGTGAGATATTCCGGCCTTTCCGACATATTGGCGGAGGACAAATATTCCAATATGCGCGGCGGTTGAAATAAATAAATATGAAAGATGAAAATTTCATAAGAAAATTTCTTGATACAATATTTCCGGTCAAATGCGCATGCTGCCAAAAAATTTCGGAAAAGGCGGACGGCGGTGGCATAGTGTGCGGGGATTGCAGGAAAATCATCGAAGAATCGGCCGCTTACGATTGCATGATTTGCAAAAATCCGCCGCATTTGTGCCGATGCAAAAAAGTTGAAGGCATATCGGAAGTTTTTTTCGCTTATTTTTATTCCGGCGAAACATTGAAGCGGGCGATATATAAAATGAAACGGGCGAATTTGCGCCATATAAATGAATTTTTTGCCAAAGCCATGTACGGCGCGCTGCAAACGGGCGAAGCGGCCAAAACGGGCATCGATATCGTCACGAATGCCCCGAGGATGAAAAACTCCGTGAAATTCTACGGCTATAACCAGGCGGCCGCACTCGCCAAACTCATATCCAAATATTCGGGAATACCGTACATATCGGTGCTGAAGGCCTCGAAATCATACGAAACCGAACAAAAAACGTTGAACAAAACCCAGCGCCGCCAAAACGTGAAAAACAAATTCACCGCAAAACCGGGCGGAAATCTCAAAGACAAAAACATACTGATAGTCGACGACGTGGTGACTACAGGCTCGACATTGTCCGAATGCGCCAAAATCATGAAAAACATGGGAGCGGATAACGTTTACGCGCTCTGCGCGGCCTCCGTTTTGTCGTGAAAAATAAATTCCGCCGAATTGGTTCGGGAGAGGATTGATCATATGGGAAAAGATATAGGAATAGACCTCGGGACGGCTTCGGTGCTCGTCTATGTAAAAGGGAAAGGCATCTTGTTCAGGGAGCCTTCCGTGGTCGCCATGGACAAAAACACGAACAAAATCCTGAAAGTGGGGCGTGAGGCGCAGCTGATGCTCGGGCGCACCCCCACGAACATAATGGCCATACGCCCGCTTAGGGAAGGCGTCATAAACCAATATGACGTCACCCGCAAAATGATCCAACATTTTATCCGGCGCGCCTGCAGCACGCTGGTTTTCAAACCCCGCGTGATGGTGTGCGTGCCAAGCGGGATAACCGAAGTGGAGGAAAGGGCGGTGGTCGACGCGGCCACGCAGGCCGGCGCGAAAAAGACGTACCTGATCGAAGAACCGCTCGCAGCGGCGATCGGCGCGGGGATCGACATCATGAGGCCAAATGGGAACATGGTCATCGACATAGGAGGCGGCACCACCGATGTGGCGGTCATTTCTTTGGGGGCGGTCGTAACTTCCAAATCCATAAAAGTCGCGGGGGACAAATTCGACGAGGCGATAATAAAGTTCATAAAACGGAAATACAATTTGGTAATCGGCGAGCGCACCGCCGAGGATATAAAAATGAGGATCGGTTGCGTTTGGCCTAGGGAAGAAATGAAGATAATGTCCGTAAAGGGCAGGTGCACCATCGAAGGGCTGCCCAAAGTGCAGCAAATAAATTCGACAGAAATCGAAGAAGCCATGCAGGAACCCGTGCAGAGCATAACTGAAATCGTCCGCGTGGTGCTCGAGAACACCCCTCCGGAGCTTGTGGGCGACATTTCCACGAACGGAATAGTGATGACGGGGGGCGGGAGTTTGGTTTACGGGTTTGACACGCTCATGGCGAACATCACCGGCATAAACGCTTGGGTGGCGGAAGACCCCATATCTTGTGTCGCCATCGGAACGGGAAAATCGTTGGAAGACAAGCACTTGAAATACCTCCCCGAAGGCGTCATAAACATATCCCGCAATCGGCAGCAATAAGGAATTAAAAAGTTTTTCGACGGTTTTTGGCGGCGCAATGGGCATATTTTGGCGATATTCATAAAATTTTAAAAAAATATAAAAAATTTTTCATTTTCCTATTGACATTTTCGAAAACATAGTATATAATATTCCCATCGGTGTTTGAAGGAGCGATAACGGCTTCTTTTACATAAGAAATAACATTTAAAAAACAGGAGGTTTCCCAAATGAAGAAAAACGCAAAAATTTTATCTCTGTTTATAGCGCTTTTCATGATCCTCGCACTTAGTCTCCCGACCTTGGCCTACGAGACTGACGGACTTTTCGATACTTGGCCTACTCTTTATTATGGAGCCGCATGGAACATCCCCCCGGATCAGTGGACTGTTTACACGATATACCACTGGGTCGTCCGCGGAGACACCTTGCCCGACATAGCGAAACAATACGGAACGACCGTCGATCTCATCGTGGAAAACAACTGGGATTATTTCAAAGACCTTGAACTCCGCAACAAAACGACCACTTTGAACATCCAACTCGAAAACGGCGTCAGGTTGAAGATCTACGACGTGATCACGGTGACGCACTATGTCAGGCGCGGCGACACCCTCAACGACCTCGCTTACGGCGGACTCAAACTGTACAGCTGGTGGTACCATGAGGCTACGCAGGAAATAATATTAAATCAAAACAGGCTCATCGCCGAACCCGACCTGGATCCGATAGCATGGCCTGTGCAGACCTTGATACCGGTAGAATGGCAGTACAACCTCCGCACCATTCCTTCGCCGAATTCCAATCCTCCTCCGAGCGGCATGCGCGACGTTTTTGAACTTTGGACCACCCCGAATGCCATCAGGAACGAAAATGCGGATTGGTTCAGGAATCTGGATCTTCTGAACATCACCCAGGACGAAAACGTCCCCTTGGTCGAAAGCAACAATATTTTCGCGTATTATCGCGGATTCGTCAGCTTCAATGGCTGGACAAGCCATTATGAGCCGTGGACCAACGCTGGTTCCCCGCTGCACATCACAGTGCCGATAAAATATTACTACGACAGGCATTGGCCGCAAATCAGGTATGGCACATGGGCTTATCTCCGCGACTACAGCGAAACAGACATAGGCGGACTCGACCCGCTCATGGCTGCGCAAGTGGTATTTGGAAACAGCGTTCCTTCCATCGATGCTGTGACCCATCAGATATGGGTTTACAACCAAGAGCTGAAAGGCTGGGAATTGGTTGATCCCACAGTGACGTTCGATTCGTACAACTGGTGGATAGCATGGCCTAACCTCAACCCCATCGGCAATTATCTGCAAGGCTGGTCTTTGAACCAAGCTCTCTTGGGCAGCGAAGTTCCTGGCGTAGGCCCCAATGTCGGAGATTTTGACGCTCCCAGAATAAGGATCGAGCGTTTGAATATCCCGGGCTTCGGCGAATATCAACCTTGGCAAAACTATGTTTCCTTGAGGAAATAATGAAGTTTGAGGCTCTGCGAATAAACTGAAAAAGCAATATAGATGGCGGTTATCCGTACAAATTTATGGATAACCGCCTTCTTACAGTAAACGAGGAAAAATTTTGTATGATGAAACGAAATTTAGCTATAATAACAGCTGTTGTTTTGATCATTGCGGCCTTTCCCATATATGCGGGCGCCGCCGATTCCGACTTTGAAATCAAAAATGGCGTATTGGTCAGGTATAATGGGAGAAACGGAGTGGTAAACGTGCCGGAGACGGTCACGGCTATTGGGGATTATGCTTTTTCCAAAAATTCTTTCGTCAGCAATGTCACTTTGCCGATTTACGTCACGAGGATAGGCGATTTCGCATTCAACGAATGTTCGAATTTGAGGAGCATAAAAATCAACAACGGGGTCACTGAAATCGGATCTTACGCTTTCAAGGATTGCCAATATTTATCGGCTGCAAATCTCCCCGACAGCGTCAAGACGATCGGCACCGGAGCATTTTCAAATTGCTATTCCCTTTCGAACTTAAAATTCGGCGCGAACCTCACGAGCATCGGTTCGCGGGCTTTTTCGATGTGCATTCAATTCACGGAAATAAATATTCCGTCCAATTTGGCTTCTATTGGAACCGCCGCTTTTTCGTCCTGTTTCAATCTAAAAAATTATACCGTATCGGAAGAAAATAAAAATTTTTCCGCTTTTGACGGAGTGCTCTATTCCAAAGACGAAAAAACGTTAGTCGCTTATCCGCAGGGCAAAATCGGCGCATATACATTGCGCGAAAAAACGACGATTATTTCCGGCGGCGCTTTTTCATACGCCGTTGGTTTGGCGGGAATAACAGGAACGCAGAATGTGGAAAGGGTGAACGAATCCGCTTTTGAATATTGCGTTGGCCTTCGCGACATATATTTTCCAAATGCTTCGCTGGTTCATGATCGTTCTTTTTACGGCTGTTCATCGTTGAAAACGGTGCGTTTGGGAGGCGCGGCCATCGGGCAATATGCTTTTGCCGAATGCTCCATGCTGAGTACCGTCATTATTGGCGAAGGCGCGATACTTCTTAACGATTTTGCTTTCGGATGGTGCCCGAATCTGACAGATCTCGTGTTGCCGTCGACTATCCAGCTGATCGGAAGCAACGTATTTTCCTATACCCCCAAGGACACAAAAATCTTTTGTGAAATCGGAAGCGTTCCGTACCAATATTTCAAGACATTCAACATGATTTGCGTTCCATTGCCCAAACCTTCGGACTGGGCTGTCGATATTTTGAAATCTGCCGATAAATTTGCAACCGCAAACCTCCAAATCGGATACAAGGAAAATGCCACGCGCTATCAATTCACGCTGGCAGCCGCAAATTTTTTGGAACAATATTACAATAAAAAGGTGGACGAGCTCGTAGTGGAACGCGAACTCGCTGTCGGGCAATTTTCCGATTCTTACGATATTGACGTTATGTTGGTCAGTGCGCTCGGAGTAGTCAAAGGAACCGGCGACGGGCTGTTTTCGCCCGATGCGCTGCTGACGCGCGAACAGGCTGCCACGCTAATGCACCGCGTCATGTTGGATGTGCTGCCGCCGGAGCCGGAAAAAGAGCCTGCCGGGGATTTGCCCGAAGAAGAGGAAAATGACGAGCCCGAAGAAGAAGCGATAGAGGAAAACGAGGAAAACGAAGAAGAAGCACCCGAAGATGAAACGGACGATTTATTTGATTTGGATTACAAGGATACCGGAAAAATATCTGATTGGGCCCTGGAAGCCGTAAAAGTGATGACGGAAAAAGGCATCATGGTGGGCGACGGCGAAAATTTCAATCCGAAACAACCCTGCACCCGCGAAATGTGCATCATAATGTTTTCGAGGCTTTGGGATGCGGTAAATCCACAAACAACAAAATAATGGAAATATAAACGACAAAAAACAGAGGCTGAATATATTTCAGGCCTTGTTTTTTGTTTTTTTTTGTTTGTCATTGACTTTTGATAAAAAATATGATATAATCTATGCAGACAATTATAAAATAAAAAGGAAATTAATTATCGTGAAACAAGGAATCGATATAAAAAAACTGGCGACAATCGCCACTCTCGGAGCGGTCGCTTTTTTGGCTATGCTCCTCTCGAAGATGTTGCCGCCATTGGTGCCGTTCCCGCCATTGCAGTATGACTCCAAAGATGTGATCATCTTAATCGGGGGATTTCTATACGGGCCGATCGCCGCCGCCGCCATGTCCGCAATTGTTTCTTTGGTTGAAATGGTCACGGTGAGCGGAACCGGAATTATCGGCCTGTTGATGAATGTGGTTTCGACTTGTTCGTTTGCTTGCGTGGCCGCTTTTGTTTATAAGTACGGCCCTAAAAAAAAGACGCTGCCCGGAGCGGTCGTCGGGCTTCTGATTGGCGTGGTTTCGATGGTTTTTGTAATGATGGCGTATAATTACCTGCTCACGCCCATATTTACCGGATATCCGCGCGAAATAGTGGCGGGAATGCTGATCCCGGTGTTTTTGCCTTTCAACCTGCTCAAAGGCGGATTAAATGCCTCTATTGCAATGCTCATATACAAACCGCTGTCAACCGCGTTGCGCAAATTGCGTTTTGTGTCCGTTTCCGATGAAAACGCCGCAAAAACAGGAAAAATAAACATCGGGGTTATATTGGCTTCTTTATTTTTCTCAGCTACTTTCGTTTTGCTTATGCTTGTTTTCGCGGGAGCTATTTAATGCGTGTTTCAATATGAATTGAAAAAGGAAGGATGATATAAAATGCCAAAATCAAAATTGTTTGCCTTGTCGCTCGCTTTATCCCTCGTTTTGGCGCTGCCGATATTTTTGGGCCCGTCGATTCCGGTGAGCGGGGCGGAATCAAACGCCGCCGCCGGTTCGGCGGACGACCCGCTCGTGACTTTGAGTTATATAAACAAAGTATTCAAGCCTCAAATTGAAGAATCAATTTTAAAAGCCGCCGAACAAAAAGCCGCCCAAACAGTTGCCGAAAAATTGAAAGATTTCAATCCGGGAGCGGCCACAAACTCGCCTTCACCGACGCCGATACAGAACACATACATAATGTCTGACGGAGCTTCGTCTTCCTATGTTACGCTGGAATTGACAAAAGGGCAGAAGCTTCGGGTCAAGGAAGGTTCGCTTGAGCTCGTGCTGCGCCCCGGAAGCGGCGCCGTGGTCATATCGAATTTCCAGACGCAGGGAATAGCCGATTTGACCACCGGAGAAGAACTCCTCAACGGAAAAAGTTTGCCCATAAACCACTCCCTGCTGATTCCGAGAAATGACGGCAGGGGAATTTCGGTAACTTCGGTTATCGCATATGTGATGGTTCGAGGCGATTATGAAATATATTAAGTTTTTTGTTTTTGTTTTGGCGTGTTTTTCGATTTTATCTCCGGTTGGGGTGGTCAGCGCCGAAAGCTACGCTTCAAACCCGAATATGCGCATTGGCTTGATCTATGACAGCGGAATAGTCGAAAGTTTCCAAAGTTCCGCAGAAAACGGATTTTATTTCGGGAGCGTCAAAGATTCCCCCACTTCGGTTTTCGATGTTTTCTTCTATGCAAAAAACGCCAAAATAACGGTGGTGCATATAGCGAATTTGGCCAAAAATTCCGTCGGCGGGTATTATGCGGCAAACAGCAACATAAAAATCGGCAAATACAACATCGAATTCGAAAAAAAGTTTCCGAATTTTTCCGAAGCTTTCAATTTCATCGACGGGCTCTCCGCGAACGCATTTCCAAACCCGTTTCCCGCATATATAAACGGCGCGATATCGGTGCGTTTCGGCAATTTTTCGTCCTTGGAAGCGGCGAATTCGCAAATTTCCCAAAGTTCCAAAAATTCCGCAATTTCGCTCAAAGTGGCGGCGGACTCAAATAAAACCGCTGTGGTCATCAATCCTGAAACAGATTTGATTTTGTTCCAATACGAGGACGGCGACAACAATTTCGCCGCATCCGCCGCGAATTCGACAAATTTAGCCTATGGGAGCCAAATCGGCGAATTGTCCTCCAACAATACGGCTTACACCGTTTCTCCTGCAGGAAACGTATATGCGGGCGCCTTGATATACCGCATAAAAAACGCCGGAGTGGAAGTGATATGCCTCATTTCCCTCGATGACTACATAAAAGGCGTGCTTCCCTATGAAATATCGCCGGTTTGGCATGAAGAAGCGATGAAAGCCTTTTCCATCGCGGTGAGGACATATGCCATAGCTTCTTCGAACAAGCATTCGGCAAGCGGGTTTATGCTTTGCAATTCCGCGCACTGCCAACTTTATTTGGGTTCGAACAGGGCAAATGACCAAACAAACGCAGCCGTGGATGCCACAAAAGATATGGTCATGACTTATGAAAACAAAATCATACAAGCGGTGTACCATTCTTCAAGCGGCGGGGTCACGGAAAACCACAACGACGCTTGGGGCGGAGATCTGAGATACCCCTATTTGGCAAGCGTCCCGGTACCCCTTGAAAAATACGCCACGCCGGGAAGGTCCAATTCGCTCTGGACCAACAGCGTTTCGCCGAAAGAGCTTTACGAATATTTGACCGGCGCAAGCCCGCAGGCATCGAGATTTGCAGGCAAGCTAAATTCAAACATAGCAAAAATCGCCATAACCCAGCGTTCCCCTAATTCAAATTACGCAAAAAGCGTGAGCGTTACCGATGTCAACGGCAACACGGTCCAAATAACCAATTCGGACACGATAAGAAGCACGTTTACCAGGTATGCCAATAGCGCGAACATGGACATATACAAATCGTTTAAATTTAAAAGCAACTTGATGCCATCAAGCCAAAAAGCGCTGCAGCAGGACATAGAACTTGGGAAAACGTATATGATAACTGCAAACGGGCTTACGAAATCCATTTCCGGCGACGGGAATCTGAACGTGCTGGCTTCCGGCGGCAAATATGCAATACAGGCTTATGCGAGCGGGAACGATTTCATATTCGACGGAAAAGGCTGGGGCCACGGCGTGGGTTTGAGCCAGTGGGGGATGCAGGACATGGCCGAAGCGGGAATTGCCCATCAAGCGATTTTGAAGACGTTTTACACAGGCGTTTCAATAGAAAAATTGACAACCTTGAATAATGGCGGATAAATACGAATAAATGCGGAGGAATTTTTATGCGGAAGAAAAAAATAACCAAAGCGGTGATACTCGCCGCGGGGCTGGGCACCAGGATGCTGCCAATCGCGAAATCGGTTCCAAAGGAGATGCTGCCAATCGCCGAAAAGCCCGCAATGCAGTACAACATAGAAGAAGCGGTGGCTTCGGGCGTCACCGACATATTGATAATAACCAACAGGGGAAAAGAAATTATTGAAAATTATTTCGACTATTCGCCCGAATACGAATCGCTGCTCGAGCGCAAAAGCGACGAAAGAAGCAAAAAAACGCTTGAAACAATAAAGGAAATCCCGAATTTGGCAAATATCCACTATATCCGCCAAAAAGAACCGAAAGGGCTCGGACACGCCGTGTTGTGCGCGAAATCTTTTGTGGGCGAAGATGATTTTTTGGTCATCTACGGCGACGACATAATCATCGGAGCGGTTCCCGCCTGCAAAGAATTGGTGGATGTATACGAAAAGAACGGCGGGGGCGTTTGCGTGGCCGCCGTCAAAGAAGTCGAACTCGAAAAGGTGAAAATTTATTGTTCGCTCAAGGTAAAATCGGTCGAAAACTGCGCGGACAATACCGAATTTTATGTTTACGACATGATCGAGAAACCCAAAACGGAAAAAGAAATTTTTTCGCGTTATGCCATTTTGGGCAGGGTCTTGCTTACTCCGGAAATATTTGCCATCCTCGAGAATCAAAAACCCGGAACGGGAAACGAAATCCAGCTCACCGATTCCATGAGAACTCTGGTGACTTCGGTTCCCGAAAATGCCCGCGCCAAAATGATCGCCAAAGTGTTTTCGGGGGAACGCCACGACATGGGTTCGAAACTCGGGTTTTTGCGGGCGAATGTGATAGAAGGGGTGAAAAATCCCGAATTCGGAGAAGATTTCAAAGAGTTTTTGAAGGAGTTTGCAGCTTCCCTTTTAAACTCGTAACGAACGCGGGAGAGGAAAACGACAATTTATGGAAAGAATAAGCAAAATAAATTACCATCTCGACATCGCCGAAACGGTGGCTTCGAGGAGCACTTGCCTGAGAAAAAAATACGGGGCGATAATAGTGAAAAACGACGTCATAATCGCCACGGGGTATTGCGGCTCCCCGCGAGGCAGGAAAAATTGCTGCGACATGGGGAGCTGCATAAGGGAAGACATGAACATACCCAGGGGCGAAAGATACGAGCTCTGTCGTTCTGTCCATGCCGAAGCGAACGCCATAATCTCCGCTTCGAGGGAACAGATGCTCGGGGCTGTGATGTATGAAGCCTGCGTGTCCCCTTCCGACAATTCAATAATTAGCCCCGTGGACAGTTGCCAGATGTGCAAAAAATTGATAATAAACGCCGGAATAGCGCAAATTTTTTACAGGGATTCAAAAGACGGCTACCACTTCCAAAACGTCGCAGACTGGATCAGTGACGATGACAGTTTGGGAACGATCGGCTATTGATTTGATTTTTGGATTTGGCAAATTTACCAAATTTTCATGAACAGTCGATACAGAACCATAGCCGCTTCGCCCCTTGTCATCGTGGCGCCCGGATTGAATTTGCCGTCTGTGCGCGGCACTATCAAATCCGCCATCGAAGCTAAAGCAAAATCTTCGATTCCCCAATCCGGCAATGCGTTTTTATCGGTGAATTTTTTCAAATATTTGTCTATGTCGGCCGGCGTTTTGTATTTCATTTCGCTTCGAAGCGTCCGCGCGGCTATAGCTATTATCTGTTCTTTTTTTATTTGCAAGTCGGGGGCGAATATCGTCGCGCTCATCCCGTTTATGATGCCGTAGACTTTTGCCGTGCCTATCGCCCCGAAATACCATTTGTTCCTTTTTACGTCTGTGAATTTTCCGTCTGTGTTTTCGTCGAATCTCGAAACGAGCGTGCGAACTATCATCGCGGTTATTTCCGCCCTGGTGATCTCGCCGTCGGGTTCAAAAGTGTGCTGGCTTGTGCCGTTAATTATGCCTTTCGAAGCGAGCATTCTTATTGCTTCCTGCATTTGATCCGATTTTTTCAATATGTCTCCGAAATCTTTTTTGTTTTCTTTCACTGTGTAGATATCGCTGTACCTGATGCGAGTGTCGATTTTTTTGGTTTGAGGGTTGTATTTGCCTCCGATCGGAGTCCCGTCGGAACAAAATACCGCTTGATAATTCACATCGCCGGGAGCCGGGTCAAATGAATATTTTATATTTTCCGTCAAGTCCTGGCTGAGGGTGACTTTATATTGGACTTCATTTTGCGAAGATGCGACAAATTTTGCATTTGCGAGCATGGTCGACCCCGATGAAGGCGATGGGTATGCAAATGTATGAATTGCCGGGCTTCCCGATTTTCCCGATGTGATTTTTTCGGTCGTTATGATTAGTTCGTTTGCCCGGATGTCCGTCAATATGACGCAATTTGGAATGCATATCGAATAATCAGGTGTTTGGATTATTATATTTTCCGGAGCCGCCGCCGCAATCGATGGTTTGAGCTTTATCGAAAGTCTGTCGGATTTTGCGCTTTTGTAAGTCACGGCAGTCCTTATTTCCCGCATAGGTTCGATATCCGCTTCCAAAAATATGCTTTCGGCAAATTCCTTCAATAATTTGGCTTGTTCTTGCAAATCTTCCAGCAAAAATTTGGTCAATATGAATTCATCGCCCGTTATTTCCATTGCGGCGCACTTTGCGATTTCGTTTTCCGCAAAAAGGATCGCCATATCCACTTCGTGCGGCGAAGATTTTTGGTCGGGGGTCATTTCGGCTACATAATCCCAAACGTTTTCGAGGGGGAGCGCCGGAGGCAAATCAATTTCTTCCGCGATTTCTTCGGTTTCCCCATTTGTTTTTGTTTCGGGGGGCGACCAAATCACCGACGGAACCGTGGGGGCTTCCGTAGTGGTGGTAGGCTCCGTAGTAGGCGCGATTGTAGTGGGCGGAACCGTCGTGGGCGCGACTGTAGTGGGCGCAATTGTAGTAGGCGCGATCGTCGTGGGCGGAATTGTGGTGGGCGGTTCCGTGAAAATGATTATATAATACCCGTCTCCATCGGTTATAAAGCAGCTGTCATCATCGGAATACCCACAAATATCGCTCACATATGAACCTTCAAAATCAGTCACATATGACGACCCAATAATGTCCCCTTCCATCGATAAAACTGAATTGGAATAAAAAACCAGCATAATCGAAATAATGGCGAAACCCATCGCAAACAAAAACGCGTCTTTGAAAATTTTTTTCATGTTTGACACCGGCCTTTCTATTTATTTATATTTTTAGCTGTTCACCAAAAATATATCACATGCCGGTCTCAATTCAATCACATCCGCTCTCATTTCACTCACAATGCAAAAAAAAATTTTAAAAATACGCGCAAACTAATTGATTTTCCAAATTAACCCTCTCTTGGGGTCTGTCAAAATTATGCCATGATCCAATACCGCGAAATCCGTGTAGTATCCTTCGGGAAATATCGCCAAATGGGCTTCATATTCCCTTTCTATGTTTTCCGTTTCGTATTCCGGAGAGGCTTCGCCGGCAATGCTTATGCAATCCACCGCCGCATTGTTTTCCACTTTTATCATACGCAGCACGTTGAAATCCCAAACATAAAGCATTCCATCGGAGTATTTTACTTTTTGGGGCATATAGAAAAGCGGGAGCGCCCCGTCGACAAACGCCCTTCTTTTTTCGGAACCCGCAAAAAATTTCAATTCGCCGTTTTTGTAATATTGTATGAAGCCTTTTTCGGGATTTGCAAAATAAATCTCGCCGTCATCGCCGAAACAAAACGAGCGTGTTCCTTCCGGGAGCCTGCATGCCGAATAGATTTCTTCCGCGTTGTTCAAATCTATGATTTTGAGATATACTTCTCCCAATCCTGCGCTGCGCTCGATAAAATACAATTTGTTTTTGTCGGAGGGCGAAAACCCGAAATCTTCAATCGCCGTATACGCCGCATCGGCCGCGTAAATTTCTTCTGCGGTTCCATCTCCGGAAATTTTCATGATTCCGTAAAAATAATTCCCCTCTGTATCTTCCCATTCGCCGGTCGATACGTACAATTCGTCCTTGTCGCATCGGACAATCCGGGGGACGATATAAAACGGATCGATTTCTATGCTCTGGACTGTATTATTTTCGATTTTGCGCAAGACACCCGAATCCGCGAAATATATTGTGCCGTTTTGCGCTATGTCTATGCTTTCCGGCGATACGAACTCCGCTTCGCCCAAGAGGTTTCCGTCGGTATGCCCGCGTTCCAAAGTGCCTCCGAGAAGTATGGCTTCATGCCCGAATTCGTAGCGTTGGACAATATCGATTCCCCCATCCATAGCCTCGACCACGTTCACCGCCAGGCTTATGGATTTGTTTCTGTACTTTCCTTGCAACGTGGTTTCTCCTATATTTAGTCCCAATATTCTGTTTCCGTCAATTTGCGCCACGTTGCCGGTGCCTGTCCATGTGAAATCGTTCGCGCTTAAAACAGTTGTTTTTCCGTCGGGCGTTTGTTTTTCTATTTTAAGCTCGCTTGTCTGTTGCAAACTCATGGTGATATGCTGCGGCATGGCGACGATCACCGAAACCGCTTCCCGATTGTATACATATCCTCCGTAAGCGAAACTGCTTCCCGACAAGATGAAAAAAGCCGCTGCCATCGCTGCCGTAATCCTTCTCAAAAAGACGCTTTTTTGCGTTTTTATTTTTTCGTTCCCCAATTTTTGCAGGTCTGCCGAAATTTCGTCTATTGTCCGGTAACGTTCTTTTGGGTTTGTTTTTATGCATTTCAAAATGGTTTCGGCAAAACCATCCGAAACTGCTTCTTTTGCTTTTTGCAGGTTGCGCACAGTGGGGATTTCGCCTGTCGCCAGCTCGAACAACACCGCTCCGATGCTGAAAATGTCGGTTCTCGCATCCGGTTCCCAATTTGCGGCTTCTGCGGGCAATTGGCCAAAACGCAGATCGATGATTTTTTTGTATTTAGGGTTCGGAGTTTTCCCGAATTGTTCGGGCGCGGCATACTTCGGCGAAACGGCGGCGATGATTTTCGATTTGTCGTTTACGCGCTTCGATATTCCGAAATCGATGGGAACAAGACGGCCGTGAGTCACCATTATGTTTTCGGGTTTTATATCCAAATGGTATATGGGCGAATCTGGCAAATTGTGCAGATACGAATACACGTCGCAGAGCTGTATCGCCCAATCCAATACGAGTTGCGGGGCAAACGATTTTTTTGAGTTTGCCGCTTCTTTTATCGTTTCGCTGAGATTTTTTCCCTCTATGTAGCTCTCCACGAGATAAATCCCGTTTTCGTCGGTCAAAATGTCTATTATTTTCGGCAAACCCGTATGGTAAAGGTTTTTGAGCTTTTCGTGTTCATACGAAACATTCCCTATTTCATGGGTGACAAATTTGATTATGCATTTGTTGTTCAATTTCAAGCTGCGGCCCAAAAATACCTTGCTCATCGGGCCGGAATAGATCGTTTCTTCGATAACATACAATCCTTCGAGAGTTTCCGGGGAAAAAGCGTTTTTCGGTTCCGCCTCATCGCCGCAAGGTATGTATTCGGTGGAAACCGCGTTTTCAGAAAATGCGGATTTTGGTTCGTTTAAATCAGTCGAAACGAATTTCTCGCCTATTTTTTCCATATTTTCCATTTCGTCCAAATCGCTTTCGTTTTGCTTGATTTTTTTATTTTTTTTTGCCGAACTGAAAAGATATATGAAAGCCACGGCGGAAAGGCCGGCTCCCGCCGCCCCTATTATGAAAAGCATTGTGTCCATATGCATAATTGCGCCCTTTTAAATCATTTTTCCGATGTATTTAATATACGATATTTTTTGCGTTATGTCAAGAGTTTTTTTGAAAAAAACGAATAAAAACAAATTGTGAATTTTTTTTATTTTTTTGCATTATATTGACTATCTCGCAATACTGTGGTAAAATAAAAAAGCAGCGATGAAACTGTAATGAAAGAGGAATTTATGGTTTTTTCAAGTCTCAACTTTTTATATTTATTTTTGCCTCTGGCTTTATTGATATATTACGCGATGCCCTCGTTAAAATCAAAAAACATCGCCTTGACTGTTTTGTCTTTGTTTTTTTACTCGTGGGGAGAACCCGTTTGGGTCGTTCTTCTTGTGATAAGTTCCGTCACCGATTTTTACATGGGAAAAATAATCGGCAAATACAGAAATTCCAAATATGCCAAATATGCCATGATTTCATCGCTGGCCGTAAATATTGGGTTTCTTTTGGTTTTCAAATATTCGGGGCTGCTTGTAGAAACCCTGAATGCAATTAGTCCCTTGGATTTGCCCGTGCCCAATATATCTTTGCCCATAGGCATATCTTTTTATACATTCCAAACATTGTCGTATACGATCGACGTGTATAGGGAAAAAGCGGAAGTAAATCGTTCTTTTATGGACTTTTTGCTTTTTGTTTCTTTGTTCCCGCAACTTATCGCCGGTCCTATATTGAGATACGTCGATGTTGCGGGGCAATTGGCGCACAGGGAGCATAATTTCGAAAAATTCAAAATCGGGATCACCCGTTTCGTGATAGGTTTGAGCAAAAAAATAATCATAGCCAACCATGCGGGGGAAATAGCCGACCAATTTTTGAATTTCAGCAAAAGCGCGCCTTCGACTGCGAGCGTATGGTACGGCGTGATCATGTTTGCCATCCAAATATATTTTGATTTTTCGGGATATTCCGATATGGCGATAGGCCTCGGCAAAATGTTGGGGTTCGATTACAGGGAAAATTTTGATTATCCGTACACAGCTTCTTCAATTACAAATTTTTGGCGCAGGTGGCATATGTCTTTGAGCAGTTTTTTCAAGGATTATGTGTATATCCCCCTCGGGGGCAACAAACGCCTGCAAATCAGGAATATAGCGGTCGTTTGGCTGCTTACGGGAATATGGCACGGCGCTTCTTGGAATTTCGCGCTGTGGGGAGTATTTTATGGAATCGTGTTGATTCTCGAAAAGGTATTCATATTGGATTTTTTTAAAAAAATCCATTTCGTTTCTCCCGTCGTTTCGAGGATTTACGCTTTGTTCATCGTGCTTGTCGGATGGTGCCTGTTCTATTTCACGGATTTCGGCGAGCTTGCCACAGCTTTGAAATTCATGTTCGTGCCCGAATTCGATCCGCAGGATTTTGTGCTGGCCCAATCAATTGGAAACAATGCCATATTCTTTTTGTTCGCCGCGATGGCTTCCACGCCGCTTTTCAAAAACGCGCTCGTTTTTATAAAGAAAGCGTTCAAGGAAAAAATTCCCGAAATTATCGATTTAATCGCAAATTTGTCATTTAATGGCATATGCGTTTATATATGCACCGCATTATTGACCGGCCAGGAATATAATCCATTTTTATATTTTAAGTTCTGAAAGGAAAACGGGCAGGCACGATGAAAACAAATAAAATATCCGCAATAATCGTGGCGGTTTTTTTGTTGCAGATTTATATACAGGGAATGCTTTTTATCTTTTTTGACAAGCAAACATTTTCCCAGTCAGAAAACAGGATGCTGGCAAATTTTCCGGCAATTTCCGTTGAAAATTACCTTTCCGGAAATTTTTCGGGTCAATTTGAATCTTACGTAAACGACCATTTTCCGTTTAGAAGCCAATATATAAGCATTTCAAGGCAAATAAGTTCGCTTTACTATTTCGAAGGTTTCGCGCAGGAGGATGATATATTGTTTTTGGCGGGCGCAAATCCGGGAAAAAACGAAAGCAATGAAGATGCGGATCCAATTGCGGAACCGCCGCAAAACGCCGCATCCGAAGAAGATGACTATGAACCGCAAGTCGAAAACGGGCTATTGATAATGAAAGACAGGCTCGCCGAAGCGTATTCGATTTCGCTGAGGAATATAAACGAATACGCGAACGCGGCGAACAAACTGTACGAGGAATGCGGAAAACCGGAAACATACGTGATACTGCCGCCGTGCGCCGCACAGCTGTACCTGCCGGACAAATACAGAAGCGAACAAAACAACCAGTACATCGCATTCGACCTGCTGAGGGAGAAACTCGACGGCCCGCAGTACGTAGACCTGGAGCGCAGTTACGAGAAGCACAAAGACGAGTACATATACTTCAACACGGACCACCACTGGACGGCGCTGGGCGCATACTACGCCTACGAGGCGCTGGCGGAGGCCATGGGGGCAAAGCCGACGAGGTTGGGCGAATATGCGGAAACCGGCAGCATCGGCGGCTTTCAGGGCAGTTTGCACAGGGCTTTGGCGGCATACCCGCAATATGAATCCCTCAAGGATGCGAGCGACACCATCGAGTACTACGTGCCGAAAAACAGAGCCGAGGTGACCGCGTACATGAGCGCGGAAATGACAGGCGGGGAGCAGAGAAAACTCTTTTGCCCCGAACGCTCGCCGGAGGGCGCGGCATCGTACGACATTTTCATGGGGGGCGACATAGTCCTGGGCCACATACGCTCCGAGATCGGCAACGGCAGGAGCATCGCCGTCGTCAGGGACTCCTACGGGCACGCGTTCCTGCCGTTTCTGGTCGACAATTTCGAGCATATCTACTCCATCGAGCCGAGGTACTTCAACAAGACGACGAACACGCTGGCGCTGGGCGACTTTTTCAGGGACAAAAACATCGATGTCCTGCTCTTCGTGAGCTATTCGCTCACCGCTACCGGTAGCCACTGGCTCACTTGGGGCCATGAATTGCTCAAATTGACCAAAGATTAAAATATTTGTTTTTGGAAAGGAAAACAAAAATGAAAAACACCAAAAAATTTTTTCCGTTTGCATTGGCGCTTGTCATTTTTGCGCAGATAATTTTGCCTTCGTCCGTCGCCTTCGGCGTCGATCCGTCGAATTCGGCAGACGAAACCCTCGTGGCAATGCCCATATCTTCAAGGGTAGTGGTGGATGGCTCCGAAATGGTTTTTGAAGCCTACAAAATCAATGAAAGCAACTATTTCAAATTGCGCGATTTGGCATATGCGCTAAACGGCACAGAAAAACAATTCGATGTCGGCTGGGATGAGGAAAATGATGCGATATCGTTAATTCGCGGCCAGCCTTATTCGCCTGTCGGAGGCGAAATGGAGGGCAAGGCGATTTCGGAAAAAACGCCGGTTCCCACTTCTTCGGAAGTTCGCATGGAAGAAAAAATATTGCAATTGGTGGCCTACAATATCGATGGCAGCAATTATTTCAAACTGCGCGACATTGGCGAAGCATTGGATTTCGGCGTCGAATGGGACGGCGCGAGAAATATGATAGTCATCGAAACCGATAAAATTTATTTAGCAGATGCCCCACCCGCAAATCCCGCCATCCCGATTCCGATTGCGACATATGACACAGATTCGCCCGAGGAAGAATCTGAAGCGCAGATAACAAAAAACAATCTATTGATAATGAAAGACAGGCTCGCCGAAGCGTATTCGATTTCGCTGAGGAATATAAACGAATACGCGAACGCGGCGAACAAACTGTACGAGGAATGCGGAAAACCGGAAACATACGTGATACTGCCGCCGTGCGCCGCACAGCTGTACCTGCCGGACAAATACAGAAGCGAACAAAACAACCAGTACATCGCATTCGACCTGCTGAGGGAGAAACTCGACGGCCCGCAGTACGTAGACCTGGAGCGCAGTTACGAGAAGCACAAAGACGAGTACATATACTTCAACACGGACCACCACTGGACGGCGCTGGGCGCATACTACGCCTACGAGGCGCTGGCGGAGGCCATGGGGGCAAAGCCGACGAGGTTGGGCGAATATGCGGAAACCGGCAGCATCGGCGGCTTTCAGGGCAGTTTGCACAGGGCTTTGGCGGCATACCCGCAATATGAATCCCTCAAGGATGCGAGCGACACCATCGAGTACTACGTGCCGAAAAACAGAGCCGAGGTGACCGCGTACATGAGCGCGGAAATGACAGGCGGGGAGCAGAGAAAACTCTTTTGCCCCGAACGCTCGCCGGAGGGCGCGGCATCGTACGACATTTTCATGGGGGGCGACATAGTCCTGGGCCACATACGCTCCGAGATCGGCAACGGCAGGAGCATCGCCGTCGTCAGGGACTCCTACGGGCACGCGTTCCTGCCGTTTCTGGTCGACAATTTCGAGCATATCTACTCCATCGAGCCGAGGTACTTCAACAAGACGACGAACACGCTGGCGCTGGGCGACTTTTTCAGGGACAAAAACATCGATGTCCTGCTCTTCGTGAGCTATTCGCTCACCGCTACCGGTAGCCACTGGCTCACTTGGGGCGACGAATTGCTCAAATTGACCAAACCCATACCAAATGAGCCGCCTTCGAAACCCATGCCAAATTGGAAACCTTAGGTGAAAATAACAAATAATTGCTGCGAAATGCCGCGAATCCAAATGAAAAAGCCCAAAATGGGCTTTTTTCGTTTAATCATTTATCAAGAAAGCCTCATTTTAAAGTCCCCATAACCGAATTCTTTGATTATTTTCATTTGGCCGTCTGCCGCCATTAACACAATCGAAGGCAATTTTGCCCCGTTGAATGTATTGTTTTTTACCATTGTGTAATGCGCCATATCCAAAAAAATGATTTTGTCGCCGGATTTCAGCTTTTCGTCAAAGGAATAGTCGCCGATTATGTCCCCTGCAAAACAGGTGTTGCCGCATAGCCGGCAATTGTAAATTTTTTCCCCTTCCCTGCCCGCGCCTAAAACTTCCGGCCTGTATGGCATTTCCAAAACATCGGGCATATGGCAAGCCGCCGAAGCGTCCAAAATCGCGCAGGGCAGATCATCGCCGTCAATTATGTCAAGCACCGTCGAAACCAAAACACCCGAATTCAAAACCACCGCTTCGCCGGGTTCGATATATACCTCCAGGCCGTATTTTTCTTTTATGAACATGATCGATTCGATCAGCGTTTCCATGTCGTAGCCTTCTCGCGTGATATGCTGCCCGCCGCCGAAATTTATCCATTTTATGTTTTTTAGTTTGAGAAATTCCCCGAATTCTTCATCGATCACTTGAAGGGTTCGCCACAAAACGTCCGAATTCTGTTCGCACATCGTGTGAAAATGAAAACCGTCCAGCAATTTCAATTTTTGCCTGTTTTCTATGATGTTTTCAAGTCTTGCCCCGAAGCGCGAATTTGCGGCGCAGGGATCATAAATCTCGTTTTCTATTTCGGAATATTCGGGATTAATCCTGAGGCCGATCTGCGCATTTTTTGTCCTGCCTTTGAATTTGTCCAGCTGGCCAAAAGAATTGAATATTATATAATCGCAAATTTGCGCGATTTCGTCAAATTCCCCTTCAATATATGCAGGCGAAAAAATATGCGTTTCGCTGCCCAATTCTTCATTGCTTAATTTTGCTTCATAGAGCCCGCTCGCGGCGGTTCCGTATAAATATTTTTTGATTTGCGGATAAAGGGAATACATCGAAAACGCTTTTTGCGCCAGCAATATCTTGGCTCCGGTTTTTCTTTGGACAAAATCCAAAATTTCAAGGTTTTTTATTATTTGGCTTTCGTCAATCACATATGCGGGAGTGGGCATTTTTGCATAAATCATTTCTTTCATATAATTTAATTCTTTCTTGAATAAAATCAATCCACCAAATCCGGTTCAAAACATTCTTTCCACGGCAGCCCCCATTTGTTCAACGCTTCCATGAACGGATCCGGGTCGAATTCCTCCACGTTGTAAACCCCCGGCTTTTTCCATTTGCCGTTATGCACCATCATGGCCCCGATCATGGCGGGAACTCCGGTCGTGTACGATATCGCCTGGGAACCTACTTCTACATAGCATTTTTCATGATCGCAAACATTGTAAAGATAATAATTTTTGGGGATTCCGCCTTTTTTGCCCCTATATATGCATCCGATGTTTGTTTTCCCTTTTGTCCTCGGGCCAAGCGACGCGGGATCCGGCAATATCGCTTTCAAAAATTGCAGGGGTATGATTTTTTGCCCTTCAAATTCGATCGGCTCTATCGAAGTCATTCCCACATTTTCCAAAACTTTAAGGTGCGTTAGGTAATTTGGGGAAAATGTCATGAAAAACCTTATCCTCTTGATGCCTTTTATATTCAGTGCGAGCGATTCCAGTTCTTCATGGTGCAAAAGATACATATCTTTTTCGCCGATTTCGGGGAAATTATATGACTTTTTTATTTCTAAGGCTTCGGTTTCGATGAATGCCCCGTTCTCCCAATAACTGCCTTTCGCCGTTATCTCCCTTATGTTTATTTCCGGGTTGAAATTCGTGGCAAACGGATAACCGTGATCCCCCGCGTTGGCGTCCAATATGTCTATGTATTCGATTTCGTCGAAATGGCGCTTTTGGGCATAAGCGGAAAATACCCCCGTCACCCCGGGATCAAATCCGCAGCCCAGAACCGCCGTGAGCCCCGCTTTTTCAAATTTTTCGCGGTACGCCCACTGCCACTTGTACTCAAATTTCGCAATATCCCGGGGTTCATAGTTCGCCGTATCCAAATAATGCGCCCCGGAAGCGAGGCAGGCGTCCATTATTGTCAAATCCTGGTATGGAAGCGCCGCGTTTATCACCATATATGGTTTGTATTCTTTCATAAGGGCGATGAGTTTTTCTGTATCGTCCGCATCTATTTCCGCCGCAGTTATTTTTGTTTTTGTGGTGTTTTCGAGTTTTTGTTTCAATTGGCTGCATTTCGCTTCTGTCCTGCTGGCAATCATTATCTCGTCGAACACTTCGGAATTATGGCAGCATTTGTGAATTATCACCGAAGCTACCCCCCCGGCCCCTATTATCATAGTTTTCGCCATTTTTTCCCCCTTTTTATCGTTCTATGGCCAATAAAATTTCGCGCATCAATTTGCAGGAAAGCGCGACAGACCTGCCGCTCAGATCGCAAGGCGGCGAAAGTTCAACCATGTCTAAGCCGACAAGATTGAGTTTCGACACTTCGAATACCGCCGCCAGAAGTTCCCCGAATTTCACCCCCCCGGCTTCGGGGGTTCCCGTCCCCGGAAAATCGGCGGGATCCAAAACGTCGAGGTCGAGTGTGAAATACACGGGCTTTTCCCCGATTGTTTCCACGATCCGTTTTAGCCCGCCAAAATCGAATTTGTTTATGAACTGGTGTTTTTTTGAAAATTCGAACTCCCCGCGCTCTCCGCTTCTGATCCCGAACTGGAATATTTTTCCATTTCCCAGAATATCGTGGCAACGCCGCATGACAGTCGCATGGGACAATTTTTCTCCGAGATAATCTTCCCTCATATCGGCATGCGCGTCAAAATGGATTATGCGCATTTCCGGATATTTTTCGACAACCGCCCTGACCGCCCCGAGGGTCACGAGGTGCTCTCCGCCTATCATCGCCGGCAGTTTGCCCCCTGAAAGTATCCTGCCCGCAAATTCCTGTATTTGCCATAATACCCTGCCTGCATTGCCAAAACAAAGTTTCAAGTCCCCGCCATCGTGAATCTTATAGTCTGCCAAGTCTTTGTTTTGATAGGGGCTGTATGTTTCAATGGAATAGCTTTCGTTTCTGATTGCAGCCGGGGCAAACCTCGCCCCTGGGCGGTACGAGGCAGTCCCGTCAAAAGGCGCCCCGAAAATGACGGTGCCGCTTTTTTCGTATTCTCCTGCACAACCGATAAAATGGTCAGCCGTCATTTTCCAGAAGCTCCTTTACGTAATTTGGCAAGGCGAAAGCCCCCCGGTGCAAATCCGTGTTGTAATAATCCGTCTTTATTTCCAAGGCGTTCCAAGTTTCAGATTTCAAATCTTCGAGCGGGTGCAGGTTTTTTGCGGCGAATCCAAACAGCCAGTGCCCCGACGGGTAACTGGGTATGTGCGCTTGATAAACCATGTTTACCGGAAAGACGCTTTTCATCCTTTTGCTTATTTTCGCGACCGCTCTCGCGTCGTTTTCGAAAAAAGGGCTTTCGTGCTGGTTTACGAGTATTCCGGTTTTTTTCAGCGCATTGTGGCAGTTGCCGTAGAATTCTTTCGTGAACAAACCTTCCCCCGGCCCGAACGGGTCGGTGGAGTCTATGATGACAAGATCGTATTCGTCCTTTTTTTTCCTGACGAATCTGAGCCCGTCCTCATAAAATATTTCAAGCCTCGGGTCGTCTAATTTGCCTGCGGTCGAGGGCAGATATTTGACGCAGGCAGAAACGACTTCTTCGTCGATTTCCACCATGTCGATGCGGTCGATGGTTCTGTATTTCGCGAGTTCCCTTACCGTACCGCCGTCGCCCGCCCCGATGACCAAAACGTCTTTTATGGAATCCAAGCCGACTGCCATCGCCACGTGGGTTATCATTTCGTGATAGACAAATTCGTCTTTTTCAGTCACCATCAAATAACCGTCCAATGTCAGGATATTCCCCATTTCTTTGGAATAAAAAATGTCTATCCTCTGGAAATCGCTTTTTTTGCTGTAAATCTGCCTGTCAACTTTTATAGAATATTTTACGCCTTTCGCGTGATATTCCGAAAACCACAATTCCATATTTTTGTTATTTTTTTGACCTGTCCGCCGCCATTTCTTCGACGCTCTTGGTGTGCAGCCTCGCCGCCCCCATATAACCGTCGTTGATTTTCACTATGGGATTTTCCAGCCTTGTTTTCGCTTCGGCTATGACTTTTTCATACCTCGGGAGCCACTCCTCGCAGGCCACGAGCATTTCGTCGGTCATTTGATCGATCTCGCGCGTATTGCATACGGCCCCGGTCAGCGGGTCGAGCATCATCGCCTGAATGAGCAAGTCCCTGTCGCCGTTTACCGCCGCTTCGACGGCGAGTCTCTGCACGTTTATGCTCTGCGCGCAAACTGCCGCGCATCCCAGCGGCAAATTTCCCACTTTAGGTATGCTCACGCCGTTTTTGTCCACATATCCCGGCACTTCGACAATGGCATCGTCATCGAGGTTTGTGATGCAGCCGTTGTTCACCACGTTGAAATGCCCCCTGTACGCCCTGCCCGTTTCCAATCCTTCGATTATTCTCGAACCGTGTTCGGCGGAACGCTGCGTTCCGTCGTATTTTCTCGATTCTCCGGCGAGCCAGTTCGGGAAATCGCTTTCAAACCAATTGCGCCCCTCCGTGCAAACCCTCAAATATCCTCCGGTTTCCCCGTTTATCCAAGAGCTCAAATCTATCCATCCGTTTATTTCGTCCGGGCGTTTTCTGTACCACGCAACATATTCCGAAAGATGCCCGTTCGATTCAGTCGAGTAATAGCCGAAACGTTTCATTATGTCTATCCTGACTTTTTCGGTTTTCGAATAGACCGGATGCTTTTCGAAAGCTTCCAAGATTTTCCCGGTTAAATCCTCTCCGTCGTGTTTTACCTGGATGTACCAGGTTTGGTGGTTTATCCCCGCGCAGACTATATCCACTTCGTTTTGCTTAAACCCAAGCGCGTCGGCTATTTGCCAGTGACCGCCCTGAACCCCGTGGCACAGCCCGATGGTGTTGACTTTGCCATAATGGTTCGCCGCCCAAGTCATCATGGCATTGGGGTTGGCGTAATTCAAAAACAAGGCTTTGTCCTCGCACACTTCCCGTATGTCCTTGCAAAAATCCAGGGTGGCGTTGACGCCGCGTTGCCCGTACATGATCCCGCCGGCGCACAAAGTGTCGCCCACGCACTGGTCAACCCCGTATTTGAGCGGGATGTTTATATCCGTTTCGAAAGCTTCGAGCCCACCTATCCGAACGCAGCTTATGACGTATTTCGCGCCTTCCAAGCCTTCCCTCCGGTTCAAGGTCGAGTGGATTTTGATGTTCAGCCCGTTTGCTTCGATGTCCTTTTGGCAAAGGGCAGAAACCATGTCCAGGTTGTTTTGGTTTATGTCGATGAACGAAACCTCGCTGTCCTTGAATTCGGGAACCGAAAGCAGATCGCACATGAGAGTCCTCGTGAAGCCTATGCTGCCCGCCCCGATAAATGCGATTTTGAATGACATAATGCAAATACCTCCAAATTATTTAATTAAATTTTTTCATAATTTACATTTTACCATTAAAATGTTTCAAAATATCAACAATAATTAAATTTTTTGTGATATAATTAAATTAAATTTGTTTGAACCGCGCACAAAGGAGGGACTCATGGAAATAATCACAAGACAAAATATCGAACTGGTTTCCATATGCGTAGTTTCGATGCTTTTGGTAATTTTCGCATCTTTGTATTTTTACGGCACGAGGAAGAGAAAAACTTTGAGCGCCGCGATAAAAAATTCAAATGATCTGTACGATAGCCACGACAAAGAATTAAGCGAATTTGCGGAAAAAATGCGGATAATGACCGCGCAGCTGGAGTTGATTTTCGAATTGAGCCCCGCTTTTTCGGTTTGCTACGACTACAGCCAAAACTGCTTCTACATGAGCGAAAACGGGCAGTCGCAGCTTGGCTGCGGCGAAGCCGACCAAAACAATTTTGAAAATCTGATACATCCCGATGATTTTTCCCTGTATGAAGAAGTGACAAATTGCGGGAACATAAGGAGGCGCGAAATAGCTGACAGCCCATACGTAATAAGGCTGAAAGACACAAACGGGCAATACGGA
Organism: Oscillospiraceae bacterium; assembly: GCA_009782405.1. The sequence goes on from WRJC01000002.1 coordinate 108,287, forward strand.
AAATATCTGATGAGGGCCAAGCCGATATACGACGAGGACGGCGCAAACACAGCCTTGGCGGCGGCTTTTATAAAAACCGAATATATAGCGGAAAAAACTTGAATTATATTTATAACAAAAGGAGATTTTCTTTATGAACGAGCGGGAAATCATGTTAAACACCATGGAGCACAAGGGAAACCCGGAAAATATCGTCCCGTACACGATCGGCTTTGACTGCCCCGTGCTGCAGGAAAAAGTCAACAAGCATTACGGAACGAACTGGTTCGGAAAAACGCGGCAATTTTTGCATTCGCCTTTCGGGATAAGCACGACCGGCGAAAAGCCGATTGAAGGCAAACCCCATTATGCGCGCGACGTTTTCGGTTCCATCTGGTACACCGGGAAATTGCCTTGGCACCTCGAAACTCCCGTGTTGCCCGAAGCGTCTTTCAAGGGTTGCACATTTCCGACTATCGGCGATTTTATCGGCGACGCCGAAAAAAACAATTTGAAAAAACGGGCAAAAGAATTAAACGAACAAAAACCGCATCTTTTCAGGGTGATCAACATGGGTTGGGGCATATTCGAACAGACTTGGCGCATCAGGGGTTTTGAGGATACGATGTGCGACGTAGCGGCCGAAGAAAATTTTTACGCGGAACTTGTTGATAAAATCACCGATTTGTACGTGCAGATGGTGGAATACTGCGAAGACGTGGAAGCCGACGCATTTTTGTTCGGCGACGATTGGGGATCGCAGCAAGGCATATTGATAGGGCCGGAAAAATGGCGAAAATTCATCAAGCCCGCTTGGAAAAAAGTGTACGAAAAAGTTCATGCGCAAAATAAATATGCGATAAGCCACAGCTGCGGAAGCATATACGACATATATCCCGATTTAATCGAAATAGGCCTCGATATGCATGAAAGCGTCCAACCCGAAGCCTACGGAATGGATCCCTTCAAGCTGAAAAAAGAGTTCGGAGACAAGATTGGTTTTTGGGGGACGTTGGGGAGCCAAAGCGTGATACCTTTCTGGGAACCCGAAAAAATAAAAGAGCATATCGCCCGATTGAAAAAAGAAATGGGCGTAAACGGAGGATATATACTCGCCCCCGCCAAACCTTTCCAACCCGAAACCCCCGTGGAAAACGCCATTGCGGTCATCGACGCGCTTGGCGAAGGGCGATAGAATCGGCAAAAGTGAAAACGGCTGCTCCCGCAGCCGTTTTTTTCTTTATTTTTGAAACAAGTAGTCATAGATGATCCTGTCCGCTGTTTTGCCGATTTTGTTGTTTCGGTGGGCTACCGATTCGTTTTTCAGCAAAGAAAGCGTTTCTATGCATTTGTGGCGACTTATTCCGGAATCGTAGTTTTCAATCCCCAAAATATCGCTGTCCTGAATTATATAATACGGTTTTGCCGGGTATGCCTTGGTCTTTATTATTTTCATTATATCGGCAAAACCTTCTTCATTCGCGATTTTATCAAAATTTTCTTCCGAAATCATAACCTCCGATCTGTTCATCCTCAGCTGCGAGTTTATAAATTTCTTTTTTTCGTCCGTGTCGATTTTGCCTTTTTTGCAAATCAGCACCCTGTGGCATGTCGGCCTTTTCGCGTCGCCCGCGCTGACTGTGGTGGCCACCCCCAATCTCGCCTGCAAACCGTTTTTATCGGAACTGTATTCGTGGTGATAAAATACAATATTGCATATCTCCGCAAGCTGCGCGTTCATTACGGTACAGTAACAGGCATTTTGTGTTTTGGATATGATCATTTTCCCGGTATATTTTTTTTCGAATGCCGTGTCATTTTCTTTGGTGTTTTTGATGATTATTTCGACTTGGCAGTCGTCGCCTTTTTCGGACAATTCCATCGTGCCTTTTATGAGCTCACGTTTTTTGGATACGGTGCCAAGGAAGAAAAAATCGAATTTTTTGTTCAAATAGCCCCAGAACGCTTTGTTTTTCGGATTTGTGACAAGATCGGCGTTTTTTTTTGTCGGCTCTTGAATTTTGATTAGATTATCGGTTTCTATGCCCGGCAATTCTTTTATCCCCAATACTTGGCAAATAGCGGCGACATGAACCCACTTGGGGCTGTATCCGGAATAAATCGTATTTTGTATTATCCCCAATTCCAAATCATGCTGTTCTTGTTCCAGGTTTTTTTTGAAATTTTTTATTTTGCTGATTGTAGAGTTTTCGATTTCTACGCCGAGTTCGGCTATTCTGTCAGCGAGTTGTTTTTGGTTCATTTTTATTTCTTTCATTTTTGCATCTATTATTTCAGATAAAATTATGGTATGTTCCATTTTTTCATCTCCCAATTTGAAATCGATAAATTTCGGTTTCGCATTTGCGAATTGTTTCACATAAAGGCGTATTTTTAAATTTCGCAAAAAACCGTTTTATTTTTATGAATAATATGCTATTATAATACCATAACAAAAATAAATTTACAAGCATTTCGCAAAAATTAATTGGAATTTACGGGAGGCGAAAATAAATGCGCAATTTAAAATCAAAATGGAATAAATTTTTAGGCAAAAAAATTATAACCTACGACCCAGATGAGGGAATCGAAAAAAGCACGTTCGAAAAAGCAGGATTAAAATTAATTGGATTGTACAACCCAAAACGAGAGGAAAGATTTGCATTGCCTTCATTGGCAGAAAACTTGTCAAATGATCGTGCGTTTATTTGCACTTTTAATGACTACGATCTGACAATGCTTGCCAATAAGAAGCCGATTTTCCGCTATCACGGCATGCTCTTGAAACAAAGCGAAATTATTGAACAAAACGTCTTCGACCTCATCGATTTGAAAAAAACATCGGAATGGATCGAAAATCATGGCGGGACGAGGGGATGGAGGAATATGTGTCGCGGCGGAGCCGCTTCTATCGATCGTTCGCATAGTCAATTTGTTTTCGATGCTTTGCCGATAGAAGATTATCCTGTTGTCAAAATCAATGAAAACCTCGGATATGTCGATTATCCTGCTGGAAATATTTTTATTTGCGGAAGTGGGGTTTTGGAAAAAAGAATAGACATACTTGCAAGAATAATCGAAAAATATCGCAAAAATTTCAAAAATTGGGATATGCTGACTCTAAAAAAAGACAACACGCTAAACGATAATGAGGCAATCTATACGATATTGTGGCACAAGGGCAATATCGTCTGGATACCAAGAAAGCGGGAAACACCGGATAATGGGATTAGCGATTCCAGTGGCGGATTGGAAATTGGCGGAATTTTTTCCTGTACCAAAAAAGACGAATTCGAAAAACTAAATTATGAAATTTTGGCGCAAACCCTGAAAAGCGTTAGTTTCCCCCAAAACCAGATAAATGAAAATTTCGCCGATATTTTAAAATTGCAAAATTCGTAAAAAAAATAGTATTTTAAATTTTGCAAAAAAACGCTTGTTTGCAATTTAAAATTATGGTATAATTAACGAAAAACAAAATAAAAAAAGGGGCGGTTTAAAATGGCAATAAAATTAAACGAAAAGTATCTGAGCGGTTTTTTCAGCGAATATGACAAGCAAAATCTAAAAGAAATAGAAGAAAAGGCAAGAATTGCCTTCGGCAAAATCAAAGACAAATCAGGAGAAGGCGGCGAAATGCTCGGCTGGGCGGATTTGCCTGAAAACTACGACAAAACCGAATTTTCGAGGATATTGGCCGCATCGGAAAAAATCAGGGCGAATTCCGACGTCGTGATAGTTGTCGGAATCGGCGGCTCATACCTCGGAGCGAAAGCTGCCATCGACTTTATAAAATCCCCGCTTTACAACAATCTCAAAAAATCTGCGCCGGATATACACTTTCTCGGAAATTCGATCAGTTCCGACTACTTCAACGAAGTGGTTTCGATTTGCGAAAATCGGGATTTTTCCGTCATCGTCATTTCAAAATCGGGCACCACGACGGAACCCGCAATCGCTTTCAGGGCTTTGAGAGGTTTATTGGAACAAAAATATTGCGAAGGAGCGAAAGATAGGATATTTGCGATCACCGACAAAAATCCGAAAAAAAGCGCGCTGCGGGCTTTGGCGGAAAAAAACGGCTATGAGACATTTGTCGTCCCCGACGATATCGGGGGCAGGTATTCGGTTCTGACGGCTGTAGGCCTTCTGCCCATCGCCGTCGCCGGAATCGATATAGCCGCCATCATGGAAGGCGCAGCCAAAGCGCGCGAAAATTTCTATAATTTCAGCGAAACCAACGACTGCATGAAATATGCCATGCTCCGCAACCTGTTTTATGAAAAAGGCAAAAGCGTCGAAATAATGGTTTCCTACGAACCCGCTTTCGTCATGATGGGCGAATGGTGGAAACAACTGTTCGGCGAGAGCGAAGGCAAAGACAAAAAAGGACTTTTCCCCGCCTCAGTCACATTTTCAACCGATTTGCATTCGCTCGGACAATTTATCCAGGACGGTTCGAGGATCATGTTCGAGACGGTGATAAACATCAAGGAATCCCAAAGCAAATTCACGATACCTCAGGACAGCGCGAAAATCGATGGATTGGATTATTTGGACGGAATGGATTTAGACGCAGTGAACAACAAAGCGATGCTGGGCACAATCATCGCGCATGCCGACGGCGGAACGCCGAGCATAGTGATAGACATTGACAAAAGGGACGAAAAAGCATTCGGCGAATTGGTCTATTTCTTCGAACTCGCGTGCGCGTTTTCCGGATATATACTTTCTGTCAATCCATTCAATCAACCCGGCGTGGAAGCGTACAAAATCAATATGTTCGCCCTTTTGGGCAATCCGAAATACGCAAAAGAAAAAAAGGAAATCGAAAAGAGGCTCTGACGCGGCAAAATATGGGGCAGGGCGGTTATTTTTCGCTTTGCCAAATAAAAAGTTTTATTTTTTTCAAAAATTTCAGAAAAACCCTTGACAAACGCAAAAATATATGTTATAATTCACCTCGAATTAGCAAAAGCGATGATCGGGAAGAAGTAACTGTCATTTGCAACCCACCAGAGAGCCGGCGTTTGGTGCGAGCCGGCGGGTTTTGTGCGGCGAATACATCCCGGGAGTTGCGCCCTGATGATGTTTGGGCCTGTTTTGGGCCGGAATGTAGGTAGGAGGCGACGGGAAATGCCCGTTATAGCGTTGTGGGTATGCTTGTACCCATGCAGAGCGCGCATTTTGCGCGAAAATTGAGGTGGTACCGCGGTTATATCTTTTAAAAATAGCCGCCCTCGGATTTATGTAAATCCGGGGGCGTTTTTATTTTAATATTTTTTTCAAAAAAGGGAAGGTGTATTTCAAAATGGCAATCAAGATTATCATGCTTTTGATTTTTTTCGCGGCGACGGTATTTGTCGGGATCTATTTTAGAAAAAAGGCCTCGAGCGTAAGCGGATTTGTTTTGGGCGGGCGCGAAGTCGGCCCTTGGCTGACGGCTTTCGCCTACGGCACCTCGTATTTTTCAGCGGTCATCTTCGTTGGCTATGCGGGGCAGTTCGGCTGGAGGTTTGGGACTGCGGCCACCTGGATCGGGCTTGGCAATGCGTTCATCGGTTCGCTTCTGCCCTGGATAATACTCGGACGGCGCACGCGAATCATGACGAACCATCTCCATAGCGCGACGATGCCCGAATTTTTCGGCAAGAGGTTTAATTCCGAAGCGCTTAAAATAGGGGCGGCGATCATCGTATTTGTGTTTTTGATCCCCTACACGGCATCGCTCTACAACGGGCTTTCGCGCCTTTTTTCAATGGCATTCGGCGAAGCGGGAATCACTTTTGAATACTGCGTCATCGGCATGGCGGTGCTCACCGCGATATATGTGGTGGCGGGAGGGTATTTCGCCACGGCAGTAAATGATTTCATACAGGGCGTGATCATGCTTGTTGGCATCGTGGCCGTGATCGCGGCGGTGCTAAACAGCAACGGAGGGCTTTGGGAAGCGCTCGGCTCCATGTCGAAAGTCGAGGATACAGGGGTTGCCGCGGGATCGTTTTCGTCGATTTTCGGCCCGAAGCCATTGGATCTTTTGGGTGTGGTGCTGCTCACCTCGCTTGGGACTTGGGGGCTGCCGCAGATGGTGTCCAAATTCTACGCCATAAAATCCGAGAAAATGATTTCAAAAGGCGCGATAATTTCGACGGTGTTCGCCGTGGTGGTGGCGGGAGGCTGCTACTTCTTGGGCAGCTTCGGGCGGCTGTACGGCGACGTGGTGGAAAAAAATCCGGAAACGGGAGCGGTGATCTTCGATTCCGTCATACCCAAGATGCTCGAAAAATTCCCGGACATTTTGATAGGGCTTGTTTTGATGCTGGTTTTGGCGGCCTCGATTTCCACGCTGTCTTCATTGGTCATAGCCTCGTCGTCGACTCTCACTCTCGACTTTTTGAAGGGGCACGTGGTAAAAAAAATGGACGATAAAAAGCAGGTCGTGATCATCCGCTCGCTGATCGTGGTTTTTATCGCAATATCGGCGGCAATAGCGATTTTCCAATATCAAAGCAAAGGAAGCGTCATATGGATAGCTCAGCTCATGGGGATTTCGTGGGGAGCGTTGGCCGGTTCTTTCCTCGCCCCGTTTTTGTTCGGGCTGTTCTGGAAAAAGGTCACCAAGGCCGCAATATGGTGCAATTTCGCTTTCAGCGTGGTTTTTATGACAACTAACGTGGCGCTCAACTTGTTTGCCCATGAAATATTCGTTGACTATTTCCCGCAGATTTTGCAATCCCCGATAAACGCGGGCGCATTTTCGATGCTTATGGGTTTTATCATCGTGCCTCTTGTCAGCATATTGACCAAAGCCCCGAAAAAAGAACATGTAGACGAATGTTTTTCATGCTATGATAAAAATCAAGATTTGATAGACAGGAGATAAAAAATGCCCATCACGGAAATTCTCGCAAAAAACGCAGATATATACGGAAATGAAATTTGCCTTGTCGAAATAAATCCCGAATTCGAGAAACTTCCCGAACCCCACGGAAAAAACGGGAAAGAATGGAAGGAATACCAGCTTGTCGAAACGGCGCACAAAAACAAATACAAAAAAGAAATTTCCTGGCGCGAATTCGACGATAAAGCCAATCGGCTCGCAAACCTTTTAATCGGGCGCGGAGTGGCAAAGGGCGACAAAGTCGGTATTTTGCTTATGAACTGCATAGAATGGCTGCCCGTATATTTCGGCGTTTTGAAATCGGGCGCGCTTGCAGTCCCGCTCAACTTCCGGTATACAGCGGAAGAAATAAAATATTGCCTCGGGCTCGCCGATGTTTCGCATTTGCTGTTCGGCCCCGAATTTGTCGAAAGGATCGATTCGGTTAAAAACGAGATTCCAATGATAAAATCCTTGATTTTCGTGGAAAGCAACGGCGAACCCTGCCCAAAATTTGCCGAGAGCTATAAAAAACTCACGCAAAACTGCCCCGAAACCGCACCCGAAATTTCGTTTTCCCTGAATGACAAAGACGATGCCGCGATATATTTCTCTTCGGGCACAACCGGGTTCCCAAAAGCGATACTCCATTCGCATTTGAGCCTTGTCACCGCTTGCAAAGTGGAACAGAACCACCACGGCCAAACCAAAAAGGACATATTTTTGTGCATACCGCCGCTATACCACACGGGCGCGAAAATGCATTGGTTCGGAAGTTTTTTGGTGGGGGGCAAAGGCATTTTGCTGCGCGGCATCAAGCCAAAGTGGATAATCGAAGCCGCCGCCGCGGAAAAAGCCAGCATTGTCTGGTTGCTTGTCCCTTGGGCGCAAGATATATTGGATGCAGTGGACAGAGGTGAGATAAATTTGGCCGACTACGACCTTTCCAATTGGAGGTTGATGCATATCGGGGCGCAGCCGGTCCCGCCCAGCCTGATTTTGCGATGGATGAAACATTTCCCAAACCATCAGTACGACACAAACTACGGGCTATCCGAATCGAGCGGCCCGGGAGCGGTGCATCTTGGAGTGGACAACATAAATAAAGTCGGAGCGATCGGCATAGCGGGCTATAGCTGGGAAACAAAAATAGTGGGCGAAAACGGAATTCCGGTCAAAAGAGGCGAAGTGGGAGAACTCATTTTGCGCGGCGAAAGCGTGATGAAATGCTACTACAACGACCCGAAGGCAACTTCGGATACCTTAAAAGAGGGCTGGCTCTACACGGGCGACATGGCAAAAGAAGACGAAGACGGTTTCATATATCTTGTGGACAGGAAAAAAGACGTGATCATAACAGGCGGGGAAAACATATATCCCGTGCAGATAGAGGACTTTTTGCGCGGACACGGAAAAATCAAGGACGTGGCGGTCATCGGGCTCGCGCACGACAGGCTTGGCGAAATCGCGGCGGCGATCGTCGAAACAAAATCCGGAACCGAATGCGGCGAACAAGAAATCGCGCAGTTTTGCGAACAACTGCCCAGGTACAAGCGCCCGCACAAGATCATATTCGACAAAGTGCCCAGAAACGCCACCGGCAAAATCGAAAAACCGAAACTGCGCGAAAAATATTGCGGCGGCAGCATCGTGGCAAAACAGGTACAGAAATAACGGACATGAAATTTTCGATAAAGTCAAAAAAACAAAATTTTTAAGGAAGTAAATATTTATGATGATAAAATTTATATGCTGTGACGTATTTGCCCGGATCGCCTGCGATCTCGCCTCGAAATCCCCGCATATCGTCGATCTCGAATTTGTCCCCATGCTGACGCACAATGAACCGGAAAAGCTTAAAAACATCATAAAGGGCATAATAGACAAAAGCACAAACGAATCCGGGCGCAGCTACGATGCGGTGCTGCTCGGTTACGGGCTTTGCGGAAATTCGGTTACCGGGCTTTCATGCCCGGTTCCGATGGTCATACCGAGGGCGCACGATTGCTGCACGATATTCATGGGAAGCAAAGACAAGTTCCTCGCCTCTTTCGGCGGCATATTGAGCGCGCGCTGGAGCAGCACGGGCTATTACGAACGCTGCCATTGTTTCCGGCAAACCCAAAATGAACCAAATCAGCTTGCCCTGTACAAAACCACAGCCGAATACATGGGCTATGTCGAAAAATACGGAGAAGAAAACGCCGAATATATATGGGAGACCATGAACCCCGGCATAGAAACCGATGAAGCCGTGTATATAAAAATCGACGGATATGAATATTCAAGCGCTTATGAAAATTATTCGAACGAAATAAAAAACGCGGGCAAAGAACTAAAAACGGTCGAAGGCGATATATCGCTGCTCAAAGCTTTGATCGACGGAGAATGGGACGACGAGCGTCTTCTGGTAGTCCCGCCCGGAAAAACCATAATCGGGATATACGATATGCAGCGCGTCATGGAGGCGGGCGATTGCATTTGAACGCTCAGTCGCTCATTCGATATTTATCGTCGAAATATTTTATGCTTTTATGTTTCGCGTCGATTTCTATCACGCAGTCGCTTATGTTTTCCGCGAAACTCCTGTCGTGCGAAATCGCCAAAACAGTCCCGTCGTATTCGTTTATAATATCCTCGAGCGCTTGCGAAGTTTCGATATCGAGGTAATTTGTGGGTTCGTCCAGTATGGCTAAATCCGCTCCTTCGGTGAATATTTTGGCGAAACACACTTTGACTTTTTCCCCACCGCTGATATATTCAACCTTTTTGTGCACGTTGTCTTCGCGTATGCCGAGTCTGCCGAGGATATTTCGTGCTTCGAGTTCGGTGAACGCGCTTTCGAGCATCACGTTTTCCAAGATCGTTTTTGAAGATTCTAAAATTTCGAGCCCTTGCTCGTAATATGCGATTTTTTTTGCGTTCGATTTTATGTTTTCGCACCCTTCGTCCAAAATCTTTTTTACAAGAGTGGTTTTTCCGCTTCCGTTATCCCCGACCAGAACCGCTTTGCTGCCGGTTTTCAGCCGAAACGAAACGTTTTCAAGCAAAATCCTTTCGCCAAACGCCACGTTCAAATTTTCGCACTCGATAATATATCTGCCTTTGTAGCGAGTTTCCGCGTCTTTTAGCGTTATTCCGATTTTGCGCTGTTTTCTCGGCTTTTCATGGACTTCCAGTTTTTCCAGCCTGGTTTTCAAGGCATTGGCTTTTGATTCCACGGATTCCATCCGTTCGCCGGTTTTACGCTTGTGCAGGCGCGCTTCGGAATTTCCCATTCTCGAAGGCGCCTTTTTCGCGGATTTTACCTGCGCCTTGGATTCGCGTATGGATTCCGTCAGCCTTCTGCGCTCTTTGTTGTATGCTTCGTACAAAAATTCTGCGCGTTCGGATTCTTTTTCTTTGAGTTCGACAAAATCCGCGTAACCGCATTCATAAACCGCCGCTGTTTTGGCGTCTTTGTCGATGTTCACGATTTTTGTGCAGGTGTTTTCCAATAACCTCCTGTCATGGGAAATGAGAACAACGGCTCCGTTGTAATTTTTGATTTGTTTTTCCAGCAAATTCGTGGAGGATATGTCGAGGTTCGAGGTTGGCTCGTCCAAAAGCAGCAGCGGCGCGTTTTTTTCGATCGCATCCGACAAATAAATTTTAGTGATTTCGCCCCCGCTCAGATTGTTTTCGCCGTTTTCGTTGAACTGCCTGAAATATGACAATTCGCAAAAATTTTTGACATACCCCAAATCGGGTTCGGCCGAACCTGCGATCATGTTGAGCAAAGTGGTCTTGCCGCTTCCGTTTTTGCCCACAACCCCGACAATGTCGCCTTCGTATATATCCAATTTATCGAGGGCGAAAAGAAGTTCCGTCCCCGCCGAAATTTTTATATTTTGCATAGTCGATAGCAGCATAAACACCAACCCTTTACACAATAACATCAAAGATCATTCGCACATATCGGTGATATGTTCGGATAAATCGCTGAAATTGTCGATACAACGATTTGCCCATTTATCTATGTATTCTTTTGATACCGACACAAACCGCAGCGCCCTCTCACAAAAACTTTTGCATGAACGATTCCGCCGCGACGGTCATCCCTTTTAATATTTCCCGGTTATCTGCGGGCTTTTGCCCATATTTTATGTTTTGATACAGCTCCGCCGGGCCGGAGGTGCTCTCGTATTTTTCCGCGAGTTCGTTCGGAGTCGCGCCGATGTTTAGTTCTTCGTCTTTTTTTATCGTGTTCCAAAAAATGTAACTGTAACTAAACAAGAACGCTTCGCGCAAATCTTTTATTTTTTTCGCCTTTTTCAAATAATTTTTATATGAAGATTTCGCCTTTTTTTCTTTTTTTGCTTTTGTTATGATTTCTTCGTTTATAACAAAAACCGCATCATGATTTTCCAATCTCATTTTTGATTTCAACAGCAATATGATGTTTTTTATGCCGGATATTATTTTTTTCCTGAAAACGACGATCAGCGTCAGGATTATTGCAAAAAACACCGCGACCAATATGTAGTAAACGAACATTTTGTCGCTTGAATCCCGAAATTCCGGAATAGTATATTCGATCGGCTGAAAATCAAAAACCGGCGCTTCTTCTCCCTGGCCCTCGCCTTTTGTTTTCAAAAGCGCGGACAAAACTTTGCCCATTGCAAATCTTATCGCAGACCCGAACGAATTGATCAACAAAGGTATCAAAAAAATGCCGGCAAAAACGGGCAGGATGGTGACAAAACTCAAAACCGAAAAATAATAAGGGTACACCCGTTTTGCGCCCGAAACGCTGTAGGCTCCGGTTTCGCCGTAAACGCCGATTTCGCGGTCTATATATGCGAAATTTCGCACGATGAAATAACTTACGGCAAATCCCGTCATATATGCCGCGAAAACAACTCCCGAATATTTGTAGGTTTCCAAAATTCCGCTGACCATATAGTAAAGCGCGCTTATGGCGAAAATATTGCAAAACAAAAATGTGTTGCTTTTGCCGATAAATTCGAGCGGCTGTTTTTTTGAATAAAACACCCCGAAAATACCCGAAATAAAAGTCGAAACAAAAAGCATATACGCGAAGTATGTCAGTTCCCCGGCTTCGAGCGCCATATATACCAACATTTCCCCGCCTTCGAACGAATAAATCGTGGCTTTTTGGATATTGAGCCAGGGAAGAGAAATTACGTCCCGGCATAAAAATGCGACCACCAAAATCAAAAGATAGGCCAAATATTTGTATTTCTTGAAAACGAAAGCGAGCGTCGCGCCCAAAAACACGAACAGCGCATGCCAAATATATGCCAAAACAGGGTATAGCACGGGCATATCGGGGTGATACCCCAAAAATGCGTAAAAAATCGGCATGAACATAAAAGTGATCGGCAACACCGTAAATAGGTTACGCGTATATTGTCTGCCCGGACTTTTGGTCATACAGCTTCCCGCCTTTCGCAATAATCACCAAACCGCAAAATATGTTTTTTTTTGCCCGTTTGGCCAATTCTTCGATTGCAATCCCCGCATCATCGCCGAAATCCGATATTTCCGCAAGCAGCCGCTTGAAATTTTTTTCGTGGGCATCCAAAAGAAACTCGTGGCTTTCTATGTATTTGCTTCCGCCGCTTTCGGTGAATTTTACCAGCGGGTTGAAATATCCGTCAGGCAAGCGGCCGTTGGAAAAAAAAGAAATTTCGTTTTCTTCCGGCAGGATTTTTTTTAGCGTCGCGCATAATTTTATGTTTTTTTCGAGATGATATTTTTCGGACACGTCCAAAATCACATATGTCCGTTCATAAACTGCCGGCTGCTCCTCATTCACCGTCAGGTTTTGCATTTTGGCGCTCGCCTTCCAGTTTATTTTGTTCAAGGGCTCCGAATATGTGTAGGGAGCGATCTTGCGGATTTCGAACGGGTTTGAAAAATATCCGGCGGGAACCGCTCTTGTGCCACCGGTCAAATTCAAGGAAAAAAAGCGGGACTCGATGTTATACGCAGAGGGCAAAACCAAAACGTTCGCTTCGCATTCGAAATCCTTCGTTATTTTCACAAGCCCGAAAATGTCGCGCACATTCACGGTTATGGCTTTCATGTCAAAGCGCCCGCGCGAGGTGGCTTTTATCCGCCAGGTGCGGGTGATTTTTTTGTATATGCCCACCGTGTAAAAACAAAACACGCTTTTTTGCCCTATGGTGTTTTTCTCGCCGTCGGCGAAAGCGAGGCCATCCCCCACTTCCAAAATCGTCGAGACCGCCGGCAGCGGAAGATATTTTTTGTTTTCCACCACTTCGGTGATATAGAATATGTCGCCTTCGCTTGCTTCTGTTCGGGAAAAAGAATAGCTGAAGCTCAAATTATAAAAGGCATATTTTATGTAGATGAGCCTTTGCAAAAAAATCACCATCGCGATTATTCCAAAAGCGATAAATATGACCATGAGACATCACTCCAATTTGTCCACCGGAGCCGGTAATTTTTTTATGATATTCGCAATTGCGTAAACGGCGGTTTCGGGCGAATCCGCGACCAGCCTGTGGGCTAACACGGGAATGGCGAGCGCTTTCACGTCGTCGGGAGTCACATAGTCCCTGTTTTTTATCATCGCCCTCGCCCGAACGGCCTTCGCGAACGCGATGCCCGCCCGGGGGCTCGCTCCCACCGCCACGGCTCCATCCCGCCTTGTGGCGCGGACGATTTCGACGATATAATCGAGCACCGGGGCGCTAAGCGTTATATTTTCCAAATTTTTTCGTATGGCCAAAATGTCTTCCGCTCCGGCAACCGGCAAAAGCTCCTTCACCGGGATTTTGTCTATGTTCATTTTTATTATTTCGCTTTCGGTTTCGGTTTCGGGGTATCCCAAGGAAAGCCGCATCATGAACCTGTCTATCTGCGCTTCGGGGAGCGGGAATGTGCCGCGGGTTTCGATTGGGTTCTGTGTGGCGATAACCATAAAAGGCGGCTCCAAGGCATATGTCTTGTTGTCTACTGTCACCTGCCGCTCCTCCATGCATTCGAGCAGCGCCGCTTGGGAGCGCGGGGAGGCCCTGTTTATTTCGTCGGCCAAAATTATGTTGGCAAATATCGGGCCGCGCCTGAAAACAAATTCGTTTTCCTTTTGGTTGAAATAATTTATTCCCGTGATGTCCGAAGGCAATATGTCGGGCACGCACTGGATTCTTTTAAAGGATACGCCAATGGAACCGGCGACCGCTTTTGCGAGACTGGTCTTGCCCGTTCCGGGCATGTCCTCGATTAGCACATGGCCCGCGTTGCAAAGGCATATCAATATGTTGTCGATGATTTCTTCCGGAAACTTCACAGCCAATGCTATGTTTTTCCGTATTTTTTCGAGTACATCCCTGTTATCCATAGAATCCCGATCCTTTTCAATCATCGAAGGCGGCTAAAAACTTGTCTAAGGCCTTTTCGTATTTCGTTATGTTTTTTTCGTATGTGGAAGCGAACTTGAACGTGGATTCATTTACGCTCGCACGGATCATCCATCCGGCGGAATCGGTTTGCGCCGCGAAGACTATCCCGAAATCGAAATTCAATCCCTGGCGGATGATGTCGAGCATTTCCTGGGATTCATCGTCGCGCGCGTACTTGCTCTTCAAGGCTATTTCGTAATAAGTCGGGATGACGATTTTATTGCTCGCCACGCACAGCGCCTCGGTTACAAGCCCCGCAAAAGCGTCGTCTTTCACATCTACGGGTATTCCGAACATCGTGTGCTGGTCGCGCGAGGAGGTTTTGTACATCTTCTGTTCCGCCGTCTTCTTTGGGTATGGCAATATACCGAAATCCGTTTCCATAGACCTGAGTTTTTCGGCGTCGCCAAGCGTGGTGAGATAGAATAAAATCTGGTCGTTTGCGAACATATTCAGAGAAGTTTCGACGATCGGATAGCCTGCGGTATACAATTTGTCGAAGCCCTCGCTTTGGTTGCCGTATATTATCCCTTCCGTGAAATGGGAGAGGTTGTACATCTGTTCGGCCAATTCAAATACTTCGGGCGAGCCCAAGTTGAAATACGGCATCCCGTTCTCGTCTTTTTTCGTCGTGGGGACATCGAACGCATTGTGAAAATTGACGAAACTCAAATCGTCGTATATGAGGGAACCATAACGATCTTCGGTATACATTTTGCCGTCGCCGTTCAAATCGGCCGATGCATTTTTGCACATTTCGAGCATTTTGTTGTATGTCCAGTTCCCGCTCGTCACAAGTTTATAGGGGTCTTCAAGGTTCAGATCCTTGAGCAGCCCTTTGCTGAAAAACACCGTCATTATGGTTTCCCACAAATTTATGGTGATATCGCCGGGGACTACAAAAAGTTTCCCGTTTACCGTGAGTTCGTCCACGGCGTGCTGCGACCACCATCGCTCAGTCAGCCTTAGCTGGGGTATATCGAGCAGATTCAGATACAGCCCCGCTCCGGCAAGATTGCCCACATAAGCCGCGTAATTGTCGATTAAATCAAATGCCCCGTCGCCCGCTGTCACCGATTTTTTTATGTTTTGCTCATTCCAGGGACTGGCTATGACATTTATTTTGACATCGAATTTCTCCTCCACTGTCCTGTTGCGCTTATAGACCGAATCGTTTATTATGTCCCCGTTTTCCTCCTCGGCTTCAAATTGTTCGACATAATTTTCCCGCGCCAAAATATTAAACTGCCTTCCGCCGTACTCGTTTATTTCAATTCCCGCAAATATGTCCTCTTCGGCCGGTTCGGCCTGCTCATCGGCAGAGGCGCCATTGCCGGGAACATTGTCCGCATTTTGGCTGGTGTCCGGTTTCTCGGATGCGCAAGCGGCAAAAAGCGCCGCCATGATGGAAACAAGCAGCAAAACCGCCGTGAAACATTTGTTTTTCATATGTATTTCCCCTTTGCAAAAATCTATTCGCGTTGAACTTTTTCATATCATTTCGCTTCTGTTTTTTCTATTTCTTCAATAAGCTTGTTTATGGATGACTGCATTTTTTGTTCGTTTTTTTCGTGCCATGAGGCAAAATTATTTGTTTTGCTCCCCACCAACGCATCCAATATACCCCACGGATTGTTTATGCTTTCATTAAAAAGCGTGGAAAAATCAATATACGCGCTTTCGCGCAGTATGTCGATTATTTTTGAAGAAGTTTCGTCTCGCGCGAATTTCAATTTCATCATTACATCGAAATATATCGGCGTAACGGATTTGTAGCTTTCTGATGCCATGGCCTCCATAGCAGCTCCGGTCATTTCCGCCGTTACGCTGTTGCCCGGAATACAAAAAAGAGAATAATAGGGAGCCACGCCCGCAAGATATTTTTCCTGTTTTTCGTCATACTTGGGATAAGGGATTATGCCGAAATCCGAATCCATCGCCCTGAACAATTCGGCATCTCCGAGCGCTCCTGTAGCAAGCAGCGCTTGGTTATTTTTGAACATATTCGGGACTAAATAATCGTCTCCGCTTTTATCGACGAAGGTGCCCGCGTTATTATAAAAAATGTCGTAGGTTTTGTCCACAAGCCCGGACATCCTTTCAGCGTCTATATTGAAATAAGGCTTGCCGTCAACGCCGATTTTCGTTATCTGTATCCCTGCAGCTTCCATGAATGCGTTTATGTGCGCAGGGTGCTTCAGGAGTCCGAAGCCGAATAAATCGTTTTTGTCCATAATTCCGTCGCCGTCAAGATCTTTATGAATGTTTTTTATATATCCGTTCATATAGTCGAGCGTCCATTTGCCTTCAAAAATAACTCCGTATATATCCGGAAGTTCATATTCGGTCATTAGATCCTTATTTACGAAAAAAACCATGCAATATGCCAAAACCGAAACATTCGCATCTCCCGCAAGAAAATTCAATTTGCCGCCGACAGTCGATTCCCTGATGATATTCTGATTCCACCAAGGGCGGGCAAAGTCTATGTGCGGGACATCGGACAAATTCATCAAAAGGCCTTCCACGCCAAGCGCGGGAGTATTGGAAGCCATTCCGGCTATGAGGTCATATATGTTGTCACCGGCCGCCGCGCTTGCGCGTATTTTTCCCGGAAGTTTGTCGTAAGAGTCATATATAACGTTCAATTTTATTCCAAGCCTGCCCTCAACGATCCTGTTTCGCCGGTATACCGCATCGTTCAAATTTTCGCCGTTTTCTTCTTCGGCTACAAATTCGCTTTCCCCCGCGCCGTACACGGGGCTGGTCCGGCAAATGACAGTCAAAGTTTTTCCGCCAAAGTCAAGCCCGTCAGGCAAAGAATCCTTTATTTCCCCTTTCTCCGTTTCTTCCGGAACCGGAAAAAAATTTGAATTGCCGGAATCGCCCGCAGGCACTTCTTCGGGTGTTTTGCCATTGGATTTGCAAGCCGCGAAAAAAACGAAAATCAATGTGAAAATAAAAAAGAAAGATACCAGTTTCATCGGTTTATTGTTCATTTGACAATCCCCCGTCTTTTTTGTTACAAATAGCTTCTGTAAATTAAATCCGCTTCCTCCATCTTTTTTAGATTTATCTTGTTGTCCTTGTTTGCATAGTTCAAATACCTCAGCTTTTTTTGAGGCGAAACTCCCGGATTTCTGCTCAAAACAGTCGCGGGACGCGTCGTTCTGACAAGAAACTGCAGAAGTTCTTCTTTCATGTCCGCAGTGACATCGGCGTATTCTTTATTGAAATATAGATTGTTCATTTCCCACGGGTCGTCTTTGATATTGTAAAGCTCCCCGAAACCATCGGGATATTCCTGAGGGAAAAAATTTTTCGCATAAAACACATAACGATAGGCGCCTTTGCGCAAACTTTTGCTCCATGGAAATTCTGTCACGCCGCAGGATTTTATTTCGCCCGAACCGCCGTACAAAAGAGGCGAAAAGTCTTCGCCGTCGCCCGTTTCCAATTCCGGCAATCCGCATAGGGAAGTGATGGTGGAAACAAAATCCACGCTTTCCACGATTTCATCGACCCTGCGCCTTTCGAACCGGGAACCCCAACGCCATATCATGGGAATTTTTGTAACAGCATCGGAGCATATGCCGGGCGCTTTTTCTATGATTCCGTGTTCGCAGGCGTATTCTCCGTGGTCGGAGCCGTACACTATGATCGTTTCGTCGCCCAAACCAAGGTTGTCCACAACATCCACGAGCCGGCCGACGGCGTGATCGACTTGGCTTACGCTGCCCGTGTATCCGTGGAGTTTCCTGAGTCTGCCCGCCGTATAAGTTTTAGGCTCGAATTTCGTCCAGTCGCCTTTGCGCCAATATTCGCCCGTCGCAATAAGGTTGGGCGCTTTCGCCGCAGCTTTCATATCGTAATCGGCGTTGGGAGGCAAACTCAGCTCGTTTTCATCGTACATAGACCAAAACGGTTCTGACGGAGTATAGCATTCATGGGGGCGCGGCAGGCTGATGTGCAAAAAAAACGGAATGTCTTCTTTACTGCATTTGCGGATAAATTCTGTTCCGCGCCGAACGCAATACCCCTCCATGCTGTCGTCAAAGTCAAGAAAAGATTTTCGCCCGTCCATAGCCTGCTCTCCTGCGGCTCCGAATTCTTGCAGGCCGATATGGTCTTCTTTGCCGAGCAAATCTCTTTCTTCCAAATATTTTTTATAGTCCGTCCAACCTCCAATGCTGCAATCGTAGCAAAGTTCCGAAAAATCGTCCGTATCGTCCTCAACCCAGTATTCTGGGCAATGGATTTTTCCGTACGCCGCAGTTTTGTATCCCGCATTGCGGAAATGTCCGAAAACAGTGGGCAAACCGTCCGGATTTGGTCCGCTGAGACCGTAATAGCCGTGGTTATGGCAGTATTGCCCCGAAATCCAGCACATTCTGCTGGGGGTACAAATGGGGTTTTGCGTTATTGCGTTGTTGAAGTACACGCCCTGCGCCGCCAGTTTGTCAAAACAAGGCGTTTTGACGTTCGGGTGAGCGTTCATTGAAAGGAATTTCGCATTATGCTGATCCGAGAGAATAAACAAAACATTGGGTTTCGCCATAAAAACACTTCTTTCCTTTTTTGCAGGTCACAAGTCACCAAAACTTGTCAACGCATTTTTTTATCGCTTCGTATGCTTTTTTGCCTCTGTAAATGTCGCCTTTCAGCGAATACACATCTCTGTAGGAGATTTCGAAAAAACATCCTTTTGCCGCTTTCAGGGATTTTTCGATATGGGCCGAAAAACCTTTTTCGTCGAAAACCTCGTCCACGCAGAGATAATTCGGGAAAGGTTTCCTGTGATACGTTATATTTTTGCCCCTGAGCCGGTCGCCCATATATTCCTCGTCGCACCAAGGGGAAATCGAAACCTTGGTCAAGTTTTCATATTTCGAAACGCTCGATTCCCATATCGCGCTCACGCTTTCGCAACAGCCGTAACCCAGCCTGGCGAACCGTTCGCTCACTTTTTTGTAGTACGGAAAAAAGAACTCGTGGTACATATCCGGCGATATCTCCGAGGTTTCCTGCGAGTTCATATATCCCCAGAGGTCGCCGAGCGTCAATTTCGCCCCCTCTTCATTGTTTTTCGGGAGTTGGTTTGTGAATCCGTAGGAACCTTGGCATGCCCCCACGTTGAAATTGTTTGGCCTTATGTATCCGTTTTTTTCGGCCAAATCCCAAAGCTCGATGTAATCGTCGGCGAGTCGCCGCATCATTTCATGGAACAGCTCGGGATAGTCGTACATGGAGACCATCATCGTCTCAAGCCCCATTATGTTGTTTATATGGTATGATAGGTAAATGGGCGTCCCGAAAGCCAGCCGAACGGGCATCAAATCCCCGATTATGTCTTCGATAAATTCCTTGTGCTTTGAAGCGCCTTCGAAATTGCAGCCGACGGGCGACTTTTTCAGCTTTCCAAAATCCGCTTCCAAATCCTTTATTTCGTAGTCTATTTTGTACGAAAGCGTCTCTCCGATGCTTTTTTCGTATTTTATGTCTATATCGAAGGGTTTCAGCCACGCGCCTATGCCCACGGCATACTCTTTGGGCATCACCGTGTCGTCTCCTATGTATTCGTGGTGCACCATGTTCGAATGAAAATAGTATTCAAGGTTCCGCGCCGATTCGGTTTGGCATTTGGGCTCCCAAAGATGCGCGAATTCTTTGTTGAACGTACCGCGCTCGAGGGTAATCGTCGGTTCATATGTCAAAAAATCGTTGTGCGCATACCAAAGCGCTTCTTTGGATTTCATTTTTTCGCTGTTGGCGATTTCAAGCTGCTTTTTTGCCAGCTCCCTCAGGTACTCCTTTTCCCAATTTTCCATAATTCCTCCATTTTAGTTGTTTATATATGCGTCGATGATTTTTTCAAGGCCTTTTTGCGCCCTCGGTTCTTTTTTTTCGTATCTGGAAACGAAATCGGCGGTTTTTGCCCCCGTTATCTCCCGCATTATATGGCCGATGCTTTCGAGCGCGAAAGTGTAGATATATGCGAAATCGGTGGTGTTGTTGTCGTGGATCATGTCTATGATTTTAAATGCGTCTTCGCTCGAATCGCGGGCATATTTTAATTTAAGGGCGACTTCAAAATATGAAGGAAGAACGGATTTGTAGCTTTCAAAAGCCATAGCCTCCAAAACCGCCCCGGCAGCTTCCATTTTTTCGCATGTTATCGGAATGCAGTATATGGGGACTATATCGTGGGCAAGCGACAAATATGAGGCTTGGCTTTCATCGTATTTCGGAAAAGGTATGATGCCGTAATCGGTTTGCATGTTGCGAAGAAGCTCGGAGATATAAAACCAGCCGAAATCAAAAAGCAGTTCGTCGCGCATGAATTTTTGAGGGATCGCTATATTATTCGATTCGTTTGTGGGTGGGAATATCCGCGATCCTTCGTTGTTGTAATACAATTGATACAGCTTTTCCGTAAAATTAACGGTTTTTTCGTTGTTCATCACAAAATATGGCAAATCGTCGCTGTCCCTGGCCGTTATCCGTATTCCCGCATCCAACATAAAATGGTCGGTCAGATTCGCGGCCAAAAGGCCGCACGCATATTGGTCGCCATCGTCATATTCGCCGTTGCCGTTTAAGTCTTTGTACATCCCCTTGGCCATATCGGAGAGCTTGTCGAGCGTCCATTTGCCTTCCAGGACCATTTTATACATATCGTCCGAATCGCCGAAATTATCCGTGTACAGCTTTTTGTTGAAATAGACGCAGCTCATCTGCCGAATGAAAGTCAGGGATATGTCGCCCGTCAAAAAATATATCCTGTCTTCGCCTATCGTCATTTCTTTGATATATTCGCCGGGCCACCAAGGCCGGCTCAAATCTACATAAGGCAGATCCGTCAGGTTCATGAGCACATTTGAAGTCGCCAACGGAACGCAGTCATACTGCGCGTCGATCAACAAATCGTAATCGTCGGAACCCGCTTTTGCGGAATTTTGAATCGCTTGGTTGAAATTGAAACCATCGGTGAGGGAACGGTCTATGAATGTGAATTTGAGGTTCAAATCGTTTTGCGTTTTCGAATTGCGCCTGTAAATCGAATCGTTCACTATTTCGCCGATTTCCGATTCCACGCGCACATCGGAAGCATCTTCCGTATAGTACGAACAATTCAATATGCGCATTTCTTCGCCGTTGAAATTTACGTCTTTTGGAACCGGGCTCTGTTCTTCGGTTTTTTCCTCCAAAGGGCCGACCGCGTTCTCGGTTTTGCCGTTTTCAGCTTCGTCGCCCGCGCTTTGAGTCTGGGCGGCTTTGTCCGCGCATCCAAACAGCAAAAAAAGCATGGATAAGATCGCCAGCGCCAAAAATATTTTCGGAAATTTTATTTTTGATTTCATTTGCATCGCTTCCTTTCCTTTGATTTGGTTTTTAGTATAGCACATATCATATGCAAAGTCAAGTCGAATAATTATCGAAATCATCAATTTTTTGTTGCATTTTCAATAGTTTTATGGTACAATATCCGTGAAATGCATTTTCAACCCGAATTTTAATCATACAGAGGAGGAAATACCAAATGAAACCGGCAAAGAATATTCCAGCGATTATATTTACCGCTATGATGATCGTTTCCCTTTTTTCGGCGGCTTCCGTTTTCAGCGTGAGCGCCGCGATCGGCGACAAGCCAAACCCCTCGGGCGCCTACATCAAATACACGGTGGACGTCGATAAACCCGAAGGCGAGACCCTGTCCTACAATTACGTGAACTTCAAGCTAATGGACTATGTGATCCAGGAAGGCGACGTAGTCGAGTACGACGTCTATATCAGCCTCGACGAAGCCGGCTGGGGCGCCATCGACGCGAAAGCGGACACCCAATGGGGCGAAATGCGGGACAGCGCGGCGGTCGACTCGGACGGCAGCGGGATCCACACCGGGGTGAACATAGCCGAATACGCATTTGAGCAGTGGTACCACAGGGCGCTTCTCATAGGCGAAAACGACGGCTTGGTGGGCTTTACGATGGAATATTTTCAAATCTGCAGCCATCCCAACAACGGCGAGCTTCAGTATTCGGCTTATGTGCTCTACGACAACATAGTGATAACCAACAACGGCGAAGTGAAATATGTGGTGTTCAAAGATGAAGCCGACTGGCCCAAATCGGAAACTTCCATAGACATAATCGATCCTGCCGCAGAAGACGAAAGGGAGGCAAGGCAATTGACTCTCTCGCACCAAAAATATTGTTCCGCCAAAATGGAGCTTTTGGTGTTCAGCCAAGAAGAAATAGATGCTTTTGCCGCAGCCGAAGCCGCCAAAGCCGCCGAAGAGGCATCGAGGGAAGCTTCCAGGGAAGCGGCCAAAGCCGAAGCGGAAGCGAGCCGCGAACAGGCCAGCATTGAAGCCAGCATCAAACAATCCGAAGAAGAAGCCGCTGCCGCTGCTGCCGAAAACGGAGACGATGGCGAAAAGGCGGACGATGAAAAAACGGGCGGCGAACAAGCGGACAACGAAGAAGGATCGAACATGATTTTGATCATATGCATCGCGGGCGGGGGCTTGGTTTTGGTCATCGTGATAGTACTCATCGCGGTCACGGGCAAAAAAAAGAAAGAGCCCGAAGGCGACAAGAAAGAGTGAACTAAAATATGCCATAAAAAAGGAACGCCGGCGGCGTTCCTTTTTTTGTCACGTTTTTTCGAAAAAATACTTTTTGTATTCTTTTATGCGTTTGTTGTAATACCTTTTTATGTATAAATAGCGTTTTATGCCCGAATCTTTTTTGTAAAGGAGCGTATAGGCGTATTTTTTTTCTTTTATAAGCCTTTTGGCGCGCTCCAGAACCTCCGGGTTTTTTACATAATCGTATATTATTTTTTTGGGAACCGAAAGCCAGAGCCAGTCGGAATTTGCGTAAACCGTTTCCAAGTTTTTTTCAAAAACGCAGTTTTCCACCAAAAACTCCGCCAAGCTATACCCCGCAGAGGTGACGAAGAAACTGCTTCTCCCCTGCCTCGGATTTATGTCGAGCAGCTTGTATTCCCCGCTCTTTTTGTCGAATTTCATATCGAAATTGGAAAATCCGATATAGTTTATGCTTTCCAAAAAGTTTTTGATTTTGCCGAATATCTCCGCGCTGCAATCGGTCAAAAGCGCGGCGTAGTTGCCAAGCTCGAGAGGCGCGTAGGCTTCTATTGCGGGCTGGCCCAAGCACATCAGTTTCACTTTGCCTTTGTTGTCCGAATAGCAGTTGAGAGTTCGCACCGTTGTGTCGTCGCCTGAAATGTATTCCTGGATTATGAGGTTTCCCTCATAGCTCGATTTGTTCATTTCGGTTATGATTTTGTCGTATTCTTCCCTCGACCACACAAAAAACACCTTTTTTTTGCCTTCGAACTCGCTGTGGAGATAATCGTAGCTGTTGCTGTTGTCCGGTTTTACCATGACCGGAAAATCAAAAGGCAGGCTGTCTGATATATCCAACCGGTGTTTTTTTTCGCAAACCGCGGTTTTGGGATAGGCGAGATCATACTCGTCGCATATTCGGTAAAACTTTTCCTTTGTCCCGAACCTTTGCAGCAGATCGTACGGAATAAATCTATTGCAGAAATACTTTTCGACGATTTCCCTGTTTTTCGAGGCGTATTCGCTGTAGTAGTCGGAGCACGGCACGAGTATGAGCTTGTCATAATCTTTCGATTTTTTTTCGGCGATCTTTTGTATGTTTTCGGCAAACACATCTTCCCGGTCCAAATTATCGATTTTTATTATATCCACGATTTTGCTGAATTTCGTCGCCGGGTACACCGCTTTGCACATGAGAGTCGATATTATGCCGTATTTTTCGTGGAATGCCCGCGCCATTCCGTAGGCGTTTTCATCGCTGCCCAAAATTATCGGCAGAAAAGGTTTTTTTCCCATATCGCAGCACATTCTTTCATTTTAATCGTTGATTAATTTTTTCAGGATTTCGTTTACAAGCGCGGTGTTCGCCTTGCCTTTCATTTTGCGCATAACGCTGCCCACAAACGCCGCGAATACTTTTTCGTTCCCGTTCTTGTATTTTTTTACGCCGTCCGGGTCTTCGGCTATCGCCTCTTCGCACGCTTTCTGCAGTAAATCGCCATCGGAGACCATGCCGAGGTTGTTTTCTTCGATGTACTGTTCGGGGTCGATGTTTTCCCGGTATATTTTCGCGAATATTTCTTTTGCCGAAGGGCGGTTTATGGTGTTTTCGAGA
>WRJC01000003.1:0-125391 GCA_009782405.1 Oscillospiraceae bacterium
TCCAGGATATCGACACGCTGAAAAAATCTTCGTCGCTTGGTTTTTCTCCCCTGTAAACCGTGTTGAAAAACCCGGCGTTTATGCCGCAATATCCGAGTTCCCTTATGTAATCCGAACATATGGGGCTTTTTATCGTCTCGGGCTTTATATTTTCCACCCTTGTTTTTATCACGGTGAAATCGTCCCGTTCGAACAGCGCATAACTCGCTTCATGTTTTTTAGCAGTTTCGCAGCCCGGCAAAAAAACGGACGCAAGAAACAAAAGCATCAACAATTTTTTCATGTTTTCATATGAGTTTATCGAAAACATCGTCAATCGATACTACCAAGTCGTCGAATATCGATGTCTTGAATTCTTTTGTCACGGTTTTGTCTTCAATGGTTTCATCGTCCATTATCATTTCGATTTCTATTTCGGAATACTGATGATATATGTTTCCCAATTCATATTTGCCGCCATTTAAAATATATGTTTCAATCGAGCGGCTTTGGACATCGACTATCCAATATTCAGTTACGCCGAGCAGCTCATATATATCTTTTTTTGCGCTCTTGTCGTTTTTGGCCGTACTCGGCGAGAGCACCTCGACAACCAAATCCGGCGCACCGTATATGCCGTCCGGCTTTATGATCTCGGGCTTGCACACAATCATCACGTCCGGTATCAACCTGTCTTTTTTGTTCTTGTCGGGCAGGATCATGTTTTTTATCTTGTCAAGGCGTATGTATCCGCCGTCGGCAAATACCCTGCATTTTTTGTTTTTCAAATAGTTTGCGAATATTCCATAAATATTGCCCATAGAGCCAAGATGGTTGATGGAAGGCCGAGGCGCCATATATGTTATTTTGCCTTCGATTATCTCGCAGGGCCTGTGATCATCTTCAAAATTATAGTTTTGCATAATAAAATCCCTTTTTAATCTTCGATTTGCGAAAAGGCGTCGATCGTTTTTTGGAGCTCGCTTTCCATTTTGTCCTGTATCTTCTCAAAAGCGGAAACGATCGGGTCTCCTTTGTAAACGCTGGCGAGTATAATGTCGAAACAGCCGCCCCAGTTGTATATCGGCCCGAAATCGTAACTCGCGTTTTCGCAGATTATATCGAGCATTTTCTCGGAATATTCGTCCCTTGTGAATTTTGTTTTCAGCGTGACCTCATACTGCGCGGGAGTGGAGGTGTATTTGCCCGCCGCCGCGAACGCCTCGATCAGCGTTCCCGTCCTCTCGATGTTTTCGTTTGTTTTGGGCACAGCCACCGCCACCGCGCCCCACGGATTGCAATAGGAATAATAGCTCTCCTGGCCCGCGTCGAGCTTGGGCATGGGCAATATCCCGAAATCGTATTCCATATCCCTGAAAAGCGAAAGGTTGCCGGTGGTCTGGGTCAAAATGAGCGTCCTGCCTTCGCGGAACGGGGGGCCTTCCTCATAAGAGCGGTACTGCGGGTCCACGTACCAGTCGTTTCCGGCAAAAAGATCCGCGAGCTTGTCTATTACTTCATAGCTTTTCGGGGTTCCGAGCGTTATCTTCGGATAGCCGTTTTCTATCGAGATTATATTTTGCCCGAATCCGCGGTAAAAGCAGACTGCGGTCATGCCCTCGGTTATCATGCCGTAAAAATCGCCCATTTCGTGCTTTCCGTCCCCGTCAAGATCCCTTCCCTTGTCTTTTATTATCTCCGCCAGCGCGTCGAGGGTCCAGTTTCCGTCCAATGCTTTCTGGTAAGGGTATTCGAGCCCGTAATCCATGAACAGCTGCTTGTTGAACATCATCAAATACGGGCTCAGAGTGAAGCGCGGGGTTATGTCGCCCGTGGGAAAATAGAACTTCCCGTTTATCGTCATGTCCCGCGAGGCGTATTTGCTCCACCACGGCTTTGACATATCCACATTCGGGATCAGGTTGAAATCGTATATGGAACCGGTTTGGGCCAAACCGCGCGTCACATTCTGGAAATCGCCGATGACGATATCGAACGAATTGTCCCCGCTCGCCACGGATTTTTGGGTTTTGTTTGTCATGTCGCCCACATCGTCCAAAATGGTGTACGCTATTTTTATATTGTATTTGTCCTCTATCAGGCGGTCCCTTTTGTAGAGGGCATCGTTTATGGGCTCGCCGGTTTCTTCCTCCTCGGGGGCCTGGCGTATTTCGAGCGTCTGGTTCGGGCGGTTCGAGGTCCAGAATTTGAATTCATAGCCGCCAAAGTCCGCCTCGGGAAGAGAAGCGAGCACGGAAACCGCGTCAAGCGCCGTTTCGGGCTCTTCTGCCGCGCCCAAATCCTCCAATGGCTTGTTTTCATCCTCAAAAACGGTTCCGCCGCCTCCGTCTGCGCAGGACGCGGAGACAAGCGATAGAACAAGCGCGATGGCCAACAATATTTTTTTCATTTTTTTCACCCTTTTTTATCAATGAATTTCCACCCTAAAAAATTCTATACGGCAAACCCGCGTTTTTTGTAGGATTATCCGGGAATTTGCTCCATGCGGCTGCCGCTTCATCTTCGCTTATGATCGTCTTTTCCCCGTCCTTTATGCGATAATACCGCGGATTTGGCAAAAATTCCATCTTTTCCTCGTCGAAATCCTCGATTCCGATCATCTCGATCAAAATCAAAAGCTCGCCGTCCTGCCATGTGTTGAGCGAATAGGAAGCGGAAAAACTGTTCTCCGCTCCGCTGCTGCCGTTTATGTATATCGTCCCGTTTTTGTCGATTCCGCACCGGTGCCTCGACCAGTACGCGCCAACTAAAACAGGGCCGCCTCCGCGCAGCGCATATATGGCGGACACCGCGTAATCCTCTTCCGAAATGACAAGAAGCTCCGGTTTGCCGTCGCCGTTTATATCCCGTATCGCATAGCCCGCGGCGGTGCCGAACAGCTCGAAGAGCGAATATTCAAGCTCGTTCATCGGTTGCCCGCCGCCCATGCCCAGTTCGATTTTCATATCGGCCAAAAACTTTTCAATCGCCTCGTCCATGTCGCTTTCGGTATTTATGTAATCCCGGTAACAGCTGACAATCATTTCATATGGATCTCCAATATATGCGGGATTGTCGTCTTCGGCGTGTTCCGGCGAATACAAATCCAAAAACCGCAATATTTCATCTTCCGAATAGATATATCCGTGGTCTATATATTCGTCCGGGTATATATCTATTACGCTCACCGGGTAGCCGGGAACCACGATGCAGCCCTCGAAAAGGCCGTAAATCAAATCGTCATATTCCTCCCCGGTGACATTTCGCCCGTTGAATGTGTATGCGGCCCCATTATCGTAATTTTCCGAATATACTGCGATTTTCTCGGCGGCATCGGAAAGATTCCCGCTCAGAGAGGTTTTTTCGTCCGTCTTATAGACTGTGAAAATATAATCGTCCGACGATGCGTCAAGGCAGGTGAAACGATAGGCCAAGCCGTCGTCGCCGGGGGCGGCGCGGTACAGGGTCGGCCCGTTTCCGTAATGGAGCAGCCCCTCGAATATTTTTCGCGGGCCGTTTTTTGCTGCGGCGTAAATGCTGACAAGAGACGAGGCAAGCACGGATTCGCCGCATATAAAAAGCTCGGGAATTCCGTCAAAGTTCAAATCGGCAAGCCTTATATCCGAGATATATCTCGGGTATCGGCTGTCATAGTCGTCGGAGCTTTCCCAGTCGAAATTTTCTATGTACCCTTGAGTTTCCAAAAGCAATTCCAGATAAATTTGTTTCCACGACAAACTATCGCCGACATCCGCGTTATTGTCCGGACCGGGCAATTCACCCTGTTCAACTTCCATTTCGCCGGAAGTTGAATCTTCTGTTTCCGCTTCCGCCGTGTTAGATTCTTTTGTTTCGTTTTGGTTTGCTTTCGTTTTGGCTTCGGGTTGGACTTCGGGATCGTCTGTTTGCGGCAAAATGTTTATGTGACAGCCTTCAGCCATCAAAAGAACAAAGCAAACAAAAATTATCAAAACTGTTTTTTTCATTTGTTTATTTCCTCCAAAAATAGTTTTCAATGGAACGAGGGGACGAGTTTTCAGCGGAACGAAGGAAACGACAATTGACAACTGAAAACTGACAACTAATCACTTGAAACCCCTGGTTGACCATGCATTCGTGGATTCCGGGGACAATATGTCCAAAAGTATCGATGAGTATTCCCACAGATACCACTTGCCGTCTTTCGCCTGGCGCGTGGCGACGGGGCGCGGGGAGTCCGCGCCGCCCGATTTCAAAAACAGCTTGGCATAGCCCGCAGTGGCGTAGCTGTGCGGGTTTTCGCTCACGCTCACCGTGTACGGCTTGGTCGGGGCGTATTCGTTTGCCGGGTTCGCTCCGTCGAAGTACGAGGCTCCAAGATATCCCGCTTTTTTGTTTTGCGCCATGCGGGTCGCGAGAAACTGCATGGCGGGAACTCCGAGCGGTTCCGGCCCTTTCAGATAGTTGATCATCGCGACGCATTCGTCTTTGTTCAAGGGATATACGCACAGAGCCGCGGCAAACAGCGCCGCCGTTTCAAACGGCGTCGAAAGCTGCGCCTGCGGAAGCGCGGTAAATTCCGCGAAGCTCTCCGGCATCGAGGCGAAACTTACCTGCACCGTTTTGCTGCCTTTTGTGGCTGCGCTGCCCGCCGCTTGATTCACGGCTTCCGCCGCTTTGTTTTTTAGTTTGTCGAAAAGATCCATTGTTTTGCCCTCCCGCTTTTAAATTTATTTTAATTTGCCTGCCCTTTTATTATATTACACTTTTCAAAATAATTCAAGATGTATTTGTATCGTCGCGTTGGCAAATTTTAAAAAAGGCTTGAAATTTTTGCGAAGATGCTGTATAATGATTAATGAAAAATATGGAATTGAATACATACATGAGGTTAAAAAATGACAAAACACAAAAAAAGCTGTTCCATCTCTCTCGTTTTTGCATTGCTGGCGCCGCTGTTTTTCGCTATGGCGGCATTTGCAGCGTCTCCCTCTGTTCCGTACATATTTGTGGATTTTGCGCCCGCGATAAACGAAGGCAGCACGATAGAAGGCCATATTTGGTTTGACGGCGAGCCGGGGGATTGCGGCGCCTATGCGGTGACAATGGCGCTTCAGGTGACCCGGGACGGGCAGACATGGGGCCCCAAGCCCACATATGCCAATCCGTCGGTCGAAGTAAATGCGGGCGGATATTTTTCCTGCCTGTTCGTGACGGGCGGCTATGACATCGAGGCCCAGCGGCTGTTTGTCTGGCTGATCCCGCGCGATTTTATACCCGACGGCGATTTCGCCAAAACGGAAGCCGCCGCTTTTGACAAAGCGGTCATCGAGCGCTATGATGACGGGCGCGTGGAAATCAAGCACACCAAAGAAGAGCCGCCGCCCAAACCCGAAAAAATATTCCCCGTCCAGAAGAAACCCTCTGAAACCGACAAACTGTCCATCTGCTATTCGCCGTACACCAACGGCTTGTCGCCGGAAACAAACAGCTTTGTCCCCATGGAGCAGATGCGCTGGCAGCTGAACCTCATTTATCCCTATGCGGACACCATACGGCTATTCGGCGTTTCGGGGGAACTCGAGAAGATATTCAAGCCCGCGAAAGAGGAATACAAAATGCGCGTGATCGCCGGATGCTGGATCGATTCGAGGTATTCCGAGCAGCAAATATACGCGGAGCTGGACAAATTGATCGAGCTCGCTAACGCCGGCTATGTGGATATAGCGGCGGTCGGTTCCGAAACGATACACAGGGGCGATTTTTCGGCTGACGAACTTATCATATATATGCAGTATGTGCGCGAGCGGCTCAATGACGAAAATATTCCCGTCGGCACTTCGGACACGTCGGCCGCATTTTTGAAAAACCCAAAACTGGCGCGGGCCAGCGATGTCATTTTATGCACCATATATCCGTTTTTTTCGAATGTCACAGCGGATAGCGCCTTAAAAAACTTAGAAGAGACCTACGAGCGCGTGAAAGCGGTCTCGGGCGGAAGGCAGGTCATCATATCCGAAAGCGGATGGCCGACCGAAGGAAGCCCCGAAGGCCTGGCGATCCCGGGCATCGGCGGCGCGAAAAAATTTTTCGAAGAAACGTATAAATGGTCGAGGGAAAAAGATGTCGAAGTGATTTTTTTCAGCGAGATAGACGAAGCTTGGAAAGTCGAAGGCCAAAATGGGGACATCGGCGGACACTGGGGGCATTTTACCTCGGCCGGAATGCTCAAAGACGCATATTTGCCGGTGTACAAGTCGATATCGCCGGTTCCCGTATTGGACGCGGCGGCGGTGGAATGGGCAGAAGAGGCGATATTGGAACTGGTAGGGCAGGGGATAGCCGATCCAAACGGGCCTTCGCTCTATGCCCCGCTCGTCCCGATAACGAGGGGCGACTTCATACATTACCTCGTGAAAGCACTCGGGCTGGAAGCCAAAACGGGGCAGGCGGGAGCGACTTTTTTGGACGTGGACGAAAACATCTATTACTATTTCACCATGGGTTCGGGGCAGAAAGCGGGGCTCGTCAAAGGCACGGGCGATAATTTTTGCCTGCCCGAATCCGACATCACGCGGCAGGACATGTTCACCCTTATTCACCGCGCGCTCGAATACGCCGGAATGAATTTTCACGGAAGCGAAACCGCGCCTGGCAGATTCGGCGATTGGGGCGAGGTCGCGGATTACGCCAAAGAAGCCATATCCGCGCTGGCAGAAAGCGGCCTGGTGCTGGGGGATCAAAACGGCAACGTGAACCCGGCCCAAAACGCCACGCGCGCCGAAGCCGCCGTGCTGCTTTACAGGGTACATAATCAATGAAATTTCAAGAAAGTTTGAAGAACAATATGGAACACAAAACGGAAAAAGAAAAACTCTTCGAATACATAGATTCAAAAAAGCGGGAAATTGTCGAAATCCGCCGGCATTTGCATATGCGCCCCGAACTTTCTTTCAAAGAATTCGAAACGGCGGAATACATATGCAAATTTTATGAAAAATACAAAAACGGCGAAATCGAATGGCTTCGGCATCCGGTCGGCCAAAACGGGATAGCCGTAAAAATAAAAGGCGGTTCGAAGAAGGCCGGAAAAAAATCCGGAACATTGGCCATACGCGGCGATTTCGACGCCTTGCCCGTCAAAGAAGAAACGAATTTGCCGTATTCTTCCACAAATCCCGAAGCGATGCACGCTTGCGGGCACGACGCCCATACGGCCATACTCCTCGAAACCGCGGATGCGCTGATAAATATCAAAAAGGAGCTTTGCGGGGATGTCGTGATCATCCACCAATACGCGGAAGAAACTCCTCCCGGGGGCGCGAAAGCCATGATCGAGGACGGGGTTCTCGAAAATGTGGACGCGATCATCGGAGGCCATGTATGGGCGCAACACGAAACAGGCGAAATTTCCGCGCATCCGGGAATGGCCATGGCCGGGCGCGCATATTTCAAAGCGGTCATAACGGGCAAAGGGGGGCACGGCTCGCAGCCGCAGGAATGCATCGATCCGATTTTGGCGGCAAGCCATTTTGTCGTGGCTGCGCAGTCGATAGCAAGCAGGAATTTGAGCCCTTTGGAACCCGCAGTCGTAACTTTCGGGCGTTTTGAAGGTTTGGGGAGCTTCAACGTGATACCCAACAGCGTAGTTCTGGAGGGTGATGTCCGATCCTGCTCCGAAAAAACCGGAAAATTTATCGAGAAACGCTTCAAGGAAATCTTGTCGGGGATTTCGGGGGCTCACGGATGTTCATTCGAGCTTTCCTACAACAACGATTATCCTCCTGTCATAAACCACGGCAGGTTTGCCGAATTTGCGGAAGAATTCGTCAGGGGAAATTTGGGTCTTGGATTGAAAATGCGGCAAAGCGAGATAACGATGGGCTCGGAAGACTTTGCATATTATCAGCAAAAAATACCCGGGCTTTATGTTTTTTTCGGGGCAAAACCGAAAAGCGGATTTTTCCCGCACCATCACCCGAAATTCGATATTGACGAAAATTGCCTGATTGGCTGCGTCAAATTTTTTGCCGGTTTCGCCGCAGATTTTTTGAAAGGTGAAAAACATGGAATATAGCCTGGGGATCGACATAGGCTCGACTACAGTCAAAGCCGTCATATTGGACGAAAACGACGAAATCGCATACAAGCGCTATGAAAGGCATTATTCGAAAGTAAAGGAAAAAACCGCCGAGCTCATAGAACTCGCAAAAGACATATTGGCCCAAAACGAAATAAAAATAACGGTGACCGGTTCGGCGGGGCAGGGAGTCGCCCAAATATGCGGCTTTGAATTCGCGCAGGAGGTTTTCGTGACCGGTGAAATGGCGAAAAAATATTACCCCGACGCGGATTGCGCAATCGAGCTCGGAGGCGAAGACGCCAAGATCATATTCATAAAAAACGGGCTCGAAGAGAGGATGAACGGTTCGTGCGCCGGAGGTACCGGCTCTTTCATCGACCAAATGTCGCTTTTGTTAGACGTCACAAATGAAGAACTGGACGCCCTCAGCCTCAAAGCCGAAAAAACGCACGCCATAGCTTCGCGATGCGGCGTTTTCGCCAAAAGCGACATACAGCCGTTATTGAACCAAGGAGCAAAAAAAGAAAACATCGCCGCGAGCATTTTCCAGGCGGTGGTGGACCAGACGATAACCGGGCTGGCGCAAGGCAGGGAAATATCCGGAAAAGTGCTCTTTTTGGGAGGCCCGCTGCATTTTTTTTCGGGATTGCAAAAAAGATTCATGGAAAGCCTGAATTTGTCCGAAGAAAACGCGATATTTCCCGAAACGTCCCTTTACGCGGTAGCCTTGGGGGCGGCGCTTTCGGCGAAAAATTGCAAAGTGTCATACAGATTCGAAGACATAATGCGCCTTTTGGAAGAATTTGCCAACGCGCCCAAAAACATCCGGCAAACAGAGCCGTTGTTTGAAAGCGAAGAGCAATACGAAGAATTCAAAAAACGCCATTTGGAAAGAAGTTTGAAAGAAGCGGATATACGCGAATACGAAGGGGATGCCTATTTGGGCATCGATTGCGGGAGCACCACGACAAAAATAGTTTTGACAGATGGAAAATGCAATATTTTGTTTAGCCATTATGCCGCAAATTCCGGAAACCCTCTTGGGATAATATTGGAACAGCTGAAAAATATAAGGAGAGCGTGCGGGGGGAAAATAACGATAAAAGCGGCGGCGGCCACGGGATACGGGGAGGAACTCATAAAAAACGCCTTTTTGGCTGACTACGGGACGGTGGAGACAGTCGCTCATTTCAAAGCCGCCAAGCATTTCGACGAAAAAGTGGACTTCATTTTGGACATAGGCGGGCAGGACATAAAATGCTTCAAAATAAAGGACGGAGCCATAGACAGCATAATGCTAAATGAAGCCTGTTCTTCGGGATGCGGCTCGTTTATCGAAAATTTCGCCAAAAGCATGGGATATACAGTCGAAGATTTTTGCAAGGAAGGCATATACGCCAAAAACCCGGTGGATTTGGGTTCGAGGTGTACGGTTTTCATGAATTCCTCGGTAAAACAAGCGCAAAAGGAAGGCGCTTCGATAAAAGACATTTCGGCGGGGCTTTCAATGAGCGTGGTAAAAAACGTCCTTTATAAAGTCATAAGGATAAACGACGCTTCCGAACTCGGCGAACGCATAGTGGTCCAGGGCGGAACTTTCCTGAACGACGCGATACTCAGGGCTTTCGAAAAAAAGATCGAAAAAAACGTGACGCGCCCGAATATAAGCGGATTGATGGGGGCTTTCGGGTGCGCGATCTACGCAATGGAAAAAGCGGAAAAAGACAAATTGCAAAAAAGTTCGATTTTATCGTCGGAACAGCTCGATGAATTCTCAAATATTTCAAATTCCGCGAATTGCGGCCTGTGCGCAAATAAATGCGCGATAACTGTAAACAAGTTTTCAAACGGATCGCGATACATTTCGGGCAATAGATGCGAGCGTCCTCTCGGAATCGGGGAAGGCGAAAAACTGCCCGAAATGTACGATTTCAAACTGGAATATATCAAAAGCACAATAAAATCGGGGCAAAAAGACCCGGGCAAAAAAACGGTGGGGATTCCTCTCGGGCTGAATTTTTTCGAAATGCTGCCCTTTTGGCGCGCTTTGTGGACAAATCTCGGATTTAACGCGGAGATTTCCGATATATCGTCGAGAAAACTGTATCAGTCGGGCCAAAATTCAATCCCTTCGGATACGGTATGCTATCCGGCAAAACTCATGCACGGGCACATAGAAAACTTGATAGAAAAAAGCGCCGCCCACATATTTTATCCCTGCATGACATACAACACAGACGAAAAAAAGGGCGACAATCACTACAACTGCCCCGTAGTCGCATATTATCCCGAAGTTTTGAAAGCGAACATGGACCGCTTGCAAGATATAAATTTCATGATGCCGTATTTTGACATTTCGAACAAAAGGAGGTTCACAAAAAAATTTACGGAATATTACGATGCCGTTTCGGAAAAGCTCGAACCCAAAAGCAAAAAAGCCATAAGGAACGCGATAAAAAAAGCATATAAAAGCCAGGCGCTTTATCATGAAGTCATGCTGGCCGAAGGCGAAAGAGCGGTAAAATCTTCATTGGAAAACAACCAAAAACTGATCGTGCTCTGCGGCAGGCCCTATCACGCGGATCCCGAGGTAAACCACGGGATAAACAAAATGATAGCTTCGCTCGGATGCGTGACGATAAGCGAGGACGCGGCTTCCGCGATGAATGAAACAAAAACGAAAACAAATATCTTGAACCAATGGACATACCACGCAAGGCTTTACAGTGCCGCCGAGTTTGCATCCAAGTATGAAAATGCCGAACTTGTCCAGCTCGTTTCGTTTGGCTGCGGGATAGATGCGATCACTTCGGACGAAGTCCGCGCCATACTCGAAAAAAATTCGAAATTTTACACTCAGATAAAAATAGACGAGATAAACAACCTCGGGGCGGCGAAAATCAGGATCAGGAGCATGCTCGAAGCAAGCGGGGAAAAGCGCGTATGAGAAAAGATTTCAAAATTCTGATCCCCGACATGCTTCCCGCGCATTTCAAGCTCATAGGCAAAATAATGGAAAATTACGGCTATGACGTGGAACTGCTGGAAAATACGGGCCCGAAAATCGTCGAATGGGGTTTGAAAAGCGTGCACAACGATACTTGCTATCCCGCCCTTTTAGTCATCGGGCAATTTATCGAAGCGTTGAAATCCGGCAGATACGAAACAGACAAAACTGCGCTGATGATAACGCAGACGGGAGGAGGGTGCAGGGCCTCAAATTACATATATTTGCTTAAAAAAGCGCTCATAAAAAACGGTTACGGGCAAATACCGATCATTTCCCTGAATTTTTCGGGATTGGACAAAAAATCGTCCTTCAAGTTCACGATCCCGATGGCTTTCCAGCTCGTATATTCGGTTGTTTTGTGCGACCTCGCCATGCTCTTGTACAACCAGTGCAAACCCTATGAAATAGTCCGGGGCAGTTCCGAAAATGCGCGGGAAGAAGCGTTTTCGATGTGCTGCGGGCTGTTCAAAAAAGGGAAAATGGTTTCGTACAAATCCGTAAAAAGCATGTACAGGGATATAATAGAAATTTTCGGCAAAATCGAAAGAAAAAGCGAAAAAAAAATAAAAGTGGGGATAGTCGGGGAAATATACATAAAATATTCGCCGTTTGGAAACAACGAATTGGAAAATTTCTTGCGCCTTGCGGGGGCGGAAACGGTAGTTCCGGGGCTTTTGGATTTTTTCATGTACTGCGTGACAAATTCCGTAAACGACAGAAAGCTATACGGAAACAAATTTTTCAAAGCGAAAATATACAAGATCGCATATGGCTGGCTGCTAAAAAAACAATCGGACGTCATATCCGCCATCAAAGAAAACAGCGCATTCGAGCCTCCCGCGAATTTCGGCGAAACCATGGAAAAAGCGAAGGAATACATTTCGCCGGGCGTGAAAATGGGCGAAGGCTGGCTTTTGACCGCCGAAATGATAGAACTCATAAATTCCGGGGCGGAAAATATCGTGTGCGCGCAGCCGTTCGGATGCCTCCCCAACCACATAATCGGGAAAGGCATGATCAAAAAAATAAAGGAAAAAAATCCGAAGGCGAACATCGTGGCCATAGACTACGATCCGGGAGCCACCAAAATCAACCAGGAAAACCGGCTCAAGCTGATGCTGGCTATAGCAGAACACAATTTTCAAAATTAATAAAAAATTAATAAAAACTATTTGCATTCCAAAAAAAAATTTTGTATAATGGGATAAAATAAATCAAATTAAAATCGAAGGAGTTGCGTGAGTTTATGAAAAACCCAAAGAAAGCAAGCAAAATTATCGCGATATTCATGATAGCGGCTTTGTGCCTGCCGTTTGCGCCGGCATGCGGCGCGAAAGAAGATTCTCAAGCCGGAGCGGAAAACGACGCCGCGACGGAATCTTCCCCCGAACCGGAAACCCCGGCTCCTACCGAACCTACCCCGATTGAACCCCCTACCGAAAAAGAAACCGAACCGCCCACCGATCCCCCAACCGACCCGGCCGAACTTCCCGCACCCGATGTAATAGGAAAAAGCGACTCCAACGACGGATATGAAATAATCCCCGGGGCGAGGTATTACATTTGGTCGCCAAACAGCAATTTGTACCTCACAGCAGACGGCGATTACAAATATGCGGGGCTTTCCCAGGACGACTATACCGGAAAACCGGACCAGATGTTTGTGTTCGAAAAAGTCAGGGAAGATGTGACC
The DNA here is from genome assembly GCA_009782405.1 of Oscillospiraceae bacterium. The sequence goes on from WRJC01000003.1 coordinate 12,745, forward strand.
GACGACGGGACGGTGACCTGCATATACAAAATCAGGGCGCTGGGAACAAAAGAATCTTATGTGGACATCGACGAGGGGGCCGACGGAGTCGCCGACGGCCAGGGCGTGGTGCTCACTTCGAGCCCGGAATCCGAAGGGAGCCAGGAATGGGTTTTGAAACTGCAGAAAAAAAGCAAATTGGAAGACGACGACAAAGTGCTTCTCGACGATTTCGGGAACATCGATTTGCCGCTGTTCTCCGTCACGAACCCGGTGGCGAAAAGAAGGGTTCTCGACGTGAGCGGCGTTTCCAAAAACGCCGGCGGACTCATCCATATGTGGAGCGGCGGCACAGCGAACAACCAAAAATGGTTTTTCGAGCTTGTGGCAGACGTCGAATCGGGCAAAATAGTTCCGAGAGGCTTGCAAGAACTGGATTATTAGCAAAAAATTCGAATCGTTACGTTTGGATGGACGCTTGATTTTAATTCGGCGTTCATCACTTTGGAATAATAAAAATTAAAAGAGAGGATTTTGTTTTGGGAGAGCAGATAAAATATAAAAGGGTATTGCTTAAACTTTCGGGGGAAGCGCTGAGCCAGAACGCCAAGGGAATATTGAATTTCGAAATACTCAAAAACATCGGGCAGAAACTAAAAATATGCATAGAGGAAATGGGGATATCGTTTGGAATCGTGGTGGGCGCGGGAAATATCTGGCGTGGGACGTTCGGAAAAACCATGAACAGGGCGAGATCAGACCACATGGGAATGATCGCCACTGTGATAAACGCATTGGCCCTGCAGGACGCGCTCGGATCCGAAAGCATAGATTCAAGGGTGATGACTGCGGTCGAAATGAACAAAGTCGCCGAACCGTATATAATAAGCAAAGCGCTTTCGCACCTTAACAAAGGCAAGGTATGCATATTCGCCGGGGGGACGGGAAACCCGTTTTTCACCACGGACACGGCATCGGTCTTAAGGGCGGCGGAAATCGGAGCCGATGTGGTGCTTTTGGCCAAAAACCATGCGGACGGAGTATATTCGGCGGATCCGAACATATTTCCCGACGCCACAAAATTCGAAGAACTGGAATACAAGGACATATTGAACGATGATAAATTGCGCGCAATGGATGTCACAACGGCTTCTTTTTCAAAAGAAAACAAAATCCCGATATGGGTCATAGGCATAGACGACCCCGAAAACATAGTGAAAGCGTTGAAAGGCGAAAAAATCGGCACGCTGATAGAAAAATAATTAAAATGTTTACATGCACTTTATATTTTTCCGATATAATCGAAAATGCCGAAAATTATTTAAGGAGGACAAAACAATGAAAGCCGATCTGAAAGAATTCGAAGAAAAAATGAAAAAGCAAATTGGCGGATACGAAAATTTGCTTACCACGATCCGCGCAGGACGGGCAAATCCCGCCATACTCGAAAAAATCCAAGTGGACTATTACGGAACGCCGACGCAGATAAGCCAAATGGCGGAAATCAAAATTCCGGATGCGAGGACGCTCATAATCAGCCCGTGGGACGCTTCTAGCCTGAAAGCCATCGAAAAGGCGATAAACTCTTCTGACCTGGGGATAAATCCCATGAACGACGGGAAAATCATCAGGTTGAACCTTCCCGCGCCCACAGAGGAAAAAAGAAAAGAACTCGCGAAACAAGTCGCGAAAATGTCCGAAGAGGCGAAAGTCCATTTGCGCAACATACGCCGCGACGCCAACGAAAAGTTCAAAGACATGAAAAAAAAGAGCGAAATGAGCGAAGATGAACAAAAAAAATCCGAAAAGGATATCCAGGACATGTTGGACAAATTCATCAAGGAAGTGGATGCGGTGACGGCAAAAAAAGACAAAGAAATCATGGAAATTTGAATTATGGCGAAAAAATCGGTTTTGGAAATCGCAAGCGGCAGTCTTCCCGATCATGTCGCGATAATTATGGACGGAAACGGGCGTTGGGGCACAAAACGCGGCTTGCCGCGAAGCGCGGGCCATGCGCAGGGAGCCCAAGCGCTCAGGAAAATCGTGGAATATTGCGTGAAAATAAGATTGAAAACGCTGACCGCCTACGCTTTTTCGAGCGAAAACTGGACGCGCCCCGAAGAAGAAATCGAGGCTCTGATGGAAATATTCGACAAGCACATGGATGATTTTTTGTCAAAACTCGCCAAAAAAGACGTGGAAGTAAAATTCATCGGGGATATAGGCAAATTCGAGGAAATAAACCCTTCGATGCATAAAAAGATGAAAGATATACAATCAAAGACGTTCGGAAAAGCTTTGAAATTGAACATCGCGATGAATTACGGCGGAAGGGACGAAATAGCCGGAGCCGCAACCAGGGCGCTCGAAAAAAACCCCGGACAAAAACTCACGGCCGAAATGATCGGCGGCGAACTTTACACCGCAGGCCAAAAAGACCCGGATTTGATCATAAGGACGGCGGGGGAAAAGAGGCTTTCAAATTTTTTGCTTTGGCAGTGTGCCTATTCCGAATTTTGGTTCACCGATGTTTTGTGGCCGGATTTCACCGAAAAAACGCTGAACGAAGCCATCGTCGATTTTTCAGGCAGAAAAAGGCGCTATGGAGGAACATAGATGTTGAAGCGCATCATAACCGCAGTTGTCGCTCTATTGATTTTCATACCCGCGCTGTTTTTTTCGGAAACCGTGTTTTTCGACATATTCATAGCGGCGGGGTCATTTATCGGCACGATAGAACTGCTGCGGTGCGTGGGGATCATAAAAAAGCGCGCAATATCCGCCCCTTCCGTGTTCGTGGCTTTCATAGTCCCGATGCTTTTCCGGTATGTTTCAAATGAAGCGATAATGCTCATTGTCATCGCATATCTTTTCTATCTGCTGTATGCGGCAGTTTTCGCGAGAAAACAAAACACGACAAACGACATAGCGCTTTGTTTTTTTTCCACCGTTTTCGTGACAATATCGTTTACCAGCATAATAATAACAAGGCAGCTCCCGCACGGCGAAATCATATACCTGATGATATTTGTCGGAGCCTGGTCGACTGACACCTTTTCATATTTTGCGGGCAGGCTTTTCGGGAGGCGCAAGCTCATACCCGACGTTTCGCCCAACAAAACGATAGAAGGCGCGATCGGGGGCATCGCGTTTTGTTCGCTGTCATTTGTTTTGTACGGATATATAATAGCGCGCATAAACAACGTAGAGGCGCAACCGGACTATCTGATACTCGCCTGTGCGGGGTTGGCCACAGCCGTCGTGGCGATACTCGGGGATTTGTCCATGTCGGCAATCAAGAGAAACTATAAAATCAAAGATTTCGGGACGATATTTCCGGGGCACGGAGGCGTGCTGGACAGATGCGACAGCGTCATGGCAGTGGCGCCTGCAATCATGATCATCGGCGCGATATTCGTGAAAATAGAACAATATGGGCTATTTATTTAGCCTTTGTGCGTGAGGTGAAAAAAATCAACGTATCAATTTTAGGCTCAACCGGTTCGGTGGGCGCGCAATCGCTTGAAGTTATGGAAAAGCTCCGTGAAAACGGGGGCGACTATAATGTTTTCGCCCTGTGCGCGAATAAAAGCGTACAAATTCTTGAAAATCAAATCCGAAAATTCAATCCGGAATTTTGCGCGGTCTTCGACAAAAAATCCGCAAGCGACTTGAAAATAAAAGCGGGCGATACAAGGACGAAAATTTTGGAAGGGATGGAAGCCATAAATTTCATTTCGTCGCACCAAAAAACGAATTGCTTGATCAACGCCCTGATGGGACAGATAGGGATTGAACCCACTTTGGCTGCGATTAAAGCAAAAAAAAGCATCGGGCTCGCCAACAAAGAACCGCTCGTGGCCGCCGGCGAAATATTGATGTCGGAGGTAAAAAAGCACGGCGCGAAAATATTGCCCATCGACAGCGAGCACAATGCCATTTGCCAGTGTCTTGCAGGGGAAGAAAAAAACGAAATAGACAAATTGATTCTGACCGCTTCGGGCGGGCCGTTTTACGGCATGGATAAAAAACGGCTCGAAAATGTGACAGTAGAAGAAGCATTGCGACACCCCACATGGAAAATGGGAAAAAAAATAACCGTGGATTCCGCCACGATGATGAATAAAGGCCTCGAGCTTGTCGAGGCTTGCCATCTTTTCGGAGTTTCGCCGGATGATATCGAAATATTGATCCACAAAGAAAGCATAATACATTCACTCGTTCAATTCAAGGACAAATCCGTAAAATCCCAAATGGGGCTGCCGGATATAAAAATGTGCATACAATATGCGCTTACTTGCGGAAATGGAGGAAAAAGGGAAATCGGGGCGTGTAAAGAACTCGACTTGTCGGAAATAAAAAACCTGAGTTTTTCCAAACCCGACAATGAAACTTTCGCCTTCCCGGAACTCGCCCGCCAAGCAATGAAACAAGCAGGGACATATCCCGCGGCGATGAATGCGGCCAACGAAGCTGCTGTAGAGCTGTTTTTGGAAAAAAAGATAGGGTTTTTGGATATATTCGAATTGGTTCGAAATTCCATCGATAAACATAAAAACGTACAAAATCCGGATATATCCGATATTATCGAAACGGCGAAAGAAACGAAAAAAAATATCAGCATTGATTTTTCGGGAGGGTGACATATGGAAACCGTTTTTTCGGCTTTGAATGTAATTTTGTTCAATATCCTCATACCGCTCCTGGTTTTGGGCCTGCTCATTTTTGTACATGAACTCGGCCATTATCTCGCTGCGCGAATGTTCAATACGGCCATAAAAGAATTTGCCATAGGAATGGGCCCGAAAATATTTTCGCGCACGGGCAAAAAAACCAAGATAGTATACGCGATTAGGGCAATCCCCATCGGGGGAGCCTTGACCATGCACGGGGAGGACGAGGAATCCGAAATAAAAAACGCAGTGAGCAGAAAGCCGGTTTGGCAGAGGTTCGTCATTTTAGCATCCGGTTCCTTCATGAACATACTTTTGGGATTTGTCATAATGGCCATTTTCGTTTCCGGGGCGAAAGGTTACAATTCCACCAAAGTGAACAGGTTTTTCGAAGGGTATTCTGTTTCCAACACAGGCGAAAACATAGACGGGCGCCTCATGGAAGGCGACGAAATATTGAAAGTGAACGGCAAGTCCATAAGCGTGTACAACGATTTGTGGTTTGCCATTTTCAGGGAAGGCACGGAGCCTTTGGATATGACGGTGCTCAGGGACGGCGAAAAATTGGAATTGAAAAATGTAATTTTCCCGACTTCCATCGAGGACGGGGTGGCTTTCGGGATGATAGATTTCGAAACCCAACCCCACTCCAAAACATTTTCCGAAGTGATCCATCAAACTTTTTACCAGTCGTTTGCCACAATAGATATGCTTTGGAGCACGCTTTTCGACATGGTTACGGGAAAATACGGAATGGAAGCGGTTTCGGGCCCCGTCGGGATAACGCAGACTATCGGCAACACGGCAAAAGAAGCCACAACAAGCGACGAGGGATATAAGAGCTTGCTTTTTTTGCTCGCGTTGATAACGATGAACCTCGGGGTGGTAAATTTGCTGCCTTTGCCCGCGCTCGACGGCGGCAGAATAATATTTTTGGCGATCGAACTGATCAGGGGAAAGCCGATGAAACCCGAACACGAAGGATATGTGCATTTGGCCGGGTTCGCGCTCATGATCTTGTTCATGATATTCGTGACATACAAGGACATAATGAAACTCATAGTGGGATAAAATATGAAAATACGCAGAAAAACAAAAGAAATCAATGTCGGGGGAGTTTTGGTCGGGGGGGAAAACAAAATAAGCGTGCAATCGATGGTAAAAGCGGATCCCGGCGATTTCGAAGCGATAAAAAACCAAATCGGGGAATTCAAAGCCGCAGGCTGCGACATAGCGAGAATGGCGGTAGCGAATCAAAAAAGCGTGAAAACGATTGCAAAATTGAAGGAACTGGGGGCAAGTAACAAAGATTACGAAATTCCGCTTGTGGCCGACATACATTTCAACTACAAGCTGGCTGTTGAATCTGCGTTCGCGGGAATAGATAAAATCAGGATAAACCCCGGAAACATCGGAACTGAAGACAAGGTTAAAGCGGTCGCGGACATATGCAGGAAAAAAAAGATACCGATAAGGATAGGTGTGAACGGGGGTTCGCTGGAAGCTCATATATTGGAAAAATACAAAACCCCGAATGCCGAAGCTCTGGCGGAAAGCGCGATCTACAACATCAAGCTTTTGGAACGATTCGATTTTTGCGATATCATCGTCGCGATAAAATCATCGGATCCGAAAGTTATGGTTGAAGCGAATTTGATTGCAGCCGAAATGTGCGACTATCCGTTCCATATCGGGGTGACGGAAGCCGGACCGGCTCATATGGGGCTGATTAAAAACGCCATAGGCATAGGATCGCTTCTTTTGCGGGGAATAGGGGACACGCTGAGGGTATCGCTTACCGGCGATCCGGTTTTGGAAGTATGCGAAGGTATATCCATATTAAAATCGCTCGGCTTTTACGGCAAATCCATAGATATAATATCATGCCCCACTTGCGGGAGATGCAAAACAGACGTCATTCGGATAGCAAACGAACTCGAAAGCAAGCTATCGCCCATCGAAAAAAATTTAAAAGAAAACATGAAAATAAAAATCGCGGTAATGGGTTGCGCGGTAAATGGGCCCGGCGAGGCGAAAGAAGCTGATTTCGGCATTGCGGGGGGCAAGGATGAATTTTTGTTTTTCAAGAAGGGCGAAACGCCAAAAAAAATACCGGCTGACTCGGCTGTAGAATTTCTCGTCGAAGAAGCGAAAAGGATGACAAAGTGAAATGATAACAAAAGAACAATTCGGCAAGATATTGGCGGAGGCAAAAATGCAGACTGCCGACGTTTTGTTTTTGAAAGATTGCAAAATAAAATCGGAAAATGACAAAATCACGATATATTTGGCGCACGGCGGAAAAAATTATCTCGAAGAATCCACCAATTTCGTGAATTTGCTTAAAAAAATAATCGCGAGGGAATTCGGTTTCAACGCCGAAATCATTCTCGAGGGAATCGTCTCCCTGCATAAAAACGATGCCAAAGACAAAATAAATACTTCTGAGCATATCAAAAAAATAGAAAAAGAATTGATAGACGGGCAAAAAGAACAAAAAGCGGCGGAAAAAATCGAGAAAGAAACAAAAAAACGCGAATTGCAACAACAAAAAACCGAAAAAATAAATTCCAAAACCAACACGCTGATCGATTCGACGCCGTTGACAAAATCCATAAATCCGGAAGCGGAAAAAAATACGGTTGTTTATGAAAAAAACAGCGATATATTGACCGCGGGATACTTGAAAACAAAATTTTCGAAAAAAAAACATATTTTTTCAAAATCCGGATCAGAAGAAGAAATCGAAGCGTCCGAAATACTTCCGATCGGGGCGATAGACGAAAATTCGAGCGGATTTTTTGTTTGCGGGAAAATATTTTCGATAGAGACAAGGGATATAAAAAGGTCGAACAAAAAAATCGCAAGCATAAAAATCACCGATTACTGTTCATCCATAACCGTAAAGCTGACGGATAGCACAGATAGCGTTTCGCAGCTTTTGAAAAACATAGAAGAAAACGACTGCGTCATTATTTCCGGAGAAGCGGAATACGACGATTACGACGAAGAAATTATCGTAAAGTTGGATAGCTTGGCAAAAACCGAAGAATATGCAAATATCGATTTTGCCGAAAAAAAGAGGGTGGAGCTGCATCTGCACACCACCATGTCGAACATGGACGCCACGATAAAACCGGAAGAAATAATAAGCCACGCCTATAAAATCGGGCACAAAGCGGTGGCGCTGACTGATCACGGAAATGTACAAGGTTTCCCGGAAGCCATGCTCGCAAGCGAAAAATTAAAGTTGAAAGAAGGCGAAAGCTTCAAGATCCTATACGGGATCGAGGGATATTTGCTCGATGACACCGGAAACTTTATCGTGGGCAAAGCCAACGCCAAATTCAACGAAGACACATTTGTGATATTCGACATAGAAACCACCGGGCTTTCGCCAAACAAATGCGGCATCACCGAAATCGGGGCCGTGAAGGTAAAAGAAGGCGAAATAATTGAAGAATTCAGCACTTTCGTAAATCCCCAAATGCCCATACCGCAAGAAACAGTAAAATTGAACGGAATAACTGACGAAACCGTAAAAAACGCGCCAAAAACAAAAGAAGCGCTGAAAAAATTTTTCGATTTTGCGGGGGATTTTATGCTGGTGGCGCACAACGCAAATTTTGACATCGGATTTATAAAAAAATACGCATCCGTTTGCAAATATGATTTCACGAACCCATATTTGGACACGCTCGCAATGTCGAGGAATATAAACAAGGATTTGAAACGCCACAGCCTCGACGCGCTCGTGGAATTTTACAAAATAGAAGATTTTCAGCATCACAGGGCTTGCGACGATGCCAGGGCCCTCGCCTTAATTTTCATAAACATGGTGGAACAAATGAAATCTTTCGGTGTGCTCACCGTATTCGAAATGAACGAAATGTCGAGTTCCGCCGAAAAGCAGACATATCATATAATACTGCTCGCGCAAAATAAAACGGGTTTGAAAAATTTATTCAAAATAATTTCAGAAAGCTATTTGGACTATTTTTACAAAAAAGCGCGAATCCCAAAATCCGTCCTGGAACAATTCCGCGAGGGCATAATCGTGGGTTCGGCTTGTGAATCCGGGGAGCTTTTCAGCGCTGTGGCCGAAAACAAAAATGATGAAGAACTAAAAGAAATCGCAAAATTTTACGATTACCTCGAAATTCAACCGATAGGCAACAATATGTTTTTGGTGAATAACGGCACAGTTCCAAATGAAGAAGCCTTGAAAAAATTAAACATGAAAATCGTAGAACTCGGCGAAAAAACAAATAAACCCGTCGTGGCTACCGGGGATGTGCATTTTTTGGAAAAACACGATGAAATATCGCGCAAAATATTGTTGTCGGGAATGAAATTCTCCGACGCCGACAGGCATATACCGCTGTATTACAGGACTACGGAGGAAATGCTCGATGAATTTTCCTATTTGCCGAAAGAAAAAGCGTTTGAAATAGTGGTCGAAAACACGAACAAAATAGCCGACATGATAGAGGACGTGCGCCCTATACCGAAAGGTTCCTATACCCCGAAAATGGAGGGCGCGGAAGATCGGCTGAAAGAAATATGTTACAGCAAAGCATTCGAAATATACAAAAACCCGCTTCCGGAAATCGTGGAAAACAGGTTGGACAGGGAACTTTCGGCCATCATCCAAAACGGGTTCGCCGTTTTGTATGTCATAGCGGTGGATTTGGTCACAAACAGCGAAAAAAAAGGTTATCTCGTGGCTTCGAGGGGTTCCGTCGGATCTTCTTTCGTGGCCACTTTGGCCGGGATAACCGAAGTAAACCCCTTGCCGCCGCATTATTACTGCAAAAATAAAAATTGCGCATATTCCGAATTTGTGACCGACGGTTCGTATGGATCGGGCTATGACCTGCCCGAAAAAAATTGCCCGAAATGCGAAAACAAACTTTCCAAAGAAGGCCAGGACATACCTTTTGAAACATTTTTGGGATTCAACGGGGAAAAAGCCCCTGACATAGATTTGAACTTTTCAGGCGAAGTGCAATCCGCCGCCCATAAATACACCGAAGAACTGTTCGGCAAAGAAAACGTATTCAGAGCGGGCACTATCGGGGCGCTCGCGGACAAGACGGCTTACGGGTTTGTGATGAAATATCTCGAAGACAAAAAAATAAATTTGAACAAAGCGCATACGGATTGGCTCGTTTCTAAATGCGTGGGCGTGAAAAGGACTACGGGGCAACACCCGGGAGGCATAATCGTAGTTCCGAGGGAACACGAAATATACGATTTCACCCCGGTCCAGCATCCCGCCGACGATGTGAAATCCGGGGTGGTCACGACGCATTTCCCTTTTGAATTTTTGCACGACACGATATTGAAATTGGATTTGTTAGGCCACGATGTGCCGACAAAATATAAAATTTTAAAGGACATGACCGGGATCGACGTGCGAGATCTTCCGACAAATGACAAAAACGTGATGGAATTGTTCGTTTCCACGAAATCGATCGGGGTAAACCCAAAAGATATATGCAACGAATTGGGAACATTCGGAATACCGGAAATGGGCACGAAATTTGTAAGGCAGATGATCATGGAAACAAAACCCGGCAGTTTCGCCGATTTGCTGCAAATTTCCGGGCTTTCGCACGGAACGGGCGTATGGGTTGGCAATGCTCGGGATTTGATAAAAAACGAAATTTGCAAACTCCCGGAAGTGATCGGGTTGCGCGACGACATCATGCTGTATCTGATGCATAAAAATTTAGATCCGGGAATTGCTTTCCTCATAACCGAAAACGTGCGCAAAGGAAAAGGCTTGACACGTGATTGGGAACAAATCATGCGCGAAAACGATGTGCCGGAATGGTATATAGATTCATGCAAAAAGATAAAGTATATGTTCCCAAAAGCGCACGCTTCGGCCTATATAATAGCGGCGATGCGCCTTGGCTGGTTCAAAGTGTATAAACCGCTGGAATTTTACGCTTCATATTTTACAGTGCAGCCGGAAGGATTCGATGCGGAACTCGCGCTTTCGGATGTCGGAAATATAAAAAGTTATGTGGAAGAAATCGAAAAAAAGGGAATTGAAGCTAAGCAAAAAGAAAACGAAGTGATGACGACTATGCAGCTGGTGCTCGAAATGTACGCCCGCAACCTCAAATTTTTGCCGGTGGACATATACAAATCCGAATCCTTTGAATACAAAATAGAAAACGGAAAAATACGACTTCCGTTTTCCTCGATAAGCGGGGTGGGGGAGACCGCCGCCGAAAACTTGGCGGCGGCCAGGGAAAGTTCAAAAGGCGAAATATTTTCGATAGAAGAAATCGGAAAAAAAGCGAAACTTACAAAAAACGTGGTTGAAATATTGAAACGCAACAACGTTTTCGGGGATATACCGGAAACCGACCAGATTTCGCTTTTTTGAAATGCGGCAAAGCCGGTTGTTTTGCAATGAAAAACAGGTAACTCGATGATCCAAAACTTAAAATCAATCGTTTTTCGCAGTTTCCTCGTACCATAACAGTTCCCCACTCTCCAAGTTGTAGCTCGCGATGCCGCCGCACATCCCGATGTACAGCGTTTCCCCTATCTTCACGATCGAACTGGGAGACAACATACTCTTCCAAAATGCATCCTCCAGCAATACCTTCTCTATCTTATCTCCTTTTATTTTTACTATCTTTTTATCTGTTACTACATATACAACATCTTTTTCTTCGTAATCATAGTAAAAAGTTCTAATGCAGTCGTCCCCAAAATCTATTTCAAAGCTCTCGTCTCTTTGCCATTTGCCACCTACTTTCATGATTCTCGTTATTTTGCCTTCCGAAGTAAATATATGCGCAACACCATGTACACAATATATGATGTCTTCGTTTCCGTTTAGTATGTAAAAATCATCGGCAATAGTGTTGATTTCGTAGAAGTCATCGCCGCCATATACGCTGACATAATACAAATATCTGTTGGATATTCCTTGATCTACCGATACTATATGTCCTATTTCGTCGCCGTCGTATACAACGAACAAATGTTTTGGATATTTCATGAAATTGGTGACAACTAGCTTTTCATCTTTTTTCATGACGTAAGGCCCGTTATCTTCATCATCTATGCCCTGTATCCTCTTTAGTTCATCAAATGTCATCGGTATGTCTTTTCGGACGAAGTGATACTGGTACATCAAATCAACTATATCGAATTCGCCATTATTCGCATATAATCCATCAGAAATCGAGCCTGTATTATCATCCATCGCATTATCAGCGGAACAGGCAACCATGGCAAGGATCATGGCGCATGTTATCAAAAATAGATTTGGCTTTTTCATCGCTTTTCTCCCAAATTATCATTATTACTACTTTTTATTTTTTGCTATCGACGTAACGAACAATTTTTATTTCCATTTTTCGGTATCGAACTCAAGTCATATTTGAAGGTTACGATAGATCCTCCATACGATACTTGTGTAAACATAAATTCGGCATTTTCTTGCTTTTTAAATAGTTCTCCGCCAATCGCGGCAAATATCTCTTCCGCGTTGTAGTGAGGCGCCCCTTTATAATTTATGTTATTGATTTTGTAAAATTTGTCATTATCATCCAGCAATTTGTTAAATTCGATTAAAGGATTCACTTCAACTTTGTTGGCAGATTTACCCACGTCATACGCTACATATTGCATCGGTTCGTCAGAGAGGGGGTCAACGATATTTGATGAATGCCAATTGACTAATGCATTCGCGGCATCTCTAATCAGTTGCTGGCGCAACATCGCCGCAGCCCTGGCTTTGCCACCTGCGCCAAGCGATCCGATCACCGCATATATCTTCTCCACAAGCTCGCTGTCGTAGGACGAAACCAAATCAAGCAGGTCGCCGTCCGAATATGAATTGACGATGCCGGCGTATTCTTCCAGTATGTTTCGCTCGTTGTCCCCCAGCGTCGATGTGTCCACCGGCTCGTTTTTCGGCGGCTTCGTCACATCCGGCGTACCCACCGTGTTGCCGTCCTTGTTGTCGCTCCCGCGCTCCGTTCCCGTCCTGTACTGTTCCCGTATCGCCTCCGCTGCGTCGTGCGCCGCTTCCTTGCCTTTCTGGTCGCCCGATGCGTTCGCCGAAACCCATTCCGCAGTCGCCTTTTCCACAGCCGCTATTTCCGACGCGCTCAAATGTTCCCTATCCCAATCCGTCACCGCCAGTCCCAACGGATCCACGTATCTCACCGGGTTGTTCAGGCAATATGTGTATTGCGCCATCGTTTGCGCGTTGCCAACCGTGCCTTTCACCGGGTCTGCCGCCATGAACCGCCGATTCTCCGCGTCGTAAATCCGCGCTTTGGCGTAATATGCGCCCAAAACCGCGTCGTATGCATAGCCCGTGTACTCCGTGACGAGATCGAGTTGCCGCACTCCCATCTTCAATATGGGTTTCATCGTCGGTTCGCCCCAATCGTCGTAGCTCACGTAGCTTTCCACTTTGCCGTCCAAATTGTTTGTCAAGTAATCGGACGAACCCAGCCTGTCATGGTGATAATACAGCTTCACGATGTTTTTTTCGCCGTCGGGATATGCCTGGTTTTGCATTATGTTTCCTACGCCGTTGGGTATTCCGCATATCACCACATTGTTTTTTTCCAACCCGTATGTGTACCGATACATTAGCCCTTCTGTGCCCGATTCGTATTCCATTAACACGTTTCTCGCCCGGCTCGTGTAGTCCACGACGTAATCTTTGTGTACCACCGAATATTTTCCGCTTATTCGCTATAATCATAAAAAATTTTTGGTTTTATATTGACATATAGCCGATTATATGGTATAATGTAATTTCAACTATTTTGAAAGGAATCATCTTTATTATGGAACAAAACAAAAACAACACAAAACGTTTGACCGGTCTTGCGATATTCGGGGCGATAATTGTAATTTTGCAGCTGTTCGCCACATTCGTGAAATTCGGGGAAATTTCCATAACGCTCGCTCTTATACCCATCGTCGTGGGGGCGGCGGCTTACGGGATATTCGCGGGCGCGTTTCTCGGCGCGATTTTGGGGGGGGTCACGCTCGTCGCGTGCATATTCGGCTGGGATATCGGCGGAAATATCCTTTGGACGGCAAATCCGCTGCTCACCGCTTTGCTTTGTTTTGTCAAAGCGGGAACAGCAGGTTTTGTTTCGGGGCTTTTATATAGCTTATTTTCGAAAAAAAGCGCCAATATCGGAATCGTTGCCGCAGCGGTTGTATGCCCGATTGTGAACACAAGCATATTTTGTCTGGCGATGGCTTTGTTTTACAAAGATATTTTGAACAATTGGGCGGGGAACACGCCGGCCTTGTCTTATGTGATATTCGGGCTCGTCGGCATAAATTTTATTATAGAATTTTCCGTCAACTTGATACTGAGCCCGGTCGCGGCGCGGGTATTGAGGATAAAGAAGTTTATTTTATAGTTTTCAATTGTCAGTCAAAAAGTCGTATTATTTTACTGAAAACTCGTTTTGCTGATAACTGACAACTAATTTTTCGCTATCGCCATTTTCGACATCTGCCTCTGGGCCATGACCAGCGAATAATATATCCCTTTTTTCACCATCAATTCTTCGTGCGTACCCATTTCCGCGATTGTCCCTTTATCCAAAATTATGAGCCGGGTCGCGTTCCGCAAGGTGGACAGCCTGTGGGCTATGGCAAACGTGGTCCGGTTTTTTATGAGTTTTTGCAAAGCGTCCTGCACCAAAGCTTCGGTTTCGGTGTCTAAAGCCGATGTGGCTTCGTCCAATATCAAAATTTTGGGATCGTGCAAAACCGCGCGGGCTATCGCTATCCTCTGCCGTTCGCCGCCGGAGAGCGTGTGTCCGTGTTCTCCCACTTTGGTGTTGTATCCGTCGGGAAGCTTCATGATGAACTGATGCGCGTTGGCTAATTTCGCGGCCCGCATGATTTCGTCTTTCGTGGCTTCGATTTTGGCGTACGATATATTTTCGTATATCGTGCCGGAAAACAAAAATGTCTCCTGCAGCACCGCCCCGATTTGCGAGCGCAGGTTGTTTTGGTCGTATTCCTTTATGTTTATCCCGTCGACCGTTATCTCGCCTTCGTTGACGTCGTATAGCCTCATCAGCATATTTATCAAAGTGGATTTTCCCACACCCGATCTGCCCACTATCCCCACCATTTCGCCCGGCTGCACCGTCAAGTTGATGTCTCTTAACACCATGTCGTAGTCTTTATAGCCGAAATACATATCCTTTATGCCGATATATCCGTCTATATCTTTTTTTATAGCCTTTTCCCGGTTTGCTACGTCTATTTTTTCGTCGATGATTTCAAATATTTTCGCCGCTGAAGTCAAAACCCACGAAGTCCACCTGCCCATGAACCCCATCCATTCCAATGGCCCGTAAAGCATGGAAAGATAAGTGGAGAACTGTACCATTTCGCCCCTTGTCATCGCATTGCCGAGTATTTGGTTGCCTATATACAGCGTCATGAAATATGAACCCGCGCGCATCACAAATCTCGCGATAGGCGAAAAAACGTTCCAGATCTGTTCGGATTTCATGTCTATCTCGGCCAATTTTTTTATGGATTCCGCGCATCTTTCTATTTCGCGGCGCTCTGTCCCATATGCCTTCACCACTCTTATCCCCGAAAGCACATCGTGGAGTATCGCCCTGGAACGCGACCTCAGTATCCAAGCTTTTTCGAAAAAGGTGTGCATGATTTTTATCGCGGCGGAGTTTATCATCAGAAAAAAGGGCAGGGGAACCAAAACGATAATGGCAAGCTTCCAGTTGTAAGCAAACACCACGGCTCCGATGACAAGAAACAAAAAAACCTGCTGTATCGCGTCGGGCAGCCCGAACACAAGATACTCGTCGATTTCCTGCGTGTCCCACTGAACCCTGTTGATCAATTCCCCGGGTGTCCTTTTGGATATTTTGGCGATGGAGGAATCCTGGATTTTCGAAAAAATCATAGACCGCAGGTTAAACGACAAATCGCTGCTCACCCGTGCGAGCAGCAAGCTTCGAACCGCCCTGAGGGCTTCAATTACCAAATTTAAAGAGGCTATGCCCAAAATAACCCAAAAAATGTCCAAAAATCTTATGCCGGCGGCGATTTCGGGATTTTCGGAACCCGGAAATATATAGTTGTCAACTAAATTTCTTTGCAGCAACGGCGTTATCAATGCGATAACGCTTGTGACCGCGAAAAGGATGACCGCGATTGCAAGTTTGGATTTGTGTGATGAGGCCAATTTCAAAACGCGGCCGAATGTTTTCAATTTATTTGCGCACTGCGCGCAAAATTCCGTGCCGGGTTCGAAATATCCGCCGCATTTGGGGCAGATTTCCTTTTCGCTTTTGTCTTCGATTGTTTTGCCCCTGTCGCGCAAAAACAAATCGAATTGCGCGGCAAAATCCGGGAAGACATTTTTGTATCGCATATTCGCCCTGCAAAGCTGCGTGAGCTTGTTTTCATACTTGAAATCTATCGATACGCTTCCCGTTTGTATTATGCATTTCACCGTGTCTATTTTGTCCAAATCGTAATATTTCAAGCCGGAATGTTCGTCATGGGCGAATATGTAAAGTTTTGTGAGCGCCACAGTCCCTGTGACAAACCTATTGTTGTCCCCGATGTTATAATCGAAATTATATATCACATCTCCGGCGTCTAACCTGTTTATTTCGTGTAATATCGCTTCTTCCATAGTATAAACCCACCTCTTTGCAAATTAAAGGAACAATTCTATTCTTCTGAAACTTTTCCTGTCCAATTTATCAAGGCTCGTTATTTCGTATCTGTTGCCGTTCACGTCCGTGACCATGATCCGGTCGTCCGTTATTTTCAATATGTTTCTGTAAGCGTCATGAACCGTGAATTTTATTTTCCCTATGTCGGAACCGACTTCCCAATATGAAAACCCGTATTTTTCCTTGACATTGGTTATAACTTCAATTATCGGCACAAAATATTTTCGCCCGAGTTCCTCGGCGAGATATTTTTGCTGCGTTTCGCCAAATACGGAAATATTCGATATGATCCCGATTTCTTTGAGTTCGCCCAGCGAAGTCGTGCTTTCTTTTGGCTCCGGTTTTTTTTCGGATTCCGGAAGCGGGGCAGGGGAGCCGGAATTTTTTTCTTTCTCCTCTTTTTCTTCTCTTTCTTTTTTCTCTTTTTCCTCTTGTTCCTTTTTTAGCTGCTCTTCTGTCTTGGGGAAATTGCCGGAAACCGATATGTATTCAAACGGGTTCTGAAAGGGGAACGCCCTGTGCAAGAACACGCGCTCAAAGAAAAATTTTTCGATTTCGGCCGGATTTTCGCCCTCTTTTTTTTCGGGATGCCTGACGTTCGCCGTCAGTTGCAAAAACTTGTTTTCGGACAGGGTAAACTTTGCGTTTTCGGGGGTCAGGTAAACTATATCTATTATATCGTTGATATTGTTGTTTATTTCCATTTGAAATATCCTCTTATCCTTTTATCCTTCTATTCCGATTGATTTCAAGGCTTGCGCCTGCATTTTGTATAAATTGAAATATACGCCTTTTTTCGCGATCAATTCGGCGTGCGTGCCGCTCTCCGTCATTTTTCCGTTTTCGATCACGACCAATTTGTCCACGTCCCTAAGCGTCGAAAGCCTGTGCGCTATTATTATCGTTGTGCGGTTTTTTGTCAAATATGAAAGCGAACGCTGTATTTGCCGCTCGGTTTCGGTGTCCATTGCTGCGGTCGCTTCGTCCATGATCAATATTTTGGGGTTTTTGAGCACAGCCCGCGCTATGGATATCCGCTGTTTTTCCCCGCCCGAAAATTCTTTTTGGCCGTGGCCGACCCGCGTCTGGTAGCCGTCGGGGAGTTTCATGATGAAATCGTGCGCGGAGGCTATTTTCGCCGCTGTGATTATTTCCTCGGGCGTCGCGTCAGGATTGGCGTATTTTATATTGTCGGCCACCGAGCCCATGAACAAATATGTCTCCTGGGAAACCGTCGAGATCATGTTGTGCAAGTCGTCGAACGAAAGGTCTTTTATATTCACGCCGTCAATGGCTATTTCTCCCTTGTTCACATCGTACAGACGCGCCAAAAGATTGGCCAGCGTGCTTTTTCCCGCTCCCGTGTGACCCACGATTCCAAGCGCTTTTCCCGGTTCGACCGAAAACGAAATCCCATCGATTATTTTCCGGTTTTTTTCGTATGAAAATTCAATCGATTTGAATTCCACCCCGCCTTTTATATCCGGTATTTTCACCGGGTTTTCGGTTTCGATCACGTCCGGGACCGAATCCATGATTTCGAAAAGGCGCTGGAAAGCGTTGATCGTGTGCACCCCTCTCTGGAAAAACCTCACGAAAAACCCGAGCGGGTCCAACAGATAATTGATATAGATCATAAAGCTCATCAGCATGCCGTAGGTGAAAGCGCCGGAGCCTTTGACCACGAAATATCCGCCGAAAAGCCAGGCCAAGAAGCCGCTCAGGCTTAAAATGAACCATACTGCCGGGAAAAACGAATTTTCGACAGAAGCGGACAGCTTTGATATATCCCTGACTTTTCCGCTTTTATGGTCAAAACGCGACACTTCTTCTTTTTCTTTCGAAAACACTTTGACCACGCGAACCCCGGTCAAAACGTCGGTCAAAGTACCGCCCATTTCGCGCCCGTAGGAAAATATTTTGGACCAGAGCTCGCGGCAGTATTCCCTCACTTTGTTGAAAGCGAGCAGGAATATGGGAACGGTGATGAATACGATGCCCGCGAGGGCGGGGTTTATCGTGAGCATTATCACCGTTGCGAGTATTATTTTGAAAATACTCATAAAGAAAAAGTGGATGTCGTTGACGAAAAAAAAGTAGACGGTCTGGGTATCGCTGTTGAATTGCTGCATGAGCCCGCCGGTTTCCCTTTTTGTGAAGAAACTCATCGAAAGCCGGTGTATGGCCTCGAGAACTATTTTTTTGAGGTCGTAAGTGAGTAGTGCCGATATCCTCGACATCATGAGCCCGTAAATTATATTTATTAGGTTGCCCGCAACGTCGATTGCGACGATGATCAAAATGAGCCAGCCTATCTGCGCGTACATCGAGCCTCCCGGCGTCAAAACATTGTCGTAGAGCCCTATGCCTGATATATATCCGGTGATTATCCCGAATATGGAAGTGGCGATCAAGGAAGAAAACAGTATTATGAGGTTTTTTTTGAATTTTTTCACGAAAAACCAGATTCTCGCGAGTATTTTTCCCTTGTCCATGCAGTTCGGGCAAATTTTTCTCTCCGGCGAAGGATAATAATTGCCGCATTTCGGGCAGACTTTTTCATCGTCCTTTGCAAAATCGGGGTTGTTTTTGTCCTGTTCGTCGAGTTCGAATTTGCCTTTTTCCTTGATTTGCTTGAGGTACTTGTCAAAATCGCCCAAAAACGTCCTGTTGGCGAACGCATAATTGAACAAAGTTATGTATTGCCCTTTTAATTTGGCGATATAATGACCGTAGGAAATATTTTCCTCCGATTTGAAATCCGAAAGATCGGAAAGAGGGTAACTCTTGTATTCCGTTTCCGTGAATCTTACGTTTTCGTTTCTTTTTTTTATGTCTTTTTTAGTTATTTCATTAACGGCGTACACGCCCGACAAAACGTAAAGGTTATTTGTGTCCGCGCAGATATACACGTCGCACAAAGCGTTGCCGGCTCCCAAATCGCTTTTGAAAGTCAGCAGCACATCTTCGAAATTTATATTTTTAGTTTTCAATGCTTCGATGACGGGATTTGGGAATTTGTAAAAATAATTTTCGCCCATAAACAAAACTCTCCAAAAATTAATTGAGAAAGTGCAAACAATCATATTTTACATCATAAAGGAATCTTTGTCAAGATAAAAAACGCTTTTTAATCAAATTTTCCCCGTTTTGGGATTTCGCCCCTCCAATTCCACAAAATTTTTATTTTGTGGAATTACGTTCCAAGATTTTTTCGATCAGGAGCAGCTCCTCCATCGAGTTCGCTCCGTGTATTTCCTCGGAATTTTTTGTTTTGTGCACGCCCACCTTGTAATTGTTTTCCATAAAAATTTTCGGGATGTCTGTCAGATAATATTCCCCGTTCCTTTCGTTTGGTTTCAAGTTTTCGAGTTGTTCGAAAAGTTTTTTGGAATTGAATATCGCATTTCCCGTGTTGTATTCTTTGATGGTTTGTTTTTGTTTTTCCGTTGCGTCGCGGTTTTCGACGATGCCAAGATAATTGCCGGAATCGTCCCGCACGATTCTCCCAAGTTCCAAAACTTCATTTATTTCGCACGAAAGGTTCGTGCAATCGTTTTTGTTTTTTTTGTGTTCTTCATACAATTCGCTTAAAGTTTTTTGGGATATGAGCGGCATGTCGCTCATGAGCACCAAAATGTCACCTTCAAATTCGCCTATCGCCTCTTTCGCGTATTTGACCGCCGCCCCTGTCCCGTATCCGAATTGGGTTTCCTGGTTTACGAACGTATATTCCGGAAATGCGCCTGTGATCGCTTCTTTCATGAAGCCCACTATTATCGCTATATCTTTTTTCGGTATGAATTCCACCGAGCCCAGCACGTAATCGAGTATGGGTTTTCCGGCTATTTTCCGCATCTGTTTGGGCATGTGCGCTTCCTCGGAATTAAACCTTTTTCCCTTCCCCGCCGCCAAAATCAAAACTTTCAAGTTTTTTGCATCATTTTCCATCGTAAATTTTCTCCTGATTTAATAAAAAAATATTGCATTAAATTGCATTATGTGATATATTATATAATGCAATTATAAATTTTTAATGAATTTGGAAGGGAAAATTATAAAATTTATGCAAAAGAAAAAAATTTTGAGCGTTTTCGGAGCCCGTCCCGATGCCGTAAAAATGGCTCCGCTCATAAAAGAAATTTCCAAATATCCGGAATTATTCGAGAATGTAGTGTGCGTCACGGGACAGCACCGCGAAATGCTGGACCAGGTTTTAAAAAGTTTCAAAATAGTTCCCGACTACGATTTGAATATCATGCAGCCAAGGCAGACATTTTTGTATGTGATAAATAAAATACTCGAAAATTTGAATGTCGTTCTGGAAAAAGAAAATCCCGACCTCGTGCTTGTGCACGGGGATACCACGACTTCGTTTGCCGCCGCTTTCACTGCGTTTTTTTATAAAATCCCGATCGGCCATGTTGAAGCGGGACTCCGCTCCGGCGACAAGTATTCCCCCTTTCCCGAAGAAATGAACCGAATTTTGACGGGCGACATAGCGAATCTGCATTTTGCCCCCACCAAAGCAAATGCCGTGAATTTATACAGGGAAAACATAAAAGAAAATGTTTATATAACGGGAAACACCGTAATCGATTGCCTGAGCATTTTCATTTGCGACGATTATCGGTTCCAAAATCAAACCTTACAAGCAATTGACTTTACGGCCAAAAAAACGATTTTCATGACGATGCACCGCCGCGAAAATCTCGGAGAACCTTTAAACAACATCTTTACAGCTGTAAAACATTTGGCTATGCAGTATGGCGATCAAGTTCAAATAGTGTATGCGGTTCATAAAAATCCCGCTGTTTCAGAACCGGCAAATAAAGTTTTGGGGAATTTGGATAATGTATTTTTGATCGATCCGCTGAGCGTGGAAGACACCCACAACTTGATGAACAAATGCTATTTCGTGCTCACCGATTCCGGGGGGCTCCAGGAAGAAGCCCCTGCCCTCGGGAAACCGGTTCTGGTTTGCCGCACGGAAACCGAACGCCCCGAAGCGGTAGAGGCCGGAACGGTAAAAGTGGTCGGGACTTCGACCGATGAAATATTTAGCGAAGCGTCGGTTTTGATAGAGAACAAATACGAATACGAAAAAATGGCGAAAGCGGTGAACCCTTACGGGGACGGAACCGCTTGCGCCAAAATCGTAAAAATTATAAAAAACTATTTTTCGCTATGAATTACGCTCATACGATGTAGTCGCCCACTACCCTGCCCTCGCGCACTTTTCCCACATATTCCGAAATTTTTTTGTGCTCCGGATGGTTTTGGTAAAATTCCAGATCTTCGGAGCTCTCAAATTCGCTGTACAAAATCGCGTCATAATTTAAATCGGAGTTTATGTTCTCGCCCACTTCGATAAATTTTATCTCTTTTATGATCCCCGCGAGGTTTTCGAGCCTGAATTTTATGTATTCGATGTTTTCTTTTTTGTTTTTGCCTTCCGCGAAATCCTTGAATTTCCACATGACTATATGCTTGACCATTTTAACCCTCCAAATTATGCACGCTGCCCAAATTGTTTTCGATCACGGAGTTTGTATGCCCTCCGCGGTCGTCGATGAGGCCCGCCATGGCTCCTTTGTGAAATACATTCGATGTAACTAAGCAATCTGTCAAGCCGGAAAGCCTCATCGCATAATTTGGCGTCCAGTCCCCTTTTCCTCCGTCGTCGCGTCCCGCGTTCATGGCATTGCCCGTAAATGTCAAGCCTTTGCAGCCCTCAAATATGCAGTGCGCCGAATCGGAAACGCCGGCTTCGAATTTGCCGCTCCTGTATATCACATTTCCCGCGCATGAGACAATCGAAGTGCCTTTCAATATTATCGCCGCCGAACCCGAACGGTCGATATAATTGCCGGTGATGTTGTAATGGCTTCCGCCTTCCAGCACGATTCCACCGCGTTTGTTCCATTCGATTCTATTGCCCGTCATCGTTACGGACGCATTCGGCCCCTGCGATCCGAATCCGGCTCCGCCGTTGCCCGAAAACCAGTTGTCGATCACAAAACCGTCCCAACCGTTGATCGCAAGCCCGTCGCCGCCGCTGTAGGCGAACATGCAGTGCCGCACAGAAAAACACCAAATGAAATCCAAAAACACCGCGTGGGAACCGAAATGCGCGACCCGGCAATTTTCGATCCTGTAAGCGTCTTCTTCCTTTCCGTAATCTTTTTTGCGCGACAATATGCCCACGCAATTGCCCTTCCCCTGCCCGACCAAAGACAAACCATCAAGCGTCGCGCCGTTTCCGTTTGTCATGTCGAAAATGCAGGCTTGATTTTCGTCCTTTTGAGCGATCACCGCCTTCCCCGCCCTGTCCATCCGATACCCCCATGAATGGTCGGATTTTATGTACACTTCGGGTTTGACGAATATTTCGCCGCATATATATCTGCCGGAGCTTATATATACGCTTTCGCCTGTTTCATGCGCTTCGTCCACCGCTTTTTGAAATGCCGCCGTATCGTCCGCGACCCCGTCGCCTTTTGCGAATTTTTTTATGTCGATCATAATTTTCCCGCCCCTTTCTTTTTCTTAATATTATTATGAAATATCCGCAAAATTATCAATCGCTTTTTGCATGTCTTTTTCGACTTTCGGGACTATTTTTTCATATGCCGAAACAAAGTCCGTGCTTTTTTTCGCCGTTTCATTGGCGAACATATCGAATATCCCGCCCCAATTGTATACTTGGCCCAAATCGTAGCAGCGCGTCGCAAAAATCAAATCGAGCATTTCGCCGGATTCGTCGTCACGCATCAGCTTGCTTTTCAGCGATATGTCATAATATGCAGGACGCAAAGTGTAATAGCTTTCGGCAGTCAAAGATTCGAGCACGATTCCAGTCCTTTCGATGTCGGAAGCGGTCATCGGGATGCTCACCGCCGTCGTGCAACCGGCGTATACGGCGTTGTAATATTCCTTCTGGATTTCGTCGTGTTTCGGATTGGGCAATATTCCGAAATTGCATTCGGCTTCGCGAAGCATTGTCACCCTGTTCATTCCCGTATAAAGCCACAGCCCCCTTTTTTCGATGAGCATTTCGAGCTGCTGATCCCAAATGGTGTCACCTGTGTATTTGCTCGTCCAGTCCTGCGCCACGATCGAATTCGTCCGGTCGTTGATTATTTCGATCCACTTTGAATAGGATTCCCCTATGATCGGATCGGTGATATTCAAAACCGGTATATCGTTTTCGTCTTTTGTTATCACAAAATGCCCCGCCCCGACCACGTTTCCGTGCATGCAATGCGTTTGGGTGATCAAAGCGTATTTGTCGCTGTCGTCCATGATGCCGTCCCCGTTTAGATCCTGCGTGACAGTTTTGCCCATTTCCCACATTTTGTCGACAGTCCATTTCCCCTCCCTGACAAGCTGGTACGGGTCTTCGAGCCCTTGCTCCCTGATGACATCTTTGCTGAAAAGGAATATGAACAAAGCGTCTTTGTCTATGATCAAAAGATCGCTTATCGAGAACAGCAGCTTTTTGCCTATGGAAAGCTGTTGGTTCGCCCTTTGGTCCCACCACGGTTTCTCCAAATCGACATACGGCACATTTTTCAAATCGGATAACATTCCTTCCTGTGCCAAAGACGAACTATAGCCAGCAAGCGGTATGCTCAAAACGTCATAAAAATCATCGGCGGCTTTTATGCTTTTTTTTGCGTCGTTTAGCTGGTTGGCTGAAAAAACCCCTTTGATCGCTATATTGTATTTCTCTTCGACTGCCCTGTTACGGTAATAGACTGCGTCGTTTATTGTATCCCCGTTTTCGCCTTCGACGTAAATGTCCCTGTTGTACCAGTGTGAATTCCATGCTTTGTCATTTGCCAGAACCACAAATTCGTATCCTCCGTAATCTTTGTCGTCGGGAACTTCGGGCTTCAACCTTTCCGTCGTGGCTTCTTCTTCATCTTCGCCCACTTCGGCATTGGCCGTTGGATTTTGGTTTTCCGTCTGTTTTTCTTCATTGTTCCCTTTTTCGTTCCCGCAGGAAACGAAAAGCACCCCGAACAGAAATACGAAAACCAAAATACAAATTGCTTTTTTCATAAAATAAGCGCTCCTTTCAAATTTTTTTGTTTTATCCGCTTTGACCATTATATCAGATTTTTTGGATTTTTTCAAGTTTTAAAAAAATATGCTTGATTTTATGTTTTTTTTGTGGTAGGATATGACAATGCAAAAAAACGAACAGGGGGTTTGCCAAAAGTGGATAAAAATCGGCCAAATGTGATATTGATAAACTGCGACGACTTGGGCTACGGCGATTTGGGCTGCTACGGAAGCAAAACGAACAAAAGCCCGTATGTGGACAGGCTTGCGGAAAACGGGATAAAATTCACTTCTTTTTACTGCGCCTCTTCCGTATGCTCGCCTTCAAGGGCGGCATTGATGACAGGTTGTTACCCGGCCAGGGTGGGCATAAACAGGGTGTTGTTCCCCGGCGAGCCTTTTGGCCTGGATCCCGGTGAATTTACAATGCCGATGATGTTCAAAAAAGCCGGCTACCGCACGATGATGGTGGGAAAATGGCATTGCGGCGACCAAAAAGAATTTTTGCCGGATAAATTCGGTTTTGACGGATATTACGGACTGCCGTACAGCAACGACATGGGCATAAATTTGAAAACCGCCGACAAAGCGAAATATCCTCCCCTCCCCCTCATTTCAGGCGGCCAGGTGATAGAGCAGCAACCCGACCAACGCGGCCTGACTGAAAGATACGTTGAAAAATGCGTCGAATTCATCAGGGAAAGCAAAAACGACAATTTTTTTCTGTATTTCGCCCAAATGCATGTCCATTTGCCTCTGTACGCCGCAGAGAGATTTGTAAACGAATCCGAAAACGGCGATTTCGGCGCGTGCGTGGCTTCGCTCGACTGGGCTTGCGGGGCGATTTCGCATGAATTGGAAAAACTCGGAATTTCGGAAAATACCATGATAATATTCACTTCGGACAACGGATCAAGGGGCGACAACGGATCAAGCAATTTCCCGCTGGCGGGCGGAAAATTTTCCACGTGGGAAGGCGGGCACCGCATACCGTGCATCATATCCTGGAAGGGGAAAATAGAGCCGGGGACAAATGGCAAAATCGCGAGCCAAATGGATTTGCTGCCGACTTTGGCTGCCATATTGGGCCGGGATTTGGGAAAAGAAAAAATAGACGGGGTTGATTTGTCCGAAATGATTTTTGACGGCGGAAATTCGCCCCGGGACGAATTTGTTTATTGGCAAATGGGCAAAAAACTCGAAGCGGTGAGAAAAGGCAAATGGAAGCTGCACTTCTATAAAAACGACTCCCCGGTGAAATTATTGTTCGACCTTGAAACGGATATTTCCGAAAACGACAACCTGTATGATTTTAACCCCAAAATCGTGGCCGAACTCACGGAAATCTACGAAAAGCACAAAAATATGCTCGGCGATGATTTGACCGGGGTGCAGGGCGGCGAATCCAGAAAATGCATGACCGTCGAAAACCCGGCCACTCTTACCGTTTATGACCCGGACCACCCATATATCATAGCCATGTACGACAAAACCGAAATGGGGTAAAGTAAGGGAAATCAAGCGATATTGAATTCAAAAAGAAGAAAGGTGCATCATATGGATACGAGAGAACGATTCGTGCGCGTCTTGACGGGAAAAGACGCAGACCGCGTTCCGTTCATGAAAATTTTCGGCGGGACGAACGCAATTTCAGCGCATTGGTCAAAACAATATCCGCACATCAACTCATACATAGACGAACTGCTCGGTTTCGAAGGGCGCTACAGGGGGTGGCAGATAGCCCCGGTGAATACGGGGCTCTGCGGAATCCCGCCCGACATAGTGGAATACAGTTCAGAAACCGAAACCCGGGTTTTGCACGGAGACGGCAGGATAACGGTGCATA
Source organism: Oscillospiraceae bacterium (assembly GCA_009782405.1). Next base: position 39,054 of record WRJC01000003.1, read on the forward strand.
TGAGCCGGGAAGGCCACTATTTCAACCATATTGCCAAATATCCGGTCAATTGCCGGGAAGATTGGCGGCGCGTAAAAACCAATTGGCTGGATCCGGATGACCCAAGGCGTTTTCCCGTTTCCTGGGAATGGAAAAATTACGTCGAAATGTTTTGTCGCCGCGACTATCCGCTTCAGCTGACTTGCGGGGGCGTGTATGGATTTGCGAGGAATATGCTCGGCGACGAAACGCTATGCGTCATGCTTTACGAAGACCCGGAATTGGTGGGGGACATAATTGCGACATATATAGACATGTGCATCGCAATCTGGAAAAAGATGGTCGGGGAAATCCAATTCGACATAATCGAATGCTGGGAGGACATGGCGTACAAAAACGGCTCGATCATATCGAAAAAACATTTCTCGGAATTTCTCGCCCCGCAGTACAGGCGAATCCGGGATTTCGCGGGGGAAGCCGGGATACCTCTGGTCATGGTGGACAGCGACGGGAACATAATGGAACTGGCCGAATGGATGTCCGGGGCGGGCGTGAACTGCATGTACCCGTTTGAAGCCCAATCGGGAAACGACGTAAGGGATATAAGAAAAAATTTGCCCGATATGGGCTGCATCGGCGGGCTCGACAAGGAATGCATGGCAAAGGACAAAAACGCGATGGACGACGAACTCGAAAAAGCCCGAAAGCTCATACTTTTGGGCAAATTCATCCCCGGGCCCGACCATTTTGTTTTGGAAAACGTGCCGTTCGAAAATTACGCATATTTCATGCGCGGGCTGAAACGGGTTGTTTTCGAAACGAAATTTTAGAAAAGTTCCAAATCGCCGATCAACAATTCCATTTCGTCCCCGCCGAGCCGGATGTCCGCCGCCGAAACGCTGTCGCCTATCTGTTCGGGGTTTTTCGAACCGATGATGGGTATCGCGACAAATCCATGGCTCATCAAATACGCCAAAGATATTTGCGTGCAGCTATATCCCGTTTTTTCGGACAATTTTTTCATATTTTTGTAAACGCGCATATTTTCGTCGTTTTTGTACCTTGCCAAAAGATTTTCCGATATGGCCCCTGTGTCATATTTGGAAAAATAACCGCCCGCTTGGGATGAATATGGAATCGCAGCCAAACCGGTGCGCTTATGCAGCAAAATTCCTTCGCCGTCCATTCTGCACATGGTTTTGTCCCCCGAATCGGACTTGTTCGGAATTGCAAGGCTCCACTGCGGCTGGTTGGCGATAAAACCTTTCGCGCCTTTTTTTGCGGCATATGCGAGCGCCTGTTCGATTCTCTGCGGCTTCCAATTCGAACATCCGAAATATCGGGCTTTTCCGGATTTCCGGATTTCAAGCAATGTTTCCATGATTTCACCGACAGGAATATTTTCCGCATCCCTGTGGAGCCAAAATATGTCCAAACAGTCCGTTTGCAACGCCGACAGGCTTTCTTCCAAATCCGAATTTATTTCTTCGCGGCTCATTCTGGGGATATTCATCGCCGAAAGGTCGGGATGGGCCGCTTTCGAGGCGAGAACGATCTTATCGCGGTTTTTTCTGTTTTGCATCCATTTTCCAAGCATCATTTCGTTGGAATTTTTTTTATGGGCGAGCCATTTGCCGTAAACATTTGCGGTGTCTATGAAATTGCCGCCTTTTTCGACAAAAAAATCGAGGCACCCGAAATATTTTTCTTCATCCTCAAATCCGCAATATGCGGCGCCGTAACAGATTCCGGAAACCATCAAATCGGTGTTTGGTATCGAAACTTTTTTCATTGATTTTCGCGCTCCTTACATTTTGTTCTTTCATATTTACGATTATATACCATATCAAAAAAAAAATCAACAACAAAAACCAAAAAACATTTTTATATATGCCATGATGCATATGCCAAATCAAGGAGGAAATTAAATGCTTGACAAAAGTGTACCGTATTTCGACGTGCTCATGCACAGGCAAAAAAACGCCCAAATCCCCCGCTATGCGTTGCCGGAGGGGTTTGCCTTTTCGTTCTTTCGCCCGGGGGACGAAAAGGCATGGGCCAAAATCGAAACATCAGTTCTGGAATTTGACGATGAATTGGACGCCCTGATATATTTTCACAAAGAATATCTGCCATTTTTGCCGGAACTCGAAAGAAGATGCCTTTTTGCCGAAAACAAAGAAGGCGAAAAAATCGCAACAAGCAACGCATGGTGGAACTATACCAAATCAAGGAGAGACCCTTGGCTGCATTGGGTGGCGGTCAAGCCCCAATACCAAGGCTTGGGAATAGGTAAAGCCATCATTTCGAAAGCCACGCAATTGATGGCGGAAATCGAGGGGGAAAGGGATTTTTACCTGCATACGCAGACATGGAGCCACAAAGCGATAAAAATTTACCAAAAGATGGGATACGCGATAACGGACGAAAAATATCTGAACAATTATTCGAATGAAAATTACGGAAAAGCGATCGAGGTGCTTGGCAATCTTTGATTTCCGTGCGAGTCCGCCGGATGAATTCGAATGAAACAATCATGAATTACAAAGGGGCAGAACCATGAAAAAATTTTTGGCGGCAATTTGCGCGTCCGCGTTGTTCTTCGGCGCGTTTCCCGCCTGTTCGGACAAAAAAGACGGGCCGCCGGCCGACGTTGCCGTTGCCGCGATAAAGGGACCTTCCGCAATCGGCATGATAAAACTCATGGACGACGCGGACGGCAAAAAAATACAGACTAATAATTTTTCTTTTGAAATCTACCCGAACGCCGATGAAATCGTGCCCAAAATCGTACAAGGCAAAATAGACATCGCAGCCGTGCCGCCAAATCTTTCATCGGTTTTGTATTCTTCCATGCAAGGCAAAATACAAGTCATCGCAATAACTACGCTTGGAATGATGTATGTGGCCGAAAACGGTGAAACAATAAATTCCCTCGAAGATTTGCGCGGCAAAACCGTATATGCGGCATTCAAAGGAAAATCGCCTGAATACGACTTGAATTACATACTCAAGGAAAACGGCATAGATCCGGAAAAAGATCTTGTCATCGAATGGAAATCGGAGCATTCGGAAAGCGTGGCGGCGATTGCGGCAAACGAAAATGCCATCGCGGTTTTGCCGCAGCCTTTTGCCGCCATCGCGCAAACGGCAAACGAAAACATCAGGATCGCCCTCGATTTGAACCATGAATGGGACGAAATCCAGAAAAAATCCGGAAATCCAAGCATGCTGATCACCGGGGTCGTGGTGGCGCGCGCGGAATTCATTGATGAAAATCCCGGCGCCATATCAGATTTTCTTGAACGCTACAAAGAATCTGTTAATTATGCGATAAACAACGTGGGCGAAACCGCCGAATTGGTCGGGAAATATGGCATTTTTCCCGAAGCCGTGGCGCAAAAAGCCATCCCCTATTGCAATATGACATTTATCGAAGGCCAGAACATGAAAGAGAAGCTTTCGGGTTATTTGGGCATTTTGTTTGGGCAAAATCCAAATTCCGTGGGCGGGGCGTTGCCAAATGAAGATTTCTATTTCATCAGATAAGCCAAAACGCATAATCCGGCTTTGGGCCGTGGCGGCCTGGCTTGTAATTTGGCAGGCATTGAGCATGTACATCGGCCATGACATACTTTTGGTTTCGCCTTTGTCCGTGGCGCACAGGCTATCGCAGCTTGTCCGGGAAACGGGTTTTTGGACTTCGGTGCTTTTTTCTTTCCAAAGAATAACCGCCGGATTTTTGTCAGCTGTCGTTACCGGTTCGCTTTTGGCCGCGTTTTCCGCCCGTTTTCGGCGCGTGGAGGAGTTTTTGGCCCCTGCCATGATTTTCATAAAAGCGACTCCCGTAGCTTCCTTCACGATTCTCGTTTTGATATGGGTTTCGTCCCGCAATTTGTCCGTTGTGATCTCGTTTTTGATGGTGCTTCCCATAATCTACACGAACGTTTCAAACGGCATAAAACACACCGATTCAAAACTGCTGGAAATGGCAGATGTGTTTGAAATACCCCTGAGCCGTAGGATCATGTATATTTACGTTCCGCAGGTTTTGCCTTTTTTCCAATCGGCTTGCTTGGTGGGGCTCGGACTGTGCTGGAAGGCGGGGATTGCGGCGGAAGTCATAGGGATCCCAAACGGTTCCATCGGCGAAAAACTGTATATGGCCAAAATTTATTTCACCACTCCGGATCTTTTCGCCTGGACGCTTGCCATCATAACCGTCAGCGTGGCGTTTGAAAAGTTTTTCATGCTGATGCTGCGCCTTCTCATAAAAAAAATCGAAAGGTGACGGAAAATGGCTATAGAAATAGTGGATATGAGCAAATCATACGGCCAAAACGCGGTATTCGGAAATTTTGGCTGCCAAATCGAAGAAGGAGCCGTCAATTGCATCATGGGAGCTTCCGGTAAAGGAAAAACCACGTTGATCCGCATCTTGCTCGGTTTGGAAAAACCGGACAGCGGACAGATTTCCGGTATTGCGGATTTAAAAAAAAGCGTCGTTTTTCAGGAAGACAGGCTCTGCGAAAATTTGAGCGCCGAATCCAACATAAGGCTCGCTTGCCGAAAAGCTCTGAAAATGAATTCCATAACCGAAGCCATGCTTGCCGTAGGGTTGAATTCGGATTGCCTCAAACAGCCGGTGCGCAGCATGAGCGGCGGCCAGAAGAGGCGGGTGGCCATACTGCGCGCGCTCATGGCCGAATACGACATTTTGTTCATGGACGAACCTTTCAAGGGTCTTGACGCGGAGATAAAAAAAAAGACCATGTCTTATGCGAAAGAACAGAGCAACGGCAAAACAGTCATACTCGTCACCCACGACAAAAAGGAATGCGAAACGATGGACGGGAAGATGATATATATATAAGGTGACAGAAATGATTAGCGTTCAAGATGTTTTTATGAAATACCCCGCCGCAAAAGAAGATACAATACGCGGGATCAGTTTTGATGTGAAGCAGGGCGAAATATTCGGGTTTCTCGGTCCCTCCGGCGCGGGAAAAAGCACTCTGCAAAAAATACTGACAGGCGTATTGAGACAATATCGCGGCAGCGTCCGTGTTTTGGACATTGAGGCAAAAAACAGAACCAGTAATTTTTATGAAAATATAGGCGTCGATTTTGAGTTTCCGAATTTTTACGGCAAGTTTACCGGATTGGAAAATTTAAAATACTTTGCCTCGCTATATTCCGCAAAAACAATTGACCTTCTGACTTTGATAAAAAAAGTAGGGCTTCATAACGACGTTGACAAAAAGGTTGGGAGTTTTTCAAAAGGGATGAAAATGCGGCTTGGTTTCGTCCGTTGCCTTATGCACAATCCTCAGCTGCTCTTTTTGGACGAGCCTACAAGCGGGCTTGACCCTGCAAATGCAAGGATACTCAAAGATATGATATTGGAACAAAAAATGATGGGAAAAACCATTATTTTAACTACCCATAACATGCACGACGCAGAGGAATTATGCGACCGCGTGGCTTTTATAGTGGACGGAAAAATTGAAGCGTTGAACGCACCCCGCATATTGAGCAAAAGCTGTTCGGAAACAAGGGTCGCATATAGTTTTATCGCAGAAGATGGGCGGGAAATTCAAAAAGATTGTTTGATTTCAGAACTTGGAATGTCGGAGAGTTTTCAAGCATCATTAAAAGAAGGTACGCTCACAAGCATACATTCAAAAGAACAAACCCTTGAAGATGTGTTTATCGCGCTGACGGGGAGGCATTTGCAATGAGATTTTTATCCGCGCTTACAAACGATATGCGTTATCAATTTAAATACGGGTTTTATTTCCTTTATTCTTTTATCAGCGCGATTTATGTGGCGGCGTTGTTGATATGCCCCGCAGAATACAAAAAAACAGCCGCATCCATCATAATATTGACCGATCCTGCCATGTTGGGAACATTTTTTATCGGCGGCATATGGCTTCTCGAAAAAAATGAGGGACTTCATGGATTTTGGGGGATTTCACCGCTTCGCCCAATGGAATATATTATTTCAAAGGCCATGTCATTGTCAATTGTTTCAACAATAGCGTCCGGGCTGATAATTTTGTTTGGGCTTCGGGAAAAAATGAATTATCCGGCACTATTGGCAAGCGTGTTCGCCGGCTCAATGGTATTTACGGTTATTGGGTTGATAATAGCCACTTATGCCCGTTCAGTCAATCACTACATATTGATTGCTTCGCTCCCGGCGGTTTTTTTGACCATTCCGCCAATACTTGCCGCTTTCGGCATATCATATCCATTTTTGGATATATTGCCGGGAACGGCTTTATGGAGAATGATCGCATATTCAATGGATATATCAAATACGCCCTTATTCGGGTTATGGTTTTTTTTGATTTTTTGGCTTGGTGTTGCTCTATGCTATGCAAACAGGCGCATTCCTCTTGCCATGCAGGTTGAAGGCGGCGAAAAGATATGAAACAGACAATAAAGCTATTCCAGATAGGATTAAAGCAAATTTCCAAAGACGGCATACTGTTTGCGCTCGCGTTTGCCCCATTTTTGATTGGAATTGTTTTCAAGTTTGTTATTCCGATTGTTAGCCGGATTATGGAAGATAAATTGTCATTTTCATTGCTTTTTTGGTATGGGCTTATAGACGGAATGTTAATTTGCCTGACCCCGGCGTTTACGGCTATGATAACCGCTTTCCTGCTCCTTGAAGAACGGGACGAGGGTATAGGCGCTTTTTATCAAGTAACGCCGGCGGAAGGATATTCTTATTTGATGGCTCGTATTGGCATTCCCATGATATGGGCGTTTATATCAACAATTGCGACTTTGATGATTTTTAATATTTCGGCTTTGTCTTATTTTACCATTTTTTCGACTTCCGTGGTAAGTACCTTGACGGGTGCATTATTGGCAATGACGGTTGTTTCGATTGCCAATAACCGTGTTGAAGGACTTGCGCTTTCAAAGTTGACGGGGATTAGTTTTTTGGGTTTGGCGATAGTATGGTTCATTCCTGCGCCGTATCAATATTTTGTGTCATTTTTGCCATCATTTTGGATTGGCAACCTCATTATGCGCGGAGCAAACTTATTCGACTTCATATTTGGAATATTATCATGTTTTCTTTGGATCGTTTTTTTTACAAAGAAATTTTTGGACAGAATTAACTAAAAACGTGTTCGTTTATGCTCAGACTTACCAAAAGGTTCAACACATTTATTTGTTCGGTAATTGTCAGCAAAGTTTTTTAATTGCGATTGACGGTTTTTATGTTCTTTTATTTGAGCGTGTGGTTGAGATTATCGAGAGCAGCAAATCTCGTGCTGCAGCACATATCAAACTAGTACAAAGACACAATCAGATATTAGGATAAAGGAATTTCAACTAACCTGTTGCGTCGGAAGTAGTGAAATGCCAATTTACAGATTTTGATACTTCGTTGCGTGATAATTCCCATGCCGAAATTTCTTTTCGCAAAACGTCTAATTCGGAAATGCGCCTGCACAAGCATTGCTTAGTCAGAGCGGAAAGTCCAATTTCAGCTATATTAAGCCAGCTCCCGTGCTTGGGCGTATAATGAATATCCAAACGTTTTGCGATTGCCCGGGCTTTTTCAGGTTCAAATGCTTCATAAAGCGATCCGAGCGTGTGAGTGTTCAAATTGTCTTGAACAAGCCTGATTTTCTGCTTGTCGGGAAAAACGACGTTCACAAGATACTCAATTTGCTTTGCCCAGTCAACTTTTGTGCGGTGTTCTTGGGCATCCACATGACGCCAGCCCTCCAGCGGAGCGGTAAACATAAAAATCGCACAAGTACCGTTGCGGGTGTATTGGTAATCTTCCTTTTCGGGGTTTCCAGGTTTCATTGGCACTGTTCTGCACCGGTTTCCCAACAATTGAACAGGTTGCTCGTCCATGCAAACCAGCGGGATGTTTTCATCGCGGGGGAGAGCGTAAACCTCAAGAATATCTTCCATTCTCGCAACAAATTCGCCGTTTTGTTTTTCCGGGATAACCCACTGCTTTTTCAGGTGAGCTTTAAGCTGAGTTTTTTTTAAGCACGGCGAACTGTTTCCCGGCTTATACCCGTGCAATTTCAACTCGTATCTTGTTTGCCAAACTTCTGACCTCCAGCGTCCATATCCTTCGGGAGGTTTTCCGCATGCGCTCGCAACGATACGAACTTCTATTTCTCCGCTGACAATCGCTTTTTTGTTTGCTTCGGAAGGCTTTTTTAAACGCCGAACAGCGCGGCTTGAAGCCCTTCTTCCTCATATTGCTTGACCCTGTGAAAGACCGTTGGATTACTGACCCCGACTCGCCTTGCGATTTTCTCCTGTGTTTCCGGCTTGCCTATGCTTGTATCAAGCGCAACTATGATTTGACCGCGTTTTTTTTATGTTTCCGCTGTCCTTTGATCGTTGACTATTTGTTGCGCATATTTTCGCTGCGCTTCTGTCATTGCGATAACTTATTTCCTTTTCATTGATTAACTCCTCCGCTTTCGCTTTGGTGTTTATTGTATCTCTATTTTTACAGTTGTGTCATTGTACTAGCCTCATGAACATTAAGTCAAAGGCTTTTTCACCGACAAAAAATTAACTTTCTGTGAACCTTTTTCGAGAAAGAAAAAACCCATTGAAATTTTCACGCAAATGTGATAAAATATAGCATGGGGGATTGATAAAATGGCTAAACTCAAATATACATTGAAAAACGATATACTGTTCAAAATGCTTTTTGTGAAGTACCCGGATTTGCTGAAAAGGCTCATCGCGGAACTGCTCGGCATAATATGGTTATCGTTATTCAAGGCGAAGACAGAGGAAGAACTGGAAGTAATTGAAGCATGTGTAACAAATATGAACGTTAGTTCATATGCAGTTCACACCAATCGATAGAGGGGGTGTCTGTGATGAAAGAAGCAGTCGGAGCATATCGTCACGTATCGGCAACGCCGGAATTTCACGAACTGGAACGTATGCGCTCGAAAGCCCGCCACGACGAGGCGCAGGCTTTGAAAAACGCCGAACAGCGCGGCGAAAAGCGCGCTGATAAAAAATGGGAAAATGTGGTTGCGGATAAAGATGCGATTATAGCGGATTTACGAGCGCGACTTGGCGAAAAAAACAAATAACTTCAAAACATCGTGACGCTTCCGAACTTTGAAACCGTTTATTAGAAACGATTGGTTTCTTAAATAAATTGTTTCCGTGCAGTTTCGCGAACGCTTTATACCACAGGTTATTTCGTTTTGCAACAGTTATTTGCAAAAAAAAACGGGGATTTCGAAATCCCCGTTTTTGCGTTTTTCACGATGGGCCTTAGCCCAATATCCCGTAGTAATAAAACATCCCGATCATGGCCAACACGCACAGAAGCGAAGTGACGATCGCCGGCACCATCCTGATGACAAACGAACCGATCACGCACAGCGCCAAAAGCCCCAAACCTATGTATAAAGCCGCATAGAACGGAAGGAGGGTGAAAAGTATGGATCCAACCGATGCAAGGCTGATAACCGCGGCTGCAGGCCTTCTCTTGTCGAGGCTTGTCACGATGTTTTCCGTGGGCTTGTTGCAAAGGGGGCATATCTCGGTCCCATCGACCAGTTCCTGCTTGTAGTTGACGCATTCAGGATTCATGCATTTTATCATATGTCTAAAATTCCTCTCTTTTAATTACCAATTTTAATATTATATCCCATATATCGCATATCTGTCAAGCTAAAAGTTGATTATAATCAACTTTTAGCCCCATGGTTTTCCATATATTCGACAAACGCTCCGGGATATATGTATTTGTTGCCTTTTTTGTCGGTATATGCGGTTTCAAATAGTATTTTTGCCATTTCATCGCCGGAAATATCGGGCCGCAGCTGCCAGCCCATGGCCAAAACCCCTGCGGCGTACGGGAGTGCCCAGCTCAACTGGCCCTTGGCGTCATAGCGGTAACTGTACGCGCCTTCGCTTGTTTCGGGGAGGGTTTTGCAGCTTATCGGCACGCGCAGCATATTTTCCCTTGGTTCTTCTTCGTCGATATATATGTCCTGCGCTTCGCCGTCGTAATGGTAGGGGGCGATTGCTATCCTGTAGGCGCCTTTTGGCTTGCACAGAGAAACATCTTCGGGATTTTCGTAATCGAGGCTGCACGCCCCGAAAATGGCCCCGTGTTCGTTTGTGCAGTCCAGCACGAGAATTCCCTCTTTTTCGGCCTGCATGAAACTGAACAGATAGCTTTCCACGTTTATCCAGGGCAGCGGGTTTTCCGGGTTGGGCGAAATGCAGACCACTTTTATCTTTCCGTCTTCGGGCAGTTCCCTGTTTATCTCGACGATCCAGTCTAAGGCCGAAGCGTAATATTGCGCGTCGTACATTTCCCAGGCGGGAACGGCGGCATAGTAGATATTCGCGCCCGGGGCGGTTCCCATGGTTTCCCCGGCGAGAATCCCCGCCACGGCGGGGCCTTGGAAGCTCGTTTCTGCCCCGCTGCCGAAATCTTTGTACTCGACTATTTTGCCCCTGTATTCGGGGTGGCCCATATCCAAAGGTTCGTCGATTATCGCCACGTTCACGCCTTTGCCGGTTATGCCGCGCTCATGGAGCCCGCAGATCCCGAGCCCGGGGTTTGTCCCGCGCTCCATGATGGCCTGAGCCGTTTTTTGGAGTGCGCGGGGAAATATCGCGCTTTCATTGAACGAAACGGAGTTCATGTGATCCGCTATTTGGGTGAAGTCATAATTTCTCAGGTCTTTGCCCCTTATGTCGTCGCCGGGGTATACATATTTCGGCTTGTTTCTTAGGAACACATAATATCCCTGCATCGCCTCTGGCATGAGATTTTGGTCTGCGAACTCGGCGAACATATAGTCCTTTCCGCCGATGCTTTTTATTTCGCATACCCTGACAAATTCCGCGACGCCCGACAAAATGCCGAGTTCGTCCCCGTTTGCCCAGCGGTAATTTGTTTCGCCGATTGAATTTGCGGGCGCATTGAAATCGGAATATTTTATCGTCACTATGCCGTCTTCGAAAAATTCGGCGCGGTAATAAACCAGCTTTTGCCCCTTTTTTGCGTAGTATGGGTTTTTCGGGTCGAAATCCCCGATGTTTCCCACGCAGTCCACCGCCGACCAGAATCCGCAGATTTCGATGTCTTCGAGAGTAGTTTTTGCGTTTTCGGATTTGTTTTGGGCGGTTTCTTGCTTTTGCCCGAATTCTCCGCTTTCGTTGGCCGTGTATACGAAGCGTATCAAAATGACCGCGACAGCCATCATCGCAAGGGCGGTTGTCCCTGCCGCCCCGAAAATGTTGTGCTTATGTTCGTTCGGCTTCCTGCCGCCGTTCTTTGGGGCAACCGGCATTTTGCCGGATGGTTTGATTTTCATTTCTTCGTCCATATTCGTTCAGCCTATTTTCAAGTCCACGTATTTGGTAACGTGGGAGCCGCGCTTTTGGATTTCGTTGGCCGTGTTGTCTGCGGATTTCATGGAGTTCCCTTTCGGCGAGACCATATATATTTCCACTTCCTTGTCCTTGGGTATCAGCCCGATCACGCTGTTCATCGCGGGGGCGGGATTTCCACCCCAGGCGGGCATGATCAAAATTATCGTGCCGTAATCGTCGAAATTTACCGCCAAAGGTTCTATTTCCGATTTTTTCATGCGCATGGCTTCGAGCGCCCCCGAAATCATCACGTTGAACTTTGAGCGCTTTTTCAATTCTTTTACTTCCAGCGCATCGTCCGCCCGCAGTTCCTTGATTTTTGCCTGGGCCATTTTTTTTGCGTTTTCGTCAAACGAATAGTACAATGCCAATTTTTTTTTCATCCTTTTACTCCTCCTGCATATAACTTGAGGCACATCGGGCAAAATAGGTTAAAATGCCCTGTGTATGCCTGTTTAAAATTTGGTTGCATTATCATTATAGCACAAACGAAAAATTTTGTCAAGCATTTGTTCGCATTTTTTTTTCGGAATTTTTGTTTTACAATTATTTTTTCCAAAATTTACATCCGCTTTACACATGAACGACCCGGCCACAGGCTAGATCGTCCATGTTGTTTTTTTTACTAAAAATCATGGGGAGCGAAAGACGCGAACGGGAGAGAGTTCGCGTTTTCGCCCCCACGACTTTTGCGCGCGAAATTTTTTGCCTATCCGATTTGAGCCGCTAAGGCTTCGACGGTATCGGCTTCGAGGATCGCTTTTTTTGCGCCCTGCTCGAATTTGCAGAAGGGAGTTTCGGTTCCGCATTTTCCGCCGCCCACGCATTTGGCTTCAAACGTCACGTTTTTGCCTTCGAGCAATTTTTGGAATTCTTCGATGTAGTTCCCGTTGCATTTCTGGCACATCCTGATTTTTATTTTTGCTGGAGCTCTTGGCATTTTTATTTTCCCCTTTCGATTTGTGATTTTTGGTGTAACCCATTTGACATTTTCATTATATCACAACTAATATGACAACAGTGCGTCATATTAAAAACGAACGCTTTGTTAACTTTTTAAAAAAAATCGACAAAACCGTTGACAAAAAATATAAGCGGCGTATAATGAAATTGGAAACTTATCAAAATGGGAAATGAGGGGGATATGTATGGCTAAATTGGCGATATCCGGAGGGATTCCGGTAAAGTCGCGGCTTGGGGATTATTCAACCTGGCCCGTGGCCGACGAAAAAATGGTCGAAAGCCTGATTGAAGTGGCCAAATCCGGCATTTGGGGGACTCTTGGCCCGAAATGCGAAGAATTTTCAAAAAAATACGCCGAATACACCCAAAGCGGATATTGCATTCCGGTGACAAGCGGGACGGTGGGCCTTGAATTGATTTTGAAGGGGCTCGGAATAGGCCGCGGCGACGAGGTGATAGTGCCGCCGTATACTTTCGCCGCGACGGTATCCGCCGTCGTCATGGCGGGGGCTTTTCCGGTTTTCGCGGACATAGACCCGGATTCTTACACGCTCAGCCCCGAAGATGCGGAAAATGCGGTCACCGAAAAAACGAAAGCGATAATAGGCGTGCACTTGGGGGGCAGGGTTTTCGATGCGGACAAACTGGCGTCAGTCGCGAAAAAACACAATCTTTACCTGATCGAAGACGCCGCGCACGCGCAAGGTTCGGAATGGCGCGAAAAACGCGCGGGTTCCCTCGGCGATGCGGCATCTTTCAGTTTCCAGAACAGCAAAAACCTCCCTGCCGGGGAAGCCGGGGCGGTGACTTCCGGAAAGCGGGAAATATACGAAAAGATTTGGTCGATCCACAATAACGGCCGCACCTGCGGGGAATTGGAACTGTTTTCCCCTTTTTCGTCCGTTGGGACGAATGCGAGGATTACGGAATGGCAGGCTGCCGTCCTATGCGCGGGGCTCGGGCGCCTCGACGCGGATATTTTGCGCAGGATGCAGAACGCCGATTATTTGGACAGGGGATTGGCCGCTTTCCCGTTTTTGGAGCCCATGAAAAAAGACGTAAAAATAACCCGGAACAGCTATCATTTATACGCTTTCAAATACAAAAAAGAAGGCCTGTGCGAAATATCCAGGGAAAAATTCGTCAATGCGATGAATGCGGAAAATGTGTGCGTTGCCTCCGAGGGGTATTGTTTGCCCATATATGAAATGCAAATGATGTACGGCGGCGAATTCAAAAGATTCACCGGCAGGGATTTTGCCAATCCGAAACAAAATCTGCCAAACAACGAATTGGCGGCGCATTTCGAAGGCGCATGGATATGCCACAGTTCGCTTTTGGGGGAAAAAAGCGACATGGATGCCATTTTTGAGGCCATTGAAAAAATTTACAGAAACAAAAACGAATTGAGATAGCTGAAATGATTGGCGCAAAAACAAAAAACCCGCCGGGATCCGCCCCGGCGGGTTCTTTCCATTTGCAAAAATTTCGGAATGATCCGGAAAAACTATTTGGTTCTATGTTTTTTTGCCAAAAGCATCCCGGCTGCGGACAAGGCCATCGCCGCGAAAATCGCAATGCCCAGATCGCCGGTAACCGGCGCTGCGGGAGCCGGCGCGGGTTCCGGAGCGGCGGGGGCTGGAGCGGGTTCTGCGGGAGCCGCTTCGGGTTCCGGTTCCGGCTCGGGCTCGGGTTCGGGTTCGGGTTCGGCGATGACTATCGGCGCGCCCAATGTCAATACGGAGGAATTGTCCACATCGCCGATTTGCTGCCCTACGGCTATCGTGCCGTCGGGGTTATGGTCGTTTACCTGCAATGTGGCTTTTATTTTTCCGCCCTCTTTCAAATATTCGGGAGGTATCGCGATTTTAAACTCTGCATTGTATCCCTTGTCCGTCGTTATTGCCACCGCTTTTCCGCCCGGCGCCACATCATCGTAAAACGGGCCGTCGCCCCACTCTTTGCCGTAAAACGGTTCTACCGAGGTTTTCATGCGGTTGGCGTTGTCATCAAGGTCGTCCCACAAAAACCAAAGTTCCACGCTGTCGGATTCCCAAGGGTTGTCGCTGTCCATTATGAAATCTTTGCCCGCATCCGTCATATTGTCCATTGTGACTTCTATGAAAGCGTATAAAAACGCATCATCCCATAAATAAGAAATGGTTGCGTCCATTTTCGTGGCCGTATCGCCGGATGTGGAATACCAGCCGTCGCCCTTATCGGCTTCTTCTTGATCAAATATGCCAAATGAGAACGATTGGCTGTACGCTTCATCTTTTTCTCCGTCAAGGGTCGGGGTATATTTGCCTACGGTTCCTTCCGGAACTGCCAAAACCGGAATGGCCATGAGCGCCGCAAGGGAAATGATTAACAATAATGCGATTGACTTTTTCATTATTTTGCCCCTCCAATTAATTTTAACGATAATATTCCCATCATATATTTGCCAAAAAATTAAATTTGCGCAAATGCCTATTTAACGGCCTTTTTTTTGAGCACAACAATCCCGGCTGCGGACAAAGCCGTGACGGCGAGAATCACCATTCCCGCGTTGCCCGTGGCCGGCGCGGGGGAAGCCGGCGCGGGAGCGGGAGCTTCTGGCACCGGGGCAGGGGCTTCTTCTGCGGGAGCGGGGGCTTCCGTGGGTTTTTCGAGTTCTTTTAACGCGCCGAGGGTCAAAAAGCCGTAGCCGTCTCCTTCCCAGCTGTTGCTTTGGCCCTTGTCGTTTTTGGACAGAACTATCTGCTGCGTGCCGTCTTCGTCCTGCACGTCGTTGATTTGAAACTGTATGCCGATCTGCGCGCCTTCTCCAACCGATATCGGGATCTTAAATTCCACGTTGTAGCCGCCGTCGACTATTTTGTGCGCGTACTCAAACTGCGAGCCCACATTCGCCGGACCGTAGTCGGCCAATCCGCCTTGATTGTACACGCACGGCCAGCCAACTATATCTATCCTGTACTGCATCACGTTTTCCGCCGTGTCGCCGGTGTTGTTTTGGTCGATGAATACTTCGAGGCTGTCGCAGTTCCAAGGCGCCCCTTCCTGTTTGTCCGGATCCGGGGGTATCATAGCGGGGTCTTTGATTTCGCCGAACACGTACAGGAAACCGTCGCTCCAAAGCACGGTACCCACCCCTTGGGTGCCGACGTCGCTCACTTCCCTGTTTATCGGGATTGCGAGCCCGAGGCTATAGGCTTCGTCTTTTTCGCCGTTGATGGCTATGGTCTCGTTTGTCTTGGCCACCGAGCCGTAGTCGTCGCCGTCGCCCGCAAAGGCAATCAGCGTAAATGCCGACACGAGCAACATCGCCGCGATTGATAGTGCCAAAAGTTTTTTCATAAATTTGCGCTCCTTTTATAATTTTTTTTGTTTTTTTGTCTGTAACTTTTATTCGAAAGTTACAGTAGATATATTAACATAAAATTTTATGTTTGTCAATAAATAATTTGAAAAATCGTTAAATTATTTTAGCATCGCCGCCAAAATTTCCCATCCCTTTCCCAAGGCTTCCTCGAGCTTTGAAATGTCTTTTCCTCCCGCCACTGCGAATTCGGGGCGTCCGCCGCCGCTTCCGCCTGTAACCTGCGCCACTTGCTTGACCAAGCTTCCCGCATTTGCCCCCAGCTTCACCGCTTCGCCCCCGCAAACTGCGGCAAATATTATTTTCCCCTCATTGGCCGAGGCGAGAATGGCGGCTATGTTCGGGTTTTTTTGCTTCAGCTCCTCGCAGATCATTTTAAGCTTTTCCGCCGAAACCTTTTCCACAAAGGCGGCGAGATAATCGATTCCCGCCTCGGTTTTTTGGGTCTTTGAGAGAAGCTCGTTTGTCTTGCCTGCCGCAATCTCGGAACTCAGGCTTTCGATCTCGCGCTTTTGCTCTTTCAGTTCAAGCATCGCGGATTCGGCCCTTTTGTCTATTTCTTCCGGATTATTGGCTTTTAGTATTTTAGAGGTTTTCAAAATCAACTCTTTGTCATGTTTTATCATATTCAAAACGCCGCGCCCCGTAACCGCTTCAATGCGCCTCACCCCGGCGGCCACCGAAGATTCCGAGGTTATGGCAAAAAGACCCGCTTTGGCCGTGTTGTCAAGGTGCGTGCCGCCGCACAGCTCACACGAAACTTCGCCCATTTTTACCACCCTGACCAACTCGCCGTACTTTTCGCCGAAAAGCGCGGTAGCGCCCATTTTTTTCGCGGTTTCCATATCGGTTTCCATGAAGGTTATATTTAGCCCTGCAAGTATATTTTCATTTATGATGGTCTCGGTTTTTTCGATTTCTTCGGGGCTCATCGCGTTAAAATGCGTGAAGTCAAAGCGCAGCCTGGTTTGGTCCACGTATGATCCCGCTTGTTCGACGTGCCCTCCCAGCACCTCGCGCAACGCGGCCTGCAAGAGGTGCGCCGCGCTGTGGTTTCGCATGATGGCCTCCCTCGCGGCTTTGTCCACGGAGGCGGTCACCTCGTCCCCGTTTTTTAGTTCGCCTTTTTCCATTTTGCATATGTGCATTATTTTCCCGTCGGAGGTTTTTTTGCAGTCTGTGACGTAAGCTTCCGCTCTTCCGTTTCCAATCGTCCCCGAGTCGCCCACCTGCCCCCCGCTTTCGGCATAAAAGGGCGTCTTGTCCAGTATGAGCGTGAATTCGCCCTCATTGACAAATTCGGCGGCGGACAGTTCCTCTCCGTCCTCCACGATGATCTCTAAAATTTTGGCCTTCTCCTCGAGCGCCGAGTATCCGTCAAATTCGGTTTTCGATATGTTTTTCATCAGCCCCGAGAGCTTGTCCTTCATCCAGCCCTCGATGTTCGCCCTCGCTTCCCTCGCCCGTTTTATCTGATTTTGCATCAATTCGTCGAATTTTTCCTTGCCGAGCGCGAGCTTTTGCTCCGCGGCGATCTCGCTTACCAAATCGTAGGGGAAGCCGTAGGTGTCGTAGAGCTTGAATATGTTATCGCCGGGCAGTTCGGAAAGCTTGTTTTCCTTGAGTTTTTTTATCATGCCCTCGAGCATTTCGAGCCCCGCGTTGATCGTGGCCTCGAACCTGTCTTCTTCCGCTTTCAGCACCTTTTTTATATATTCGCGCTTGGCGTCGAGTTCGGGGTAGGCCTGCTTCGAGAGATCGATGGCCGAATCGGTCAGCTCGTGCAAAAAAGCGCCTTTTATCCCCATCAGCTTTCCGTGCCTCGCCGCCCTCCTCAGAATCCGGCGCAAAACGTAGCCCCGGCCTTCGTTTGAAGGCATGATGCCGTCGCACACCATAAACGCCGCGCTCCTGATATGGTCGCCGATTATGCGCGCGGAAACCCCGGATTTCTCATGCGGCGCGTACTCGATGCCCGCGATCTCGCAGCTTTTGAGTATCAGCGCTTTTATGGTGTCGACCTCGGAAACTGTATCCACCTGCTGCATCACCATCGCCAGCCGCTCGAGCCCCATGCCCATGTCTATGTTCTTTTGTTTTAGGGGGGTATAGTTGTCGGCGCCGTCGTTGTCGAATTGGGTGAACACGTTGTTGCAGACTTCTATAAACCTGTCGCAGTCGCAGCCAGGGCCGCACTCCGGGCTGCCGCAGCCGTTTTCTTCGCCCCGGTCGAAATATATCTCCGAGCAGGGGCCGCAGGGCCCTTTGCCCACATCCCAAAAATTGTCCTTTTTGCCCAGCTTGGTTATTTTTTCGGGCGGGAGCCCCATGTCGATTGTCCAGACCTCGAATGCTTCTTGGTCCTCGATGTAGACCGAGGGGAACAGCAGCTCTTTCGGGATTTCCAAAACTTCGGTCAAAAACTCCCAGGTCATCGGCAGCGCCTCTTTTATGAAATAGTCGCCAAACGAGAAATTGCCGAGCATTTCAAAGAAAGTGCAGTGCCTCGATGTTTTGCCCACTTCCTCTATATCGTTCACCCTTATGCATTTCTGGCAGTTCGCCACCCTTTTTGCGGGCGGGGTTTTGTCGCCGGTGAAATACTGCTTCATCGGGGCCATGCCGGCGCCTATGAGAAGCAGCGATTTGTCGTCGATGGGCACAAGAGGGAAGGAGTCCATTATGAGATGGTCCTTGGATTTGAAGAATTCCAAAAATTTTGCCCTCAGCTCGTTGAGCCCGAAATATTTTATGTTCTGCATTTGCGTTTAATCTCCCTTGCGTATTGTCGGTTGTTGTTTCCCTTAAAAAATTATATCAAAAAACAAACAAAAAATCAATAGGCCCCCGAAAATTTTTTGTTTGTCCCGAAAATATTTTGAGTTTTTTGAGCTCGCTTTAAGGAAGAAAAACATCCGTATTTGCTTTCATGCCACAGTCTCCGTTTTTTTTGTCAGAATATGGTAGCTTTTGTCCGCGACTGTTTTCATAGCGGCGTAATCGTGGAACACGCCCAATATTATCGAACCTTGCTTTTTCAGTTCTTTTATGAGCTCCAATACGCTGGATTTCGACACCGGGTCAAGGGAAGCCGTAGGTTCGTCCAAAAGGACAAGGCGCGGCTTTGTTATAATCCCGTATATGATGTTGAGCCTCTGCTTTTCCCCGCCGCTGAATGTCGAGGGATACATCTTCCACAGCTCTTCCGGTATGCCGACCATGCCAAGCAGCTCTTTGGCGCGTTTCGCGGCAGTTTCGGCGCCGATTCCCCTGTTTATCAGAGGCTCGCACAAAACGTCGATCGCCGCGATTCTCGGAATGACGTGAAAAAACTGAGAAACATACCCGATTTCGCTTGTTCTCAGCTCCCGCATCGTCTGCAGGTCCGTATTCGCCAAATCATGGACTATATTGTTTTTATCGGTGTAGTATATATTTCCCGACGAAGCGAGATATGTTCCGTACACGCATTTCAGAAGCGACGATTTCCCCGCTCCGCTGGGCCCTATCACCGCGAGCATTTGGCCCGGCTCCACCGAAATATTCACCGAATCAAGGCACCGGATCGTTTTATTGTCCCCTATATGCATCGTAAATGATTTTGAAAGATTATTGACGGCAAGCATTTTTTAATCTAAATTCCTTTCCTGATTTTTTTCGCCCTTGGTCATATCAATGAATGGACGAGCGTCTGCGTGAACCAATGCTGGGGATCTTCAAGAATCTGATCCGTAAAACCGTGTTCCACTATCTTTCCGTCGAGCATGACGACAGTCCTGTCAGCGAGCATCCTTATGACCGCCAGATCGTGGCTTACGATGATGATGGAAAGTCCGAGTTTTTTTTGTACCATGCGGATCAAATCGAGCACTTTCGCCTGCACGGAAAGATCCAGTCCCGTAGTGACTTCGTCGAGTAAAAGCACGGGCGGGTTGTTGGCGATGGCTTTGGAAATCTGAACCCTCTGCTGCATTCCGCCGGAAAAATTTTTCGGCGGTTCTTTTACCCTGGTTATCGGTATTTCCATGTGGCCGAGCAGTTCCGATGTGCGTTTTTGCATATTAAAAACATTTCTTTGGCCCGCCGCGATCAATTTTTGGGCGATATTTCCGCCATTGGAATAATTCATCAGCAATCCGAGGAGCGGATTTTGGTAAACCATTCCCATCAGATTGTTCCTGATGGACTTCTGCTGCTGGCTGGAAACGCCGAATATATTCGTTTTGCCGCCGTTATATGCGTCCAAAAACGCCTCCCCGGACGTGACCGGAATATCAAAATACAACGATTTCATGAGCGTCGTTTTCCCCGACCCTGATTCCCCGACCACGCCCAAGATTTCGGACGGGTACAATTCAAGGGATATTCCGCGCACCGCCCAAACCGATTTGCATTCGGGGCATCGGTTTTTTTCCAAACAATTTTCCGGATCGCGGCAGTATGCGCATCCCTTACCGTATCTTATCGTAAGCTCGTTCACTTTCATTGTTTGCTGCATATATTTTTATTCCTTTCGGCATTCTTTCTGCAAAACCCGGAATCTGAACATTGAAAATGTCGTTTTTTGCCATCGGAGTCGAATATCTCGTCAAAATATACTCCTTTTGCCCCGCAGATGCTGCATTCCCTGCCTTCGGTTTCTTCGACTTCGAAGTTGTAATCGTCAAAATCCAAGGGGACGACGCTTGTATGGGGAGGAACGGCATATATCATTTTTTCGCGCCCGGCTCCCAGCAGATACAGGCAGTCGGCATCGTTCAGTTTCATGGTGTCATAGCGGGGTATGGGGCTTGGAGCCATCACATACCTTCCGTCCACCATCACGGGATAAGAGGCCCCCATCGTTATTTTGCCGTAGCGCATGATCTGCTCGTAAAGCATGAGCCAGGCCGCGCTGTATTCCGTGTCCGCGTGCATCTGCCTCGCTTTCAATTCACTTCTCTCGACAGCGCGAAGCGGTTCGGGGTTGGGTACCTGAAGCACAAGCACTTGCCCTTCTTTCAGTTTTTCTTCGGGGATCCTGTGCCTTGATTGAATCACGCTGGCTTTCTCCGCGTCGGTCGTGATATCCGCGCCCGTGCACGCGCGCACGAATTTTTTTATGCTGACCGCATTCACGCTGTCGTCGCTTCCTTGGTCTATGACTTTGAGAATGTCGGAGGGTCCTATTATCGAAAGGGTGATTTGGATGCCTCCAGTTCCCCATCCTCTCCCTATGGGAAGTTCCCTTGAACCGAAAGGAACCTGATAACCGGGAATCGAAATGGCCTTGATGACGGCCCTGCGTATTTCACGTTTGGAACCCTCGTCCAAAAAAGCGAAATTATATTCATTGGCTTCGATTTTTTCGTTTTCGGAATGTTCGATCATAACGGCGTCAAATCCTCCTATACTTTGGGGCTTTTGGCATCGGGGCCAAGCCGCGTTTTTCTGATATTGTCCAGTTTGGACTGATATGTCACATAATGCGGAAGTTTGAGATGCGAAATGAATCCCGACATTTCGAGCGCTTCGCCGTGAAGCAAAACAAATTCCTCGTCGTTGGGGGGGCTGTTGGCATGGGGATGGTTCAACGCGCAGTCGAGTATGGACATGGCGATCGCTTTTGTTTCGGCCCTGCCGAAGGCCAATCCGTATCCGACATCGATGTTCAATTCATCGAATTCTCTGTCGGAACTTTTATGGCCGGAAATAAACGACTCCACTTCGGTAAAAAGAATCTCGCCGATGACCATGCTTTCGCCTCTGCCGAGCGGATATTCGATTTGTATATCGACATTGCCGCAGCGCAGTTCGCCGATGGTCGGGTGCGCCATAAATCCATACCCCCTGAGCCCCGCATACGAAACCCCGCTGACAAAACCCGTATCCGTCCTGAAAAGCGTTTGGAGCCTTGCGCTCCTCGAAGCGGGGAACATGAGTTTGTTTACTGTAATATCGTCGGGTTCCCCGTCGTCGGGCCCATATGCGGCCATTAAGCCTTCTTTTTTGAGGAGATCGGAGACGCGCGCGGCGTTCATGTCGGTTTCTTCGGCTTCTATCGCCGACAAATACCGCTCCCTGAAAGATTTGAGTTCATCTTCTTTTTCGTTTTTGAGACGGAAATCCAGCAGTCTGTGCGTGTAATCATAAGTCGCCCCGAGTATCTGCCCTAAGGGAATGTCTTTGAAAGCCGATGAGATCCTTCTCGTAAGACGCATATTTTTGCAATCTATTGTCAGGGAATTATGCTCGCGCGAAAGCGTCGAACGGTAGGCCCTCATCAAGAACACGGCTTCTTCGGGGCTGCATTCGCATTGTTTGAGGGCGAGGGCCGCATAATCCGGCGCGTAAAAACCGGATTCGCACATCACCCTTTCGACCAGCTGCTTCATTCTCTTGGCGATCACTTCGATTTCAAGGGGAAACTCTCCTTCGCTTCGGGACAATTTCAAAAGCCCGATCGAATTTTCTATCGCCTGTTCTCCGCCTTTTACCGCAACATAAGCCATTTTCAAACCACCTCCCTGAAGATTCTTGTATGGCGCGGGACCGCCAGTATATCGCCCTTTGGGCAAGCGAATATGATTTCGAACCCTTTCGGGTATTCCATATCCAATTTCGCGGTCCTGCATAAGCAATCCGCGATGTTTTTGTCGACAAAACGGATAATTTTTCCGTTTATTCCGGGACCCTCGGCGACGATTTTTTCCTCCCCGCCGATTCCGGGAACATCGAATATGACAGTAGCTCCTTTATGCGGATCCACAAGGCTGCCCTGGCATAAGTTTTCATATGAGTCGAAAGCGCGGATATCCTTGACTATGACAAAATCCGCTTTTTCCAGGCTGGCCGGCCTGGCGTATGTCATCTCCCTGATTTCTTCGGTCAGCCTCAAATCCCCATGATCGCCGTGCACGTGGAAAGAGACGGCGTTGTCGAGGAAAACAAAGCACAGTTCTTTTATGGTCGTTTCATTTTCAGGCATGCCGTCTTTTATGTTATATATCCGAAACGGGTGGGCAAAAGTTTCCATGACGGTCCTGAAAATCCGCTGCGAAACCAAAACGCCGTCAATATCTGTCAGACTATCCATTCTATTCCTCCATGACGCTGAAATTGACTTTCGTGGACATGGCAAGCCCCGAATCCAAAGCGCGTCTTTTTTTTATTTTGCCTTCCCATTTTTTCAGCGATTCCGTTATCAATCCGGTTTCGGGCAGATTCGAGTTGAGCGCGGCATCAATGACCGCCATCGCGTAAACTTTTTCCAAATCGTCCCCCAAGGAAGCGGCAAATCCCTTGTTATCCCCGAGTTTCACCATGCATTCGCAGGCGAGCGCCTCTCCGGCGTAAAACAGCGAATTCCTCGCGCTTTCCCTGATTTTGAGCATGACCAGTGTTTTATGGGGCTTTTTTATCGGAACCGCGCCGTATTTTTTTTCAAGCCGGCGGCCTAAATCGATCACGTCGGTTCTTTCGGAATAATTCAATATTCCAAACAGCGTATTTTTATCCATTTGTCAAATATTCCTTTTTTTTGAATAATTCAGCGTCGAGGTGACGCTTCCTTCCGTTATCACGGTTGTTATCGCCGGATGCCCGCCCGACGCGTCGACCAAAAGCAAATCCGCCCTTTTACCTTCTTCGACGGAACCCGCCGTTTCCCAGATTCCGACCGCTTTCGCAGGTTCGGAAGTGACAAGGTTGACGCATTCATGCAAGGGGATCTGAGATTTTCTGTGCAGGCTAAATACCGCTTCCAGCATGGACGACGGGTAATAATCGGAGCAAAGCATCGAAATGCTTTTATCCAATACGCCTTCGGTGGCCGACATATTGCCCGAATGCGATTTTCCCAGCAGCACATTGGGCGCTCCGCCGAGCGTTTTCATGCCGACTTTTTTCGCGTGCCGCGCTGTGCCGATTTCAACGGGAAACTCGCTGATTGAGGCGTTGAGCGTATTTTTTGCGAAATTCACCTTCGCGACGGAATCGTCGTCGTGGGAGGCGATTGAAATGCCTTTGCTCTGCGCGAGTTTTGAGATATCGACCAATGTTTCCATCGGGATTTTTTCGACCTGCATGCGCTGCTCCAATCGTTCTTCGATTTCCGCGTCGCTCAATTCCGGATTGTTTGCCTTGATCGCCGCCTTGAAGGGCTCCAGATCCCTGTATTGCCCCTGGCCCGGCGTGTGGTCCATAAAAGACAGAAGCGATACATTTCCGCCGACTATCATATCCCGCAGCCTCGGGATGGCCTCGAAGTTCGTGATATCGAGCCTGATATGGAGCATATGCGTTATCAAGCAGGGGGAGTTTTTTGTGTTTATGACCGCCCGAATTATTTGTTCCAAAAAATCTTCTTCTCTCGCGGCTTTCCGCCTCATCGCCCTTATGGCCGGCTTCCACATCGCCAGCGAATGGTACATGGTCGTAATGCCGTTATTGACAAGCTGTTTTTCCTGCTCCCTCAGCGCGAATGGGATGTCCATGACGCTGCCCGCCCTCGGTTCGATTATTTGTTCGACGTGGTCCGAATGTATATCTATCATTCCCGGCAGCAAATACGCCCCATTCGCATCGAGGGCGGCGCCGCGCGAGGCGTTCCCGCCTATTTTGCTTATTATCCCGTCTTCTATCGCCACGCAGGAATTTTTGATTATTCCCTCCGGAAGCACCACATCCGCATTTACAATATTTAGGCGCATTTTCCCGCTCACCCCTTCAATCTGCGTTTCAGCGCGTTGAATGATATTTCGAATATATAAGTGAAAACAACGACAAGCAGCACAGCCACCCAGGCCCTGCCGTACTTATAGCTCCCGAAAGCGGCGGAAATGAGAAATCCTATGCCGCCCGCGCCTACCATGCCCAGATTCGACGCCCCCTGAAAATTGCCTTCGAATCGCATGGTAAGCCATGCTACCAGCATTGTCAGCGCGGAAGGGAGGACGGCCGCAAAAAAAACTTTCAGTTTGCCGGCTCCGGTGGAGGCAAGCGCCTCCAGGGTCCCTTCGTCCAGTTCTTCGAAAGCGTGCGCGAACGCCCTCGCGAAAATCGCCGTGGAACTTATGCAAAGCCCTATGATGGCGGGCGTGACGCCGAATCCCAGACACACGATGACCAAAAGCACAAAAATAAAATTCGGGATCGCTCTTATCAAAGTGAATGCCGCATTGAATATGGGAGGGAAAATTTTGAGCGGGGTTATGTTGCGGGCCATAAAAACCGCAAAAATCATTCCTAAAATCGCGCTGTACACGGTGGCGAGCACAGTCACGCAAAGGGTTTCGAAGAAAAAGGGCATAATCAGATCGACTTCGCTGAAGTCGATATGCGCCATGAGTTTTACCGCTCCCCATACATTCTTTACCCGCGACAGTATTTTTATCCAGTCATATTCCACAAAATATGACAAAACCAGCGTAATGACGGAAAAAGACAGCAGGAATATATTGAAGGGGCGCGTATATTTCGGGTTGTGGACCCTTATCTTGCCTTTTTTGTTTTTGACCACATATGCTTTCGCCGTTTCGCTTGCATTCATGATTTCAATACCTTCTTCCGCAGATAATCGGTCACAAGGCTTATCGCGATGGTGGCGGAAGCCAGTATCAAAATGACGGCTACAGCCGTGCGGTACAGGAATGCCGACAAATATCCGTTTAAAAGCATGCCTATGCCGCCTCCCCCAAGCGCCCCGACGATCCCCGAAGCCAAGATATTGCCCTCCAAGGCAAACAGCAGCCATGAAACGAAACCGGGAATAGCCGCCGGTATGACGCATTGGAACAGCTTTGAAAAATATCCCGCGCCGACGCTGTCCAGAGCCTCCATGCTTTCTTTGCCGACTTCATCGACGACTTCCGCGAACATTCTGGTCAAAGAGCCGACCGTGTTGAGCAAAAGGGCGATAAAGCCGATCGTAACGCCTATGCCGAAAGCGGTCCTGAAAATGAAAAACCAGATGGTGTTCGGGATATTGCGCTGCAAAGAGGCCATCCCGCGCACGATCTTTACCAGATGCGGGCTTGGCGAGGTTTGGAACGAAGCAAAAAAGCACAGGCAGAAAGATATTATGCCCCCGACGAAAGTGGCGAGAAAGGCCATTGAAATCGACTGGACAAGCGCTTGCCAGACCCCTATGTTGTTAGCCCTCGCGAAATTGGGGGGAAGCAAATCATTGACGAGGAAATCGACAAAATTCTCCCCCTTGAAAAAAATTTCAAAAGGATTGAAGCGCGTGTGCACGGTTGCCAGAACATATACCCCGGCGATCACGGCTGCAATGATATAATAAAGCCTGCGCTGTTTTTTTATATATTCGGGAACTTTGCGGTAGTCCTCAGCTGACTGCACGTTTCAGGCCCTCCATTTCCGCCTCCGCCAAAATATATTTATCGTTTGTTTCCGGCGCGGAACCGTATATTTCCTTGATTTTTTCCTCCGTGAGGAGATCCGGCGAATCGTCGAATACAAGCTTCCCGGCTTTCATGCCCAAAATCCTGGTCGAATATTCTTTTGCGAAATCGACCTGGTGAAGATTTATGAGACAGGCGATGCCCCGCTGTTTTGCCTGGCTGACGATTATATCCATGATAGTCCTGCTGGTGACGGGGTCAAGCGAAGCGATCGGCTCGTCGCACATGAGCAGGCTCGGCTCCTGTATGAGGGCGCGCGCGATTCCCACGCGCTGTTTCTGGCCTCCGGACAAATCCCCTGCGCGTTTGTATATCTGGTCTTCCAAGCCGAGGCTGTGGAGAATTTGAAACGCTTTTTCTTTGTCCTCTTCGGAATACCTTCCCAAAACGCTGTTCACAGCCGACATATGCCCAAGGCGCCCGTGCATGACATTCTGGAAAACCGTCAGCCTGTATACCAAATTGAAATGCTGGAATATGAAGCCTATTTTGCATCTTGCGCCGCGCAAAACTTTGCCTTCCATCTTGTTTCGTATATCCACTCCCCCGAACTTTATATTTCCGCCGTCGGTTTGGACCAGCCTGTTGACGCAACGCATGATGGTCGATTTGCCCGCGCCGCTTCGCCCGATGATCGTGACGATTTCTTTGCTTTTGATATCGAAGGTGACATCGTCCACCGCTTTTGTGGGGCCATAATCCTTCTTCAGGTTTTTTATCGAAAGAAGCGTGTCTTCGCCGACAAATCCGTTTGTGGCGTCCATAAATAATCTCTCCTCTTCATTTTCATTCAAGTTTGTTGTATTTTTATCACTCCGTCAAATCAAATTTGTCGCGGAGTTCCCTGACATAGTCATACTCGCTGTCTTTTACGGGCCAATACCTGGTTTCCGGGCTCGACATGGTTTTCCAAAAGTCCTCGTCGTCCCACTCATAAAAGAAATTTATTATCAAATCTTTCAATTCCTTGGGCAAATCCCCCTGTATGGCCAGCAAACTCGTCGGAATGCGCGGGGATGTATGGAGAATGCGTATTTTGTCCTCTTCGACCTCGCCGCTCTTTATCATGCTGTCCAGTCCGGTGCTCGCCACTCCCGCCGCTTCGATATCCTGCTTGTACACGCCCTGGATGCTGTTCGCATGGGTCCCGGTGAACAAAACAGAAGAAAAAAACTTGCCGTTGACGTGCAAATCGTCGAAGCTCAGATTTGGCATTGAGTCTTGGAAATAATTCAGGATTTCATTTGAGGGGACTATGTTGCCGGATGTCGATTCGGGATCCGCGAAACCGAAAGAACGATCCTTCAAGTCGTCTAAACTTTGTATGCCGGAATCCACGTGCGTGATGATTTTCGAAGTGTAGCCGTGCGTTCCGTCGACGGACATAATGGCAAAAGCTTCCGCATTAGCCCTGTCGACCGCGTGCACATAGGAAAACGGCCCGAAATACCCGATATGGGCGTGGCCGGTCCTCATCGCTTCAATCATCGCCGAGTAATTGTTTGCATGGTATTCCTCGACGGGCAAACCCATCAAAACTTCTGACAGCGCCGTGTCGAAAACGTTTCGGGTATAGGCGACTTCGGGGGAATCTTCGCCCGGCATCAAGACTATGACAATTTTGTCCACTCCCCACCTTGTTTTCGGGTCATCCGATTCAGAGTCGGGCTCTGCTTCCTTTTTGCACCCGGAAAGCATTGCCGCCACCATAAGCAGAACCATCAGAAATGCGAGAAACTTTTTTGATTTCATAATAAATTTTTCACTCCTTAACATTTTTTCGCCAGCTAACCACATTATAGTCAACGGAATGTAATGTTAACTATCATTCTTGCGTAAAACGTTCGTAAAAAAAAGCAAAAATTTTATTTTTGTCTTGACATAATCCGATTAAAATACTATACTATAAGTATCGGCAAAAAATTTTAATAGGAGGGATGCACTGATGAATTTCAAAAGAGTCCTGCTCGACAAAGAAAACAAATGCGAAGCGTGTTCGGCGGCGGATTTTGACAACGACGGGAAAATCGAGATCGTCTGCGGGGAATATATGTACTCCGGGGACGGTTTTTCGACCAAAACCAAAATATGCGACATCAAATACAACGGCGATTATCTCGAGGATTTTTCGGACTACCCCTTAGACGTAAACGGCGACGGCTATTTGGACATCGTGACCGGGTCATGGTGGTCCGCCGGGGTGTTCTGGAGGGAAAATCCGGGCAAGGGCGGCGGCCTCTGGAAAACGCATAAAATCACCGATTGCACAAACGTGGAAACGATCAGGTATTTCGACATCGACAATTGCGGCACGGTCGAAATTTTTCCAAACTGCCCCGGCGAGCCGCAGTTTTTTTTGAAGCTTATAAAAGACCAAAACGGCAAGCCCGCAGCAAAATTCGCGCGCTATCAGATCGGAACTCAAAACGCGGGCCACGGAATGGGATTCGGCGACATCGACGGCGACGGCAAAGTCGATGTCATTTTGGAAAGAGGCTGGCTCAAGCAGCCCGATGACCCCTGCAGCCCAAATTGGGAATTCCACGACGATTTCAAGGATTTTGGCGTTCCCGGCACTTGCATACCGATGCTCGTGCACGATGTAAACGGCGACGGCATAAACGATTTGATCGTGGGCGCGGGACATGGCTACGGTTTATGGTGGTTCGAGCAGAAAATCGGCGCCGGCGGCAAACGGGAGTTTGTGAAGCACGATATCGATCTGGTATGCTCGCAGTACCACGATATGCAGCTTTTGGACATCGACAACGACGGCGAGCCGGAGCTTGTCACCGGGGCCAGATATTTCGCGCACTGCGGACACGACCCGGGCGAGCTGAACCCTATCGGCTCGTACATATTCAAGATAAAGAAAACCCCGGCGGGCGCCATAGTCTTTGACAAAAACACATTGGATTACGGCCCCCCCGAACTCGCTTCGGGGCTCGGGATATACTTCTGGCTTGAAGATCTCACGGGTAGCGGCTACAAGGATATAGTTGCCCCGGGCAAAGAGGGGCTGTATATTTTCTATTCGACGTAATTAAAATTTGAGATATTAAGGAGGAAAAAATTCAAACATGGCGAGAAGAATAAAAATGGGATTTATCGGCGTGGGCCACATGGGCCAGCTCGCCCACCTGCAAAACTACGCGCAGCTGCCCGAATTCTGCGAAATCACCACCCTTTGCGACGTAAAGATCAATCAGGCCAAGGTGTTGGCCGAGCGCTTCAACGTGCCCAAGGTCACCGCCGACTACCGCGAGCTTTTGGCCGACCCGGAAATAGAGGCTGTGGCCTGCATCCAGTATTTTGAAAACCACGTGGTGCTGGTGCCGGACGTGTTGCGCGCGGGCAAGCACGTAATGACCGAGAAACCGCTCTGCGTATTCCCGGAAAACGGGGACAAACTGGCCGCCATAGCGAAAGAAACCGGAAAGATACACATGGTGGGAAACCACAAGCGTTCCGACCCCGCGACCGAGCACGCCATCGGCGTGATCAACAAATGGAAGCAAACCGGGGAAATGGGCAAGATGACATATGTGCGGCTCTCGATGCCGCCCGGCGACTGGAGAAAAGACTGCGATATGCCCTTTATGACAAGCGAGCCCCCCGGACCCGTGCCGCCGGAGTCCGGCCCTGCGGGCATAGACGCATCCACCAGAAACAAAATGGTGTGGTTTGTGAACTACTACATACACCAGACAAACCTCATGCGCTTTCTGCTCGGCGAAGACTACGCTCTCACCTCCGCGGACAAACACTATTTCTCCGCGATCAGCGAAAGCGGCGTGAACTGCATATTGGAGCTTGAGCCCTACAGCACTTCCATCGACTGGCAGGAGCACGCGCTTGTATGCTTCGAGCGCGGCTGGGTCAGAATCGATTTGCCCGCGCCTTTGGCCTTGCATTTGGCCGGCACGGTCACCATCTACGAAAACAAAGGCAAGGACAGCGGGTACACCATGCCAGTCATGCCCAACACGAGCGCGATGAGAAACCAGGCGAAAAACTTCTGTTTAGCCGTGGCCGGGGAGAAAGCCCCCCCGTGCGCTTCCTTTGAAGCGGCAAAAGACCTGCATATAGCGGCGGACTACATAAACATGACCAAACTCGGCGAAAAGCCCTCCTACGAGAACCGCAACAAAAAAAGATAGCCAAACCAACAAAAAAATCGGCGGAAAACGGCGGTATCACGCCGTTTTCCGCTGTGGAATCTATATTAAAGGGAGCCAATTTTTATGCTATATGCCGGAACTTCCATTGTCGATATATCGCCATGTAAAGGCGTGCAGCTTGCCGGATATCCCCATTGCCCGAGGCCGAACACGGGCGTGCACGATCCCTTGTATGCCGCGTGCCTGTATTTAAGCGACGGGAATTCGGACATCGCGCTTGTCACGCTTGATCTGCTTTACTTGGGCAAGCAGCATGTGAAAAAAATACGCGAAAAAACCGGCAAAACCGTGATGTTCGCCGCTTCGCACACCCACAGCGGGCCGTGGGCTTCGGAGGCGCTCGCTTCCGAGCATGCCGAGGGAATTTGCGCAAACGGGGAATATATCGAAGCCTTGGCCGATAAATTATGCCGCCTTATAGACAAAGCCGCATCCGAGACGTTCGAGGCGCAAATCGGGGCGGCGGCCGGCTCGTGCGGCGCCGCGCAGGGAGTCGGCGGCAACCGCCGGGAAAAAGGCGGGATTTGCGACCCGTCGGTCAATGTGCTCGCCGTCAGGGACTTGTCGGGGGCCGTGCGGGCGTGCCTCGTCAATTACGCCCTGCACCCCACTTTCCTCCACGCCGAAAACACGCTGGTGACGGCGGATTATCCGGGGTATATAAGGCGGTATTTTTCGTTCGCGTACCCCGGGGCCGTCGCGCTTTTTGCCCAGGGCGCCTCAGGCGACCAAAGCTCGAGATACCACCGCGTGGCGCAGGATTTTGAGGAGGCGGCTCGGGTGGGCACGACAATCGCCGCAGAGGCGGCAAGATGCGTCGATAACATGGCGTTTTGCGATGCCGCGCCGATAAAAGTGAAAAGCGAAGAAATAGATTTGCCGCTAAGGCGCTTTTTGCCGCTCGCCGAGGCCAAAGAAAATTTGGAAAGGGCGCAGACGGAATTTGCGGCCGCCCGAAATGCCGATTATATAACCATGCGAAACGCCGAACTCGCGCTTTTCGGCGCAGAAAACGCGCTGACATTCGCGAAGATGCAAAAAGAGGGGTTTGTCAGCGGCGAACTGCCGTGCGAAATCCAGACGGTATCAATCGGCGACACGCTGATCGTGGGCATACAGGGCGAGCTGTTTGTTTCGTATGCGATAGACATCAAGGCCGCTTCAAGCGCGGCTAAAACTTTTGTTTTCGAAGTCACAAACGGGGCGCTTCCGGGGTATGTGTACACCAAAGAAGCGGAAAAAGAGGGCGGCTACGAAGTGGGCACATCGATGCTCTCGCCGCTGTCCGGGGAAAAAATCGTGGACCGGGTGAAGAAGATGATGTGACCAAGAGGCGCGGAAAATCAATATAATGCCAAAACCGCATATCCTTGATTGTTCAAATATTTCAATTTTTCATCGCATTCATGGTGGCGTCGATTTTCGTCTTCACGGAATCCTTGTATTTTTCTATGATCGAAGCGATGGCTCCGTTGCCTCCGGAAACGCTCATGCTGATTTCGCCGTACAATTCGCCGCCGTTGATCCACCCGTAGGCCAAACCCACGTTGAAAAACTTGGTGTCGCGCACTATCTTGAGCATATCTATCGACTCTTCGTTGCGAAGCCTTTTTTGGGACATCGTGACGTCGAAAAAAGCGGGAGTCACGTCTCTGTGGGAAAGATATGCCATTGCATCCATTATCACGCCCGCTTTTGAGGGATCTGCATTTGTGACGGGGATTATCGCCGCCGGCGATTCGCGCGAAAACATGGTGTGGTAGCTATCTTGGTTTGAGTCGTATTTGGGCATGGGGACAATGCCGAACGTAT
Source organism: Oscillospiraceae bacterium (assembly GCA_009782405.1). The sequence continues at coordinate 71,177 of WRJC01000003.1, forward strand.
CGTCGAATTCGCGCAGGCCGTCCGCCGCTTTTAATTCCGCCGTCATGAACAATGCGCGCCCCGAACGGAATATCGCTTCGTAATGATGTTCCGCGCTGCTGTTGGCGTATTCGAATTCGCCGGGGGCATGCAGCATATCGGCGATTTTATCGCATACATTATAGAATCGCCCGTTTTCGATCGCCAAATAGGGCGCTTTTTCGTCGTCTGCGGATATGTACTTTTCGCCCGCGCCTATAATCATCGCCGAAACGCCTTCTCCCCATGTCGTATAGCCGTATATGCTGTTTCCGCTTTGCGAGAAATCAAAAGAATCGTCGCCGTTTAGGGCGGCTCCCGCCTTTGAATATTTATGGAATTCATCCAATGTCCATTTGCCGTTTTTGACCGCATTGTACGGCAAGTCCAAACCTATGTTTTTTATCATGTTTTCGTTGAAAAACATGCATATGGGGGATTGCATTGCATATAGGTTTATATCGCTCATGGCAAAATACATTTCGTTTCCGCTTCCGATTTTTCCCTCTTTGAGCGCGGTTTTGTCCCACCACTCTTTTTCGAGCTGCAATTCGGGTATATCAAACAAATTGTACAAAAGGCCGTCCGCCGCAAAAAAACCGATGCCAAAAGCCGTCCCGTTGCTTATCGGGCAATACATCACATCATATGAATCGTCACCGGCCATTATGACGGTTCTGATCTTTTTTTCTATTTCAGACATTTCAAAACTTGTTTCTTTCAAATTTATCCCGAATTTTTCTTCAATTGCGATATTTCTCATGTAGATGGCGTCGTTGAGAAAGTCGCCGATTTGTTCTTCCACCAAAATAGTGGGGGTATACCCCCAAATGGGCTTTACGTTCAAGATGGAAAAATCGGATCCGTCATAAACTATATCGGGAAATTCGTATTCTTCATGCGTTTCGGGCGCATCGCGGCCGTTTGAAATGTCATCGGGCGAGGCCGCATCATTTTTGAAACCATCGTTGCCGCCCGTTTCGTTTTGCTGCGAGCAGGAAGCCAAAAATGGCGCGGGCAACATGGCAGCTGCCGCAAGTAGCGCCAACAAGATTTTTTTCATCGAAATTACCCCTCCGTAAAATGTTATCTTATGCTATTTTTTCACGCTTTCGTAAATTTTGTGCAGCGGCACGCCGGATTCCCTTGCGAGCCTCTTGGCGTCCTCGTATTCGGGGATCCATTTTTCCTCGCCCTCGAATTCGACTTTTTTGACCCTCAGCCCGCCGAAATCGGTTTGGACCATCGCGATCCCGCGCGCGAGGCATATGCGCTTTTCTTCGCGCATGCGCAGGCCTATCGTAGTGGTTTCGGAAAAAATGACATTGGCCAGCTTTTCGGCCAGCCCGCTTTGGCAGAGTGCCGTGAGTTGTGTGGCCGGGCGGTTTTTTTTCATGTACACAGGCGTGAAAAAAACGTCGCTTGCCCCTGCGCAAAAAAGTTTTTCCATGGTGTAAGCGAGTATTTCGGGCGAACAATCGTCGATATTCGTCTCAATCACGGTTATGTTTTCCGTCGCCCCGCCCGCGCCTCCGCCCTCCGAATCTCCCAAAATGACCCTTAGCACGTTGGGTACGGCCAAATCTTTCGTCCCCGCGCCATAACCCGACTTCAAGGCTTTCATTTCCGGCATGAGCCCATAGCTTTGCGCGATTTCCGCGATTATCGCCGCGCCCGTAGGCGTGGCAAGCTCGCTTTCCACTTCGATTTGGCGAGTTTTGGCTCCCGCCTCCTTGAAAATTTCGACGGTGGCCGGGGCGGGCACCGGTATTTTTCCGTGTTGGCAATATGCGAAGCCATATCCGTCGCTTATCGGGGACGAGCATATTCTTTCGATTCCGTGCTGTGTGACAAGCAAATCGAGCAGCACCGAGGCGCCCGCTATGTCGATTATGGAATCGGCGGCGCCCACTTCGTGGAAATGGACTTCGCGGAAGCCGACCCCGTGGACTTTCGCCTCGGCTGTGGCAATGCGTTTGAATATGTTTTTGGAGAGGAGTTTTGCCCCTGCGGACATTTCGCTGTGATCTATCATATGCGCAATATTCGCGTAGTTGCGGTTCGGGTGATGATGATGGGCGTGGTCGCCGCGGTCGTTTGGCGGTAGCGCCACTTTTACGTGATTTGCGTTTATGCCGTTTTTTTCACGGCGCCCCACAATAATTTCCCAGCCTTCCAAACCGAGCGTTTTTAGGTCGGACACAAGGAAATCAAAATTTTCGGGGCACAAATCGAGCAGCGCCGCGAGCGTCATGTCCCCGCTTATGCCCGAAAAACAGTCGAAATACAAAATTTTCATATAATTTACAGCCTTCACTTTACATCTATCAGCACGCCGCGCACCACGAAACGCCGGTCGAGCCAGTATTCGTTCACGCAGGTGGACAGGGTGATTATCTTGGAATCCGCGTCCAAAACTATATCTTTTTGGAAATTGCTGCGCTCTTTTATCGTCTGCAGGAAATCGACATATTCCTCGTCGCTTTCGAAATAGGTCTGTATATACCCCGAATAGGGGTTTTCCTGGCCGACGGAAAAAATTTCGTAATAGTATATCCCCTCCGCAGTCACCAGCTCTATCAATCCCGTTTTGAAATTGTCTTCGCGCTTTTCGTATGCGGTTATCAAAGGCTGGAACATATTGTTGTCGAGCATGTTGTGCCCGTATATTATCAGATGGCGGTTATTCATGATGTTTTGGCTGTTCCTGAAATCGGCGAAAATCGCCCCTGACGGGCTGTACAATTTGTCGAAATCGCGCTTTAAGTAAAAGTCGTTGTCGGAGTATTGCACCACCGGGTAGTCTATAGTGGTGTATTGCACCTTGATCCAGCAAAACATATCCGAATTTCTGAGCGAAAGCTTTCGGAAGCTCCTCCTTATTTTGTCGACTTCCTCCACTCCCTCGCTCACTTCGGATTGCACCACCCTCGCCCCGGTTTGTTTTTGCAGGGAGAGTATGTCCTGTATCGGGAAATTGGACCTTGTCTTCCTCAAAAACTGCACCGCTTCCAGATCCCCTTCGGCTTCGTCGTAGTACAAGCTCCGAATGGCGTCGTAATCCTGCGCCGCCTTCACATACGAAAAAAGCATTTCCACGACTTTGTAACCGGAAAACGCGAAAATGCCCAAGGACAAAAGCAGCACGAAATAGCGCAGAAAATCGACCGAAGGCTTTTTGTGGTTTTTTGCCGTTTCGTTCAAATCTATGTCGTTTTGGCTCATGCCCGCAAGGGAAGCATAGAAAACGTTTTCTTCCGAAACCGGTTCGGCCTCTTCCTTGGCCTGCTCCTTGGCAATGCGCAAAGGGCGCCTTTGTGCGATTTTCGCTTCGCGTCGCGATTTTTGTATTTTCGTGATTTTGTACAGCATGTAATTTCCCCGGATATTGAAATTTTTGGCGCCCCTTCAGGCCTTTTATTCTATTATACGCCGTTTATGTTATGATTTATGTGTTTTAATTTTAATATTCGAAGTACAAAAATTAAATAAATTTATTCTTCGGCGTTTTCCCAATTATGCCAGACATTCAGCACGTCGTCGTGTTCCTCGAGGGATTCGGCCAGCTTGTTCATTTTGGAGGCGCTGTCGGGATCTTCCAAGCTCACATACATCGAGGGGACCATTTCGGCTTCCGCCGACAAAAACGAATACCCGAACCCCCCGAGCTTTTCCGCGACTTCCGAAACAAGCGCGGGGTCGGTGAAAATTTCGAATGCGCCCTCTTCTTTTTGAAAATCCTCAGCCCCCGATTCGAGCGCGTCGCCCATGAGCTTGTCTTCGTCTATGGCTTCGTCTCCGATCACGATGACGCCTTTTTTGTCGAAAAGATACGTGACGCATCCGGTGGCGCCCAAATTCCCGCCGAATTTGTCGAAATAGTGGCGCAGGTCGCCGCTGGTCCTGTTCCTGTTGTCGGTGGCGCACTCGACGATGACGGCCACGCCGCCCGGCCCATAGCCTTCATAGGTTATGTTCTCGTACTTGGCGGTGTCGTCCGAGCTCGCCTTTTTTATTATTCGCTCTATGTTGTCGTTTGGAACGTTGAGGCTTTTGGCTTTGGCGATCAGGTCTTTGAGTTTCCCGTTTGAAGCGGGGCTTGCGCCCCCCTCCTTGACTGCGATCGTTATTTCTTTGCCCACTTTCGTAAACACCTTGGCTCTTTGGGCGTCGGTTTTTTCTTTTTTGTGCATGATGTTTTTCCACTTGGAATGGCCTGACATTGAAAAATCCTCCTAAATATTTTCGGTTTGCGTTTTTACACTCTTTCGGTTTTTTCCAGCCCGATCAGCCAAAGAGCGTTTCCCGCCGCGTATTTCACCGCTTCGCAAAGCGCGAGCCTCGAATTCTTTGTTTTTTCGCTTTCGGCTTTCAGGATGGGACAATCGTGATAAAACCTGTTGAAGGCCGCGCACAAGTCGAGCAGGTAGCGGCATATGACCGACGGTTCATATTCGCGTTCGGCGACAAGCACTTTTTCCGGAAACTGCGCGAGCAGCTTTATGAGTTCGCGTTCGAGCATATTTGTGATCATCACGTTTTTGTGATCTATTTCGGCGTCGTTTTTTTCGAGAACGCTGCAGGCCCTCGCGTAGGTGTACTGCACATACGGACCCGAGTTTCCGGTAAAATTAAGGGCGTCATCCCAATTGAAATTCACGTCTTTTATCCTGCTGTTGGCCAAATCGCCGAACATGACCGCCCCGACGCCGACTTTTTTGGCGATTTCTTTCTTTTCGCCGCTCGACAGGTCTGTGCCTCCCGGATTTTTTTCTTCCATTATCTGCTCGACTTTTTCGACCGCCAATTTCAGCAAATCGTCCAGCAAGGCTACATTGCCTTTTCGCGTCTTCATGACCCGGCCGTCGATGTTCATGACTCCATAGGGAATATATATGCAGTTTTTCGCCCAGTCATATCCCATGAGTTCCGTCACTTTTATCCATTGGGCAAAATGCAGGGTCTGGCGGAAATCGGTGATGTATATGTTCTTGTCGAAGCTATAGGTTTTGTGCCTGTAAATCGCCGAAGCGATGTCGCGGGTGGGATACAGCGTCGCTCCGTCTGATTTGAGTATAAGGCAGGGGGGCATATCGTATTCCCCGAGATCCACTATTTTGGCCCCTTGATCGAGCTTCAACAGATTTTTTTGCTCCAGTTCTTCGACCACGTCGTCCATTTTGTCCTCGAAAAAGCTCTCTCCGTCGTAAGAATCGAATTCGATTCCCATGATCGCATATATTCTTTTGAGTTCGGTAACGCTTATTTCAGTAAATTTTTTCCACAAAACGACAGTCTCTTCGTCGCCTTGTTCGAGTTTTGCGAAACATTCCCGCGCCATGTCGTTCAGCCTTTCGTCTTTTTCCGCTTCGACGCCGAAATTTACATAAAGGTCGAGAAGTTTGTACACTCCCCCTTCTTCGATTTCTTTCATGTCGTTGCACCACAGCTTGTAGGCCGTGATGACTTTGCCGAACGGAGTCCCCCAGTCGCCGATATAGTTTATCGCCACTGTTTTGTATCCGCAGAACTGGTGGATTTTCTTGATGGAGTTGCCGATATTGGTCGTGCGCAGGTGGCCCACGCTGAGCGGCCTCGACATATTCGGCGAAGAATAGTCCACTACGGCGGTTTTGCCCTCGCCGATGCCGGAGGCGCCGTACCTGTCTTTTTGCTTGAATATGTCGGAAAGTATGTTTTTGGCGTAGAAGTCGTCATCGAGCAAAAAATTTATGTATCCGCCCGCAGCCGATGCGCTTTTTATCGCGCCATCGCCCGAAAATTCTCCAGCTATGGCTTGGGCTATGGCATTCGGGGCCTTTTTGAACAGCTTCGAAAGCCGGAAACACGGGAAAGCCAAATCCCCCATGGTTATGTCCGGCGGATATTCGATCATTTCGGCGAGTTCCCCTTTTGCCGGCGGATTTTGCCCGAACTTGGATATAATATCATATAGCGTCCCTGCGACTGTTTTTTTTATCTCACATATCATGCATAAATTGCCTTTCCTGTTTGAAAATTTTCACTCTGCGGCTATGGTCTCTTCCTCTGAAGGCGGAGGCGGAGGCTCGGTCGGCGCTTCGGTGGCGGGAGGTTCGGTCGGAGCCTCGGTCGGGGGATCTGTGGGAGCCTCTGCGGGCGCTTCCGTTGCGGGCGGTTCCGTTTCGGGCAGGGTTGTGGTCGCCTCGGTTGCGGGCGGCTCTGTCGGTGTTTCGGTGGTTGGAGGTTCCGTAGGGGCTTCGGTGGCGGGAGGGGGAGGGACCAACGGCAAATCCGTTTCGGTCGGGGCTGTTGACGGGGGTGGAGGGTTTGTCTGGATGGGCGGCGGCGGGGCGGTGGTTTGCTGGGCCGGAGGCTCGGTCGGCGGCGGATTTGTCGGCTGGGGCGTCGTGGTAGTTTCCGCCGAGGTTGACTCTGCCGGTGCATCCGGGTCTATTGTGGGCACGTCGTATGTTTGGTGTTCGGTGGTGGCGACAAAATTGCCCATGCCCTTGGAGGTGGGGGGCGTTTCCGGCGTTTGTTCAGGGTCTTTGGTGGATTCGCCCGTTTTTTCCGAACCGGGTCCGCCATTCGGGGTTTTTTGCGGTTCGGGCGATTTGAAAAATATCGCCAGCACGATGATAAATGCGACGACCAGTCCGGCGGAAAACAATATATGCCGGACATGCTTGGGTTTCAATTCGAATTTGTTCCTGAAAACCAAAGGGGTGAAATGCGTGGGGCCGTCGGTTGCGGGCTTTAAAGCATCTGCTTTGCGCGCCGTTTCCCCCGGGTTGGAAACCCCGACAACGAGAACCGTAAGGTTTTCTTTCATGGATTCCCCGCCGCGGGCCGCTTCATATGCCAAATCCGAAACTATTTCCTGCTCGGACATATCGCGGGACATGATCTGGTATATCCGCTCGCTTGCCAAGTCGCAAAGGCCGTCGGAACAAATCAAAAACTTGTCGCCGCTTTTCAAATTTAGCCTGTTTATGTGCAATTCTATCCGTTTTTCGTTTTCAAAAATCCCCAGATACTGGGTGAGCGATTTGTTTTCGGGGGCGTGCCTGACCATGTCGGCGCCGATCTGCCTCGTGGTGACAAGCACTTCGGCTTTAGTGTCGTTTTGCGATATGAGCGAAAGCCTGTTGTCCCTGAGCAAAAACACTTTGCTGTTGCCTATGTTGTAGACAAAAGCGGAATTGCCGAAAATGCACAGCATCGCAAAAGAAACCCCTGCGCGGACTTTTTTTTTCATTATGTAGTCGCATATGCTCTTGTTGGTTTTGTGCACGAAACTGTGTATGTAATTGTTCAAGTTGAACTGCGTTTTGTCTTTTAGGTGGCGCTGGAGCACGGAAAGCATATGGGCGGCCATATACGACGCATTTTCGCCGTCGCAATAATCCGTTTCGGGCGTTATGTCGCTTTTCACGTCTTTTCCGAGCCCGTCAAAAACGGCGTAGAACTGAATGTCCCTCTGCGCGGTGTCGGTGTAAATTTTACCGTTTGAAGCGTTGTTTTCAGCTATGAATATCTCGTTCATATAAAAATTATCTTCGTTTAGCTTTCTTTTTCCGGCATTAGAAGTCCCTGAAGAAGATATTTCCAACATAACTCGCACATCCCATATAAATTATCGTGGTTTTTGACCGCTTTGAAACATTATACCATAAAAACATATATATTTACAAGAGCTATTTGTATAAATTTTGCAAAAAAAGCGGCGGATGCATTCACAATTTCAGCACATTTTCCAAAAAGTAAATGGCAAGCGGTATGGTGCCTATGGAAAACAGCGTGGAGAGCCCTACGTTTGTCGCCGCCAACTTTGAATTGGCGCCGTATTCCTGCGCAAATATCGCCACATTCGCGGCAGAGGGCATGGAGCTCATGATTGTCCCCATATAGATGATCAAAGGCGGGAATCTCAGCGCATAGCAAAAAAGCCCCACGGACAAAGGCATGGCTATGAGTTTTATCGCTATGTAGCAATAGTTTTTGGCGGAAAAAAACATATCTTTTGGATTTATGTCCGATATGAGCGAGCCGATTATCACCATTGACAGCGGGAAAGTCATGTCTCCTATCAGTTTCGAAGAATCATAGATAAGCCTCGGCAACTTTATTCCGGCCAAGAAAACCGCGATTCCCAAAACGGAAGAAATCATCCCCGCGTTCAAAAATATCTTTTTTGCCGGAATTGCAAACTTTTTGCCGCCTTTCCGCGTTATGAGGTAAACGCCGTAAGTCCATATGAAGATATTGAAAAACATGGCGTAAAAAGCCCCGTAGAACACGCCGAGATCTTCGCCGAAAACGACTTTCAGCACCGGATAGCCCAGAAACGAGCAATTGCAAAATATCGTGGCCATTTCGTACACTTTTTTTTCATCGCCGTCTTTTATGGGCCTGTAAAACAAAAAAGCGGCCGCCGAAGTAAAAATATGGACTGCTATCGACAGGGCGAACAGGGAAAAGCCGTTTTTGAGCTTTTCGGAATCGAAATCCATTTGAAAAGAAGTCAAAATCATCAAGGGCTGGGTGACATTCAACAAAAAAGCGGACAGCTTTTTGGTTGCGGGCAAGTCGATGATATTCGTTTTTCTCGCGACTATGCCCACGAAAAGCACAATAAAAAGGGTCATCACTTTTTCAATCACCAAAAACAAGCTTCCGTCCATAAACGCAAAATCCCCCCTTCTTAAAAATGTAACAAAATCTTCGCAAAAAATCAACAAAAATTTTGTAAATTTTTTGCCCGCCGCCGATTTTTTCAAACTAACGGGCAAAACGACGGATTTGTTTCCAAGTTGTTGAAATTTTGTTTACAATCCATTAATTTTGTGGGTTATGACTTGATTTTTTTCGTTTTGTGTATTATAATTCAATGTTGGTCGAGTACATTGATCGAGCTCATGCCGACCGAAAGGAATTTGGTTTTTATGGATCAAACGAAATCCGGAAACAAGGCTCGGACGCCGCCGCGAACGCCCCCGGCGGCAAATACGGCGCAAACGGTCAGGATGGTCAGGGCGGAAAACAGCGAATCAGGCACTACTTTGTACATACCGAACGCGCCGAGGCGGGATCCGAGGCAAAAGACCGCAGCTTTGCCCGCGCCCGAAGAACCCCCGAAAGCAGTTGCCGGCGGGAGGCCGGCAAAACTCTCCCCTGTAAAACGCTTGGAACACAAATTCAAAAAAAGCGGGCTGGGCAAATTGGATTCGTATTTCAACGCCCGTTTTTTCTACTTGGCCTGGAAAGGCGAAAAAAAAGGCAGAAAAGTCAAAAGCTACATCAAAACCACGGCGAGGCACCCCAAGGGCTGGAGCAAAACTAAGGCCGCAGGCGATGTATACGAAAAAAACGCCTATGACAGATATATGGACGCCATGGTTCTTTTTGCCGTGCTCTGGGGCTTTTTTTGCGCTGTTTCCGCCCGCGCGGGAAAGTTTTTCGAGGCGGCGAGAAGCGCGAAGCATGTCGCCAAAGGGCTATTGGGATTTTTGCTCCCTGCGGCTTCAGCGGCGCTGACCATAGCTGCGATGGTGAACATCGGCTCGCTTGCGCCAAACCTCGAACTTTGTTTTGACGGGGAATTTATCGGCTATGTGGAATCGATGGATGCGGCGGACGGCGCCGTTTTTGCGCTGGAAAACGATATTTCGTCGGTTTTAGGCGAATCCTATGAATTTGCGGGGGAATTTGGATACCGGATGGCGCTTGCCAAAACTGAGCGGCCCTGCGTTTCGCAAGGCGAAATCTACGACATCATTTACGATTCGCCGCAAGTCCGCGGAGCGGTGACGACCGCGTACGGGCTGTACATAGACGGCTTTTTGGTTATAGCGGCCGAAAGCCAGGACGACATAGACAAAGTGCTCGGCGACTTGCTCGAAGAAAATTCGGGGGACATAGGGGAAGGCGGCAACATAGGTTTCGCCAACGACATAGAAATAATAAAGGACGAATATGCCGCTCGGGATGTGGTATCGCACGATGAGCTGAAAGATATAATAACCTACTCGGCTGACAATGCCGAAAATGAGGCGTTATTCGAAATCGCGGACGAAGAAGTGCCGCTTTTCGGGGGCGGAGAATTTGATGAATATGCGGGCGAAACTGCTGCCGCCTCAGAGGACATCGCGGCAATTGCGGCGGCCTCCTCGATCGAGCTGACGCCGGAGGCGATAAACGCTATCCCGCGCGGATTTTTAGATGCAAACGAACACAACGCGCAGGACGAAATCTTGTCGAGGCTGTTTCGGACTTCGGCGAGCACCGCCGCGGGCTCGCTCAAATTCAAGAAAGTAAAGACGGAAACCTACAGCGTGGAAACCGCCTATGAAACCAAATATGTCGAATCCAACCAATACTACAAAGGCACGCAGACAGTAAAAACTAACGGCGCAAACGGGGAAAACCTCGTGACCGCCGAAGTCACCTACATAGAAGACAAAGAGGTTTCCAGGGAAATAAAAAATGTCGAAACCATAAAAGAACCCACGGACAAAATCGTGCTGGTGGGCACAAAAATCAAGCCGACGGCGAGCCCCACGGGCGCTTTCATCCGGCCGGTCAAAGGGGGTTACATTTCCTCGCGTTTCGGAGGGGGGCACCGCGGGGTTGATTTGGTCGTGCCGCTCGGCAGCGCGGTATCGGCTGCGGACGGGGGCACGGTCATATACACGGGATATTCGAGCTCATATGGCAACCATGTGAAGATAAGGCACAGCGGCGGGTTTGTGACTTTGTACGCGCATCTTAAATCGATAAGCGCGAAATACGGGGACAAGGTATACCAAGGCCAGGAGATCGGCAAGTGCGGTTCGACCGGAAACAGCACCGGCCCCCATGTGCATTTTGAAATAATAAAAAACGGCGTGCTGGTAAATCCCGAATCGTACATGAAGTGAACGGGGGAGAAACTCGCGGTCGCCCGGGTCGGCGATCAGTGGATTGTGAATTTTTTGAGCTGCATTTTTTTCTTGGGCATGTTGACGTCAAACAAAGTGAATCGGGCCAAATAAGCGTCTTCGTCGAAAAAGGCGCCGGAGATGCTGTCAAAGACATAAAATTCGAGCTTCGATTTATTGTAGTCTATTGCGACATCGTCGAAAGAATATACAAAATACACGTAGCTGTCGTCGTTTTTGCCGAATTTGATTTCGCTCGCCGGTTCAAAAACAAAACAACCCGGATCTTCGCCTTCGGACGTTTGCGAAATTTGCAAATATGCGTCAAAAGGCCGCGCAAGGACTGCCTGCTCGGAAGAGCGGAACAGATACGGCAGCCTGCTCGTCTTGCACCTCAGTGTGAGCTGCAGATTCCCGGCGCTTTCGAGATAGTATACATTCTCGGCAAAAAATGCGTCACCCAGCGCAAAAGGGTTGCGTATGTCCAGACTGTACATCACGAAATCGTCTTTTAGCTCCGCGTAGGCCTGCTCAATTTTTTGGTTCCCTGCGATGTAGTTTTTCAGCTCGGCCGGCATCCCGGTGGATGCGCACCTGTATATCGAAATTACGATGACAAGCATGGAAACAGAATACACGATCCATTTGAAAATGCGGAACATCCAGGATTTTTTCTTTTTTTCGCCGCCATAGTTTCCGTCATCGCCGCCTCCGGCACGGTAGTCCATAAAATCACTCCTTACACGCATAACGTTCATGTGCAAATTTAAGTATACCACATTTCATTTCAAGTTACAAGCGGTTTGCCCGAAAATATTTATTTTGGAAAGAGAATGCATTATGAAAAACATCAAAAAATTTTTGCCCTTTGCGCTGGCGCTTATCGTTTTCGCACAGGCGCCGATGATGCCCGTGTCCTCCGCCCACGCGGACAGCCGCCTCATCAATCCGAATGTGGATGCGATGAAGAGCATGCTGAACCAAAGGGAATTTCGCGTATATTTTGAAGACGCACCCGAAAATTATGTGTATTGCGGCGCGAAGCTTGAACCCCGGACCGGCGTGTACACCGGGGCGGCCACCCGCGGCGCGTCATCATATTCTTGGTTTGACGCGACTCGGACAAACGACGTAGAACAGAGGAATATGATCGATGGAAGCACGAAAAGCGCCGACAACGCCGCGCTTCGAATTTACAACTGGAATTTCCAGATGAGATCCTCCGAAAACATCAATCCGGCAGATTACGAAAACTATATAAAAAATGTCGTCGACGGGCTGGCTCAGCGAAAAGAAAACATCCTTTTGGTTTTCGCGAAAGAGATGAACATCAACAACAATTTCAAAAATACCGACGACTTCATAAATATGTTCAGATACATAGCCGATTATGCGCGAACCAAAGACAACATCGCCATGGTATGGGGGCCAAACGACACGGGTTCCTTGGACTTTACATTCGAGATGTGGTATCCCGGCGACGAATATGTCGATTGGATCGGAATGAGTTCGTACACCATCCCCCATTTTTTGGGCGACAGGGGGAAATCGACTGAAAGCAACAACGTCTCCTTCGTCACCGGCGACTATGCGAACCCCGTCATGCGCATCAAGCCGATAATCGAATTCATGGCGCGCAACAACATCAAAAAACCGGTGCTGCTGACTGAAAGCGGCGTGGGCTATGAACATACCAAAACCGGCGAAGATTTCACGGATTGGGCCTCACTACAAATGAGGCGGCTTTACGGGGAGGCCATAAGGAGGTTTCCGGAAATCAAAGTCATCGTAGATTTTGACAACCACGTAGCCTCGGATTTTTACAGATATGACACTTCGAACAACCCCGCGCTCAAAAAACTGATGCAAGAGATGCTTCAGGACCCGGTTTATGCGAGCATGGATGACTACCGCAAAAGCGCGCCTGTTTCATACAGCCAAATGCGAGACAATTTGCGTGTGAAGGGAAGTTTGAAACTTTCAGCTTATGCATATAACCCAAAGTCTTCTTCCACCCCCCTGACGGTAAAATACATTTTGGACGGAACGCAGGTGCATGAATCCTCGCTCCCGCCGTATTATTGCGCGCTGGGAAATTTGGCCGGAACCCATCGGCTGACCGTGCAAATGTTCAACGGTTCAGCAATGCTGGAAACGAAAAGCTACGACATAGAATTTGAAAAGGAACCGGAAGCGGGCGATCCGATAGGCGATGTGGTCTATACGGACATAAGGGCGTACATAAACGGGTGCGAGATACCCGCGAGCAACATCAACGGCTACGCGCAGATAATCGTCGAGGATTTGGTGGGGTACGGCTTCGACGTGGCATGGGACGCAGCCGAGAAGACGCTGAAAGTCGAGCGCAACGAAGGGAAAGCTATGAATCCGGCAGAGGCGGAGGGGATTCCGGACGGGAAAAAGCCGGGGGACTTGAAAGCCAAATACGTGCTTTCGGCGATCAAGGTGTACCTTTCGGGCGAGCTTGTGGAGAGCTACTCGATCAACGGGCGAATGTTCATCGATTTCAACTTGCTTGGCAAATACGGCACGGTCGCATGGGACGGCTCGGCGAGAATGCTGAGCTGCGAGCTGAAATGAAGCGAATGAAAAAAACAGGTGGTTTTTATGAATGAAACAAATTTATCCATGCTCTGCGACTATTACGAATTCACGATGTCAAACGGCTATTTCAAAAACGGCCTTTGCAAAAAAAACGTGTATTTCGATATGTTTTTCCGCGCGGTCCCCGACAAGGGCGGCTTTGCCATAGCGGCCGGGCTCGGGCAGCTCGTGGAGTATATAAACGGGCTGAAATTCGATGAAGGGGATATCGAATTTTTGGCTTCGAAAAAGCTTTTCGACCAAAAATTTTTGGAATATCTAAAGTCGTTTCGTTTCACCGGGGACATTTACGCGATCCCGGAGGGCACCCCGGTTTTTCCGGGGGAACCGATCGTCACCGTGAAGGCCCCCGCGATAGAAGCCCAGCTCATAGAGACTTTTTTGCTTTTGACGATCAACCACCAGTCCCTGATAGCAACCAAGGCCAACCGGATCGTCAGGGCGGCAAGCGGGCGGCCTGTCTTGGAATTCGGCTCGCGGCGGGCGCAAGGGGCAGACGGGGCCCTGTTCGGCGCGAAGGCCGCATATATCGGGGGATGCGCGGGAACAGCCTGCGCGCTCGGAGACCGGCTTTTCGGTGTGCCCGCATTTGGCACGATGGCCCATTCATGGATACAAATGTTCGATTGCGAGTACGACGCGTTCAAAAATTATTGCGAGCTCTACCCGGAAAACGCGACCTTGCTTTTGGATACATACAATACACTAAAAAGCGGGACGCCAAATGCGATAAGGGTGTTTAAGGAAATACTTCTCCCAAAAGGAATAAAGAATTTCGCAGTCCGCATAGACTCGGGGGATCTCGCCTATCTGTCCAAGGAAGTCCGGAAGATGCTCGACGAAGCGGGGCTGAACAGCTGTAAAATCGTGGCTTCAAATTCGTTGGACGAATACCTCATAGGCGATTTGCTTTCGCAGGGGGCGAAAATAGACGTTTTCGGCGTGGGCGAACGGCTCATAACCGCCAAAAGCGACGCGGCGTTTGGCGGCGTGTATAAATTGGTGGCGGCAGAGGGCAATGACGGGCAGATCGTCCCCAAGATCAAAGTGAGCGAAAATGTGGGCAAAATAACCACCCCGCACTTCAAAAAATTGTACCGGCTGTTCGACAGCCAAAGCAAAAAAGCGCTCGCCGACGAAATCACGGTATACGACGAGTCGGTAGACGAAAAAACCCCGCACACGATATTCGACCCGGATGCCGTTTGGAAAACAAAGACCCTGACCGGTTTTGCCGCAAAACTTTTGCAGGTTCCCGTGTTTTTAAACGGCAGGCAGGTTTACTCGCCGCCTCCGGTCGGGGAGATAAGGGCATACTGCGCCGCACAGGTCGATTTGCTCTGGGATGAAGTGAAGCGTTTTGAGAACCCCCATGCGTACTATGTCGATCTTTCCAAAAAGCTCTGGGATATAAAACAGGATCTTTTATACGCCGCTGGCAAAAATTTTTAAATCAACCAAAAAGGCGTTCTAAATTTTCAAAAGCCGTATGGCGTTTTCGCGCGCTATCATTTCGAACGCGCCGGGGATCTTGCCATCGGCTTGCAGATCTTGCAATAACCGCGCTGTGGGGAATGTGTTGTTTTTTGTGCATATGTCGGTTCCAAACATTATTTTATCTTTGAACTCGTTTAAAAAACTCACGGCATATTCGGGGTCGCGGGCCAGTGCGTTGGCTCCGCTCCCCGCCGACAATTCGGCCGCCAGATTCGGATATTCCCTCAAAAGCTGCGGCACCCGCCCTTCTTTTGCCACGGGATAATTCGGGTATCCGAAGCGGTCAAAAGGATCGCGCAGAGCCGAAATTTCCGCCCAGAAAGCCGGGCCGTGCCCGACAAAAAGCAAATCGGGAAATTTTTCGAGGCAGGCTTCAAGCTGCGGCATTCCCGGGTCGTCGTATATGCCGTACCCGCTGCCGAGGTTTCCTGTCATGTCGAAAATGAGAGGAAACCCCGCTTGTTCGACATGGCGCAGAAGATTTTGGAAACGCGGGTCCGACCATGGCAGATTGGGCATCACTTCTCCTATTCCCCTGCACCCCAAATGTTTGTAATATTCCAAAAGCCGCCCTATAGGGGCATCCGACGAATTGCTGTAAACGCGCGGGTCAATGTTGCAATAAGGGATAAACCGCCCGCCCGAAGCATCGGCAATGTCTATTATTTCGCCTACCGATTGCGGGACATATACTTCCGGGCTGACAATGGGGAGCAGTATTGCCCGCTCTATGTTTAACCCGTCGTGTTTTTTCGTCAATTCTTCGAGGGTTATAAACAGCATTTCGCCGTTTTCGACGGGATACTGGTATTTGTATACATGGGCGTGCACATCGATGAACATATTTCGTCCATCCTTTCTGTTCGCTTTTTGATTTATATTAAGATTATACCCCAAATGCGGTCATTTTGTCAAGCGTGAAATTTAAAGAGAAAAATTTTGCGCCCTATTTGCAAAAAACCCTTGACAAACACCTTGATATCATGTATAATCAATAGCAGCGGCCCGTTGGTCAAGCGGCTAAGACACCGCCCTCTCACGGCGGATACACGAGTTCGATTCTCGTACGGGTCACCAACGCTATTTCCCAAACCTCCGATTTTACGGCAGGTTTGGGATTTTACTTTTTTAAAAATCGCCATTGGGTTTTACATATGTATGACAAATGCAGTTGATGGAAGCTCCAGTTGGATAATTGTTGCCGCTGCCGCTTTATAACCGTTTTCTCGTTCTTGCGCATGCCTTGCAAATTTTCAAGGGCGATTCCCATTCCGAGTGCCTTAGCTTTCCCAACAATCTTCTTCGATATGCAGTGGTTGGTGTCTGCGGCGAATCTATGCTTTTTCTTTTAAAATTTAATTTTTGTTAATTGATTTTTTCGCTTTTTTGCTGTATAATTTTAATATGACGCTGATAAAAGTTATATCTGTGCTATCAGTTGTGTCGGGAATGAAAAATATGAATTGCGGCTGTACGGGGATTATAAAAATTTATAAACATGAGGCAAATTAAATTTATGGATGTGAATAAATTACGAAATATATTTGCCATCGGGGAAACGGTTGCAGTAGAATTTAAACGATGTTCTGGTGGCATTCGGTCGGATACTTATGAAACCGTATGCTCATTTTTGAACCGCTACGGTGGAGACATATATCTCGGCGTTGAAGATAACGGAACGGTCTGCGGCATTCCGTCCAATGCGGCGGCGGATATTATTAAGAATTTTATAAAAATGATAAGCAATCCTGACATAATATCGCCCACAATTTATCTTTCACCGGAAATTTTGGAATATGAAAACAAAACAATTATTCATATCCATGTTCCGCCGAGTTCGGAAGTTCACAGCTATAAAAAGGTGATATATGACCGTGTGGACGACGCAGACGTAAAAGTTACGGCAACCGGACAAATTGCCGCTATGTATATACGCAAACAGAAAATCTTTACCGAGAAGAAAATTTACCCTTACGCAAAGGACGAACATTTACGGTTTGATTTGCTTCACCGTATTCGTCAAATGGCATTAAATAAAAATCAAGACCATGCGTGGAAAAACATGACCGATTCGGAACTCTTACAAAGTGCGGGATTAATTGGCGTAGACGCAGAAACAGGAGAAAGAGGTTATAACCTCGCGGCAATTATGCTTCTTGGACGTGATGATATTATATTTTCAGTCAATTCGGTATATCGCACAGACGCACTCCTGCGAAAAGTAAACCTTGACCGTTACGATGACCGTTTGATTGTACAAACAAATTTGATAGACAGTTATTATTTATTGCTACAATTTGCTGAAAAACATCTCTGGGATAAATTTTATCTTGAGGGCGATAAAAGCGTTAGTTTGCGTAATATCATTGCCCGCGAAATGCTCGTGAATACGCTGATACATCGTGAATTTACAAGCGCGCATTACGCAAAATTTATTATCGAAAAAGACAGAATGTTCACAGAAAACGCAAACAGAGCTGTCACCGGAAGCGTCATAACGCCGGACAATTTAGAGCCTAATCCAAAAAATCCGATTATTGCGGCATTCTTCCGCAATATCGGCTTGGCTGACGAACTTGGCTCCGGCACGAGAAAACTTTATTATTATGTGCCGCGTTATTCCGGCAATCCGCCGGAAATGATTGACGGCGATGTTTTTAGGGTAATTGTGCCGTTGGACGATGAATATTCGTTTGAAGTTGATAAAAATAAAAATTTCGGTGTAAACTTCGGCGCAAATTTCGGTGTAAACGCAACGCAGCAAAAAATTATTGAATTAATGATTGCCAATCCGCATATCAAGGCACAGGAAATCGCTGATAAAACGGGTATAACTAAACGAAGCGTTGAGTATGCAATACGAGCTTTGAAAAAAGCAAATATAATTGAACACACCGGAGCTGCAAAAAATGGTAAGTGGGTTATTGTAAAATAATGCAAGCGGATTATAAAAAATTTTTCTGCGTTATTTTTTATGATGATGTAGAATGTAACGAATTTATATTGTCTGCACTTTAATTAAATTTTCGCAACTAAACCATGGATTGAAAATATCAATCGAAATTCAATAGTCCGGTTAGCACTGGAATTTGATTTGAACACAGTTTGTTCACAAACACGGGGGGGAGTTGCGAAAAAGCCCGCAAGATGATATAATAACAGCATAACAGAAAAAGCAAAAAAGGCGGGCGGAAAAGATGCGAGACATGGGAATAATCGGGAATATGCCGGGATTGTCGATTGGCGTGAACTGCACATGAACTGACGTTCATGTTCGTCACACGTTCGAGCTGGTGGAAACGACGCGGCCATATGACGGGTACTGGCACAAGATAAAAAACGTGGTGACGATCACTTTGTTGGGGAGCCTGTGCGGGCTACGGAACCTGCCGATGATCCACGAGTGGGCGGCGGGGGAGAAAGTGACGGAGTATCTGCAGAAGATGGGGATACCACGGGTGCCGTGCTACAGCCATATGACGGTGTTGAATCGGCTACAGTCAATTGGACAATGTTAACTATCAACTATCCACATGGCACAATTCACATGGCACAATTTGGCTTAAATCTGCTTGATTGCCACTTATCGCGCAGGGCGAAATTCGTCAAGGGCGGCTTGCCCGTTTATCTCGACCCTTGACCAGAGCGATACAATCTGACAAGCAGATTTAGAGCAATTATTGCGCTTCTTTTGGGCGATTGTTTATTTATGGCTGAAACTCGTTGTTGTCCAAAATTGTGTGGCCAAGTCAAGAACAAATTAGAGAAATTTTAAGAGGATAATAATCATTTAAAATTTTATATTTACAAATTCATACTTGATTTTTATACTAATGTGATTTATAATAGAAGTATATAAACAAAAACGCAATGGAGGAATAGAATTGTCAAACTCAAATTTACACCATATATTAAATCAAAACGGCGGCACTATTTCTACTGCGGAAGCTAACGCAGTAGGTATTTCAAACGAACGATTACGCTTGTTTGTAAAAGCAGGCGAATTAGAACGTGCCACTCACGGCGTATATATTTCGCCGAACGAATTTTTAGATAAAATGTATGTCACGCAAAAACGAAAATCTAAAATAATTTATTCCCATGAAACGGCTTTGTTTTTGCACGGACTTACAAACCGTGACCCTATAAATTATGCAGTTACTGTACCCACGGGATATAATGCTAAATCGCTTGGAAACGATGGATTTAATATTTATTCTATTAAACGTGAACTTCATGAATTGGGTATAGTTTCAATAGATACGATATTTGGAAATAAAGTTATCGCATATAACCTTGAACGAACAATCTGCGATTGCATACGAAGCCGTAATCAAATGGATATTACCGTTGTAACAGAAGCTGTAAAACAATATGTGAAACGCAAAGATAAAAATTTGAATCTTCTCATGGAATACGCCACGATTTTTAGAGTCACAAAAATTTTGCGAGGATATATGGAGGTGCTTCTATGAAAACATCTACACAACTGAAAGCGTTGATACGGAATCTATAAAAAGAAAAAAAGGTTGAAGCCGAAATAATTCTGCGTAATTTTATGCTTGAACGATTTCTTGAGCGCATATCTGTTTCAAAATATAAAGATAATTTTATCTTAAAAGGCGGTATGTTAATTGCGGCGATGGTCGGGATTGATACCCGTTCCACGATGGATTTGGACGCTACAATAAAAGGGCAAACTTTATCGGAATCGGAAATAGTTTCAATAGTACGCGATATTATTGAAATCTCCATTGACGACGGCGTTATATTTACTTACAGAGACATTGAGGAAATTCGAGAAGAAGCGGATTACCCCGGTTATCGTGTTTATATTGGAGCGGTTCTTGATAAAACGCGACAAACACTTAAAATAGACATTACAACCGGAGATTTTATTACCCCGAAAGAAATCGAATATAGTTTCAAATTACTTTTTGAAAACAGGAGTATAAATATTTTAGCGTATAATTATAGAAACCGTACTCGCCGAAAAATTTGAAACGACTATAACTCGCGGCGTAACCAATTCCCGTATGCGTGATTTTTATGATATTTATATTCTTACAACGACACAGGATATAAACACCAATATATTTCGCGAGGCTCTGAAAAAGACTGTTGAGAAACGCCAAACAATTCAGCAAATGTCGGATATTACCAGTGTTATCAACAATATTTCTACTGATGATATTATGATTGATTTATGGAGTAGTACCTTGACCGAGGTAAAAGGATGACAATTCTAAAAAAAAGTGGTATAGTCAAAATAGGGCAAAAAAGCGGGAAAATCCCGATGCTGAAACGGCAATAAAATAAGGAGTATGCCATCATGCCAAAGAACATATACAAGGTAGAATTGAGCCAAGACGAGATAGAAAAGCTCGAAAAAATCATAGGCAACGGGAAATCGGGCGCAAAAATGATAAGGCGGAGCAATATCCTGATGGGTACCAACGACAATCGAGCGCCAAAAGTGCCGGTAAGGGAGGTGGCGGACAGATACAACGTGTCGGCGAACACGGTGAACAAGATACGGAAAAGCTATGCGGAAGCGGCAGTTGATTACAAATGGATTTTTCACGAAAGATGAACGCATGATTGATGAAGTGGCGCAAACTCTTTGTGTGTCCGGTGTGAACGACATATTGATGTCCGTGGATTTTTTCCATCAAGAATATATCCAGCTTGAACCGGTCATGGCGTTTGCCGAAGCACTCTTGAAATGTGATGCTCCTTCCCTGCGAGTACAGCCGGCTTGGGTTGTTGATGCAAACGCGGAAAACTTATATAACAACGAAACAAAGCGGCTTTTAAAGCTGTTTAGTGATAAAAGCATAAAGATCAATGAGGGCAACAACATATTCCCATCGGGCAATGCGCTCAAACATCTCGGCGAATACTTTACCCCGCCGAGTAAGATTGATTTAGACTTACCCTGCGGCTCCATGCCTTATACAGAAAGACTCGATGAAATCCGCAGCTTTGGCATAAACCCGAATGGTGATGTAAATTTGTGTTCTGTTACCATCGGAAATATCTACAAGACCGATATTTTAGATATTGTTGACTATTATGACCCATATACCAATCCCGCATGGCGGGCGGTGTTGGATGGTGGTGTACCGGAACTGCTCCATTACGCGGAATCGCAGAATATTCATGTAGATACAAGCGATTGCCGCTCCGCCTGTGGCGTATGCCGCGAAGTTATGGCTGCAATAAAAGCGAGGGAGTTGATATGATAATGCGAACCGAAGAAGTAATGATGGATTTGATATTGGGTATAGCCAAAGCCGATGAGCGTGTCCGTGCGGTCAGTATGGAGGGTTCACGCGCTAATCCTCAAGTGTCCAAAGACCAATATCAAGATTACGATATAACTATTATGTTACAGATATTGCGCCGCTTTACAACAATCCCGAATGGGTGATAGAGAAATTTGGTAAACCGCTCATACTGGCAAAATGGTTATGCGACTGAAGCCGCAATGCCTGTAAAGAATATGCGTTTAACACGCTTTGCCCAAAAGAGAGATTATTATGCCGCGCAAGAAATTGCTGACTGAGAGTTGTATCATTTTGATACGCCCTGCACAGTTGAAAATCAAATTAAGACGCTAACAACCGCCGGATTTGCCGATGTGAAAAAAGTATATCGTGAAGGAAATACGACTATAATTGTTGCTCGAAAAGCTGTTGAAAACAGGGGTATATAATAAAATGAGTGTTTATGCTTTCCCGCCATTATGCGGTGAAAATCCGCACATTATCATTTTAGGAACGTTTCCAAGCCCTTTATCCCGTGAGAAGGATGAATACTACGGCAATCCGCGCAATCAGTTTTGGCGGCTGATATTCGGGGTGTTTGACGTGACATTTGATAATCCCGATTATGACACGAAAAAAGCCGTCCTTTTTGCAAGTGGAATTGCGCTGTGCGATGTGATTGCCGAGTGCGAACCCGATGGCGCGTTAGACTCCGGCATCCGTAATCCTGTATATAGAACAAAAGTGCCGGAATTTATCGCTGGGATGAGAATATCAAAAGTGTTTTTTAACGGAAACAACGCATATCAGTTTTATCGGCGCGGAATCGGGGAAATCGAGCGGCTTGTGTTGCCATCAAGCAGTCCCGCCAACGCGCGTATGCGGTTTGATGAAAAGTTAGGACGTTGGCGGGAAGAATTGAGGGGAGAATAATTCACTCGCTCCCCTTACTTCTAAACTTGCGTGTATTATACTTATTCCTACACTGCACGGAACAATGGAACGTCAATAATAAAATGAACAAAAAAAATGAGGTCATGTGAAAAATATGAGGAAACATGGGATTATCAAGAATTTCGGCAGTGGAGCAGCGCCATTTCTGAACCAATAAAAAGTTTGGATGTCTTTGTTTGGCTCGACCATGACGTTCAAGAGGATAAGTATGGAAGGAATGAAGGATACATCCGAAACCATAGAAGAAAGATATATACAGATAATAACTACGATATGTGTTTTACCTTGAAAAACGGAGACAATCCAAAATATAAAGAAGATTGGTACGAATATTTCATATATAATTTTAGAGATGCACCGACATTCAACGTTTACAATTCCCCGAATTTAATAGCAGACAACATAGAGGATTTTAAAAAAATGATTGCAAAATTCCCTGATGTTGCCGAGATAAACATATATCAAATGAATGTCAGTGACTTTACGGAAAAAGAAATGTCAGAAATCGCCGACAAGATAAAATCACCTAATGAAAATTGCGTTAAAACGATAACCTTGTGGTAAATGTTAGAAGTCCCGCAATCCGCTGTATAATCAATGAGCTCGTTCACCCTACATATATTACGTCGTCTTCCACCGTTATCGGGACAGCTTCGGAATACATGGAATTATTGCGCGCGTCCACCATTTCAAAAAGCAGGATAAACATGCCGTCGCCCAAATCCGTTTCGCCGAATGCCATATCTTCAGTGACGGCAAACACGTCAATTTCCACTTGTACTATTTCGTCGTCTTTCGATAAGCTGCTCGCGTAAAGCAGGGTTGTGATAATATCCCCCGGTTTTGGCATGATCAAATTCCTGTCCGACATTCCGTTTTCCTCAAGCCCGCGCCTTGCGCCCAAAATTTCCCATTCTTCCGCGTTGTAATCATAACATACGCGCAGGCTGCATTCTTCGCCGTTTAACAAAATGGGAATCGAATATAAATTATAATCGTTGCCCTCGTACGTTATTTCCATATAAACTACGTTATCGTCAATCGCGCCCCAAACCCCTCTGAAATTATCTCTAAAAACGCCGTTTTCCCAATCACAGTCAATATCGTTGTCTTTGCCCAAAAACAATATAATATCGTCCTCTTCGCTGAAATACGCGAGTTCAAAATAAACGCCGGCTAAAATATCGGCTATTTCCCGGCCCAGATATAAAACCGCGTTCCCGTCGTCATCGACTTCCACAGGATAATCTTCCAAATCGAAATTGCTGTTTTGAATTGTAGGCACTGCTTCCGGTTTGGCCGAAGATGAAACTGCCGGGCTGTTAGAAGCTATATTTGGGGAAAATGCCGGGATTGCCTCGTATTGCATCGACTGTGCAAATCGCCATCCTTCATCCGTAAGATTGCCGGTTATCAAATATTCGTATAAATATTTATGCGCCGCGCTTGCGGAAATGCTTGTATAATCGATAAATGTGTCTTCATCCATATCGTAGGGATAATAACACGACAAACCGCTCGACTGCGAACGGTATGGGCCATTTACCTTGTATACTACGCAATCGTTCAGAGTGTCGGCTATAGCTTTGGCGGTATCAGGCAGATATTGGGCGGCGTTGCGCGTCAAGTCGCCCAGATCAACCATATTTGTGTATCCTGCGTTTTTATCGTTTGAGCCGTATTTTTCGGCGGAATCCGCGCTTCGCCCCAGATAAGCCAAAATACCGGAATTTTGGCAGGCGGATGCCAGGCTTTCTGCCCCGGCATTGTTGTAAGCTGCGATCAACGGCGAGATTCGGGTCAAATCAACTACAGAAAGCGTGATTTCCCCGCCTTGATAAATTTCATTGCAACCTTGGGCGTACGAATCGCATATTTCTTTTCCCAGCATCGCTCCGTTCAGCCCCGGATTATCGGCGAGAGCCTGCAAAAATCCCGTATAATTCCAGCCGCAGCCCGGTTCGGTCTCCTCCGATGCGACCATATATTTCGCTATATCCCTGAGGGCATACGCCGTTTCTATCGTGGCCATCAGGCAAGCGTCGAATCCTATCAGCTCAATTGGAGGATTTTGCCGGGATAATTTAAATACAGAATCAAACGCTTGGCGAATATCGACAAGAGACAGCGAGCTGTCGTCATATAACTCGTCAAATATCACCCCGGCGACGCTTCCCCCCCCGTGATTCCATAAAATTACGGCTTGATGGTCGGCGGGGTATTTTTCGCCGCAAAAACGCAGGAAATCTTCAAACGTCTTTTTTTCGCCCATATCGCTTGGAGGCAAAGTTTCAATCAGATAAAGTTCGTCCCCGGCGTACAGAAAACGGTTTATATATTTTTCATCGACAAATTCGTTTTGCCATTCTTCCGAACCTCCCGCTTCGATTACGACGAACACGTTATCGGGCAGAGTCACTTCCATCATTTCAAACAGATCCTCCGTGGCGCAGCCCGCGCAGGTTTCCAGGTCGCTTCCGCAGAGATACCAGTAGATTGCCCATGTGTCATCTTTGCCGTATTCCTCGCCCATCAAGTCTTCGTTCAAAAAAGTCTCTATTTCATCCTCGCATGAAGCAAATGCGGCCAAACTTGCGCAGATTGCCGCAAATATTATGAATGCGGACAAAATCCTTTTTGATTTTGTTTTTTTTGTTTTTTCGTTCGACATCCGGCCTACCTCCTTGTAAATTTATTACTCTGCCCTATTGTACCACAAGCCATTGTTTTTTGCAACCGATTTGTGAAATAAATCATTGTCATTTCCGCGCCGCCGGACATCCCGAAAATATATTTTTCGGGGAAACCCTTGACTTCCTGAATTTTTTGCGATATAATGTTTATGCAAGTTTTATGCACTGACAATGCGTGAATAATAAATGGAGGAATAAAAAATGAATCTAATGACCAGATCGGATTTTGACGGCCTTGCGTGCGCGACTGTTTTAAAAGAGGTGGGCGTAATCGATTCATGGACTTTCGTTCATCCCAAGGACTTGCAGGACGGGATCGTGAAAGTCACGGAAAACGACGTTTTGACCAATGTGCCGTATGTCCCCGGTTGCGGAATGTGGTTTGACCACCATTCGAGCGAAAAAGAAAGAATAGAGGACATTGAGTACAAGGGGGAGAGCCGCATGGAAAAAAGCGCGGCGAGGATCGTCTATGAATTTTACGGCGGAAAGGAAAAAATGCCGCACTTCGCCGAAATGATCGGCGCGGTGGATATGGTGGATTCGGGCGAGCTTGGAATTTGGGACATATTGAATCCGGAAGGCTGGGTTTTGCTGGGGTTTCTGATGGATCCGCGCACGGGACTGGGCAGGTTCAGGGAATTTGCCATCAGCAATTACGCATTGATGGAAAAATTGATTGAGGAATGCAGGGTAAAAAATATCGGCGAAATCCTCGAAGGATCCGATGTGCAGGAAAGGATAAAAAAATACAGGGAGCAGGAAATTTTGTTTCGCGAAATGGTTTCGGCCCACACCGAAACCCGCTCCAATGCGATCGTGACGGATTTGCGCGATGTTTCGCCGATATACACCGGAAACAGGTTTTTGGTCTATGCGATGTATCCAAATCAGAACATATCCCTTTGGATAGTGGACGGGAGAAACAAGCAGAACGCGCCGATTGCGGTGGGGCACAGCATATTGAACAGGACGTCCAAAACGGACGTGGGATCGCTGCTCTTGAAATACGGAGGCGGCGGCCACAGGCAGGTTGGCACCTGCCAAGTCCCCTATGAGGAATGCGACAGGACGATCAGGGAACTTGTCGAAAAAATAAATGCGGACGGGTGAGCGGAATGTTTTCGGCTCTCAAAACTTTCAAAAAATGAAAAACAAAAAATATATATTGATAGGGATACCAAATTGCGGCAAGTCGACGCTTGGCCGGCGGGTTGCGGAGGTTTTGCAGCTGCCCTTTTTCGACACGGACAAAATCACCATGGAAAAAATGGGGGCGAAAAATCCGGCCGATTTTTTCAGGTTCGCGCTGAATGGGCAGTTTATGCTTGGGCAATTCAAGATCATGCATGAACTCGCCGAGTTCGAGGGGCCGGCGATCATTGCCACCGGAGCGGAAGTCGCGCTGATGCCGGAATGCGCGGAGTTGATGAAAACCATGGGCGTTGTAATCCATATTCGGCGGGAAGGCGAAATCGCGATTGCAGGCTTGAAAGGCAAAGGCAAAAGCCGACTTGTCCTGCACAATGAAAAAAACGGGGAAAAAATTGACACGCAGGAAAAAGTCGTGCAACTTTATTTAAAAGAACTGGCGCAGTATGAGGCGCTGGCCGATTTTGCCTTCGAAAACAACGGAGGCGAAGATGAAGGGCTCGAAAAACTGCTTGGCATAATAAGAAAAAATGAGAAACATTAATTTATCGGCGGACGGCGGCGGGACCAGCTTGAGGCTTTTGGCGTTTGACGACGATTTGAACCTTGCCGCCGGCGGAAAATCGGGTTCGGTGAACCCGAATTTTGAAAGCGACAAAAAAATCGGCGAAAACATGTCCGAAGCGGCGAGGACATTGCTTTCGAATTTGGGCGGCGGCTGGAAAATAAAGAAGATATATGCGACGATAGTCGGCTCGACCGGTTTCTTCCGGGAAATTTTTTTCAGGGAAGCCGGGGATATGGCAAAAGGCGCCGCTTTTTGCGATATACCCGAAGGGTACAGCCACCTGTTCGCTTCATCGCTGACAAACAAAGGCGGAGTCGCCCTTTCGGGGACAGGTTCGGGGGCAATATACTGCAATGCCGGAAAAATATTGCACATGGGCGGCTATGGGATACCGGTGGGCGACGAAGGCAGCGGCGCATGGATAGGCATGCAGGCCATTTCCGCAGCAATAAAATATATAAACGGCTGGGGGCAAAGAACGTCGCTGGCCGAAAAATTATATGAATACCTCGGCATAAATTCGCCCGGGGCGATAACAGGCGCATTGTATAAAAAAGACACGAACCAGCGCGGACTCTTTGCGGGATTTGCCCCTTGTGCGGCCGAATGCGAAAGGGCGGGGGACGGAGTCGCGAAAGAAATCATATATCGGGCAGGAAATGATATGGCGCTCCAAATGATCGCCCTGCTGAAAAGGGCCGAAAGCGGGCATTTGATAGATACGGCAAAAGAAGCCCCGACGATATACGCAAGCGGAGGGGCATGGAAAGGGACCCCATATATGTTTGAGGCGATGGAAAAAACGATGCGCGGCGTTTATCCCTCTGCAAACTGCGCGCACGGCCTTTTCGACCCTGTAGTCGGAGGGGTGGTCAAATTCATCTTCGACAAAACCGGCGAATGCGCCGTTTCGGGCGAATGCGAAAAACACATGAAAAAAGAATTTAAAGATTATATGTTCAATTTTGATTAAAACCGGAAAGGCGGGATTTTATGGAATACATCATGCGCTATTATGAAAAAATAAACGCCGTATTGAAGCGCCTGTTCGAGGAACAGGGCGAAAACATGCAAAAGGCGGCGGAAAAAATCGTGGGTACGGTCACAAGCGGCGAAGATGCGATGGTTTACATATTCGGATGCACCCATGCGGGGATAATAGCCCAAGAAGCCTTTTACAGGACGGGGGGGCTGGCAATCATAAATCCGATTTTCCCGCCCGGGCTCATGTGCGACGTCGCCCCATCCACCATAACCAGCAAAATCGAGCGCATCGACGGCTACGGGGCGATAATCGCGGACGAGCGCAACATAAAAAAAGGAGATTTGCTCATCGTCCACTCGGTTTCGGGGAGGAATTCCGTGCCTGTCGATATGGCCACGCGGGCAAGGGAGCTCGGGGCCTATGTCATAGCGATAACTTCGCTCGAATATTCGAGGGCATCGAAACCGCGTTCCAAAAGCGGCAAAAATTTGTACGAAACCGCGGATCTGGTGATAGACAACTGCGGCGAAATCGGCGACGCAGCCGTGGAAATCGATGGGTTCGAGCAAAAAACTTCGCCCACTTCCACCATTGCGGGCGCGGCGATAATAAATGCGATAACGGCGCAGGCGGCGGGCATATTTATGCAGCGGGGAATAACCCCGCCGGTATTTGTCAGCGCGAACATAGACGGCGGCGACGAAAAAAATGCCGCCCTCATGCAAAAATACAAAAACAGGATAAAATATCTATAAAAACACAAAGAAAGGCGAAGAAATATGTTGAAGGAAAGATTTTATGACGCATCGGCGGAACTTTTTGGCACGATTCGAAATTCGCAGAAAACCAATATCGAAACTGCCGGCCGGATAATGGCGGACAGCGTCGAAAAAGGCGGCTGCATCCATTTGTTTGACACGGGGCACCTGATCGATTCCGAACTTTTGAACCGCGCGGGGGGGCTTGTTTTGATGCGCCGCTTCAGGTATCACAACGGCGTGGAATCTTCCGGCTGGAAACGCTCAATGAAAGACAAGAACACGTCCATGGAGGGGCTTGCCGCATATGCGTTGCGGAGCGGGAATGTGCTGCCGGGCGACGTGATGGTGATAGGTTCCGTTTCGGGAAAAACGCTGAATGTAATAGACTTGGCCGTGGAATGCAAAAATATGGGCGTCAAAGTGGTCGGGGTCACTTCGATAGAATATTCAAAAACGCTCGAATCGGGGCATTCCTGCAAAAAAAGGCTATTTGAACTGGCAGATGCGACCATTGACAACTGTGCGCCTTTCGGCGACGCGATGATCGACGTCGAAGGCGCCGAAGCCAAGTTCATACCGGCTTCCGGGCTTGCGGCGGCCTATATATGTTGGGCTTTGTGCGCGGAGCTCGTGGAAAAGCTCATGGATAAAAATATCACGCCGGGCATATTGAAGAGCGCGAATTACCCCCCGAATTTGGAATACAACAACGCGCTTTACAAAAGATATGACGAGCAGGGGATATGATTTGCCGGCGCGGGTTAGACAAAGCTAACCGCATGGCTTGAGACAAGTTAGCCAACGCTAACTCGATGGCGGGAGAGCTGACGGGTTAAAAATTTTCGATTTCAAAAGAAAGGGGGAAATGCAAATGAAGCTTGTAAACGGCGAAAAACTTTTAGCTTTGTTTTTGGCTGTGGCCGCGATTTTGGCTTTTGCCGCGGGCTGCGATGCCAAATCGCCCGAAAGCGACAACAAATCCGCCGAAACAAATGCGGCGGCGCAAGACGGCGAAGACGATGAAAACCAAGGGCCGCTCATATATGTCGCCGAATATCTTCCCGAAAAAGATTTCGGAGGCTATGAGTTTCGGATAATATCGCCCGACGCCGGAATCTTTGTCGATTATCCCGAATTCTGGGCGGATGCCGAAGCCGAGAACGGGGATGTGCAAAACGACGCGCTGTACAAGAGAAACAGGATAATAGAAGAAAGGTACAACATAAAATTCAAGCAGATAGGCGTCACCGACTGGCCGGAGCTGAAACCGCTGTTCAGCAAAAGCGTGAAAGCGGGTTCCGACGATTTCGACCTGTGCATGCTGATTTGCCGCGAGGCCTGGTCGTCGTCGCTGGAAGGCATCGTCATGCCCGTGAGCAGCCTGCCATATATCGACATCACCCAGCCTTGGTACGCGCACGACGTGAACGGCCAGATTTCCATAAACGGCAAGCACTATTTCGCCTACAGCGACGAATGCCTCAATATGTTCCATCAGACAATGTCGGTCATGTTCAACAAAAAGCTGGCGGCGGACATGGAACTTGAAAATATGTACAATCTCGCAAAAGACGGCAAATGGACGGTTGACAAATTATTCGAGTTTTCCCGGACGGCCGCCAAAGATTTGAATGGCGACGGGAAAATGACCAAGGACGACAGATACGGGATGACGGGGCGGGACGATTTGTTTTACGGATCCTTCTGGGTCGGGAGCGGGATCAAGACCGTAGGCAAGGACGAAAACGATTTGCTCGTGTTCACCGGCGCCGCCGAAAAACTGTATGAGGTGCTCGATTATGCCTATCAAAACATCTGGGGCAACGGCGACGTCATATATTATGCCAGCACCGACGATGTGGAAACAGGGAAAATGTTCGAAAACGACCAAAGCTTGTTTCATGTGATGCACATCGGCGCGATCCCCGCCCTGCGGGCGATGGAAACGGATTTCGGGGTTTTGCCTTTCCCCAAATACAGCGAGGCGCAGGACAGGTATTATTCGAGGGTGATAGACGGCTGGATACTCTGCGTGCCCAACACGGCGCAGGACTTGGAGCGCGCGAGCGTGATCATGGAAGAGCTCGCAGTCGAATCTAAAAATTACACGCTGCCCGCATATATCGACACCGTGCTGCGCACGAAGCACACCCGCGACGACGAGAGCCAGGAAATGCTCGATTTGATCCATCTGACCAGGGCGCTGGACATAGGCGACACTTTCTATTACGAGCCCGTGAGAAGCACATACCACAACGTGATTTCCGCAAAGAAAAACGGCTTTGCCGCCGCCGTCGAAAAAAACATGGGGGCAATCCAAAAAGTCCTCGACAAGGCGAACGAAGCCGCGCTCGCGCTTGAAAATTGACATGGATTATTTTGTATTGCTGCTCGCGGTGGTTTGCATCGCCGCCCAGTTCAGTTTAAACAAATTCTATCAGAAAAATTACGTAGACGGACCGAAAGAAATGCTGTTTTTGCCGTTTGTCAGCGGAATTGCGAACATCGCGCTTTTCGCCTTGCTCGGTTTTTGCTTCTATGGCAAGCTGCCGGACTTTACAATGTTCTCTTTTCTGATGTCTCTTGCGCTCGCGGTGGTTTCGACTCTGTCGGCTTTTGTGGGGCTGCTCATAATGAAATACGGGAATATGTCGGTCTATTCCGTTTTCATGATGCTCGGCGGGATGATATTGCCGTATTTGTTCGGGCTGATTTTCCTCGACGAGAAGATTTCCGCCGCTCGCCTTTTGGGGCTCGCCATATTGATCTTCGCGCTGCCTTGCTCCGTGGCAAATCCGGCGAAAGAAAAAAAAGCGGCCAAAAAATTCTATTATATGCTGTGCGCGTCCATATTTTTGCTGAATGGCACGATAAGCATAATTTCAAAAACCCACTCGATAAACATGGCGGCAGTCCCGGCGGCGAACTTCATAGTATACTCGAATCTGTGGGGGGCGGCCATAAACGGCGCGGCGTATTTCGCATACGCTTCGCATTCGGCAAAACCGAAAGGGCGCGGAGCCAATCCGGGCAGGCTTCGCGCAGTCCCGGTCATAGCGATATGCGCCTTTGTCGGCGGCATCGGGTATCTGTTCCAGCTGGTCGCGGCGAAAACCGTCCCCGCAGTCGCGATGTATCCCTTCATAACCGGCGGGAGCATAGTGGCGAGCACGATCGCCGCGAGGATTTTTTTCGGGGAAAAACTCGGAAAGCCGGCCATGGCGGGCATCGCCATATCATTATTCGGCACGCTGCTGTTTTTGTTTTGAAAAATGACGAAAGGGAAACATGCTGAAACGGCCAAAAATCGGCCGCGCGCTCAGTTTGCGGCTTTTTCGTAGTTCTCTATGGTCTTGTCGATGGCTTTCTGCATCGCGCTTTCAAATTTTTCGAATTGCGAAGCATAGCTCGCATCGCCGTCGTGCGTGGGTATTGCGCGTATGGTCCCCGCAAAATTGCCGAAGTTGTATATTTCGGCGATGTCGTACTGCGTGTACCTGTTGTCGTAGATTATGTCGAGCATCGCTTCGCTTTCCGTGTCGCGGGTGTTTTTCACTTTCAATGTGATGTCGTAATAGGCGGGCTGCAGCACATACTTCGATTCGCACGTGAGCGCCTCGAGTATTATTCCGGTGCGCTCCAAGTCGGATTCTGTCTTTAAAACGGCGATGACGGTGGACACGTTCGGATTCATGCGGCTTATATAGTTTTTTTGGTTCTCGTCGTATTTGGGAAGCGGGACGATGCCGAAATCAGTTTCCATGTTTCGAAGGTTCTCGACGATTCTCATTCGGATCCACATGGATAGCCCCCGGTCTTCGGAAAACATTTTCGCCTGTTCCTCGTATATGGGGAATTGCCCTTCGTAACGGTGCAGATCGACCACGTTTTCCTTGTCGCGCATCATCAGGGTGAGCTTGTCCAAAAGCGCGTAATTTTTTTCGCTTGCAAAATTTACGTAGGGCAGGTCGTTTTTGTCTTTGTCGATGATCGTCCCCCCTGCCGCCCCGTAATACGACAAAAAAGAAGTCCGCTGCACGACGAGCCCGAACCTGTCGTCCCTCAAATTCATCTTTCCGTCGCTGTTCAAATCCATTGAAATGTCTTTGCTTTGCTCTATCATTTTGTCGATTGTCCATTTGCCGGAATTCACCAGGTCGTAGGGAATTTCGATTTCGTTTTCCCTTATCAGCTTTTTGTTGAAAACCATCGCTTCCATGGCATCCTTGTCGATGACTGTCAAATCGCCCTGAATGAAATACAGGCGGTTCCCAACCGACATCTGTTCCGCGCACGACCGGCTCCACCATGGCTTTTCCAGATCTATATATGGGATTTCGCGGATATCGGTTAATAACCCCTCCTGGGCAAGCGAGACCACTTCGCCGAGGCGCGGCATCACCACGTCGTACATATTGTCCCCGGCAGCCACGGAAGCGCGCATTTTCGTGCTCACGTTTTCTTCGCGGACTTCTTTGATTTGTATGCCGAATTTTTCCTCGATTGCGGAATTTCGCGTAAACACCGCGTCGTTTATGGGTTCGCCGTCCATATGCTCCGAATATATGTCGCGGGTATTCCAATCCGTCCAGTCGGCATGGCCGGAATATACAGACAAAAAAGTGAAGGAATATTCGCCGAATGTGATTTCCGGCACATCCGGATACATCCGCGGCGCATTATCGGTTGCTTCTTTGTTTTCGCCGGAGGAAATCGCGTTCTCGGGAGCCGTTTCGTTTTTTTCGTCTGCGCCGTTGCAGGAAACAAGAACGGCCAAAGCCATCGCGCAAAACAAAATCAGACAGCGCCAATTTTTTGCAGTCATCATAAAAAAACCTCTCTTCACATATTTCATGTCGCGTTTTTTCACTATACGCGTAAATTATACCACCATTCGCCGCCTTTGTCAACAAGCGGCGCGAAATTATGCCGCGGGGGGCTTGACAAAACTTCTTTTATCGGCTATACTATATAGCCAGGGGCAAATATATGAAATGGGGGAAACAAGCATGGAAAACAGATTGTTTTACGCGAGCCGGTGCGGGGCGACACTAAACAGCGACGTTTATGGGGGCGGCGGGGACGACGACACGGAAATTCTGCAGTCAATCCTCGACAAAGCCGCGGTTCTGGGCAGGGTGCATTTGGTTTTGGACGGCGCTGCGAGAATATCGAAAAGCTTGAAGATCCACTCGAACACCACCATCGAATGCCCCGACAAATCGTGCGGGCTGTTTTTGAGCGGGGGATCAAATTCGAGCCTTGTCCGGAATGCGAATTTCGCCTCCGGCGAGTCGGAAATAGCCGACCGGAACATAACGCTGCGGGGCGGGGTCTACAACCACAATTCGCCCGGGCAGCTTCACCACAGGGAGGAAAAATCCGAGCATCAGTTCATATCCAACTGGGTTTTCGCGATGGAGCTGTACGGGGTGGAGCATGTGCTGCTGCAGGACGTGACTATCGCAAATCAGCGGACTTTCGCCATGCTGATGATGAACTTCAAGTATGTCGCAATGGAAAACATACATATCGACAGGCGCGAGCGCATGGATTTCCAGAATCAGGACGGGCTGCACTTCTGGGGGCCCGGGAGATTTTTGACTTTGCGCAACATCTATGGGAACGTCGGCGACGATTTCATCGCCCTCGCCCCGGACGAACACGACCTCAAATCTTCGATAGAAGACGTGCTCATCGACGGGATCCATCTCGAGGAAGCCGACCAAGGGATCAGGATGCTTTCGTGCGGCGGCGGGCGTTTGGACAGGGTCGTGGTAAAAAACGTATCCGGGACATACAGAAGCTACGGGTTTATCATAAATCCGTGGGGCGAAATGTCTTCTCGGGGGTGTTACGGAAATATCGTCTTTGACAGCGTGGACTTGCGCCCCATGAAAAACAATTACGATTATTCGCCGCCGTTTTTGTTCAAGCTCGGCGGGAACATAGAAAGCCTTGCGCTGAAAAACATACATCACCACAGGCCGGAACACAGCCACGCATTTTTGATCGCGGGAGGCGACTATATGCAGGACAAACCCGAAACTCCCGAGCGGCCCACGAAAATCGGGCGCCTGGAAATCCGGGGGCTTTGCATCGACGAAACGAAGCAAAGCGCCGTGGAGGACGCATATATCAGGATAAAATCGAAAATAGAGTCGCTTTCCGTCGAGGATGTATATTTCAGCCGCTCGAAAGATCTGTCCGGCGGGACATTCATAAAAATCGAGGATGGCGCTTCGGTCGAAGACTTGCAGATTGTCAACGCCACATTGCCCTCTTCGCTCGAAAGAACCATAGATTCAAAGCCGAACGAAATCAAGCGGCTGAAAATAGGCAACATGCTGCAAGGATGATTTGCCTGATAGGAGGATTTTAAAATGAAATTTGCCATATTCAAGCGATGCAAAAAAACGGGCAGGATCATAGGGATCGACATGAAATCCGCATGGTGCTGGGTTTTTCTCCCAATCACCGGATTTTTGGCCCTCGCATGGTTTTTGCTGAGGGTTGTCCCGAAACCGTCGCGGATTTCATATCCCTGCCAGCGCGCGGCGTTTCCCCTGGCAGTCGGCTTTTTGAGTTTTTTGTTCGGGATCACCGGGATAAAAACGATCTGCAAAATCATAAAAAGCAAAAAATCCGCCGGATCCGCCGCGTTTGGAATAATGTGTGCGGCGGTTTTGTGCTTTTTCGCGTATTTCGCTTCGCCGCTGTTTTTTTCCGGATGCGGCGATTCGGCCGATGCGGAAAACATCGTCGCCACGCTCCCCATCTCCGAGCCTTCCGATGATATTTCGGCGGACGCTTCCGAAATCCCCGAAGATTTTGAAAATTCCCCCGAGGCTCCGTATTCCGTCCCGGCCGGAGGGATAGGGATATTTCCGGGGCGGGTGGTATATATGCACAATCCGGAAGCGGTGAAATATGAAGAAAACGGATATTGGTGGGAAGACGAATGCACTATTCCCGAAGAAGTCGAAAAAATGCTGACGGAATCGCTGATAGAGCTCACCGGGCAGGAAAGCGCCGCAAAGGCGTGGGAAGCGCTGTTTCGCGATTTCAACGGGGGGGACAATTACGCGAAGGGCGAAAAAATAGTGATAAAATTGAACCTGAATCTCGATGACAACGGCAAGAACAACCGCCAGGTGCCATCGCCGCAGCTTGTTGAAGCGCTTGTGAGCCAGCTTGTGAATGCAGTCGGCGCAGACCCCGGCGACATAACGGTAACCGACCCTTCCCGCAATATCGGAGATGCGATATACAAGCGGATTTCGGAAAATGCGGATGCCGCGCTGCGAAATGTGCGTTTTGTCGCGCGCAACCAAATCGCGCCGGTTCCCGACAAAACCGCACCGCTCCATTTCGCCGACGGTCAAACCGGCTATGTTTCCGCCGACTATACCGCCGCGAAATACCTCATCAACCTCGCCGTTTTCCGCCCCCACTATATGTTCGGCATCACGCTCTGCGGAAAAAATCACTTCGGCTCCATATACTTTGAGGGAGACGACATATTTTCCCCCGTGAACATGCACAGCTCGTGGGACAGGGGATATGGGGAATACAGCCATATCACGGACTTGATCGCATTTGAGCACTTGGGCAAAAAAACCTTGCTGTATATGATCGACGCCTTGTATTTCGCCTGGCACAACGAGGATACCGACGTGCGCAGGATGGCGACTTTTGGCGGAAAATATCCCGCAAGCCTGTTTTTGTCGCAGGATCCCTGCGCCATCGACAGCGTGGCCTACGACTACATCATAGCCGAAAACAAACAAAACAAGGATTTGAGGTCGGAAATGCCGGCAAACGCGCCGGACAACTATCTCATAGAGGCGTCTTACGCCGAAAGACCCCCGTCGAACACGGACTATGACCCCAACCAAAACGGGGTCCGGGCTTCGCTGGGCGCATTCGAACACTGGAACGACGACGAAAACAAACAGTATTCGCGAAATCTCGGGAAAGATTGCGGCATTGAGCTGATCCGCAAAACTTTGGATTGAATTCGACCGTTCCCGCCCATGACGACATGGTCGTCGTGATTTGAACGCAAAAAAATAGTTTTACGAAACCGAGGTTGGATATTTATGAACATACTGTGGGCGATGATATGGTTTTTGGCGCTGGGGCTCGCGTTCGGGCTCATTCTCGCATTTGCGGGAAAAACATTCAAAGTGGAAACCGACGGCAGAATTGAGCTCATCGCCGATACTCTGCCCAAGGCGAATTGCGGGGGCTGCGGATATGCGGGCTGCGAGGCGCTCGCCGAAGCGATCGCGAAAGGCGAGGCGAAGACCAACAAATGCCCGGTGGGCGGGGACGAAATGTGCGCGGCCATCGCCGAAATTATGGGCGAACCCGCGCTGTCCGGCACGCGCTACAGGGCGCAGGTGATGTGCAGCGGGACAAACGACCTCGCGGCGGAGAAATACGAATACGACGGGATAGAGGACTGCATAGCGGCGAGCGGGCTTGCGGGCGGGAGCAAAGCGTGCCGCAACGGTTGCCTCGGGCTTGGAACCTGCGTCAAAAACTGCAAATTCGGCGCGATAAAGATAATAAACGGAGTCGCCGCAGTGGATTACGAAAAATGCACGGCCTGCGGCGCGTGCGCCGCTTCCTGCCCCAAGTCGATAATCGCGCTGATCCCGTTTGGCGCCACGCACTGGGTGGGATGCATTTCCACCGACAAAGGCGCAGTCACGAGAAAAAACTGCGCCATAGGCTGCATCGCCTGCAAGCTGTGCGAAAAAAAATGCCCCGCAGGGGCGATCAAGATCAGCGATTTCAACGCCACCGTGGAATACGAAAAATGCACGAGCTGCGGGGATTGTGAAAAAAGCTGCCCCAGGCGCGTGATCTGGTCGAATGTCTCGCAGAAGCACGAGGGGATCGTCAGGGAAAAAGACAGCGTGGGGGACGTCGAACAATGACAAAAAAAAATTCGTTCATAAAAAATTAACCTAAAAATTGTGGGCGCAAACTTGACATAAGTTTGCGCTTGTGTTACAATTAAGCTATCAAAGATTGTTAAAAAAATGTCAAACAAAACAAAGGGTAAAAAATATATAATGAGAGGAGGAACACGATCACAATGAGTGTTCAAAATCAAAGCTGCACATGCGGGAAAACAGAGCAGGAGACATTGTATGCCCAGATAACCAATGTCATCGACCTCTACAAGGACAAAAAGGGGAGCCTCATCCAGGTGTTGCATCTTGCGCAGAAAATCTATGGGTACCTGCCGCTGGAACTTCAGGAGTTTATCGCGAAAAACATGGACGTTCCGCTTTCCGAAGTGGCGGGAGTCGTTTCCTTTTATTCGATATTCTCCGCAGTGCCGCGAGGCAAGCACACCATCCGCGTTTGCCTGGGCACGGCGTGCTATGTGCGCGGGGGCAAGCGCGTTGTGGAGCACCTCCAGCAAAAATTGGGCGTAAGCCTCGGCGAAACCACGGAAGACGGCCTTTTCACGCTGGAAGTGGCGCGCTGCATCGGCGCCTGCGGGCTTGCTCCGGCCATGCTGATCGACGATCAAGTTTATAGAAAAGTGACAGTCAACAAATTGGACTCGATTTTGGCTGACTACCAAAAGAAAGAAGAAAACGAGGTGAGCAATCTATGAAAGTCCTATCAAAAGCCGATTTGGACCAAATAAAACAGGAATACAACCAACAAATCTCAGGCTATAAAAGGCACATACTGGTATGCGGCGGGGCCAGCTGCACTTCCGCAGGCTGCCAGGACAACGTGAAGGCGATAAAAGCCGCCATCATCGAATTCGGGCTGGAAGACGAAGTATTGCTGATTGAAACCGGCTGCAAGGGCACCTGCGCGGTCGGACCCACGATGTCTATTCACCCGGACGGGATATTCTACACGAAAGTGACGCCGGAAAGCGCGAGAGAAATCGTCGCCTCGCACTTGAAGGGCGGCAAAGTGGTCGATAAATACACGTTTTTTGACAACACGATCCAAAAACACGTCGCAAAAATGGACGATATTTCGTTTTTCAACCGGCAGGTCAGGGTCGCGCTGCGCAACTACGGCGTGATGGAGCACACTTCCATCGTGGCGTACATCGCCCGCGACGGCTACAAGGCAGCCGAAAAAGCGCTGATCGAGCTCGACGGCGCGGATGTGGTCCGCGAAGTCAAAGAATCGGGGCTCATGGGCAGGGGGGGCGGCGGCTTTCCCACGGGCGTAAAATGGGAATCGGGCAGAAACGCCCCCGGCGAAATCAAATATCTCGTCTGCAACGCCGACGAAGGGGATCCCGGCGCATTCATGGATCGGAGCATACTCGAAGGGGACCCCCATTCGGTCATAGAAGGCATGCTTCTGGGCGGGTATGCCATAGGGGCGCATCTGGGCTATGTGTATGTCCGGGCGGAATATCCGCTGGCAATAGAAAGATTGGAGCGCGCAATCGACCAAGCGCGCGAATACGGGCTTTTGGGCAGGGACATTTTCGGGGCGGGCTATGATTTCGATTTGGAGATACGCATCGGGGCGGGCGCATTCGTGTGCGGGGAAGAAACAGCGCTGATGAACTCGGTGGAGGGGCATAGGGGCGAGCCGCGGCAAAAGCCGCCGTTCCCGTTCCAGAAAGGGCTGTTCGGCCATCCGACAATCATCAACAACGTGGAAACTTTCGCCAATGTGCCGGCCATAATCCACAACGGGGCCGCTTGGTTTGCCGCAATCGGGACCAAAGCCAGCAAGGGGACAAAAGTTTTCGCGCTGGCCGGGGACATCGCGAACACGGGCATAGTGGAAGTTCCCATAGGCATCCCGCTCGGCGATTTGCTGTTCAACATCGGCGGCGGCGTGGCGGGCAAAAAGAACTTCAAGGCCGCGCAGATCGGCGGGCCTTCGGGAGGCTGCATCACGCGCAAAAACCTAAACACGCCCACCGATTACGCCGAAATCAAAGAACTTGGCGCGATTATGGGTTCAGGCGGGCTCATCGTGATGAATGAGGACACCTGCATGGTGGACCAGGCGCGTTTCTTCATGGAATTTATACAGGACGAATCCTGCGGACAGTGCGTGCCCTGCCGCATCGGCACCAGGCGCATGCTGGAGATTTTGACCCGCATCACCCAAGGCCAGGGCGAGGAAGGCGACATCGAACTTTTGGAAGCGCTCGGGGAAAGCATCCGCGAAACGGCGATATGCGGCTTAGGGCAGACTGCGCCGAACCCGGTCATCAGCAACATCAAAAATTTCCGGGATGAATTCGAAGAGCACATAAAAAACAAAAGATGCCGCGCGGGGGTTTGCAGCGAGCTGTTCATATCCCCATGCGAAAACACCTGCCCTGCAGGTGTAAACGTGCCGGGCTATACAGCGCTGATCGCGCAGGGGCGTTTCATGGATGCATACAAGCTGATTCGCCAAGAAAACCCGTTCCCTTCTGTTTGCGGGCGCATCTGCACGCGCCCCTGCGAGAGCAAATGCCGGCGCAAAACCACGGATGAAGCGATCGCCATATGCGAGCTCAAGCGTTTCGTGGCGGATTATGCGCACAAAAACGAAACCCCCTATTCGACGGACATCGTTTTTCCCAAAAACGGGAAGCGCGTTTCGATCATCGGCGCGGGCGCGGCCGGGCTGACCTGCGGGTATTACTTGGTCCGCATCGGATACGATGTGGACATATATGAATCCGAAGATGTCGCGGGAGGCGTCCTGGCCTACGGAATCCCCGAATATCGCTTGCCGATGGCTGTGCTCCAGCATGAAATCGAACTCGTCAAGAAAGAGGGCGTGAACGTCCACTTGAACACGACTGTGGGAAAGGAAATTTCCTTTGACGCCCTACAGAAACACAGCGACGCTGTCTTTGTCTCCACGGGAACCCAATTGCCGCAGAAAGCCGACATTCCCGGAGAAAACCTGAAAGGCGTTGTGTACGGGATCGACTTTTTGAAACAGGTGAATTTGAAGCGCCCCTTGGAAATTGGCAAGAATGTGGCGGTCATAGGCGGCGGGAACTCGGCGATAGACTCCGCGCGCACGGCCCTGCGCATGGGCGCCCAAAAAGTGACGATCCTCTATCGGCGCACGCAGGGGATGATGCCCGCCTATGAAGTGGAAATCAACGAGGCGATAGAAGAAGGCGTGGAGATAAAAGAACTCATACAGCCGGTTCGTTTCGTGGGAGACAAAAACGGCAATCTGTGCGCGGTCGAATGCCAGTCGATGGGTCTCGGCGAATTCGATTCGAGCGGGCGCCGCAAATCCGTCCCCTCGGGCGAGCCGACGTTCATGATCGAAGTGGACATGGTGATCCCCGCCATCAGCCAGTACGCCGATTTGCCGTTCATACCGGCGGAAGACGTGGGGCGAACCCAGTGGGGCACATTCAAAGTGGACGAGGACACGATGATGACGACGATAAACGGCGTTTTCGCCGGGGGCGACATCGTGCGCGGCCCGGACACAGTGATCCAGGCGATCGCAGATGGAAAAAAAGCCGCCATATCCATAGACAAATATCTGGGCGGGCAGGGCGCACTCAACAAAGGCGAGGAGATCGTCATCGATGCGAAGTACGACGAGGACGAAATCGCCGAGCTGCCCAGGTATCCGCTGGATATGCTCGACATAGAAAAACGCAAGAACAGTTTCGACGAAGTGGTGCTTGGATACCACAAAATCACCGCAATGGCGGAGGCTATGCGTTGCCTCCATTGTGAAAGGAGGTAAATTGAGAAATGATCAACATGACAATCAACAATCAGCAGGTGCAGGTGGAAGAGGGCATAACCATCATGGAAGCCGCTTTGCAAAACCACATAAACATCCCGAGCCTGTGTTACCTGAAAGACATCCATAAAGCGGGTATATGCCGCGTTTGCGTGGTGGAGGTGAAAGGCGCGAGAAACCTGCTGGCGGCCTGTACCACGGAAGTGCGCCCCGGAATGGAAGTGTACACCAATACCGAAAAGCTGCGCCAGCATCGAAGGGTGCTGTATGAGCTCATGCTTTCCGACCACTCGCAGGACTGCCTCAGCTGTCTGCGCAACCAGACCTGCGAGTTTCAGGCGCTGGGCAAACTGCTGGGCGTGGAATCCTCGCGTTTCGAAGGGAAGCGGTCGCAGTACCACATAGACGCCTCAGTCGCCATCACCCGCGATATGTCAAAGTGCATTTTGTGCCGCCGCTGCGTCACCGCTTGCGACACGATCCAGGGGACTTGCGTGCTGGCTCCGCAAAACCGCGGTTTCGACACGGAAATATCGCCCGCCATGGCTCTGCCCATCGGCTCGGTCGCCTGCGCTTTCTGCGGGCAGTGCACGGTCGTTTGCCCGGTCGGGGCGCTTCGGGGAACGACTGCAACCGACAAAGTCTGGGATGCCCTGGCCAACCCGGCTTTGCGGACGGTGGTGCAAGTCGCCCCTGCCGTCAGGGTCGCCATAGGCGAGGAGTTCGGATTGGATCCCGGCTCGAGGGTCACGGGAAAGCTCGCGGCCGCTTTGCACAGGCTCGGATTCGACGATGTGTTCGACACCAACTTCACGGCGGACCTGACCATACTGGAAGAAGGAACGGAGCTTTTGCACCGGGTGCAAAACGCGCTGACCGGAAAACCCGCGGTGCTGCCCATGATCACAAGCTGCAGCCCGGGCTGGATAAAATTCGTAGAGCACCAGTTCCCAAACCGCCTCGATCATCTATCGACTTGCAAATCCCCGCACACCATGCTGGGGGCGCTTGCCAAAAGCTATTACGCCGAAAGCGTCGGCGTGAAGCCGGAGGATATGTATGTGGTTTCGGTGATGCCCTGCACAGCCAAGAAATTTGAGATCGCGCGCGAGGAAATGCGCAACAATGGGCTTGCCAACGTGGACGCGGTGCTCACCACCCGTGAACTCGCCGAACTTGTCAAATCCGCAGGCATCGATTTTGGCACCTTGCCCGAAGAAGAGTTCGACAACCCGCTTGGGATGTCCACCGGGGCGGCCGATATTTTCGGGCTTACCGGGGGAGTCATGGAAGCGGCGCTCAGGACTGTCCACGAATTGGTTACCGGGCGCGAGCTGCCCTTTGAGAACCTGCACGTCACACCCATCGTGGGGCTCGACCAAGTGAAAGAAGCGGCGATCACAATCACGGATCCCACGCCGAAATATGATTTCCTGAAAGGGGTTACAGTAAGAGTCGCGGTGGCAAGCGGACTCGCCGGGGCGCGAAAGCTGATGGAGCAGATAGACAAAGGCGAATCGCCCTACCATTTCATCGAGATCATGGGTTGTCCGAGCGGATGCATCATGGGAGGCGGCCAGCCGCGCTCCAAAGACCCCGATGTACGCGCAAAACGGCTCGCGGGGCTGTACACCGAGGATGAAAGCAAGGTCTTGCGCAAATCGCACGAAAACCCGTTCGTGAACGAATTGTACGCAAAATATCTCGGCGAACCGGGCGGGCATCTTTCGCATGAACTCCTGCACACGCATTATGTGAAGCGCGGCGCTTTCAACGAACTGTCCGGCGTGTCCTACAGCGTGGAACCCGACCCCGCGCTCAAGCGCAAGGTTCGGCCCCGCGACTATTCGTCGGGAGTGATGTCCACGGCAAAGCAGCCGGGCGACGACAAAGCGGTTTCGCCACAGTTATTGGAGCTCACAGCGGAGAACACGCGGCTCAAAGGCGCCTTGGAGGACGCAAACGACACCATCGAAGTCTTAAAGAGCGTGCTCAACAAAAACAAATAGCGCAAAAAAAGGCAACCAAAAGCCGCAAAAACGTTTTTGTGGCTTTTTTTGCCTTCGCGCACTTGACATTTGGCGCTTTGGCATGGTATAATTTGAACATGAAACGAAAATTCACAAAAGGAGCGGAAGCGAATGGAGCTGTTGACCGACGCTCAACTATTGGAATTGTTAAACGACATAGAATCGGACATATCGGAAAGGAAACGTTCGTTTAAGGGCGACACTTCCGATGCCGCAAGACAGGTCATATGCGCGTTCGCCAACGACCTTGCCGCCCACAACAGACAGGGCGTATTGTTCATCGGAGCCGAAGACGACGGAACCCCGTCCCACGAACCTATCACAGATGAACTCTTGCGAAACTTGGCGGACATGAAAACAGATGGCAGGATATTGCCGCTGCCTGTGATGTTTGTGGAAAAACGGATTCTCAAAGGAGCGGAAATGGCGGTCGTTACAGTGATGCCCTCGGATATGCCGCCGGTGAAATACAACGGCCGAATTTGGATACGCACCGGGCCGCGCAGAGCCATCGCGAACGAGCAAGACGAAAGAATCCTAAATGAAAAGCGCAGATACAAAAATCTGCCCTATGACCTATATCCCGTGCCAAGCGCGAATCTTTCCGACTTGTCAAGGGCCGTGTTTGAAGACGAATATCTTCCGAAAGCGTTTGCCGCCGACGTGCTCGCGGAAAACAACCGCACATACGAAGAACGTCTCGCCTCTTGCAGAATGATCGTGTCGCCCGACGACCCCACCCCGACGATACACGGGCTTCTCGCCATCGGCAAAAATCCGCAGTGGCACCTCCCGGGCGCCTATATCCAATTCTTGCGGATTGCCGGCACAGAGCTTTACGACGCTGTAACTGACGAAGAAACTGTCGGCGGAGCCATTCCTTACATGATACGCGATGCCAAGGGAAAACTCGGCGCGCACAACCGCAGGGCGGTGGATGTATGCGTAGGAACCCACAAAATCACGGAAACATACCCGCCTCTGGCAGTCGAGCAGATCCTTTATAATGCCATAATGCACAAAAGTTACGAGCGCACCAACGC
The DNA here is from genome assembly GCA_009782405.1 of Oscillospiraceae bacterium. The sequence continues at coordinate 115,402 of WRJC01000003.1, forward strand.
GCCCATCCATATGTATTGGTATGACGACCGCATCGAAATCACCAGTCCCGGCGGCCCGTATGGCAACGTGACGCCGGAGAATTTTGGGAATCCCGGAATTGTCGGCTACCGCAATCCAAACATAGCCGCCACGATGAAAACCTTTGAATTTGTCCAGTCATATGGGCGGGGGATTATCATCGCACGAAACGAAATGAAGAGAAACGGAAACCCCGAACCGGAATTTTATGCGGATCAGAGCATTGTCAGGTGCACATTGAGGGCGAAGCCAAGCGGGGCAAAATAAAAAATACTTTGCACATGCATCACAACTGCGCAATCTTGCCGCCTTCTATGCGGAGCACAAGGTCGGCGTATCCGGCCACGAAATCCGAGTGGGTAGCCACGATCACGCACTTGCCGCGCCGCCGCGCCAAATCCGAGAACAGCCCCATCACCCGCTCCCCGTTCGGTCGGTCCAGATTCCCCGTCGGTTCGTCAGCCAGGATCACCTCCGACCCCTGTGCCAGCGCGCGCGCCACCGCCACCCGCTGCTGCTCCCCGCCAGACAGTTCATGCGCCGCCTGTCCGCGCTTGTCTTTTGGGATGCCCACTTCGTCTAGTAGCTCCCCCGCCCGCTCGCCGTAACCGCTGCGGTAACCGCTCACGTTCAGTACCGTCGCGATGTTGTCGGTCGCCGTGTAGCTGTGCAGCAGGTTGTAGCTCTGGAAGATCACGCTCACCCTCTTCGCGCGGTATTCGTCCCCGTCCATCGTCGATATATCCTTTCCGTCGTACCATATCGTTCCGCCCGTCGGACGGTCCAGCTTCGCCATGATCGATATCAGCGTCGTCTTGCCCGACCCCGACTCGCCCGTCATTGCGTATAACATGCCCCCCTCGAACCCGCACGTCACCCCGTCCAGTATGTCCGGCCCTTTCTTTTTGTACCTGTAGCTCACATTTTCCAATTTCAATATCATATCTCTGCGCCCCCCTAATACTGCTTGCCAAATATCTTCAGCGGCTGAAAGCGCACTATGCTCACGCAGGCCAAAACCAGCGACAGCCCCGCCGCCGCGCTCGCCCCCGCGAACACGAATCCTGCATTTCGCAGAAGCAATTCAAGGTCTGCGCCACCCGCCAATTTTTCCATCATCTCGGTGGACACGAATTTTTGCATGCCCGCGAACACGCCGCCGGTGAACATCGGCACCACGATTTGCGCCGCCATCAATGCGGCAAGCGTTATCCCCAAAATAAACGCCAAGTTTTCCACGAGGTACCCCGCGACCAGCCTGCTCTTTTTCATCCCCACCGACCGCAGCACCGCCATCTCGTACCTGCGGCCATGCAGCAGTATCACGGTCGTTATGACCGTCACGCACACGAGTATCAATCCTGTGATTATCATGAACACCGCGCTCCATGTTTGCTGGTTCTGCGTCAGGTTTATGAGGGCATGGTAGTTTTCGAATAGCGGCCCGATCAGTATGCCCCTCTCGGCCATCTTTGCCCTCAGTTCGCTATAGTTCTCCGGTGAATTTATATATATCAATGCGTCGTACCCCGGAAAAATGCTCTCGCCGCCCCCAGAGGCGCTTTTGTCGTAATCCGGAATATGAAACCGAAACGCCATATCGCTTTCGGATGCGATAACGTCGAAATGCTCCGCGCTTTCGAGCGTCGTGTATATCATCCTCCTGTGCGTGTTTTCGTCGTCCCTCGGGTTTTGTTCCAGTATGCCCACTACCGTAAACTCCTTGTATATGCCGTCGTCATTTTGTATGACTATCATGTCCCCAAGTTCCATATCGTTCCAGTTCCTGCACTCGACAACCCCCACCAAATCTTCGTCCCACCTCCCCGTATTCGCGACAAGCCTGTTCTTCGCCATAACGCACTCGTCGTCCCCCTCGAACATCCTCCCGCTCTCAAGGTTGAATTCTTCCGCTGCGAGGTGCAGCAATGCCATGTCATACCCCGAGACGATTAGCGGCACGATCGCATGATCCCATGCGATGTTTTCCCCGCCAATGACAAGCTCCCTTTCCAGCCCCGAAAAATTTTCTTTCACGTGTATGTCGTCGAAAATGAAGTTGTACCTCAAAAACTTTATGTCCTCGATGTGCTCCATATTCCCGAATCCCAAAAATTCGCCCTTCGTGAGGCGCGGCGGAAGATTGCCAAAAACATCGGCGCTCCTGCCCTCGAACTTCGCCACGCTGGCGTATTCCTTGATGATGTTTTCGGTGACTTCCCCCATCTGCGCGAATATGTTCAAGCACACCGATGCCGCCGATATCACAAAAAAATACAGCACCCCGAACATGATGTATTTGCTTTTGTACCGGTATATGTTCTTGATCGCGTTCTTGATTGCGAACATTCTATACGCTCCTTTCGGCAAAATTTATATCAATTGCGATTATTTTCATCAGCCTCCAAACCAAAAAGGGCGAATTGCGTCAATTCCCTTGCAGCAGTTCGCCCTTAAATATGTTTTTTTATTACCCGATATTTTTCAACGCGCCGGTGGGGCAGGCCTCAAGGCACTTGCGGCACGCGCCGCAGTCCGCCTCGCACAAATCGGAATCGACGGACGCCCTGACAACGGTGTCAAAGCCCCTGCCCACGAATCCGAGCAGCGCCGCCTTGACCTCTTCCTCGCAAATTCGCACGCAGGTCCCGCATAAAATGCACTTTTCATGGTTGAATTCGATGCGGCCCAAAATGTCGTCCTTGGCGTAGCGGTGCGTCTCGCCGCCCCCGTATTTTTCGGGCTGAACTTTATAGCGGTTGGCGTAGTCGATCAGCTTGCATTCGAAGAAATCGTGGCAGCCGCACTCAAGGCATCGGGCGGCTTCTTTTTTGGCTTCGGCTTCGCCCATGGCAAAGTTGACCTCCAAAAAATCGCCCCTGCGCTCATCTGCCTCCCGGCATCTTATTTTCACTCTCGGCAAATTTTCCCTGTCGGCGAAATCCTCTTTGGTTTTTTCGCTTTTCACGATATACTGCGGCTCGAATTTCACTTCTTCGCCTTTTAAATACTTGTCCACCATTTCGGCGGCCTGCCTCGCCTCGCCGATCGCGGATACGGCGATGTCCGCGCCTTTGTTCGTGGCGTCGCCGATCGCGAAAACGCCGTCCAAATTCGTGGCAAAGGTGTTTTCATCGGCTGTCAGCGTGCCCCATTTTGTCGTTTCGACTTTTTCAAGCCCGGATTTGCCGGTCTTTGAGCCGATTGCGACAATCACGAAATCGACTTCGATGGTTTCCTCTTTTCCGGCGACCGGCACGGGGCTGCGCCGCCCCGAAGCGTCGGGTTCGCCGAGCTCCATGATTTGAAGGCGCACCGCTTTGGCTTGGCCGTTTTCCCCGGTGATTTCAAGCGGGTTCGTGAGGTTCTTGAATATCACGCCTTCCTCTTCGGCTTCGGTGATTTCGCCGATGTTGGCCGGCATTTCGTTTTTCGTGCGCCTGTAAATGTTGTATACTTTACATGCGCCCAAGCGTACGGAAGTGCGGCAGGCATCCATGGCTATGTCGCCGCCGCCCACCACCGCGACCTTGCGCCCCTCGAAAAGCTTGGAGGCTGTATCGACTTCCCTCAAAAAGTCCAATGCGCCGATCACGCCGCCGAGCTCTTCGCCCGGGCACCCCAAACGGGAATTCACCCAGGCGCCAACCGCCAAAATTACAGCGTCGTAATCATTTCTCAAATCGTCCAGGCTGACATCGCGCCCGATTTTCGCGTTGTTTTTGAATTTCACGCCCATCTTTTCGATTTCGGCGATTTCTTTTTGCAGGATTTTTTTTGGCAGCCTGTACTCCGGCACTCCGTATTGCAGCATACCGCCCATTTGCGGCATCGCTTCGTATATCGTTGCTCCGTGGCCCTGCTGCCTCAAGAAATACGCCGCCGTCAGCCCTCCCGGCCCGCCGCCCACGATCGCCACATTTTTGCCCGTGGGCTCTTTTGTCTCCGGGATATATTCGAGGTTTTGGTCTCCGGCATATTGCTTTAGTGCGCAAATGGAAATAGGTTCCTCCACCAGTTCGCGGCGGCAGGCCTCTTCGCACGGGTGCGGGCAGACCCGGCCTATCGAAGCGGGCAGCGGGATTTTTTCTTTGATCAATTTCAGCGCCTCGCCGAATTTGCCCTCGGCGATCAATTTTACATAGCCCTGGCATTCGGTATGCGCAGGGCAGGCGAGTGTGCACGGCGCGCGGCAGTCCCCGACATGGTCGCCAAGCAGCAACTCCAAGGCCGTTTTGCGGTTTTTTTTGATCCGTTCGGTGGCTGTTTTGACGACCATGCCCTCTGCGGCGAGCGTCGCGCAGGCGCGGAAGAGTTTCGGGCTTCCCTCGATTTCGACCACGCACAGCCCGCACGCGCCGTATATTTCCACCCTTTCGTCATGGCACAGCGTGGGGATGTCGATATTGTTTTTTTTGGCGACGTCCAAAATTGTCTGGCCCTCGGCGCCCGTGAGTTCGATTCCGTCTATATTCAATTTGATCATATATTTTCTTCCTCCTAATCCACGACAACCGCGTCAAATCTGCACGCTTCGGCGCAGCTTCCGCATTTCGTGCACTTTTCCATGTCGATGCTGTGCGGCTTCTTGGCTTCGCCGGCAACGGCTCCGGCGGGGCATTTTTTCGCGCACAGCGTGCAGCCTGTGCATTTTTTTTCGTCTATGCAATAAGCGAGCAGCGCCTTGCACTGATGGGCGGCGCACTTTTTTTCATTTATGTGGGCTTCGTACTCGCCCAAAAAATATTTTAGGGTGGTCAAAACCGGGTTGGGTGCGGTCTGGCCAAGCGCGCACAGCGAGCCGTCCTTTATCTGCACTGCCAAATCGCTTAATAGCCCGATATCCCCTTCCCTGCCTTTTCCCCCGCAAATGCGTTCGAGTATCTCCAGCATCCTTTTGTTTCCTATGCGGCAGTGGACGCATTTTCCGCAACTCTCCTTGACCGTGAAATCCAAAAAGAACCGCGCCATATCGACCATGCAGGTGCTCTCGTCCATCACCACCATGCCGCCGGACCCCATTATCGCGCCGGTCGCGGCAAGGGTCTTGTAGTCGATCATAGTATCGGCGAGCTCTGCGGGGATGCAGCCGCCCGAAGGGCCGCCCATCTGCACGGCCTTGAACTTTTTGCCGCCTTTTATCCCCCCGCCCGGCCCGTAAACCACGTCGTTTATGGTTTTGCCCATCGGCACCTCGACGAGTCCGCCTTTCGCGATTTTTCCGGTCAGGGCGAACACTTTCGTGCCCTTTGAATTTTCGGTGCCCATTTCTGCGAACTTTGCGCCGCCGTTGCGCATAATCCAGGGCACGTTGGCGTAAGTCTCCACGTTGTTTATATTGCTGGGCTTTTTCCAATAGCCTTTTTGCGCGGGAAACGGAGGTTTGAGCCGCGGCATCCCCCGCTCGCCTTCAAGCGAGGCGATCAGCGCGGTTTCCTCCCCGCACACAAACGCCCCCGCTCCCGCCTTTATATGTATGTCAAAGCAAAAATCGCCCCCGAAGATGTTTTTGCCCAATATGCCCCTTTCACGCGCCTGTCCGAGCGCTTTTTCCAGGCGTATGATCGCCAGGGGATATTCCGCCCTCACATAGACGATGCCCTCGTCCGAGCCGATCGCGTAAGCGCCGATCATCATGCCCTCGATCACCGCGTGCGGGTCGCCCTCGATCACCGCGCGGTCCATGAACGCGCCGGGGTCGCCCTCGTCGGCGTTGCAGATCATGTATTTTTTTTCGCCTTTTGACTGGCGCGCGGCGTTCCATTTGAACCAGGTCGGAAATCCCGCACCGCCGCGCCCGCCCACCCCGGATATTTTCATTTCGTCGATCACCTGTTCGGGCGTGAGTTTTGTCATGCACTTCTTCGCCGCCTCATAGCCCTCGCGGGAAATGTATTCGTCGATATTTTCGGGGTCGATGACGCCGCAGTTGGATAGCGCGATGCGCCGCTGCGAATTCAGGCTGTCCAAATCCTCTTTTGAGATCATGTGCTGTTTTGCGTCGTTTTGCTCGCCGCGTATGTATTTCAATATTTCCCCGGCGGCGGCAGCGTTCACCTTGACGAAGGTCAGCTCTTTTCCGCCGTCCCCGACGTTCACTATCGGTTCGAGATAGCACATCCCGATGCAGCCGGTTATCGCCAAAGAACATCCGGAAGGCAAATTTCGCTCTATCAGCTCAAATACTTCCAGGGCCCCCGCAGCTATCCCGCAGCTGCCTTTTCCCACCGTTATCTTCATTTTTACGCCCCCTTTTGCTCTTCTTTTTCGATTGCTTTCAAAATTTTGACCGCTTTGTCCTTCGTCAGGTTGCCATATGTCTTTTCCCCGATCATCATCACCGGCGACAGGCTGCAGCAGCCAAGGCACGCCACGTTGTTGTATGTGAACAGCCCGCCTTCGGAAATTTCGCCTTCGCCCACTTTCAGGTAGCCCCTGACCGCGTCCTCGATATCCGCCGAGCCGTTCACATGGCACGCGGTGCCCTGGCACAGCAAGATCAAATGCTTGCCCACCGGCTTTGTCCGGAACTGCGTGTAAAACGTGACCACGCCCATCACTTTCGCGGGCTTTATGCCCAGCCGGCGGGAGATATGGATCAAAACATCGACGGGAAGATAGCCGTATATCTCCTGCGCCTTTTGCAAAACCGTGATCAAGCTTCCATCCGTTCCCGCATATTCGGCAAGATATGGCTCCAATAGGGACATATCCGTCCCCGGATTTTTTGCGCAACTGCAATTGCACTCCATTTTAAATCACACCCCTTTGTTAAAATTATAACATTCTTTTGGGTCGATGTCAAGGCGGAAAACATATAATTTACAAAATATTTTGCCCGCGCCCGTTGATATTTTTTTTGTTTCGGCGTATAATCCACCTAACCAAACGCATCCCTTTGTTATTATATCCATAGGGCGCTCAAAAAAAAGAAAGGCGGGCGAGAACAAAAATTTATGGAACTGCACGCGGCAAACGATTTGTTCGAGCGGATAGCCGATGATTATTGCCTTTTGATACTGAACTGGGCGATAAAAAAAACCGGCTCCCGCGAAAAGGGCGAAGATCTGGCGCAGGAGGCGATGTATCAGATTTTGGCTTTCGCGAAGGGAAAAAAAGAAATCGAGAAGCTCGACAATCTGATTTGGAAAATCGCGCACCGCACCTGGTGCAACAGGCTGCGGAAAACAAAAAAAGACAATAATATGATGAGTTTAGACGATGAAGCCGGCATATATATCATCGAAGAGCGCGACCACATAGACGAGATCGCCGAAAACGAAGCCTCAAAAAAAGAGCAGACGGAGCTTCGGCGAAGAATCGCGGATCTGTCCAAAACGCAGCGCGAAATAATCATCGCCTATTATTTCGAGGACAAATCGGTGGCTGAGGTGGCGGAAAAATTCGGCATGAAAAAAAGCGCCGTAAAATGGCATCTGTTCGATGCGCGAAAAAAAATAAAGGAGAGGTTTAACATGGAGGATAATTCAAGAATATGCAGACCCGGGAAATTGCATCTCGGAACTTCCGGGGACAGGGGCCCAAACCCGGACACAGCCCGCGTGAACGACAATCTGATCAGGCAGAACATCTGCCTTTTGTGCTATGGCGACAGCGGCAGGACCATCGACGAGCTCGCCGAAATGACGGGGATACCGAAGCCATATCTGGAGTTCGATTTGGAATGGCTCGCGGAGCGCGAGTTTTTGGTTTCCGAAGGCAAAAAATACAGGACGAATTTCGGCATAAAAAACCATCGGCATTTTTATGAGGTCAGGGATGTCTACATAACCTGCAAAGAAAGCTATTACGGGCAGATCATCGGCTATATCAACTCGCATGAAAAGGATATACGCAGCCTCGGTTTCTACGGCAGCGATTTTGAATGGGGCAAACTGCTGTGGTGCGTGCTGACGCTTTATTTGCGGTATTTTTCGGAATCCGAGCCGCTAAAAGCCCTGAAAAAATACAACTCCCAAAACCTCGACGGCCTGGATTTGGAGCTGCACAAAGACGGAGGGCGCTATACGATAAACGGATTTGACCAATCCGAAGACCAAGGGGTCGATCTGAGCTTTGGGGGGGTTCTCACCGAGCCCATCTTCGAGCCGGAAAAGTGGAAGAAGATAAGCGGCATATGGTGCAGTTCCATAAGCGAAACCACGAGCGAATTCAAAGACGACGACCAAAACGGAAAGCTCGAGTACGCCACATACTGGCTGGGGATATACATATTCGCCGAAAATCCCTCGACGCTCACAAAAAACGTCGGACAGCAAACAACATGGAAGAAGATACTCTCGGGGCTTCTGCGCGGCGATTTTTTGGCGGAAGGCATGACAGACGAGGAAAAAGAGCTGCTCGCCATCGGAGTCAAGGAAAACATCATAAAAAAAGAGGGCGAGAGATATTTCCCGCAGTTTGCGATATTTGAGGTCGGGCAGCTTGAACGGCTGTACCAAAAAATATTCAAGCCGCTCGTGGAGCAGATCGAGCCGCAGACCATGGAGCTAATCGAGAGGTTCAAGCAATCAAACGGGCGCAGCCTGCCAAAAAAGATCCAAGCCTATGTGTGGCGTTGGACCTATTTCGACATCTGGGACTCCGGCATCAAAAATTTCATGTTCGCCGCCGAGGACGGGCATCTATATATGCCAAAAACCCCGGAGGAAGGCGCGAGCCTCACGCTTTCGTTCGTATTTTAGAGCATTGCCTGTTTCAAAATACAACAGCGCCGCGAAAATGATGGTCAGCCATTTTTTTCGCGGCTCAGCACGTAATAGCCCGGCTTCCTCCTGCCCCAAATATAGTCCCCGCTTTTCCATTCCAAAAACATATAGTCCGTATCGCCAATTTTGCGGATTTCGTATGCGGGCGCGAGATTTCCGTCGCCGCTTTGCTCCAAAAGCATCCCTTTGGTCCATTTCACGCTGTATGCGTTCTCGTTTTCCCTGTTAAAAAATTGCCTTGCTTCGCCGTTTTGCGAAAATTCCACCGCGCAAAGAAACAAATCGTCCTGCCAGCGCCGCTTCGCCGGGTCGAAATCTTCGATTTCCCTCACAAAATCCACGCTCGACCATTTGCCGAGCGTATTTTCGTCGTCTGCAAATGGCAGATCTATGTCGTCGCTCCGGCCGATTTCGCGTTTTGTGTATCTCTTTTTGTCGCTTTGCCTCAAAACCCACGTTTGGCTGCCGTGCTCGCCCCCGTGTTCCAGGAACATATATGTTTCGCCCGCTGTTTTTTCGATTTCATACGGGCATAACAGACCGTCCCCGAAAGTTATCAGCAAAAAACCTTTCGTCCAGCCGAAGCCCCAGTACCGCTCGCCGTCCGGCAAAAAGTATATCTCCTCAAATGGCGCGTTTTTCGCATTTGTTTTGGCAGGGTCAAAATCTTCTTTTTTTTCGGGCGTGGCGATGATTTCCCAGCGCCCGACCGCGTCCTCGTCGTTTTCAAACGGCATATTGAATTTGTTTCCCATTGTTTTTTCCCCTTTCTTTTTTGAAGCGTCCAAATCGATTTTTTGCTCGAGTTCGGCCAATTCGCATAGCGCTTTTGCGGTGTTTGCGGCGGCGCTTTCAAGCGCCCGGCGTTTTTCCCAAATCATTTGCCGCTTTTTTTCCTCATCGCCTCCATCGCAGAACCGTTTTATTTCCTCCAATGAAAACCCGATGTTTTTCAGCTCCGTTATGCGGCGCATTTCCTCGATTTTTCCCAAGCCGTAATACCTATACCCCGTGAATTTGTCGATAAAATCGGGGATGAGCAGCCCCAATTTGTCGTAATATCTCAACGTCTTGACGGTCGCCTCGCAGCGTTTTGAAAATTCCCCTATTTTTTCCATTTTTGTCACCTCGCATATCGTTTTTTTGCCGGCGGTTATATTATAACACTTCTGTCAAAGGGAGAGTCAAGGGGTTATTTGAAAAAATTTAAATTTTTTTTTATCGGTTGAAACATTCACATTT
>WRJC01000003.1:125491-128990 GCA_009782405.1 Oscillospiraceae bacterium
CCAATTCGCATAGCGCTTTTGCGGTGTTTGCGGCGGCGCTTTCAAGCGCCCGGCGTTTTTCCCAAATCATTTGCCGCTTTTTTTCCTCATCGCCTCCATCGCAGAACCGTTTTATTTCCTCCAGTGAAAACCCGATATTTTTCAGCTCCGTTATGCGGCGCATTTCCCCGATTTTTCCCAAGCCGTAATATCTGTACCCCGTGAACTTGTCGATAAAATCGGGGATGAGCAGCCCCAATTTGTCGTAATATCTCAACGTCTTGACGGTCGCCTCGCAGCGTTTTGAAAATTCCCCTATTTTTTCCATTTTTTTCACCTCGCATATCGTTTTTTTGCCGGCGGTTATATTATAACACTTCTGTCAAAGGGAGAGTCAAGGGGTTATTTGAAAAATGTTAAATTTTTTTTTGCCGGTTGAAATATTAATATTTTAGCGGATGGTTCCCTTGCATTTTATCGGATGGTGTGGTATAATTAAAGCAGAATGGAGGAATAGGGCTATTATGCGTTATTACAAAAGAATTGCGGACAAGCTTCTCGCCGAGCGTCTGCAGAGCTCCGGTGCCGTTCTCATCGAGGGGGTTAAAGGCTGCGGAAAAACCGAAACCGCCAAACAGCAATCTGCCAGCGTGGTGAGGTTCGATGCCGATGAACAAGTGCGCATCAAAATGGAGATAGACCCAAAAACCGTCTTGGGGGGAGAAACGCCATGCCTGCTCGACGAATGGCAGGAATATCCGCAGATATGGAACTATGTCCGGCGCGAAGTGGACGAGCGCAGGCAAAAAGGCCAGTTTATACTCACAGGCTCCGCGACGCCGGACGACAAAACCAGGCGCCATTCCGGCGCCGGAAGGTTTTCCCTCATCAAGATGCGCCCCATGTCCCTATATGAAAAGGGCTGGTCGAGCGGCGAGGCGAGCCTCGCGGCTCTGATGAAGGGCGAAGTCCCGGCATCCGAGAACGCAGCCTTTGATCTCGGCGAATTTGCCGAAAAGCTCACCTTAGGCGGCTGGCCGGGCCTGATTGGCGCAAATGCTTCCGAAGGATTTCGTTTCGCTGGCGACTATATGGCTTTCATCGCCGAAGCCGATGTCAGCAAAGTGTCCGAAAAACGCCGCGATCCCTACAAAGTGACGCGACTGCTCCAATCGCTTGCGAGAAATATCTCCACGGAAGTTTCCTTGGCCGCGCTCTCAAAGGATGCGGGAGGGAGCGACAACGAATTGGACGGCGAAACAGTGTCCGCCTATCTTTCCGCGCTCGAGCGCCTGATGGCAATAGAAAGCCTTCCCGCTTGGAACACCCATATTCGCTCGTCGGATATGCTCCGCAAATCGCCGAAACGCCATTTCGCCGATCCGTCCATGGCGATCGGCGCGCTCGGTTTGTCAATCGACAAATTGATGGCCGACTTGAATTACTTCGGCTTGCTTTTCGAATCGCTTGCCATAAGGGATTTGCGGATATACGCCGAGGCGAACGGGGGAAAAATTTTTCACTACCGCGACTCGCGCGGGCTGGAGATTGACGCTGTCGTGGAATATGCGGACGGCACATGGGGCGCTTTTGAAATGAAGCTCGGAATCGGGGCGGTATCTGCTGCTGCGGAAAATCTTTTGAAGTTTGCCGAAAAGATCGATATAGGCAAAACAAAAGCTCCGGCTGCTCTGACGGTCATAACGGGCAACGGCTTCGCGCACCGAAGGCCGGATGGGGTCAATGTAGTGCCGATATCGACGCTTGCCGTTTAAATTCGCTTGGAATTGGATAGCAAAACGGCATCGGTTCTTTGAAAATATTTCGGCAAAATTTTTGTCATATTGTCTTACGAAAAAAATATATCGGGGAGATTTTAAATTTTATGCTTTTCGGAAGAAAAAAATACAGATATTTGGATATGGCGCTATTGTATTTCAAACTCGTCCCCGGGGCAGTCGCCGCAAAAATCGCCGGCAACGTCGCCGGGTCTGCCGTTCCCACATTTTCCATCATAGTCACCGCGAAATTTTTGGACGCGGCCGTTTCGGCGGCGGGCGACCGCAGCAAGCTCGGCGCGGTCTATCTTCCCTTCGCCGCAATTGTCGCGCTGCTATTTTTCAATTATTTCTCCGGGATAATCATGGGGCTTTTGGACACGCGGGCGCAAAACAAGATAAAAAAAGCCGTCGCCCCCGCGATTGCCGAAAAAAAGGCTGCGGTGAAATTCAGATACCACGAAAATCAGGAGAGCGTCGATGTGATGAACCGGGCGGCGGGAGGTTTCGAAGACAATCTGCAAGGATTTTTCGATTTGGTTTTTGAGGCCTGGAAAATAATCGCGCTGCTCATCGGATTTGTGATGATTCTCGGCATGCAGCTATGGTGGGCCTCGATCGTTTTTGCCGTGACTTGCGTGCCTTCGTTTGCCATATCCTACAAATTCGGAAAAAAGAAATATGAAGTGGACAGGGAAATGACGAAGACAGACAGAAAAGCGGGATATATTTTCGGAATTTTGACGGGCAGGGACACAGTGGATGAGCGATATATGTACGGATATACGGACAGGATGAACGAGGAATACAAAATCAAATACGAATCGGCCAGGATCGCCCGCAAAAAAGTCTCCCGTAAAGGCTTTTTCAGCACGACGGCTTCGAGCATGCTCGTTTTTGTCAGCGGGGCGATTGTGATCGCGATTCTGCTTCCCTCGGCGATATTTCCCACAGGAGACCCAAAACTGAGCATCGGAATGTTTGCCGCTCTTGTCAATGCGATATTCGGCCTGAGCCAGCAAATGCAAAACAGCATACCTAAAACCATATCCGATTTCAAATACAAATTTGAGTATTTGAAGGACTTGAACATATTCCTCGAATTCGAAGAGGACGAAAACGCCCTGTGCCTGCCCGACGCGGACATACCGGAATTAAAGTCAATCGAGTTCAAAAACGTGAGCTTCAGATATCCCGGCACAAAGCCATTCATACTAAAAAACCTTAATTTGAAATTGGAACCGGGAAAACACTATGCGATTGTGGGATCCAACGGCGCGGGCAAGACCACTCTCACAAAGATTTTGACCGGATTGTATGACGGGTACACAGGGGAAATTTTGATAAACGGAATCGAGCTGCGCGAGTATCCGCAGGCAAAAATAAAGGCTTTTTCAACCGTGGTATATCAGGATTTTTGCCGCTACCCGCTCGATTTATACGGCAACATAGCGATAGGCGACGCAAACGGCATGCATAATTCAAAAAAGGTCGAAGACGCGGCAAATATAATTGGCCTGGCGGAAACCGCTTGCAAACTCCCGAAAAAATACAGAACGCCCGTGACAAAAATAAAAGAGGACGGAGTGGATCTGTCCGGCGGCGAATGGCAGAAGGTCGCTCTATGCCGCCTTGTCGTCAACCCCGCCCCGCTCAAAATCCTCGACGAGCCCACCGCAGCCCTCGACCCGGTTTCCGAATGCAAGGTCTACGAGCAGTTCGGGGAAATAGTAAGCCAGAAC
>WRJC01000004.1 GCA_009782405.1 Oscillospiraceae bacterium
CACAGAGCGTATCCGCCCTACACCTAGCATTCATCGTTTACGGCGTGGACTACCAGGGTATCTAATCCTGTTTGCTCCCCACGCTTTCGTGTCTCAGCGTCAGCCTCAGTCCAGCAAGCCGCCTTCGCCACTGGTGTTCCTCCCAATATCTACGCATTTTACCGCTACACTGGGAATTCCGCTTACCTCTCCTGCGCTCAAGCTATGCAGTTTCAAACGCGACTATGGGTTGAGCCCATAGTTTTGACGCCTGACTTGCTTAGCCGCCTACACACCCTTTACACCCAGTAAATCCGGATAACGCTTGCCACCTACGTATTACCGCGGCTGCTGGCACGTAGTTAGCCGTGGCTTCCTTCGGGGGTACCGTCATTTTTTTCGTCCCCCCTGACATAAGTTTACAATCCGAAGACCTTCTTCCTTCACGCGGCGTCGCTGGGTCAGACTTTCGTCCATTGCCCAATATTCCCCACTGCTGCCCCCCGTAGGAGTCTGGACCGTGTCTCAGTTCCAATGCGACCGTTCGACCTCTCAGTCCGGTTACCGATCGTCGGTTTGGTGAGCCGTTACCTCACCAACTGCCTAATCGGACGCGAGCCCATCCCTGACCGGGTTTCCCCTTTGGCAACGGGACGATGCCATCCCGTTGCATCATGCGGTATTAGCGATAGTTTCCCATCGTTATTCCACTGTCTGGGGCAGGTTGCTCACGTGTTACTCGCCCGTCCGCCACTAATGCGGTCCCCGAAGGGATCGCATCCGTTCGACTTGAATGTGTTATGCACGCCGCCAGCGTTCATCCTGAGCCAGGATCAAACTCTCTAAAAAATCGTATTATTCCAACCCTATGCGGGCTGCGATAATCACAATCAGAGTTCAATTCTTTTTTCAAGCTTATGCTTGCGATTACTTTTGTGTAAAGTTACCTGTTTGGAATTTTTCCGGAAGCTCAAAGAATAATAATTCGTTTCGCTTCCACCTTTTCCTTTTTGGTTCGTTGTTCAATTTTCAAAGTTCCGGTTCGCCGCCCCGTTTTGGACAGCTTTTATAGTATATCACATTGCCGCAGGCTTGTCAAGCATATTTTGAAATTTTTTTCAACTTTGTGAAATATATATACAACAAACATTAAAATCGCTTTTTAAATTGTGCAACATGCACAACAAGCCAACGATAATCAAGTTTTTTACGCCTGCGATCCCTGTTTTTCCAGTATTTTCATCAGGCAAATCTTGCCGGATTCGTATGTCAGCCCGCCTTGCATATAAACAGCATACGGCGGCCTAATCGGCGCATCGGCCGATATTTCTATGGAAGACCCTTGGGTGAAAGAGCCCGAAGCCATTATGATTTTGTTTTCGTAGCCCGGCATATCCCAGGCTTCGGGAACCGCATGGGAATCCACGGCAGAACCCGCTTGTATCCCCCTGACGAAATCGACGAGTTTTTTTTCGTCCGAAAATTTTATCGACTGCACGATGTCATATCGTTTTTCCCGGCATCCCGGATTTGTTTCATAGCCCAAGCTTTCATATATATATGCGGCGAGGCAAGCCGTTTTCAGGCTCTGCGCCACCACATGGGGCGCAAAGAACAACCCTTTGCATATATTGCCCGTCTGCCCCAAAGATGCCCCGACTTCCGCTCCCACAAGGGGCGCGGTCAGCCTGTGGGAGGCGAGCCCCACCGCTTTTCGGGTTCCGGCGATGTACCCGCCGCATTCCGCTATGCCGCCGCCCGGATTTTTTATGAGGGAACCCATCACCATGTCCGCTCCGTAAAAGCAGGGTTCGTGCTCCTCGACGAATTCCCCGTAGCAATTATCGACTGCCACATATATTTCCGGGTTTATGGATTTGGCGAATCCGGCGAGCTCGCCCACGGCTTCGGAGCTTATGGCCGCTCTGTCTTTGTAGCCCCTCGATTTTTGCGCATATACCACTTTTACGGATTTGTCTTCGCGCAAAATTTTTGAAATCTCCCCAAAATCAAAATAGCCGCCTTGCAGCTCGGCCTGCCTGTACTTTATGCCGAAATCGGCGAGCGAGCCTATGTTTTTGTTTTTGTTTGAGCCGATTGCGCCGTGCAGGGTGTCGTATGGCTCGCCCGTGGCCGAAAGCATCGTATCGCCCGGGCGCAGCAGCCCGAAAAGGCCGATGGTGATGGCGTGGGTGCCCGAAACGATATGCGGGCGCACGAACGCCGCTTCGCCCTCAAACACATCCGCCCAAACCAAGTCGAGCGCTTCCCTGCCTTTGTCGCTGTATCCGTAACCCGTGCTGAAATTGAAATGCGTTTCCGAAATTTTGTGTTTCCAAAACGCTTGCAGGACTTTTTTTTGGTTTGACAGCGCGGTATTTTCGATTTTCGCGAAGCATGGCTTGAGCGTTTCCTCTGCTTGCGCGATAAAGCTTTCGATTTGGTTTGAATCCATATTTGCATATGCCCTTTCACGGTTCTATGAGCAAAATTTCTTTGTTTTTGCGCCTTGCGTAATCGAGGGTATTTTTGGTGCCCCCCTTTTGGCCTTCGATATATACCGCCAAGACGAAATCCGAAGCATCCACCATATATGCATTGCGCAGCATCAAATCCCGTTTGCGGTAAATTTCGCTTTTGGTCACATAGGTCACAATATCCGCCCTTTCGAGTATCTCTTCGAATCTTTGCGTTTTGTCGGCCCTCCAGCTTTTCCCGAAAGCGCAGTTTGGCACTGCGCACTCGAGCCGGATCTGGGGGTAAATTTTTTTCAGCGTCAAAATTATTTCCGCGCATATCATGTCCGTGCCCTGGGCCATTCCGGATATGAATTTCCCAAAACCCCGCCTCACGATCAGATCTTCGGCGGCAAACTTTATTTTCGATTTAAGCGCAACGCAGCGTACATCCCCCTCGTTTTCGCCCCAGGGAAACTTTTTGGGCCTGTGGCCCGTAAAACAACAGGCTTTCAATTTAGAATTTCCCAATTGCCGCTCAAATCGGATTTGAAAGCGGCTTCCATAATTTTTTGCACCTTTGCCCCATCGCGGAAACTAGGCGACAATTCGGACAATTTCCCCTTGTATACCCCTTCCAGGTACAAATATGCGCTGTGCATATGCAGCCTGAGCCAGCCCACGGGCGATTTGGGCCCGGGGAAAATATCGCCGGGAGCGGGGTATCTCTGCACGCACTCGATTTTGGTGAAACCGCGTTCCCCCCCGTAATCGCCTCCGGGTTTCGCACAGTCGTAGAATTCCAAAAAGTTGGGCTGCATGAGCGAATACCGGAGCGCCCCCGCTTCGCCGTATATCTCAAATGAAAGATCCGAATTCGTGCCGGTTGAAAGCTTGGTCGCCTCGATCGTGCCGATTCCCCCGCTTGAAAGCTGCGCGGTGATATAGAAGGCCTCGTCTGCGTTTGTTTTCCATTCTTTTCCGTCCATTCCTTTTCTGACGGGAAAATATATCTGCGATTTGGCCGAGAGCGAATGTATATCGCCGCAAAGAAACCGCACCATGTCGATGGCGTGCGAGCCGAGGTCAAAAAGCACCCCTCCCCCATTTTCCGCAGTTTGCTTCCATCCGGCCTTTTTGGTTTGGTCGATGTTCGAATTGTGCCGGTAAGCGCACCTAAACGATATGGCATTCCCGATTTTTCCCTCGCCGATAAGCTGTTTGGCCCTGAGCACGGCCGGCGAGAACCTGTTGTGGAACACCACGGCGCACAGCAGATTTTTGCTTTTGTTTTCTTCCTCGAGTTTTTTTGTCACTTCGCATGCCTGAGCCGCCGTCACCACGAGCGGTTTTTCGCAGTATATGTGCTTTTTTGCTTCGAGCGCTTTCATCAAGGTTTCAAAATGCAAAATATTCGGGGTGCAGATGTCCACTACGTCGATTTCGGGGTTTTTCAGTATCTTGCCCAAATCGGTTTCAAAATGCCGGAACCCCCATTCGTCTTTGATTTGCGCGCCTTTTTTTTCGTCCCTCGAACAAATCGTGTGCAAAACCGCCTTAAAAGGCAGTTCCCCATAAAAAAACGGAAGGTTGGCAAATGCGTAGCTATGGGTCCTGCCCATGAATCCGGTTCCGATGACGGCTATATTGATATTTTTTTTCGCTTCCATGATCACTCTGCCTCGCTTTCAAGTTTTTAGTTATCAGTTATCAGTTGTCAGTTCCTTTCGTTCCCCTCGTTCCGCTGACAATTGAAAACTACCATCATTGTATTCCAGCATTTTTTTTGCGGCGGTGGCGAGCGGGATATGCGAGTGCGTGGCAATGCAAAAACTCCTCGGGGGGAATTCGGGAGCCAAATCGATTTTAAAAAGTTCCCCGTTTTCCAATTCCCGCCTCACAAATTCCTCGAGGATGAATCCCAAACCCATTCCGCGTTTTATGAATTCGACTACCAAGTCGTTTGCCGCGAGTTCTATTTCCGGATTTATTTCGGCGCCGTTTTCCTTGAGATATTTTTCTATGTACGACCTGGTGCTCGTGCCTTTTTCCAGCATTATGAACGGATATTTGCGCAAATCCGCCGCAGGCACTTTTTGTTTTTCCTTGAGTTCTCCGAAATTTTTTCCCGCCACCAAAATTTCTTTTACGGATTTCACGCTTTTGAAATCGATTCCCGGGCTGTCTGTGTTCGCAGGGCCCGAAACCACCCCGAAATCTATGAGTCCCTCCTTGAGGTGCTGCAGCGTTTCGGGAGTTGGGGCGTTCGTGATCTTTATTTTCACCGAAGGGAAATCTTTATGGAACTTTTCGATTAAGGGCAACAGGAAAAAGCGCAAGGTCATCTCGCTCGCCCCGACGTTCACTTCGCCCGCCTGAAGCTCGCCGAGCTCCTTGAGTTTTTCCTCGCCCACGCTGATGAGCGTGCAGCCCTGCTTGACGTAACTGTACAGCGTCGCGCCTTCGGTGGTCAGTTTCACGCCTTTTTGAGTCCTGAAAAAAAGTTTGGCATTCAGGCTGATCTCAAGCTGTTTCACCGCCAGGCTGACTGCGGGCTGCGAAATGTACAGTTGGTTTGCCGCTTTGGATATGCTGCTGCATTCCACGATTTTGCAAAATATTTTGTAGTGTTCGTAATTTGCCATAATTATCGCCCTGCCGATGGAATATTTCTTGATATAATTATATATAACAATTTCGGATAAATCTTGTATAATCTATTAATTTTTATTATATTATCCGCAATTGTTGATATATTGAAATTTTTGTGGTAAAATAATTTAAGCGAAACGAATTGGCAAAAACAAAAAAAACAAAAAAGGCGAGGTGTCGTTTTATGAAAAAATACGGATTCAACATGCTGTGGATGTTTTCCCACCACGGGCAAAAACCGGGAAAAGCCGACGAAAGGCAGTTAGATTTCATCGCGAAGCACGGATTCAACTTCATCCGGATTCCCACAGACTACAATTTTTGGACCAAGGACTTCGATTATCTGCACCCCGACGAAAAGGTTTTTGAAAAAATCGATTTGTATTTCGAGCAGTGCAAAAAAAGGGGACTGCATATGTGCCTGAATTTCCACAGGGCGCCCGGCTATTGCATAAACGCGAACGACAGGGAGAAGCACAATCTGTGGACGGATGAAGAGGCGCAGGAGGGTTTTGTGTATCTATGGGAATATTTCGCCAAAAAATACAAGGGCGTTCCTTCCGGGCAGCTGAGCTTCGATTTGCTCAACGAGCCGCCGGGAATAGGCCAGTATGAATTCACGCGCGAACGCCACGAATACGTGATGCGCAAGACCATAAAGGCGATACGGGACATAGACCCAAACCGCGAAATCGTGCTCGACGGGATCGCCGGCGGGGGAGTGGCGATACCCGAGCTTTCGGATGTGGGCGCGATCCACAGCGGCAGGGGCTACGCCCCTTTCCAAGTCAGCCACTACAAGGCGACCTGGTGCGGCATAAAAGACGAAGACTGGCCCACGCCCGCATATCCGGGGGAAATCCGCGGCGAGCTCTGGGACAAAGATGCGCTTCGAAAATATTACGCGCCTTGGCTCGAAGTCGAAAAAAAGGGCGTCGAGGTGCATATAGGGGAATTCGGCTGCTTCAACAAAACACCCAACGAAATCGCGCTGCGCTGGCTGGGCGACCTGATGGCGGTTTTCAAGGAAAACGGCTGGGGCTATTCGATGTGGAATTTCGAAGGCTCGTTTGGAATCGTGAACCACGGCAGGCCGGGCGCGATCTATGACGATATGGACGGATTTGCGGTGGACAGGGAACTTTTGGGCATAATGCAAAAAAACATGGTCAAATGAACAAAAAAAATTTTGAAAGGAGCATATATTTAATGAAGAAAAATTTATGCGCATTGTCGGTTTTTGCCCTTGCGCTGTTTCTGCTTTTTTCGTGCGCCTCCGCCAAAACCGAAGAAGCCGGCATTGCGGATCCCGATGTGACCGTCGAGGAAAATCAGAATGCGGATGAAAAAAAACCGCAGGAAATCCCGGACGAAGTGCCCGATCTTGACTTTGGCGGCGAAGCGGTAAATATTTTGCACAGGGACTACGGGATATGGACCGCTGAAATGGTCTCCGAGGCCCAGAACGGCGAAGTGCTCAACGACGCGGTTTACAAACGGAACATGGCAGTCGAAGAGAGGTTCAACATACGATTCAACATGATCGCCGTGAGGGGCGCCTGGGACTACAAGGACGAATTTTTGAAGCGGGTGAGAAACACCGTATCCGCCGGCGACGACGAATTTGAAATAATCGGGGGGTATGCGGCGTACATAGTCGAACTCACCACTTCGGGAAATTATTTGAACAATTGGAGGAACATCCCGTACATGGATTTCGAAAAGCCATGGTGGAATCAGGAATTTGTCAGCGAAATGACGATAAACGAAAGGATGTTTTTCGTGACCGGGGATTTCGCGCTCTCGACGATAAATGCGGCCAACGTGCTTTTTTTCAACAAAAAATTGTGGCAGGCCCATGCTCTCGAAGACCCCTACGCCATAGTCAGATCCGGAAATTGGACGCTCGACAAAATGGCGGAAATAACCAAAAACGTGTCGATGGATTTGGACAACAACGGAAAATATGACGAAAACGACTTATACGGATACGTGACGGACACGCACAACCAAGTCGACGCCTATGTGGTTTCATTCGACGTTCCCATAACCGCCAAAGGCGACGACGGGATACCCGTGTACAAAATCCAGGAAGAAAAATTCGCGAGCGCGTTTTTGAGGCTGTACGAATTCACAAGGGAAACCCCTTCCACATTTGCCGGCACCCTGCAGCCCACCGCCACCGACATATACAGCATGTACCGCCCGATATTCGAAGATGAACGCGCCCTGATAATTGCTGAATATCTGGGAAATGCCGCCGAAATGAGAAGCTACGAATTCGATTTCGGAATACTCCCTTTTCCGAAACTGGACGCGAATCAACCAAAGTACAGGACGATGCCCCAAAACGGCTACACGATGTTTTGCACTCCCGTGACCGTGCAGAACATAGAAAAAATCGGGGCAGTCATGGAAGCCATGTCATCGGAAAGCAGGAAAAGCGTGGTTCCGGCCTTTTACGAAGTGGCGCTGAAAACCAAATACGCGCGCGACGAAGAGAGCGCGGAGATGATCGACATAATACGCGAAGGCATAAGCTACAATTTCGGAATGGAATATGTGGTGCCGCTCGGAAGCCCGCATTTGGAATGGAGATTTTTGGTTTCGGAAAAAAAGAACACCATAGTCTCCAGCGTGGAAAAAAAATTGAACGGCTGGGAAAAGGCCCTGGAAAAAATATTGATCGCCTATTTGGATTAACATGAACAAATGTGAATGTCAATTCACATGCAGTTCATGGCAGACTTGCATAAAATCGATGAACTAATATGAACTCCCCGCGCTATACTATTGAAAGGTTTGAATTTTTGTTATGGATGCAAAATCAGAAAGGACGCTGCTTGCCATCGACGGAAACAGCATGATAAACCGCGAATATTACGGAATGCCGCCGATGAGTTCAAAGAACGGTTTGCACACGAACGCGGTTTTGGGCTTTGTGAACAAACTCATAAAATACATCGACCGTTATTCGCCGGATTATGCTGCGGTCGCCTTCGATTTGCCCGAACCCACTTTCCGACACTTGCAATACCCGGGTTATAAAGCGAACCGCAAAGGAATGCCGGACGAACTCGCCGAACAACTTCCGTATGTAAAAGAAGCCTGCGAAATTTTCGGTTTTTCGGTCATTTCCGAAACCGGCTATGAAGCCGACGACATTTTGGGCACTATGGCAAAAAAGGCCGGGGAAACCGAAAACGAAAGGATAAAGGCATACATCGTGACCGGGGACAAAGACTGCTTCCAACTGGCTTCGGGCAACGTCACGGTTCTGTATCTGGCGAATTCGACGCTCATGGAATTCGACCCGGAAAAAATTTCGGAGCAATACGGGATTGCGCCCGGGCAGCTTATCGAACTAAAGGCGCTGATGGGCGACGCATCCGACGAAATCCCCGGGGTCAAGGGAATCGGCGAAAAAACCGCGCTCGGGTTGATCCGTGAGTTTGGCTCGATAGACGCATTGTACGAAAAATTGGAGGCCGGGGTTCTGCAGGCCTCCCACGCGACCAAAAAAAAGCTGGCCGAAGGCAAAAACCATGCATACATGAGCCGCAAGCTCGCCGAAATATGCCGCGACGCCCCGTTAAGTCCCGAAGCGTTCGAAAAAAGAAAAGATACAGACAGGACGAGGCTTTACGAATTTTGCAAACGCCTGGAACTTTTCAGCGTCATAAAAAAATTGAATTTGTCCGCCGCAAGCGAACAGATGCAGCTTAGTTTTGGGGATGGCACAATCGAATTGCCGTAACAAGGCAAAATATGACAGCGCCTGATTTTCGCCATCAGTTCATGCGCCGTCATGATTTCATCGCCGTTTTAACTGCACCCGCACGTTCTTTATTTCATTTCGCCCTATTTCCACGACGAATCCGTCTTGATTTGTTTTCATTTCCCCGTCGGGCAAATCGGTTTCGACCATGTTCGTCAAATTCGCGGAAGTTACCGCGCAGCCCGCAAATGCAATCGCGGCGGACTGCGTTTCTTTTGAAGCGTTCCATAAGCGGACGATATGCCCTTTTCCGTTTTCGGCCAGTTTCCAATTCAAAACGTTCACTTCGGGATTTTCGCATTCCAAAAATTTTCCGCAGGGCTCAAATATTCCGTTTTCGTTCGCCCTGTCGGTAAATATGGCCGATTTTGGCAGCGATGCCTGCGCGCCCCATTTGGCAGCCGAAAAATCGCTTTCCGCCCCTCTTCCGGAAGTCAGGCAATATCGAAATACCGCCAAACCGGTTTGGGAAACCGAAAAGTTCGTCCCGAAATTATTGTTCGACAGTTGCGAAAATATCCAGCCGTTTTTTTGATAATCCTCTTCCGTTTGCGGGTCGTGCCGGAAACTTTCGTCTGTAAAACAACGGTGCGCGGGCGAAACATATCCCGGCCACAGTTTGCAAAACCCGACAATCGGGGCATCTATGCTGCTCCATAGAATATGATAATCGCCGTCTTCGATTTTCACCCAGTTTTGCACGGCAATCGCATCTGAATATGCGCCCGGGAAATAGTCTTTTGCAGGTTCCATGACAGAAAGCGCGGATTCATAACAAAAACGCGGATTTTCGGCTTTCAGGGGAAAGGCCAAGTGCGCGTTCAGAAGAGGCGTAGGGTCTTTGAAAACGCTTGTTTCAAAATAAATGTTCTTTACCTTTTTGTAAAGAATGATGTTATGCCGTATTATCGGATGCCCGGCGGCAAAAGAGTCTATCCGAATTTTTGAATATGCGTTTTTTTGCTGCACCGTCAGCTTTACCCTTGTTTCTTGGATGTTTTCATTTGCCGAATTTTTTTCGCGCGCGGCAAACCTGTAAAAATCCCCGCCGTTTGGATCGACAAGTTCGCGGTTCGCCTCCTTGTCATATACGCTTGCAATGCGCATGGTTTTGGGGTCCGCCGTGATTTTGTAATATTCGTTTTCTATCGCATTTTCCGATTTATCCGCATTTTCCGAAGTTTGCGTTTTGCCCAAATTCAGCCTGTACGCTTTGTATCCATGCGCGGGAATGCCTGTTGCGACAAAGTGAATGTCTTTTTTTATAATTCCGGGATCTTCAAAAATTCCATATCGTCTTGTCCCCTGCCCCAATCCCATTCGCTGAGCCGCGAAATCGGCGGGCTCGTAAACATCGTCAAGTTCCGCCAGATCGTAAACCACGCTTTCTCCCGTAGTTTCATCGATCAAATCAAAACCGGATTCGAAATATGATTTGCCCGGGTATGCGTGCCAACGGTAATCGAGGGGCACGCCCCGCAAAACCCCGTTTTCCGCAGGAACCATGACGCTGCCGGTCCCGTCTGCCTCGCGCATATTCACAGTTATCGGGGCAGTCAGGCTCCATGAGCTTTGGTTGAACGCCACGAGATACAATTCGCCCGATTTCAACTTCAATTTATCCGAAATATGCGCCATTGATTTGTCGCGCACTTCGGCGGCGAACGCTTCGGCTCTGAAAGCGCGGAGCGCCTTTTCCCATTCAGCCGCCCGCGCCGCGGCTCCCGACGGAAAATGAAACCCCCACGTGTGCTCGTCATGGCGCATCGTTTCTTCATATGCTTCGCCGATCCGGTCGCTTTGGTAAGTGTAATCCGTGTGCAGGCTCGCCGCAGAGGCGAGTTTTTCGGCGTTTGTCAGCGCGGCATGGTTTCGCCTGTTCGCCGATGCCGGGATCACAGTCGATGTGGCGCCCGAAGGGTAATCCTGCCCCGGCAGCTCCCCGCGCCATATGGGCAAACCATCTGGAAGTATTTTTGAGAAATCATCGTAAAACTTCGCGTTTGTACTGCATATCAAATGCGGATATGCCCATTTTTCGTTCCAGTTTTTTATCGTATGCGCATATGTCCCGATATACGGCGAATTGTCGCGGTGACCCCCTCCGACGGGAAAACGCATGATCGAATAGGGATAGCCGTTTGCGGCAGCTTTTTCAAGTTCGGATTCAAGCTGGGGAAGCGCGCCGTCGCTTCCGCCCCCGCATCCTTGGTTGTTGCACCAAAAAAGCACCCGCTTTTTTGAGGGGGTTTCCCACCAGAACGCGCCCGGGGAATTTTCGCGCCCGAAAATTTTTTTTTCATCCCAAAACGACCTGAATTTGGTTTCGCCCCAGCTGTAATACAGCGGCAATCCGGGGCAAAATATTTTGACGCCGATATTTGCCAGCACTTCGGACAATCCCCAGCTTATCCCGGGCACATCGTTGTGCTCCGCGCTTGTCACGGGGATATTGTAGCGGCGTCCGAGTTTCGCGCTGTGGTATGCCGTCCTGACAAGCGTTTCATGCCCGCACAATTCGGTTATCATATTTCCATACAGCGAAGTCATTTCGAAGCGGCCATTTTGCAAAAGGCGTATCATTTCCGTTCGCCGCCCTTTTGGGGCGGTTTTGAAAAAACTGTCGAGGGACCATGCCTGTTCGATGACAATCCTGAATTTCGCGTCATCAGGGTATGAATTTGTCTGTTTTGCGTGTTCGATTGCATAATTCAAATGTTGCGCCTGTTCTTTCCAGACATTTGAAGCAAGATCCGTATACCCCAAATCGTGGTGGGAAAGCTGCACGACATGAACGACCCAGTGCCTTGGGGGAACGACGGTAATTTCCATGCTGTCTGAAAATATGCCGTCCGAAAACAATTTGAACGAAACCTCCCTCGGCTTTGGAAATTCCCCGATAAAAAACTCGACCGCATTGCCGCCCTCGGACAAACTGTATTTTTGCCTCCCAATTACCGCGTTTCCGCATTCGGCTATTATTTCCGCCCTTTCAAGAATTGCGGGGCTTGAAACGGAAATGCGCATCATCTGTTCCGGCCCGTTCGTTCCGTTTTTTGTGAAGATGCTCGGTTTTATGGATCTTATCCTGCATTTTTCCGTAATATCCATTTTCGCCCTCCTTTGTTTTCAGCGTTGATTATCCAGCTGTTTCAGCTTGCCGTTGTCCATGACGACCGTTTTGTCCGCCGTTCCGCGCATGACATCCATGTCATGGGTCACAATTATTATGGTTTGCTCGCCTTTCATCTGATTTATGATGTTCACGATTTCTTCCGTCAATTTGGGATCGAGCGCGCTCGTCGGTTCGTCGAAGCATAATATGTCGGGTTTGAGCATGAGCGCGCGCGCTATGGCGGCTCTTTGTTTCTGCCCGCCGGAGAGCTGCGAAGGGTAATTGTCCTTTTTTTCGCTCAAGCCCACTTTTTCAAGTATTTCGCCGGCTTGGGAATAATTTTTGCCGAGAAGCCTGGGAGCGAGTATGAGGTTTCCGAGCACGGTGTATTGCGGGAACAGGTTGTATTCCTGGAACACGAGCCCGAATGTGCCCTTCACTTTGTTTTTTTGGGGACCGATGAAATCTATGCTGCCGCTATCCGGCTCCTCGAGCCCGTTGAGCACCCTCAGCAGCGTAGATTTTCCGCCTCCCGAAGGCCCGATGACCGCCAGCGTTTCACCATTTTCCAAATCAAAGCTCACATCGTCCAAAGCCTTGAGCCCCCCAAACGACTTGCACAAATTACTCACCTGTAGCATAAGCGATCCTCCTCTCCAGACGGCCGAAAACCAATGTCAGAATCGCCGTAGCGGCAAGGTAGAACACGAGCGAATAAAAAAGTGGCCATATTATTCCGTAGGCCGTGTATCGAGTGGCCTGCATGAGCATTTCCTGCACCGCTATGACCCGCGCCAGGGAAGTGTCTTTTACGAGCGTTATCACTTCGTTGCCGATGGGAGCGGTTATGCGTTTTACGACTTGAAACAAAATGACATGAAAAAAAACCTGCCGTTTTGACAGCCCGAGCACTTTCCCCGCTTCGAATTGCCCTTTCGGGATGTTTTCGAGCGCGCCCCTGTATATTTCGGCAAAATACATGGCGTAGTTTATGACGAATGCGATCAGCGCCGCCGTCATCCTGGATCTGAACGGAATTCCGAAAACAAGGCCGGGCACATACAGCACGATAAAAAGCTGGAGCATGAGCGGGGTGCCGCGTATCACCCATACCACAATCCTGCAACCCCACCTTATCGGATATATTTTGGACATTTCGCCCAATGTGACGACCATGCCCAGCGGCAGCGCCAAAACCAAAGTCACAAAAAATATTATCGCGTTTTGCCCCAGCCCCTTGACCAGGTTTTGCGTGACTTCCAACAACATTATCTATATTACCTATCACTCCAAAATCGCGGGCGGGCCAATACAAACCCGCCCGCAACCTTAAATTTGCCTTCCTGAAATTGATTGGCGCGGACTTCATATGCGCGGATGCGCGCGCCGTTCACATCTGCCGCGCGTTTGCTATTTTATCAAAAGCGAACCCAGCCCGTATTTGTCGGCGAGCGCCTGGAGCGTCCCGTCGTCTTTGAGCTGCTTGATCGCGTCGTTCACTTTTTTCAGCGTGTCGGGGCTTTTTTTGCGGAATGCTATGCCGTATTCCTCGCTGGGGAAATTTTTGTCGATTATCGCCAGAGCCGCGAAATCGCTGCCTTCTTTTGTCTGTTCGCCCGCCATGGTCCCGTCTATGACGGTCATGTCGGCCGTGCCGGCCAGCACTTCCATCAATCCCTTGAGCTGCGCGTCGACCGGGGTGTAGTCCGCATTTGCGAATATGGCCTGCTCGTTGACGCATTCCTCCAAGGTGGAACCGGCTTCAGCGACGAGGGCCACTCCCGCAAAATCCCCGGCTGACTGGTACTTGTCCAAATCGGCTGCCCGAACCACGATAACCGGTCGGTTGGTCATATAGGCAACCGATATGTCCATCGATTTTGCGCGCTCGTCGGTTATTGTCATTCCGTTCCAGATCGCATCGATGTTTTTGGAATTCAATTCGGTTTCTTTCGCTTCCCAGTCTATTTCCACGAATTTCGCCTTGACTTCCAGTATGGCGCAAACCGCTTCCGCGAATTCTGTGTCAAAACCCAGGGTGTATTCGCCGTTTTCATCCTGGTAATTCATCGGGGCGTTAGGGGTGACCCCTATTATCATCTCCCCTTTGGGCCCGATTTCCTCCCAGTCTTTGTGGGACGCGCCGCAACCGGCCAACATTGCGAAAATCATCAACCCGGATAAAACCAATGCGAGGATCTTCATTTGCCTTTTCATAAAATTTCTCCTTCTTTTTAATATAAATAAAATTTCAATCGCTTTCTTCTTCGTTGGTTTCGTATGCTTCGTATTCTTCGTCTGTTTCTTCTGATGCGTTTTTGATTTCTTCTTCCATGCACATGCGCTCTATATAGCCTATTATGTTGTATTTGTAGTTCTCCGGCAGCTTGCTGACCATTTTCAATATTTTTTGCTCGACGCTATTTGTTTCCCCTGCCGAGCTTTCGCCATTTTTTCCAAATCCTTTTTTTTCGGCGCCCGTTAGCAGCCAATCGTAAGAAACGCCGTAATACGTGGCTATTTTTTTCAGCATCGATCTTCTCGGGATGCACAAATCGTGTTCCCACCTGTACACGGAATTCAACGACACGCTGAAGATTTCGCTTGTTTCCCTCAGCGTTTTTTTCATTTCAACCCTAAGTTTTTTCAATCTTTCGCCGATATTCATTTTGGTTTCATTTCCTCCCCTCCCAATTTTTCAATATTGCTTTTTGTCTCGCCGCCAAAAAATTTTTGCGCTTCCAACCCGACCGCGTCCATCGCCCGCTCCAAGGCAAAGTAGGCGCTTTCAAGGCTTTTTGCCGCCAAATCCATGATTTTCGCTTTTTCGCCCTGGGCGTCGGCCACTATTTTTTTTGCCAGATTTTCGCTGTCGATCAATGTTTTTGCGATTATTTCGCTGTCGTTGTTTTCTAAATTTTGAATTTTTTCTTCGAGTTTTTGGCAATTTTGCATCAAGGCTTCACATTTTTCGCGCAAAGCCACATTTTCGTCATACGCCTCCCGGTAGGCGTCTGCGATTTTTTTTATGTATTCGTCCACCTGCGATTTGTCATAGCCGTTTTTTCTTTCGCTGAAAATCACCTCGGTCATAATATGCCGCCTCCCGTTTTTACTATATATTCCGCAGCCCGCTCAAATTCGCCGATCACGTTTCCGCGTTCGCCCAAATTGCAGCTGTACTGCAATATGACGAAAAAACATCCGGTATCCGCGTCATATGAAGGACTCAATACGCGGGTGAAATAATCGAAAAGGCTTTCTCCTTCTTTTTT
Organism: Oscillospiraceae bacterium; assembly: GCA_009782405.1. The sequence continues at coordinate 15,256 of WRJC01000004.1, forward strand.
GTTTATCGCCCCGACATATGCTTTTTTGGCTTCGCGGCAGCGCTTTTGCACCTTTGCCATGTCATGCATTTCGGGATTGCCGAAATTGATGCCGAAAACATCGGAAAAGCCAAACAAACTTTCCAAAAGATAATCGTTTTTTCCGCAGTAATGCACATAGCCGCCGCCAAAATGCTTTAACATATCGCCGAGGCGCGGTTTTGCGAATTCGTCGATGAGCTGCGGGGAAAGAAGCGTCGTGGTGTCCTCGCTTATCTTTACGCCTCCTATGCCCTTTGGCAAAATCAAATGGTTGTAATGGGCGATCAACTCGCCGCTTTTGTCCATTCTCGCAAAACATTCGCCCATGGCGAAATACACCGCCTTGTCGCCCAGTTTCAAAAGATGATGGACAAACTCCGGGTCATCGTAAAAATCATAGAAAATCGAGTCGCCGTATACAAGATGCGCGGTGTCTATCGGGCCCTGCAAATCCAAAGGGTAGACGAAAACTTTTTCCGCAAGGCCGCTTTCGCGCAGTTTTTTTGTCATGAATTCCATATGCCCCATCGCGGCGGCGAACTCCGCGCTGTCGCCTATCTCAAATTCATGGTTTTCGCCCATTGTTTCAATGTCTTCTTTTTTTGCATGATCCACGAGCCAAGGCATGATGTCCTCAAACAGCCGCTGCTGCGTGCCAAACAGCGAAGATATGATCCCGCAGCCCATGTTGGCGCGCATGGAGGGAACCGATCCGTAATTGCCGTTTACCGCGCACAGAACTTCGCGAAGGCCGTTTGCGAACATTTTTTCGCTGTCGAAATGTATCTCTTTCAAATTGTATGGCGCTATCCAATCCCTTTGCTCTTCTGTTTGCGGGCAAGACAGGGCGAGCGCCGGAATTTCCGTTTTTTCGCCGCGCCAAACCGCCGTCTGCGATTTTATCGCTGTTTTCACATAGGCGCTGTTTTCCCCGATATAATCGAGCGCTTTTTTCATCCCGTCAGTCATTTCGTTTTATCCTCCTGCATTCGATATAAAACCTTTTGTCGTCGGCTTCGCCCATCGAAAAAGTTTTTCGCGGCAAAACCCCGCCTTTCTCAATTGCGGAAAACAAATCGGATTTTTTCATCGTATCGAAAACAAACCCTATCGTCCCCTCTTTTTGTGCCAGTTCCACGGTTTCGGCCTTTCCGTGCACGTAATCTATTTTCCCTCCGCGCCTTTTTTTGTAATCGTCCAAAAACAGCTGCAAGCTCTCCACGGGCAACGTGAATTCCGGGGCGCTCACCGATATTTTTTCGGAATTTTTTCCGTAGAACGCTTCAAATTCGTGAAAACCGGAGGATTTTCTTTCCGGGACAAAAAATTTTTTCATTTCGGCCACAATATCTTTCGGGTCAACTTCGAACATTATCCTGTAAATCGGTTCGAATTCGAGCGATTTGTCGTATATGTTCACAATCTCGGCCAGCGCGTACCTTGCAGGGTGATTTGCGCACTCGCCGGGCGGGAGCGTTTTTTTTATGTCTTCCCAGCACTCTTTCGCCGTGGCCAAAGAATGGTTCCCATCGCCCACCGCGAACATAAAGCCGCTTTTTTCGAGGGCGCCGAGCGTTTGTTTTACGAATGCTATGTTTTCGGCATCGAGGCTGTGGCATTTTACGCGCCCGCTTTTGTGCATCAGTTCAAAATCGTAGAGTTTTTTTTGGCTTGGCGCGTTTTTTTTGAGTTCAGGCATCAAAATTTCATTTTCGTCCGCGAACAAAACCATGGCGTGGGGAAGTTCAAACCGCGCTCTTTCACGTATTTTGACTCTGGGCGGTATCCTCTCGGGGACGGTTTTTTCGGTCGGGCGTATTTTTGCCTTTGAATCTTTTTGGCAATCGTACTCCTCTAAGTCCACCGCCCCCACAAGCCCCTGCCTGACCGAACCGTTTTTCAGTGTGCGCTCAATGTAGAACATGGAATTTTCATGGCATTCCAAATCTTTTTCGTACCGATCCATAAAGCCGGCTATATCGCCTATTCTCTTTTTTTGTTCGCCCTGCGATTCGAGCTCCAGATATATTTCCGGGAAAATCAAGTCCAAAGCGGACACGGCACCCCCCACGAAATCTTTTGTTTTTTCCCAATATGAAATATCGGAAGTGTACTGGTCGCAAGCGATGACGGCCCATTTTTCCATAAAATCCGGGTCATTTGCCCTTTTTGGCAACAAAATATCGGTTTCTTTAAAACACATAAATTATATATCGTCCCTTATCATTTCAAAAGATTCACTATCCCAAGGCTTTCCAAGTCCACTTCGGTTTCGACATCCCCGCCGTAATCCACGCCCTCCAGTCCAAAGCCGAAAAGACTCAAAAAATCCTTCCTGTATCCGTCCAGATCCGCCAGTTCGCCCAAATTTGCGTCGTCGGCAATGTCCCAGCGCCTTGCGACTTCCTTTTGTACTTCTTCTTTCATTTCCAAATCGTCAAGCCTGACAAACCCGTTTTCGTCGGTTAGCTCTTTTTTGCCCCGAAGCTTTTCAAAGAGCCGGAAAATTTGCCGGTCGCAGTTTTCGTGCAGGTTTTTTTCTTTCATCACCTTGAACAGAATGGAGATGTAAAGGGGCAAAACGGGAATCGCCGCGCTCGACTGCGTCACCACCGCTTTGTTCACGGAGACAATTGACGATACGCCGTATTCACCGTTCAATTTGTCCGAAGTGGCCTTCAGGTGATTTTTCGCCGCCCCGACGGAGCCGTTTTGGTATATGTCGTGCGTCAGCGGCGGGCCTATGTATGAATAGGAGAGCGCTGCGGCGTTTTTTTTCAAGAGGTTGTTTTTCGACAGGGCATCCACCCAAAGTTCCAGATCTTCCCCTCCCATCACTTTCACCGTGTTTTTGATTTCGGCTTCGGTGGCGGGCTGCACCGCAGTTTCGGCCAGCTTGAAACTCGCCAAATCTATGCCTTTGGATCTGTATTCTTTTCCTATCGGTTTTAGCACGGAGGAATATCGTTCGCCGGTTTCGGGGTCGAGGCGCATGGGGGCGGCTATGCTGTAGATCAGCATGTCGATTTGCTTACCTGCGCCCTGTATGATCTCGCACGCCTTTTGCTTTGTTTCGCGGGCGAAGGCGTCGCCGATTATCGTTTTTAGATGGAGGCTGTTTTTGTTTGCCTCCCTCTGGTAGGCGGCCAGGTTGTACATCCCCGCGCTCGCGGTCCTTCCCCGATCCTTTTGGGCGTTTTTTTCAAGCGCCACCGCCGTGACCCCCGCCCCGAGCGAAAAAGAAGCGCAAAGCGCGGAAGCGAGCCCGTATCCTGTCGAGGCTCCGATCACGAGCGCATTTTTTATCTCGGGTATTTCGAGCTTGTTTTGGCTTTTGAAATATCCGATGCTGTTTAAGACATTTTTTTCGCAGCCCTTCGGGTGCGCCGTCGTGCATATGAATCCTTTAATTTTCGGCTCGACAACCATGTTCGTAAAACCTCCCCTTTCCGGGTATTATACTACAATCTGTTTAAATTGTCAATGCAAAAATCAGACAACCACATCAAAAATTTTTTTGCCGCCGAAATCGAGCCACTCGGCCCTGCGCGTTTTGTTGGCCCCCTTTCGGAAGTCGAACGTAAGAAGGTAGCCTGTTGCAGCCTTTTTGCTCTCCATGTACCCCAAAAGCTGTTCGTAGGCCTCGTCGTTGTAGCGCTCACCCCGCCACAGCTTCAGCTCTATGATGAACTGCTCCCGCCCGTAGTCCACCACGACGTCCATCCGCCGCTGGTCAGTAAACTGGCTCTCGATGTGGTAGAATCCGCCGCCGTTGATCAATGGCCGCAGGTACGACAAAAACACCAGCCGCCCGTGCCGCTCCAGGAACGCCGCGTCGTTCTCGCTGTATATCTCCCCGTAGTGCCCCGCGAATTTCCGCAGGCACAGTTCCATGTCGAATCTCCCGCCGCTCACTATGTCGCGCCCGGATACACCCGTGAATTGCTTTTTGCTGCGCAGATCCTTGGCGATGTAATAGTCCGCCATCAAAAGCTCGAATATCCTGTTCGATATCGCCACCCTGTCGCTTCCGTTGCCCGCTTTCTTGAAAAATCCATATTTCACGCCCGTTTCCACGATGGGGTCATATATCACGTATGGCTTCGCGGAACCCAGTATGAGCAGATCATACACATAGTCATATAGTTCCCTGTCGTTCTCCAAGTTCTTGAACAGGTCGTCGAACAGCGTGTTTTTTTCCGCCAACATTATCTTGACGGCTTCCCGTACCCCTTCCATCGTCCAGTCTCTGGCAAGCTTTTCGTCGATGCACTGGCATATCCGCGACACCAAAAACGGGTAGCCGCCCGTGTAGCCGTGGATCTCCCCCGATATCGCCGCCGTGTCCATGCCCGTATGGTGATCGGCTTCGTACTCTGCCAGCATCGTGGCTATCTCGGCGGGGCAAAATGACATGTCCACTTCGAAATTGGCCGCTATGTTCCACGGCGAGTTGTATGTCTTGTTCTCCGCCGCCGTCGGCGTGTGCGTTCCCTCGCTCATCATCTTGAGCTTGAGGTTCTTGATGTCGTACACCCCCGCCAGCACTACGCTGTGAAACGTGTGATCCTCGCCGTTTCGCCGCGCTATGAACTTCTCGCGCAGCATGCCGAGAAAGTTCAGGAACACCCGGTGGTTGCTCGCCTGGTCCACCTCGTCTATCATCAAAACTACCTTTCTGCCCTCGCACATCGCGGTTATGTGCCTGTCCAGCATTTCAAATGTCGTCACGTTTTCGTCATGCCATCTCCCTGCGTACTCCGGCTCCGCCGACGAAAAACGCAGCGCGCGCCGTAGCTTCCCGGTGAATGCCGGGCAGAATTGCCCCGCCGAGGCGAAGCTCTCGTCCCCGAGCCCCTGGAAGCTGATCGACGCCACTATGTATTCGTCCGCCAATGCTTTTTTAAGTGCGGCCAGCGTCGTGGTTTTGCCGTACTGCCTCGCACGGTTGATCGTGAAATAGCCCCGGCTGTCCACCAGCTTTCTTATCTCGGCTATCTTCCCGGTTATGTCCACCATGTAGTCCTCTTCGGGTATGCAGTTCCCCGTCACGTTGAATCTTTTCATTATGTGGCTCTCCCCCGTTCAAATTCATGAAACAATTATACAACATATTTCCGGCGATGTCAAGCCAAGTGCCCGCGCAAATGCCCTTTTTGAAAGCCCGAAACGATTTTCGGCAAATAATTTTTATCGCATGAAAACCCCGAGTTTGCGGGATTTTTTATGAAAGGTATAATTTTGTGAAAAAATTACACCTTTACATTTTTTGCTTTTTGTGCTATCATTTGCACAATGGCGACGAAAAAACAAACCATTTAAATTTTACGGAGGTACGAAAAATGCAAAAACAAAAAACGGCAAAAAAGCTCATGAGCTTCATGCACACTATGAAAAAGAGAATCTTGACCCTCGCGATGACGCTGGCGATGATACTGGCGCTGATACCCATCATGGTGACAGGCGCGACCGGCGCAGTCACGCTCAGCATACCGAAAACCCAATACGCGGAAGGCGAAAGAATATGGGTAACGGTGACCGGCATAACTCAGGAGATGATCAACAACAATAACTGGATAGCTGTCTACACAGTCGGGGGCGATACTTCAATGTATCACGATTGGAAGTATGTCAAAACCGTGGGCACGGAAATCATCCCCCTTGACCTGCCAAAAACGCTTGGAACGTATGAGATACGTTTTGTCCCGCAATTCCAAGCCTCTCACGGCCACAGCGCGGTGTCCAGTACGTTTTCCACTGTAGCCAATCCCCCGGTAACAGACGATATAGGCAACTACCTGTGGGCCGGCGAATGGAACACATTCTGGGGCAAAATGACCATCAGGCAAAACGGCGCCTCTGTCGAGGGGGAGTATGAGAGTCATAATGGAAGGTTCGAGGGTACTGTACACGGAAACACAATAGTCGGCAAATGGGCGGAAGAGCCGTCATACCTCCCTCCCAGAGAAGCGGGCTTAATAAGGATGTGGATGAGCGAAGGCGGCAATATGATGAGTGTTGGGTACAGCAATGGTTTTGATCACCCCTCAAGTTGGAACCAGAGAAGCGGAGCCGCACGGCTTACCGCGCTTGAAGCCGTCCCGAAAGCGCCGGCAGTCAACGACACGCCAAGCGTCAACATCGGAAACGCGACGGTTTTCCACGCCGCGGCGATCGACTCCGGCGTGGCGGTCTCCTGGAACGGCTTCTCTGGCTCGCCGCTGGGCTACCGCGTGTTCCGCTCCGCCGCGCAGGGCGAAAAGGGCATTTCCATAACCGATTTCGCCATCAAGAACACCACCTCGGTCGTGGACGTGAACGTCGAACCCGACACCCTCTACTACTACGCCCTCTACGCGATCTCCAAGGAGGCCACGGCGTCGGGCGACCCCGAGCAGCTGTCGCTCATATCCGAGGTGGTCTCCGTAAAAACGAAATCAGCCATACTCGGCGACAGCCCGTCCATACTGAGCGGCGGGAAAACGAAAAACGTGATACTGATGCAGCTGGACGACGAGTACATGACGATCAACAACGGCTCCCCGAAGCTGGTCGACCCGGACGAAAAAGGGAACTCGAGGGGCACCAAGCCCATTCTGATCAACGGGCGCACGATGGTCCCCATACGCTCGGTCATAGAGGCGATGAACGGCACGGTCGGCTGGGACGCGGCGACGGAGAAGATCACGCTGGAGGCGAACGGGCACAGCGTGCAGATGTGGCTGAACAGCAAGGATCTCGTCGTGGACGGCGAGGGCAAGGCGATGGACGTGGCGGCGCAGTCGGTCAACGGAAGGACGATGGTCCCCGTGCGTTTCGCGGCCGAAAACGTGGGCTGCACAGTGGAGTGGATAGATTCGACCAAGCAGATTGTCATCGTCTTCTACGCCTGACCCCGCGCCCAATTCTCCGGCAAAGCAAATCGGCGGTAAAGCCTCAAAATTTTACCCTTTTGAGGCTTTTTCTTTGTCTTACGCTTTTTTTGTTGCCGAATATTTGTTCCGAATTGCATACATTTTACAAAAAACATTTGAAAAAGAAAAATAATCGTGGCAATCTTGCAAGATTTGTGATATAATGTATTGTATAGAAGCGGCTGTTGAATCGACCGGCAATGCGGGCAAGTCGGGATACAAAATATGTTTTAATTCACATTTTGGGAGGGAGGTTATTTTGAGCGGTTTCAACGAAGAAAACAGGTGGGTTTATTCGGCCAAAGCGGACAAACTGAAATTTATGTCTTCAATGCATATTATTTCATTGGCTATGCTGTTCCAATATTTCATCTTCAAGGAATTGCCCGAAATCATATATTCGATTTTTGGTTTTTTGTTTCGCGGAGCGGGAATCCCGGATTATTTTTCTTCGGAAGAAATCGCATATATAGCCTTTAATGCGATGGCGATTCTGACGACTCTTATTTCTTGCGCCGCAACCGGCGGGTTTATCGTGCTGTGTCTCAAAAAATTCGGTTCGGGGACAAATATCCTCCGGGAAAAGGGTCGCGTGTCATATAATCCAAAACTTCCGAAAAACACCCCCGTTTTGCTTTTGGCGGGGGTGTGCGTGATGGAATTGTCGACTTATGCCTATATGTTCCTGAATGTTTTTTTCGAAAAATTCTTCGACATTTCGCCGCTCCCCTCCTCGGGTTCGCAATCATATTTCCCGCAGACCGGCATCGGGGTGGTTTTGTACTTTTTGTCGCTTGTGGCAATCCCCGCCCTCGCCGAAGAATTTGTATGCAGGTATGTGATGCTCAACGCCCTCAAAAAATACGGAAACACATTCGCAATACTTTCCAGTTCCATATTTTTCGGTTTCATGCACGCAAGAATGAGCGCGTTCATATACGCTACGGCGATGGGCATGTTTCTCGGTTATGTCGCCATAAAGACAAAATCCGTATGGTTTTCGGTTTTGCTCCACGGATTGATCAATTTTGTTTCCTTTGTCTTCCAATATTTATCTTCGCTGCCTTTTTTGTACGACGAATCGGTGGATATACTGTACTTGATGTATTCGGCTTTGGCGTTTTTTGTTTGCGCTGTGACGCTCTTTGTTTTGATAGCGAAAAAAAAGCACCGATACGACAAACTCGAAGCGCCCGCAGATTATGTCCATATACAAAAAAGGCAAAAATTGGCTTTTTTTTTCAATGCCGCCACGATAATATTTTTTGCCCTGACCATACTAAAAAGCCTTGAAGAATATGGTCTCTGGGGAGTGAGGTAAAATTGGAAAATTCAAATATTTCGGGATATTTCGAATATTTTATGGAAAAGGCGCTCGAGCAAGCCGAAGCGGCGAAAAAAATCGGTGAAGCTCCCATAGGGTGCGTCATAACCCAAAACGAAAAAATAATCGCAACCGGGCACAACCGCCGCGAAATCGACCAAAACGCGCTCGCCCACGCGGAGATCACAGCGATAAAAACCGCCTGTGGCAAAATTGGCTTTTGGAGGCTCACGGATTGCGATTTGTACGTGACCCTTGAACCTTGCCCCATGTGCGCGGGGGCGATAATAAACGCGCGGATCCGACGGGTGATATTCGGTGCGAGCGACCCTAAATCCGGAGCGTTCGGCAGCGTTATAAACTTGAACGATTATCCTTTCAACCACAAGCCGGAGATTATCGGCGGAGTGCTCGAAAAAAAATCCGGAGCCATGCTGAGCGCATTTTTTTCGGATTTGAGAAAAAAGCAAAAAAAACATAATATGGAGGTGTTATCTTGCATAGAAACAAATGGATTTCCGATATGATCGATTCCAAACAAAAAAAGCCTATGCCGATCCTGTCTTTTCCGGGAATTCAATTGATTGGCGTAACGGTGAATGAACTGGTGAAAGACGGGGCATTGCAGGCAAAATGCATGAAAGCGATTGCCGACAAATATGACACTTCGGCATCCGTGACATTGATGGATTTGTCCGTTGAAGCCGAAGCGTTCGGAAGCCCCGTCATTTATTCGGACGATGAAGTTCCGACGGTGGTAAACAAAATTATCGAAGACATTGGCGACATTGAAAATTTGCGGATCCCCGAAGTCGGGGAAGCGAGAACGGGCGAATACATAAAAACGGTGCGCGAAGCGAAAAAACTCATCACAGACAGGCCGGTTCTGGCCGGAGCCATCGGCCCGTTCTCTTTGGCCGGCCGGCTTTTGGATATGACCGAAATTATGGTTTTGAGCATGATCGAACCCGAAACAGTTCACGCAACCCTGGAAAAAGCGACGCAGTTCATCAAAGAATACGCAAAAGAATTCAAAAAAGCGGGAGCAGACGGGATAATTTTCGCAGAACCTGCGGCAGGGCTGCTTTCGCCCGATTTAAACCGGGAATTTTCGGTAAAATATATGAAAAAAATCGTCGATGAAATTAAAAGCGATGATTTTACGGTCATATACCACAATTGCGGAAATACCATTCCGTTAATCAAAGATATTCTAAATATCGGGGCGCACGGACTGCATTTCGGAAATTACATAAAACTGGATGAAATGCTGCCGTTGGTGCCTTCGGATATTGCGGTTTTCGGAAATGTGAGCCCGGCGGCGCAATTCAGAAACGGAACAGTCCGGGGCATAATTGAAAACACGCTCGAAATACTCGAAAAGTGCGGAAAATACAAAAATTACATACCTTCTTCGGGGTGCGATATCCCGCCTATGTCTCCTATGGAAAATATCGATGCGTTCTTTTGCGCAATTGGCAAACAGCGATAATTTTGCGGCAATTTTTTTCTTGTCTTCTGTTTATTTTTTATAAATAAATCCCGACTGAACGCGCTTGGGTTATGACTTCGCAGTCGGGCGGGACGGCGTTCGGCTTGCCCGCCACTTCGGAAAGCGGGACCGCGACGATGGAATTTCCGCGCAGCGCGGCCATATGCCCGAATTTTTTGTTTGTGATCATTTCCCCCGCCATCGCCCCGAGGCGCAAACACAGCACGCGGTCTGTGGGCGTGGGGTCTCCTCCCCTTTGGAAATGGCCGGGCACCGAAAGCCTGACTTCGCGATCCAAGCGGGCGCTCAAGGCGCTTGCAAGATATGCCCCCGCCGAGACAGTTATGTTTTTGCGTTCTTTTTTGGGCAATGCGGCCTGTTCTTTTGAAAGCGCGCCTTCCGCGATGGCAATTATGGAAAAGTTTTTTCCGCGGGCAATGCGTTTTTCGATCGCATCTTGCACGCCGTCGATTTCATATGGTATCTCGGGAATCAAAATCGCATCCGCCCCCCCCGCCATTCCTGCGTACAGCGTGATCCAGCCGACTTTATTTCCCATGAGCTCGACTGCGAATATCCTCCCGTGAGAAGCGGCGGTGCTGTGGATCGCGTCCAGATATTCCGTGGCTCTAGCCACCGCGCTGTCGAAACCGAACGAATAATCGGTTCCAAACAAATCGTTGTCGATGGTTTTAGGCAACGTCACGAGATTTACCCCGTTTTTGCTGAGCAGCTCGGCTGTTTTGTGCGTCCCGTTACCGCCTAAAATCACGAGCGCGTCAAAATTCTCTTTCTTGTAGTTGTTTATCATTTTGGATATATTGTCCAATCCGTTTTCGTCCGGGTCGCGCATTTGTTTGAAAGGTTGCCGGGAAGTCCCGAGAATCGTCCCGCCTTCGCGCAAAATGCCCGAAAAATCATCCGGGCCCATTTTGCGCCATATGCCCTCTATCAGCCCTTTGTATCCGTCGGCTATCCCGTACAGCTTAAGATCCGGGATTTTCGAATAAAGGGTTTTTGCCACTCCCCTCATGACCGCATTCAACCCTTGGCAATCCCCGCCGCTTGTGAGCATTCCTATTTTCATATTACAAATTACCCCCCTCAAATTTTTGGTTGCCATTGCCATATCGATCAATTCGCTCAGTTTGCCTCGTTTGCCTCGCGGAAAGCGGCGATGGATTTTTCGAGGGTTCCATTCACCTTTTTCTCGATTTTTTCCGTCGTCGAGACAAATGTGTTCGATTTTGCGGAAGCGAGCCCCGAATATTGGGCGCGCGCGTCGTTCATCCAAATCGAGTCTCCCAAATCGAAAAATCTGTTGGCTATGAGCATATCGAGCATATCGCGGGATTCGTCGTCGCGGGTCGCCTTTTCCTGGACTGCAAGGTCGTAATATTTCGGTATGACATTGAGGTAATATTCGCAGGCAAGCGCTTCCATCAACGCCGAAGTCATGTTCAAATCGACGTTTGTCACCGGAACCACCAATGGTATGAGGCCGGTGACCCTTGCGGCATATGGCGCGCCTTCGGGCTGCCCTTCATATGTCGGATAAGGCACTATTCCGTAATCGGCGTCCATCGCGCGCAGCGCCTGCACGGTGTACATGGAGCTGCTGGCAAACAGCCCGTGGCCATCGGCGAATATCCGCATGACTATCCCGATCGGGTGCCCCGAAACCGAACCTGCGTAATGGGGCAGCTTATTGGCGAGCACGTCGAATTCGACGTTTCCATCGTGGGCAAAATCGTACTGCTTGTCGAATATATCGAACAGTTTGTCGTTTCCCGGGACGTTGAAATACGGCAGGTCATTTTCGTCTTTGGCGATCAGCGGTATCCTGTTGGCATACCAGAACGATGGATAGTAATAATCGGTTGAAAGTATGACCCCATATTGGTCGGCGTCGGTGTACGCGCCGTCGCCGTCGATGTCTTTTACGACCGAACGGCCGAGCTCGTACATTTTGTCCATCGTCCAATTGCCGCTTTTCACCAAGTTGTGTATGTTTTCGATGCCCTCGTTTTTCACCATTTCCTTGTTGTACACGAGAAAGCACATATAGTCAAGCGCGCCCATCATGTTCGCGCCGGAGGCGAAATACAGCGTCCCTTCAATGGAAAGCGCCTCGTTTATGAATTTGTCCCAATATGGTTTGGAAAGGTTTATATTGGGCAATTCGTTCATAGCGCAAAAATATCTGCCGCTCATGGCCAAATCCATGGCGAGTCGGTCTACCATCAGCACCATATCGTATGCGTCGTCTCCCGACTGCACCGCAGTTTTCAACATGGCGGGCGCTTCATGGTATCTCCCCTTGATGATTTCCTCGATGGTTACGTCAAATCTTTCTTCGATCCTTTTGTTGGCGTTGTAGATCGAATCGTTCAGAATATCGCCGTTTTGCTCTTCGGGGGCGATGATCGTATGTTCGCCGCCTTCTTCGGGCCAGGTAAGCGCCCGGAAAGCATAGCCGCCAAAACTCATGCCCGGCAAATCGTCCGCTACGGTTTTGGTTTCCGAAGAAGCCAAATCGCCATTTTCGCCGCTATCGGCTTTGCCCGTTTCGGTTTGCTTTCCGCCGCCGGTTTCCTTCGAACAAGCCGGCAACGCAAAAACCAAAGCCGCCGAAAGAATCAAAATCAACAGGATAATGATTTTTTTCATAATATCACCCGATTTTTCTTATTTCAAAATTGTGTGCGTTCAAATATGTATCCGCGCAATTCGTCGATTTTTATCCTGATTTGATCCATGGAATCCCTGTCCCTGACTGTGACCGAGCCGTCTTCCAACGTGTCGAAGTCCACTGTGACGCAAAACGGCGTGCCGATTTCGTCCTGTCTCCTGTACCTTTTGCCGATCGAACCCGTGTCGTCGTAATCGACCATGAAATGTTTCGACAATTTTTCGAATATCTCCTGCGCGGGTTCGGCGAGTTTTTTTGAAAGAGGCAGGACTGCGGCTTTGATAGGCGCCACTGCGGGGTGCAGCCGCAAAACCACCCGTATGTCGCCCTCGGCCACTTCCTGCTCGTCATATGCGTCGCAGAGCAGCACAAGGCACAGGCGCTCCACGCCGATTGCAGGTTCAATGACATAAGGCACGAATTTTTCGCCCGCGTCGGGATTGCTGTATTCCATATTTTCTCCGGAAACGTTTATGTGCTGCGTCAGGTCGAAATCGGTTCTGTCCGCAACTCCCCAGAGTTCGCCCCAGCCAAATGGGAACAGATATTCAAAATCCGTCGTGGCTTTGGAATAGTGCGAAAGCTCTTCTTTTTCATGGTCGCGGAGCCTGAGGTTTTTTTCTTTTATGCCGAGGCCGAGCAAAAAGTTTTTGCAGTATGCCCTCCAATAGTCGAACCATTCCAAATCAGTTCCCGGCTTGCAAAAAAATTCCATTTCCATTTGTTCGAATTCGCGGGTCCTGAATATGAAATTCCCGGGGGTGATCTCATTTCTAAACGATTTGCCGATTTGCGCCACTCCGAATGGGATCTTTCTTCTCGTCGTCCGCTGTATGTTCTTGAAATTTATGAATATCCCCTGGGCGGTTTCGGGCCTCAAATACACTTCTGTCTGCGAATCTTCGGTCACGCCTTGAAAAGTTTTGAACATCATGTTGAATTTGCGTATGTCGGTGAAATCGGACTTGCCGCAATGCGAGCACGCCACTTTGTTTTCTTTGATATATTCCGTCATCTCTTCATTTGCCATGCCTTCGACTTTTATTGAAACGTTGTTTTCCTTCGCCCAATCCTCGAGCAGCTTGTCCGCCCTGTGGCGCATTTTGCAGCTTTTGCAATCGATCAGCGGATCGTTGAAATTCACCACGTGCCCGGAAGCGGTCCAAACCTGTGGGTGCAGGAGTATGGAAGAATCGAGCCCCACGTTGTGTTTCGATTCCTGCACGAATTTTTTCCACCACGCTTTTTTGACGTTGTTTTTGAATTCGACCCCCAAAGGCCCGTAATCCCAAGTATTGGCGAGCCCGCCGTATATTTCCGAACCCGCGTAGATATAGCCCCTGTTTTTGCACAGCGCTACAAGTTTGTCCATTGTCAGCTTGTTTTCGGTTTCCGCCTGCATTTTTTTTTACTCCTTATAATTTTACTTGCTGTCGCTGCATATCGGGTTTAAGTTTTCGTCTATTCCGAGCCCATAGTCTTCATCTTCGTCGAATGCCGACCCATATTCCTCATCGTAAAAGGCATCTGTTTCGCAAAGCCTTTTGTTGCAGCGTTTTTCATGCGCGAAAGAAAGCAAAAGGCAGACAGACAAAACGCCTTCCGCAGCGAGAACCGCCATTATCGCTTTCGGTATGCTTTTTTTCCGCACTGACAAAACGATCACGGCGGCCAAAAGCGCCAGCGAATGCACGAACAAAATCACAGCAGCAAACATTTTCAATTTTTTTGTTTTTTTCATTTGAAATATCCTCCGTTTTTTTGTAATTATTTGTTTTTGTTTATTTTTTGCTCAGGTATGCTTTTATGAACCCGTCCAGATCGCCGTCCATCACAGCCGCCACGTTGGCATCGTCATAACCCGTCCGTTTGTCCGTGACCAAAGTGTATGGCATGAATACATACGACCTGATTTGGGATCCCCATTCGATATTGGCTTTTTCGCCTTTTATGTCGTCGATTTTTTCGAGATGTTCCCTTTCTTTTATCTCCAAAAGGCGGCTTTTGAGCATTTTCATAGCCGTTTCTTTGTTTTGGCCTTGGCTGCGCTCGCTCTGGCAACCCACGGTTATCCCCGTTGGAAGATGCACTATCCTGACTGCCGAATCCGTTTTGTTTATGTGCTGCCCACCGGCCCCGCTCGCCCGGTGCGCTTCGAGCCTTATGTCCTCCGGCTTTATTTCTATTTTGGTGTATGTTTCGTCGTCGATTTCGGGGATCACTTCGACCGAGGCAAAAGAAGTCATGCGCTTGCCTGCGGCGTTGAAGGGCGATATGCGAACCAGCCTGTGCACGCCGTTTTCCCCTTTGAGGTATCCGAAGGCGTTGTTGCCGGATACCGAAAATGTCACGGATTTTATCCCCGCTCCGTCCCCTTCGAGATAGTCCAGGGTTTTTTGTTTGTATTTGTGTTTTTCGGCGTAGCGCACATACATCCGGTACAGCATTTCCGCCCAGTCCTGCGCTTCGGTGCCGCCGGCTCCGGGGTGTATCGATATGATGGCGCTGCTTGCGTCATATTCGCCGTCCAACAGCATTTTTAGTTCCAAATCGGAAAATTGCGCTTTTATTTCGGAAGTTTCCCGCAAAATGTCCGCAGTCAAACTCTCGTCGTTTTCCGTTATCGCCATTCCGACAAGCTCATAAGTCGATTTCGCAAAATTTTCCAAGCTTCTGAAATCCTTGATTTTTTCCGAAAGGAGCTTCGAATTTTTCAATATTTCGTTGGCTTTTGAAATGTCGTCCCAAAACCCGTCGGCATTTATTTTTTCCGCATGCTCCGTTTGTTCTTTTTCCGCGTCTTCTATTTTTATGCTTTCACCGAGGCCCGAAATTTTTTCGACCAATTCGGCAAGTTCTTTTTTTGCTTCTTCCAATTGTATTATCATATTTTTAAACTCCGCTGTAGGCGCAATATCCCCCATCTACCGCAACGACCACGCCATTGACAAATCCGGAGGCTTCCGGGCAGCAAAGCCAAAGCAAAGCGCCGATCAGTTCCTTCGGTTCGCCGAACCTCCCCATCGGTGTGGCGGCCAAAATTTTGCCGGTTCGCGCCGTGGGGTTGCCCTCCTTGTCAAAGAGCAAGTTTTTGTTTTGCTCTGTGACAAAAAATCCGGGCGCTATCGCATTCACCCTGATCCCCGTTTTCGAAAAATGCACCGCGAGCCATTGGGTGAAATTCGAAACGGCCGCTTTTGCCGCCGAATACGCCGGGATTTTGGTCAGGGGCGCAAAAGCGTTTAGGCTCGATATGTTTATGATTGTGCAGTCTTTTTTTGCTATCATGTCCCTTGCGAATGTCTGCGTGGCCAAAAACGCCCCGGTGAAATTTATGTCGAACACAAATCTTACGTTTTCCGGCAATAAATCAAAGAAAGTCAGGATGTCTTCCGAAGCTTCCAAATCCCCGTCAAAAAAATATTCTTTCGTCGTCGTTCCTTTCGGGTGGTTCCCCCCCGCGCCGTTGATCAATATATCGCACGGCCCGAAATTTTCGGAAACGGTGTTTCTCGCCTCTTTTAAGTTTTCGGGGCTCAGAATATCGCACTGTACCGCGATCGCCTTCCCGCACCCCGCATTGTTTATCGCCTCCGCGACTTTTTCGGCGTTTTCACGCTTTATATCCAAAAGCGCGATATTTGCCCCGCACTCCGCGAGGGCACAAGCGAATTCGGAGCACAAAACCCCGCCTCCGCCGGTTATCACGACGGTTTTCCCCGTCAGGCCTATTTTAAACGGTATCATGTTTATAACCACCTTTTATTTTTTATCTGCGACCATTATACTACTCTTTGCAAATTTTTTCAACCTTTTTTTTGGATCGTTGGCAATTTTTTATTCGACGACTTCCGGAACCAGCGATTTGTCGTATTTGTAATTTTCATATTCGGTCGGCGTGATTCGCGAAAATTCCCGCGCCTGGCTTTCCGTGAACATGAATTTTCTGTCGATGCTCACATACCCGTTCGGCGACGCGTCGAAATGATGCCAGCCATTGCCCACATTTACTATGTTCCAATAGTGCTGCACCGGCGCGTCGATCCTGCTGACTGTCATGTTGTCTATTCCCGCCCGGGTGAGCAGAACCCGCGATGCCGCCATATATGTGTAGCAATCCCCCGTGCCCCTGTAAAAACAGTTGTATGCCGCCTGCGCGATTTCCCTGGGGCTGACATTCGCCGAATATTTCATTTTGTTGTGCACCCAATAGAATATGGTTTTGGCTTTTTCATATTCGCTCATTCCGCCCCTGATTATCTGCGACAATATATTGTCCGCCATTCCGTTCACCAAATCCATATCCACCGCCCGAACGGTGACGATTCCCTGCGCTTCCGCCCTGTTGCCGCTTGCGTCGGTCGCAGAATAAAAAACCGCATATATTCCGGGCACGTTTAAGTTTACTGCGCTGCTGTCGACTACAAGCTGCACGTTCGAATCGCAGGCATCGGTGACTGTTATCCCCGAACGGTAGGCTATCGTCCCGCCGGCCAACACCCATTTGTCCAATTCCCCCGATATGACGGGCGGCGTGGTGTCCACTATTTTAACGGTGGAAAATGCGAGATATTTTCCCGATTTCAGATTGACTTGATAAATGCCGGGCGACGAAAATTTTATTTCGTCGTTTTGATTTATGGATAATCCGTTTGGTTCGATGTAGTTACATATGAAGTCTTTCGCCTCAACGCTTATATCTTCGCCCGCTTCAATCACAAGCTCGTCGGCGACTTCGAAAACATACAGCCTCGAATTTATTTCCGAAGCGTTTTCGCCCTCGTCGGTGAGCATTATTGTCACGTCATGCCAGCCCGGGATATTCGCGTCGGGTTTTGAGGCGAACGAACACACAACTTTTGTCGCGTCCTGTATGTCGGTTACAAAATCCTCCGGTTCGATTTCGCCCCCTTTGAATATATGCAGTTCCAGGGGTTTGCCCGTCGGGGGGATCGTGTCCTCCACGATTAAAAGCGATGTGAATTTTTTTCCGTCGATTTCCAATTCGATCTCTATGCTCTTTATTTCCGAAGTGTTTATCGCGGACATATCCGTCGTAAATTTTCCCGTGGAACCGGGTTTTGCAAAAAACAATTCCACCCCCGGCAAATCGCTTCCCGCTTCGATTACGACTTGTATTTTTGCTTTGTTTGCTGTAAGGTTCATAAAGAAAGACAGCCCTGCAATCGACAATGCGATCAAAACGGCAAAAGATATGATTATGGATTTTTTTGTCGGTTTTTTTTCATGTTTCCCTTTTTTCACGGCACAACCATCGCACATGACGCAATGTCACCCATATCTTCCGATGCGAAACCCAAAATTTCTTTCGGGGCATTCGCGATTTTTTTTGCGCCTGCCCCGATCAAAACTTCTGCTTGCCTGTAGCCCCAGCTGACTCCGAGGGGGAACATTCCGGCGTTTTGCGCCGTCTGCATATCTATGTCCGAATCTCCGACATACAAAATCTCGCATGGCAAAACCTGCATTTTTTTTGCTAAATGCAGAGCCGAATCCGGTTTGGGCTTGTGCGGGAATTTTTCCGACCCGCCCAAAACTTCGACAAAGCGAGCTTGGGACAGCAGCGCATTCACGATTTTTTTTGTCATGTCGTCCTGCTTGTTGGACAAAACGCACATTTTGACGCCGTTTTCGCGCAGAATTTCGATCAATTCCGCGATGCCGCCGTAAAGATGCGTTTTTTCAAGGCAGTGATCCGCATAAAAATTTTTGTATCTGTTTAAAGCTTCATCCAAAAATGCGCCGTACCCTATGTCCTTTTTTATTTTTTCGGGCAGACATCCGTCCAAAAATGCGCGCGCGCCGTAATTTATATGTTTGAGTATCTCGTTTTTGTCCATTTTTTCAAAACCGTAGCTATTTAGCGTCATGTTGATAGCCGCGGCCAAATCTTCGCCCGTGTTCGCGAGCGTTCCGTCCAGGTCGAATATAATGCCCGGAAATTTCATCTTACTTTTTCAATCCCAGCTTGTTCAATTTTTCGGCCAAAAAGTTTTTGGCGAGTATTATGTCAGTTTCGGGGTCGTCGCCCACTTCGCGCTCAATCGTCAAAAACCCCTCATAACCGATTTTGTCGAGGGCGGAAAGATAATTGTCCCAATCGACCCCGCCTTTGCCGAGAGGCAGTTCTTCCCAGCCTTCGCGCTCGCCGATCATTATCCCGTCTTTCGCGTGGGTGTGGACTATGTATTTTTTGAGGGTTTCGACGCCCTTTACCGGATCGTCGGCGACGCACATGACGAGGTTCGCCGGGTCGAAATTCACCCTGACGCCCATGGCGCCCAGCGAATCCAAAAAATCACCGAGGAGCGCGGCGGGTTCCGGCCCTGTCTCAACTGCGAACGCCGAACCGATGGAATCCGCGTAAATTGCAAGTTCCCTGCACGCTTTGCGCATAATTTCCTTTTTTTCGTTTTCTTTTCCGGGAACTGTGCCTATATGCGTGGTCACAATGTCGCATTCGAGTTCTTTCGCTATGTCCAAAACCCTTTTGGAATTTTCCACTTTTTTTATGTTTTCTTCTGCGTCCTCAAAGCCATGGCCTCCGAAATCCCCGCATATGGCTGAAAAGATCAGCCCGTTCGATTTGACGATGTCCAAAACTTCCTTTGTTTTCGCCTTGTCCATGGAATCGAACTGCAGCGCCCCGAAAGTCGCGTATGCCTGTATTCCCTGCGCCCCGATCTGCGCCGCTTTTTTTACCCCTTCGATGAAACCATGCATCGGATTGCTCGGCTTTTCTGCCGAATCGATGGAACTCGCCTTGAAAGATTCTACCATAACGCCTATTTTCATGATTTGATTTCTCCTTTTCAGTGTTAATTTTTATATTTTACACGTCGTCTATCGTGCTCTTGAAATGCAGCAAAAAATTGTCCATAAAATATTTCAGTTCTTCGAGGCCGTCGGTGTCAAGCGTTTTGTATATTTCCCCTTCTGCTTTTGAAAACTCGCGGTTTCCCGAATTGGTTTCCTCCACGCATTTTATGTAGGCGCAGAGTTTATCCGCCGCTTTTATTATTTTGTGTTCCGGCGAATCGGGGTTTTCCCCATGCAATATCAACTTCGCATATTTTTCCCGCATTTCGCCGGGAAGCTTTTCCAGCAAATTTTTTTCCGCTTCATGCTCTATCGACTTGTAGGTTTTTTTCATTTCTTCGGTATGATATTTTATCGGAGAGGGCATATCCCCGGTGAATATTTCCGAAATGTCGTGATATATGGCCATAAGCGCGATGTCTTCCGGCTTATACGCCCTGCCGAAATATGTCACGCCGATTTCCGCGAGGGCATGGGCGATTATCGCCACTTCCAAGGAATGCTCCGAGAGGTTCTCCGTCCTGAAATTTCTCATCAGCCCCCAACGGTTTATGTATTTCAGCCGAAACAAAAGCGCAAAAAACATTTAGGTGCCCTCCAAAAACATATATTCGACGCACAGCCCTTCTTTTGCCCCCTGCTTGCCTTTTACCAGCACGAGGCCGGCGGCGGATTGTTTTTTTGCATACAATAAAACGATTTTTTTTGGAGTTATTTTGTGTTCGGCCATAGCGGAAAAAAGGCTTTGCAGGCGGTCCGGCCGATACACCGCATAAAAATCCCCTCCGTTTTTCAGCAGCCGCGCCGCCGTCTTCATCACGTCATATATAGTGCAGGAGATTTCGCGGCGGGATACGTTCTTATGGTCCAAAACGCTCAGTTTCCCGCCAAAACCTCCGACCTCTTCATATTTCAGATACGGCGGGTTCGTGAAAACCATGTCGGCCGAATGCGGCAATATCCTGACATTTCCGCTGTGATGCAGATTGTCGCAGTTTTTAAAGTCGCCGCAAATTATTTTTATTTTTTCGGAAAACCCGTTGTGTTCCACGTTGCGCTCCGCGAGCTTCGCATATATTTCCTGTATCTCGACGGCGCAGATGATCCCCGTTTTCTTGCGTTTGGCCAGAAGCAGCGAAATCGCGCCCGAACCTGTCCCGAGTTCAACCGCGTTTTTGTATTCCCCCATATGCCCGGAGCAGATAAAATCCGCGAGCTTAAAAGCGTCGGTTCCCACAAGCAAACCGTTTTTTATCTGATACAATGTCAAATTTTCGTCTATTTCGTCGCGGCGCAAATCTTCCAAACAATCCATAGCTTCCATAAATAACAATGCATAATGCATAACCGATACTCCATAATTACGCATTATGCATTATGCGGCATGAATCAAATACTATTCCTCCGGCTTCGCCGCGTCATTGGGGCAAACCCCCGCGCATGACCCGCAATCCGTGCAAGCCCCTTTGTCTATTACATATTTGCCGTCCTCTTCTTTGATGCACTCGACCGGGCATTCCGATTCGCAAAGCCCGCACCCCACGCAGTCGTCCGCGTTTATAAAATATGCCATTTTCAATTTCCCCCTTAAATAAATATTTTTCAAGCTAATTATATCATATCGCCAAAAAAAAATCAATAGGATTTTGATAAAAATCTTTCTTCTTCGCTGAATATGCAGCCGCAGTATTTTTGCATGTATACTCCGCTTTCCCGCGCCGTTTTTTGTCCTTGCCAAAAATTTGCCCTGAAGTCCCCGCAAAAAAAATTTATCCCGTGGCTTTCCGAACATTGTTCGCCGATTTCCATTATTTTTTCGCGGTTTTGATACGGGCTGACCAGCAAAGTCGTGGAAAATGCGTCGAAACCGCCCTCTTTCGCCTGTTTCGCGGTTTCTTCGAGCCGAAGGCGGTAACAATAGGCGCAACGGTTTTTTAAGTCGTTTATCGTATTTCGCACAAATTCGGCCAATCCGTAGTAATCGCGGACTATGAGGTTTATGCTGTTTTTTCCGGCGTAATCGGCCAAAGCCTCAAGCCTCGCCCTATACTCCGTGTACGGGTGGATGTTCGCCCCGTACCAAAAGCAGCTTATTTCAAAGCCTCCGCCTATCATGGGCAGCGTCCCCATCAGGCACGGGGCGCAGCATGCGTGCAGCAAAAGTTTCTTTTTCATGATCTATTTTTCTTGCGCTTTTTTGAAAAAAATGTTCCGAGCACGAATTTCGGCAAAGCCATGTAGCGCCCGATGCGCGACGGGCTTTTGAGCAGGTAGTACAGCCATTCGAGGTTTGCCTTGATGAAAATTTTCGGCGCGTACTTTTTTTTGCCTGCGATCACATCGATCGTGCCGCCGAGCCCGATCATGAGTTTGGCGTTTATTCGGCTTTTGTTTGCATATATCCATTTTTCCTGATCCGGGGCCCCAAAACACACGAAAACAACATCGGGGGAAGTGGCGTTTATTTTTTCGATCACGGATTCGCTTTCCTCCCCTGTTTTGCCAAAATAGCCGTTGTTGAAAAAAATTGCGATTTTTTTGTATTTTTCCTCCAAGTTTTTGGCCGCGAGCTCCACTGTTTCCTGCCTCGAACCCAAAAGAAACAGTTTGCCTCCGATTTGATCCAAATAATCCAGCAAAAGATTCGAGAGCGCGAAACCGCCCACTTTTTGCTTCAACGGGTTTTTTAAGATTTTCGAGGCCAGGACGATCCCCGCGCCGTCGGGTATGACCATTTCCGCCGAATTTATTATTTCGAATAAGTTTCCGGTTTTGTCATCGAGGCACATCTGCGTATTTTCGGCGTTTGGCGTGTAGATCGCGTGGTTTTTGTTTCCGGCGATAAAGCTTTTCGCGATCTCAAGCGCTTCGTCCATGGTCACATTCGCGAAATCTATTCCGCGCACGTTTATCGTTTCAAACATCCGAAAATCTCCTGATTGCCCCGGCCACATCGTTCGCGCCGAAAATGCTGGAGCCGGCCACTATCACATTGGCCCCCGCTTCTTTTATTTCCTTCAGGTTTTCCAAGGTCACCCCGCCGTCAACCTCGATGTCGAATTTGCGGTTTTCCTCCGTTTTGATTTTGTACAGTTCGGCAATTTTGCCTAAGGACCCATCGATGAATTTTTGGCCTCCGAAACCGGGTTCCACGCTCATCACCAAAACCATGTCCAATTCGCCCAAAAACGGAACTATCGCGCTTGCCGGGGTGTTGGGCTTTATCGAGATTGAGCATTTTTTGCCGCTTTTTTTTATCAGCTTCATCGTGTTCCAAATTTCCTCCGGGCCCTCGCAGGCCTCGCAGTGAAAAGTTATTATATCCGCCCCGGCCCCGATGAAATCGGGGACATACCTTGCGGGATGGACTATCATGAGATGGACGTCGAACACTATGCCGCAGACCTTGCGTATCGAAGCTATCACGGGTGCGCCGAAGCTGATGTTCTTGACGAAAACCCCGTCCATCACGTCCAAGTGCAGGTAGGCGCATCCGGAGCCGTCCATATATACCTTTTTTATTTCCCTTTCAAGATTCGAAAAATCGCACGCCAAAAGAGAAGGAGCCAAAACAACCATAATAAACCATATTCTTTCTTGAAATCATAATTCATGCGTCAAAATAAAAAGTCCGCATCGCCCGTGAGCATCGCATATATGCCTCTATATGCCGCGCTTGGGTTTTCGCCGAATTTTCCGGAAATCGAGCCGGCCGTCGTTTTGTCTTTCACAAAAAGCGAAATCCGGAGTACATCCCGTTCTTTTTCCCTTATGCTGCATTCGAACCTGTATCCGCCGGCTTCCTCTTTCGTCGAATGCGAGATTTGCGCGCCGGATTTTTTCAAATCCGTATAACGGGCAGCAACCGCCGTGCCCTTGGCTTTCGATGCGGGCAAAATGAGGTGCCCGAGGTTTTCGGCGATCGCCCGCCCGCGCGCGGTTATTGCGTAAAGATCCGGTTCGCTTTTTTCGACGTTGGCGGAATCTATGAGCTTGGAAAATATGTCGGCGAAGTCAAAATACCCCACATATCCGCTCTCGTAAGTCATGTTGGCTATGTCGTCGTAACATAGCCCGTGGCCCACTTGGCCCATCAGGTGCAGTATGAATACTTTTATTTCGTTTTCACGCGTCAAATCGCCGCGCATAACGTCACATCCCTATGATTTTTTTCTCTATTTCCACGGTTTCGCCGTAAAATTCTTCGAAGGTGAGATCGTCGGGTTTGCCTATTTCAGCGGTCAGATATCCGTCCCATCCGATTTTTTTAAGTTCGGGGATTATTTTTTTGTAGTTGACGTCGCCCTCCAGCAGGTTTGGCCAGGTTCCGCCGCTGTTCGGCCCCGAATTGCGCTTGAAATCCTTGATGTGTATGTGGCTTATCCTGTGGCCAAGTATCGAAATCCAATATTCCGACCAAGAAAAAGCCACGGTGTTGCCCACGTCGTAATACGCCGTGATGTATTCGCATTTCAGGCTGTCTATGAAATTCGCCATGTCGAACGGGGACAAAAAGAATGTGTTCCACACGTTTTCGAGCCCCACATCTATTTTGTATTTATCTATCAAGCCCTTTGAGCTTTCCAAAAAATCGAAGCTGTTTTTGTAGGCTTCGGAAATTGAAATGTCCTCGCCTATCCCGCCTGGCACGACCAAAATCCCCGACGCGCCGAGCGCCGCGGCGCAGGAAAGCTGTTTTTCAAGCAGTTTTTTCGACGATTCGCGGCTCTCTTTTTCCGGCGAACCCATATTCGAACTCCACCACAGGGAAGTCGAGATGCTGACTACCGGCAGCCCATGTTTTTCGGAAAGGGCGGCGATTTCGGAAAGTTCGTTGTCGGTGGTATCGAGGGTCAGGGAATGCGCCGAATTTCCCGCTGCGTCCACGTTCAGCTCTATGCCGTCGAAACCCGCTTTTTTGATTTGCGAAAACATATCCTCAAAATTCGTTTTCGAATCTACGGACCATGCGTTTATCGATTTTTTCATTTGCCATAATCTCCTTTTGTTTTCATATTTTTCATATTTTTCTTTTTTTTCGTTGTTCGCCCGGTTATTTCACCGCTTTTACGCAGTATTCCCGGAAAATTTCCATGTATGCCTTGTAATCCCCAAACGACACGCCCGGAGGCGTCTGGTGATCCACCGACGGTATGTAGCGGCTCGATTTCATCACCGGAAGTATGCGTTCAAATTCGCCCCTGATCGCCTCTTTTCCTTTGTTCATCACCATTTTGTCGTAGCCGCCAAGCATGATGAATTCCGGGTATATTTCGCGTATTTTGGCTATGTCCACATTCGCCTGGCGTTCGAGCGGGTAAACGCCGTCGATTCCCGAGCGCATAAACCACGGAACCATCTCGGTAACATCCCCGTCGCTGTCCACCAAAGTTTTAACCCCGTTTTCATGGCAAAAATCGTTTTGGGCCCTGTAGTGGGGCAGCATGAACCTGTCGAAATATTCCTCGGAGATCATGGGGCCGTGGTTGTACGACATATCTTCGGCATAGCCCACGAAATCGGGTTTCATGACTTCAAACAGCGCCGAAAGCGCCCTCATGTTGAAATCGCGGAGATCGGCTGCTATCCTCGCCATCAGCCCGGGATAGTCGTAAAAGGCGAACAAATGCGGCTCAATGCCGAATAATCGCCTGGGGAACCAAAAAAATCCGTCGAGCCATATGCGCACGATTATATCGCCCGCGTCATGCCGGGCTTTGAGGCCTTTCGCCGCGTTTATCAAACCCTCTATCGCCCCCTCGGGGTACATCGCGCCCCTTATGCGCTCGTAATCCCCTTCGTTTTGGATCACGCCGAGCCCGTGCCCGGGAGCGGGAGGAACACGCGGGCTGCACCCCGCGCAGTACAATTCGTCGAGCCCGAAATATTGCAAACTCTGCGCGAAATCGAGGCCGGCGGGAAACCCTTCCCCGAGCCAGCGCGCCATCGTCACATCCCACCACGCCGCCCACTCTATCATGGGCAACCTGTCATCCGGCAGGTTTCCGTTCAAAACCGCCAAAAAACGTTCCCTTGCGGTCATAAAAATCCCCCTTGCTTCTTGTTTTTGTCCGTTTTATCCGTTTTTTATCTATTTTAGCACACTTCAAAACAAAAATCAACATTTTTTACAAAATTTAGCTTGAAATTATTTTTCATTTGTTGTATCATAATACATAATCTCGAAAGAAGGCGAAAAAATGGAGGCGAAAAGCGCCGGAAAGGCAAAAATATGTTTAAAGCGGATCTTTTGCACAGCGATGGGGAACATATCTACAAAAAGCCGAAAATTATCGAAGAAAATGTTTTCGAGGATCTGAAAGTTTCGAAAATCTTCGATTTTTGCGCCCCGCTCAATTTTGACCATGCAAAAAAAGAGGATATAAAGCATACCTTGGAAATTCTCCGGAATCCGTGCACGTTGAAAAAAGACATTCTTTTCAGGCAAGCGATATTCAAAGTTTTTTTGGCTTCGGAAAATCTCGCCAATGATTTGTACAAGGCGTTGGAAGACATAACCATTTTGGAAAAAATAAGGGAAAACTACGATTTCGACTACGGAAACCAGAAGGACGTAGAATATTTGAAATCGGTAAACTATATATTTTTTTTGAAGAACTACAAGCTATATTTGGACAAAATACATTCGGCGATGCAAAAAAGCGGGGCGGATTTTAAAGATTCCGGCCTTAGTGAACTTTTCGCGCAGATAGAACTCGAAAAAAGCGCGATGGAATCTCCCGAAATTGCGGAACCCATGGAAAAATTCCTGTCGTATTTCGCCGGCAAAAAAAACATATCCGGGGAACTGCGCACGCAAAACGGCATTTTCACGAAGTTCAATTTCGACACGGACATAAAAAACATAAAGAGCAGCTATCCCCAAAAAATCCCGTTTTTGGATTTGCTTGCAAGCGTCGAGCAGTATCTCGACGTCTACAGGCCCGAATACGAAATAAAGGAAAAGGGCAGGTCGACCGCCTCCGACGGATCCGAAAACGAAATATACCTGCCCGACAAATACACGAATTTCGAAAAGCATTTCATCCTGCAGCTCATATATGACGAAGAAACCGAAAACGGCGTCGATTTTTCGCCGCTGATAAAAAAAATCATCGAAATCCACGATGCTTTGGATGTCTCGTGCTTTTTTGCCCTTTTCGAACAAATGAAATTTTACAAGACGGTATGCAAAGTCATAAAAATAATCGGCCGCTATTCCGAAAACCCCATATGTTATCCCGAAGTTTGCGAAGAAAGCCCGAAACTGGAAATAAAGGGCATATTCGACCCTGTGATAATTGTCCAGAAGCTGGCGGAATTCCAGGAAAAATACAACACGCGAAACCTGCCCGAAGAAAAAATATCCGGAATCGTCCCAAATGAGTTGTCATTTCGCGACAACAGCCTATACGTCATCACCGGCCCCAACAATGGGGGAAAAACCGCTTTTGTCAGGGCGGCGGGCATATCGGTGATTTTTTTCGGGGCCGGCGCGCCGATATTTGCCGCAGAAGCCGATATGTCGGTTGGGATCAACATCCATTCGCATTTCACCGCGAACGAGACCCATATAAAGGAGAGCGGCAGGCTTCAGGACGAAATAAACCGCCTGAACAAAGTCATGGAAAACTGCGACAATTTCAGTTTCATTGTGTTAAACGAAACATTCGCGGGCACAAACTCGATAAAAGCGCTCGGCCTGTTCGAAGACTTTTTGAAGAGCCTCGAAAAAATCAAGTTTTTTTGCGTGTATGTGACGCATTTCCACAACATCGCTTTTGCCGTGGAAGACAAGCAGGGCGAGCCGCTCTATGGAAAATGCGACAATTTGATCGCGGCAATTGACGGCGGCAACGGCACGCGGACATACAAGATACTCCCCGTAAAGCCTTCGGACACCTCATATTCGAAAGATATAGTGATGAAGCACAATTTGAGCTGGGAACAGCTGAAAACGAATTTAAAGATTGGGGGCGCTCGCAATTGAACAAGTTCTCGATATTATACCGCGACAACTATGCAGGAAAAAGCATTTTTGAATCTGAAGCGGATTTCGAAGTTTCCGAAAAAGGCTACAACTTCCGAAACATCTTGGGCGATTTGAATCTTTCCGAAATAAGCAAATTCACGAACCTTTCCGCCAAAGAGATAAATTACGTGCTGAATATTGCCGCCGATTTCAAAAGCGGCGAAGAAGATTTGACGGTTCGCGCAGAAGTAATAAAGGATTTTTTGACGATAAGGGACTTTTTCCCGAATTTCGAGAGGCAGATGCGCTACTTTGTCGAAGTCAAGGAAAAACTCGCCGACGCGAAGCGCAACATGATGAGGGCTTCGGCCGACGTGCAGAGCGAAACGTCTTTTTTGAACTACAACCGGATAGTTTCAGCCTGCTATTTCTTCTCGCTCACCTACAAAACCGTTTTCCATTTGTACAGGGAGTTCAAATATCCGCAGATTCAAAGCGGAAAACTTCGCGAGCTCGGCGATTTCCTCAGCGATTTGGTCGAAAACAGCGCTTTTGGGCAGCTCGACGAAGAATGCCAAATATTTTGCGACCATGTGAACGAAGGCGTGGCGTTTGACATCGACATAAAGATGAATTCGATTCTGAGGATCATATCGCTCAAACTGCGCGATTTCCGCTATATCAAGCCCGTGCAGGCCGGCTTGTTCTATTCGGTGATGCGCGCCTTGGCCATCGAGGAAAAAACGCAAAAGAACAAACGCATCTACATAGAAAAAACTTTCACCCAGGAAAACCTCATATCCAAAAACGACGACGCTTACCTGAAAGGCACCATCGAGCATCAAATAAACCTGATAGCGCGCAGGCTGGCTTCGGTCTACGAAACCCTCATCGACCTATTTTCCAATCTCTCGGGCGAACTGGTTTTTTACAGATACGCGCTGAATATGATATCCTACATGAAAACGGCGGGGATCTCCTGCTGCATCGCGGAGATTGCGGAAAAAGCGGAAGGGCAGGGCTGTTTCGCGGATTTCGAAGGCCTCTGCGACGTCACTTTGGCGACTTCCTTCAAAGACGCGGAAGCGAGATTCGAAGTGGTCGAAAACGACTGCTCCATAAAGCCCGGCGACAGCACCAATATAATAATCGGAGCCAACCAGAGCGGGAAAACCACATTTTTGCGGGCTTTGGGATCCGCTTTGGTATTTGCGCGCGCGGGGCTCCCGGTACCCGCCGCAAAAGCCAGGCTCAGCTTGTTCAAAAATTTGTACACCCATTTCCAGCGCTACGACGAAGATTTGAAAAACGAGGGGCAGCTGGACACCGAACTTGCCGAAATGGAAAAAATAGTGTATTCGGCAGACAGCGACAGCATGATACTGATGAACGAATCTTTTTCGTCCACCGGGCAAAAAGACGCAAAACAGATAGCCTGCGACGTTTTGTCGGCGCTTGGGCAAATTGGCGCGAAAACGATTTATGTCACGCATTTAACGGATATGCGCGAAAGGCTCCGCGAATCCGGCAATATCGGCGAAGCGGAAAAAGCGAACATAAATTTGTACAAAACCGGCCAGAAAGAGGATGGCAGCCCTTCGTTCAAATTGGAAAAAATTTTGTAATTTCGCACAAATGTTTGACAAAAAAATAAAAATATGATATAATAAAATAAGGAATCGACGAGCATAATGATTATTTTGGGAATAGACCCGGGGCTTGCGACCGTTGGCTACGGCGTTTTGAAATACGAAAAAAACAGATTCACGGCGATAGCCTACGATGCCATTATCACCCCGCCGCACATACCGGTGCACGACCGATTGGTGATGATATACGAAGACCTGCAAAAAATCATAGACTTGCACAAACCCGACGACCTCTCCATAGAAGAACTCTTCTACAACACAAACCAAAAAACCGTGATAGCGGTTTGCGAAGCGAGAGGCGTGATTTTGCTGTGCGCGCGCCAAAACCGGCTGAACATAAGCGAATACACGCCGCTTCAGGTGAAGCAAGCGGTGGTGGGGTACGGGCGCGCGGAAAAAATCCAAGTCCAAACGATGGTGAAAAACATACTCAACCTCGAAAAAATCCCAAAGCCGGACGATGCGGCCGACGCGGTGGCGCTTGCGATCTGCCATGCCCACTCAAAACCCACAAATTCGATTTTTGCCATGTTCAACGCGAAATAAGCTATATAACATTAGGAGTGAAAAAATATGTATTATCACATAGAGGGCATATTGGCATACAAAGACGCCAATTTGGCGGTCATTGACTGCGGCGGGGTGGGCTACAAGCTGAACATAAGCTATACCACTTATTCGAAGCTCCCCGAAACGGGAAGCAAAACAAAATTGTTCGCGCATTTGCTCGTAAAAGATGATGCGCTCGATTTGCTCGGTTTTGGCGATTTGGCCGAAAAGAACGCTTTTCTGATGCTCACTTCGATTTCGGGGATCGGGGCAAAAGTCGCAAGCTCGGTGCTTTCGGTGATGACCCCCGAAAGGTTCGCCTTTGCCGTGGCTTCCGGAGATTACAAGGAAATTTCGGCGGCACACGGGGTCAGCGCGAAAACGGCGCAGAAGATAATCCTCGAGCTGAAAGACAAAATAGACAAAGACAGCGCTTCTTCGGCAAAATCGGGCACAGGCGGGATCGATTATCCGGATTCCGTTTCTCCCGCCGCAGGCAATGTCAGGGGAGATGCGGTAATTGCGCTCATGGCTTTGGGTTTTTCCAGGACGGAAGCGGGCGACGCGCTCAAAAACATCGATTTTTCCAAGCCGCTCGAAGAAATAATCAAACTCGCCCTCCGCAATTTCGCGAAATAGGGAGCTGCCCGCCCGCAGAAGCGCTTGCATATACACAAACCAAGAAGGGATAGTAATATTATATGGATACGGACAAAAACAATGCTGCCGACAATTACGGCGAATACGACGAAGATGAGCGCATGCGCGTGGTTTCGACGAAATATCAGGACGACGACAGCAATGCGGAGCTTTCGCTGAGACCAAAAACCCTGAGGGAATACATAGGCCAGGACAAAGTCAAGGAAAACCTCAAGGTTTTCATCGAAGCGGCAAAAGAAAGAAACGAGAGCCTGGACCACGTTTTGCTGTATGGTCCCCCGGGGCTCGGAAAAACCACTTTGGCTGCAATAATCGCGAACGAGATGGGCGTCACCCTGCGCACCACTTCCGGGCCCGCCATAGAGAGGCCGGGCGATTTGGCCGCGATTTTGACAGGGCTCGCCGACGGCGACGTTATGTTCATCGACGAAATCCACAGGCTGTCGAGGATAGTCGAAGAGGCTTTGTATGCGGCGATGGAGGACTATGTTTTCGACATAGTGATCGGCAAGGGGCCATCTGCCAGGAGCATACGGATCGATTTGCCGAAATTCACCCTCGTGGGCGCAACCACGAGGGCAGGCCAGCTCTCCTCCCCGCTGCGCGACAGGTTCGGCATCATACAAAGGCTCGATTTGTACACAAAAGAGCAGCTTGTCATAATTGCCAAGCGAAGCGCGGCAGTTTTGGGAATGGAAATCGACGAGAGCGGCGCGTCCGAAATCGCATCCCGCTCCAGGGGAACCCCGCGCGTGGCCAACAGGATACTAAAAAGGGTGCGCGACTTCGCACAGGTCAGGGCGCACGGGATTATCGACAGCGAAGTCGCCGACTTGGCGCTCACCATGCTCGAAATCGACAAGCTCGGCCTCGATTCCACGGACAGGAAGATGCTCGAAGCCGTCATCAAATTTTTCGACGGCGGCCCGGTGGGCCTCGACACTCTGGCGGCGACGATAAACGAAGAAGCCATAACTTTGGAAGACGCGGTGGAGCCGTTTCTTCTGCAAATCGGATTTTTGAACCGGACCCCGCGCGGCAGATGCGCCACAAGGGGGGCTTACGAACATTTGCAGATGGAATACAGGGCAAACCTGTACAACCAAATATCGCTCGACGACATCGATTGAAAATCAAATGATATACGAAAAAAATTGGGAAGATTACGCCCTGATCGACGCTTCCGGCAAAAACAGGCTGGAGCGCTGGGGCAGGTACATATTGGTGCGCCCGGATCCGCAAGCCATATGGTCACAAAAAAACAGCGATCTTTGGGATATGGCCGATGCCGTGTACAGGCGCTCGCCGAGCGGCGGCGGCGCGTGGGAGCAAAAAAAAAGGCTGCCGGGGAAATGGATCATCGGATACGGGCCGCTCGGCATAAGTTTCGAGGTTTCGCCAATGGGCTTTAAGCATATGGGCGTTTTTCCCGAACAAGCGGCCAATTGGAATTACGCGAATGAAACCATAACAAAGGCGGGGCGGAAAATAAGCGCCCTCAACCTTTTCGCCTATACGGGCGGAGCCACGCTTGCCTGCGCGAAGGCGGGGGCGAGCGTTTGCCACGTGGATGCGCAAAAAAACATAATAAACATGGCAAAACGCAATGCGGAGCTGTCCGGGCTCGAAAATGCGGATATCAGGTATATTTCCGACGATTGCGCCGGATTTGTGGCCCGCGAAGCCAGACGGGGCAAAAAATACGATGCGGTGATCTTGGATCCGCCTTCATACGGCAGGGGCGCAAACGGCGAGATGTGGAAAATCGAGGACGATTTGTTTGGCCTTCTCAAGCTGATTGGAAACATATTGTCCGACGATCCGCTGTTTGTGCTGGTGAACCTGTACACGGCGGGGCTCGCGCCTTCGTGCGCGGGCTACATGTTATCGCTTGTGTTTGCAAAACGATTTGGGGGCAGCGTCGAATCCGACGAAATCGGCATACTAACCGAAAGCGCAAAAGCCCCGTTTCCCTGCGGGGCTTTTGCGAGGTGGAGCAAATAAACCCCCAATTTTACATTTATCGGGTAAAAATGGCATTCCCGCGATTAACCGTTGGATTCGACGGCATCTAATATTTTGTCGAGCATTTTTTGTTTTGCGTCCGCGTTTTTTTCGAAATAAGAAGCATAATCTGTATTTTTTTTCTGCAGCAAATCGCGTATTCCCCCGATATATATTTCGTAATTTATATCCAAATCGTACACGCAGCCGCTGTATATGATATCAAGCATTTCGATGGATTCCTCGTCCCGGGTCAGTTTCACATTCATAAGAACGTCATAGAACGCCGGGACGCAGTATTTATACGATTCCGCAGACAGAGCCTCTATTATAACCCCCTCTTTTTCCGGATCATTTACAGTCGATGGTATGGCCATAAACCCGTTCCAAGACAAATTGATGTATTTTTCCTGGATTTCGTCGTATTTGGGCCACGGCAGAATGCCGTAATCCACTTCGCTGTCCCTGTATCTGACAGCTTGGGGAAGCGGGTCGAAATGGAACAGAACGCGGCCCGTAGACATCGGAAGGGCGGATATGTACTGGTCGCCCATCGCCCCGTAGGGAAATGTGAAAGTTATCGTTTTGTCGTTTATCAGGGCATCATATTTTTCGAGTATGCTGTGCATCTTTTCGATTTCGGCGTTTATCACAAGGCGCCCGTCATCGTCCTTTGCGACGCCCTTCACATTGCAGGAAGGTCCGATCGAATGGAAATACCAGTCAAACTGCGTCACAAGGCCGTACTGGTCCTGATCTGTCCATTGACCGTCCCCGTCCAAATCTTTCGCCACAACTTTCGCCATTTCATGCATTTTGTCTATGGTCCATTGACCGCTGCGAACTAATGCATACGGATTTTCGAGCCCGTAATCGGCGACCATGCCTTTATTGAAAAAAACGGCATTGGGTTCGGGGATTATGAAATCAGACACGGCGAAATACAATTTGCCGCGTATGGAGAGAGTTTCTGTGGCGTCCCGGTTCCACCACGGCTTCGAGAAATTGATCGCGGGGATTGCATTCCAGTCCAATACATAATTTTCGGTCATAAGCGGAACAAGCCCGCCGCAGTGCGTGAGAGCCAAATCGTATTCATGGGAACCGGCTTTCACGGTGTTTCCGATGGCGCTTATAATTTCCATTCCGCTGGCCCATCCGAGGTTGATCGGCGCTATTTCGATATTGAACCTTTCCTCGGTGTGTTTTTGCCTGTAATATATCGCGTCGTTCATCGCTTCGCCGATTTCCTCGTCAGCGAACTGGTACCGCTGATATGAAGACCAGTCGATGTATATGATCGCAAATTTTTCTCCCCCGTAATCTTTTTCCGGCAAATCATCAGCCACAGCCAAACGCGGATCCAAATCGCCCGAATCGAATTTTGTGTCCTCATCTGCGCCGTCTTGTTTTTCGGGATTTTTTGCATCTTGTTTCGCATTTTCGCATGAAGGCAAGAAAATCGCAAATACCGCGGCAAAACACAACGCCCAAACCATCGTTTTCCTGAATTTTTTCGCTTTCATAAATAAAACTCCAATCTGTGTTTCAAATAAAATGGGGCAAATAATCTTTGTGCGTTTCCAATATGCAATCCGCTATTTTTTCGGCAGTTTGCCTGTTTGCCGCCACCAAATCGGCCATTAGCGCTTGAATTACCATGTTCCTGTCGCCGCTCAGCGACGCTTCCACGGTCAAAGCGTGCGAGGCGACGACGCGTTGCAAAATGGCGTTGATCCCCGCGGGCATTTCTCCGCAATTGTACGGGTGGAACCCCGAACCGTTCACAAGGGCGGTCACTTCCAGCACAGCGTCTGAGGGAAGGTTCAAAACGATTCCGTTGTTGGGAAGGTTTACCGTCCGCTCCACGGCTTTGCCGCTGCCTAACGCCGCCATGACCACATCGATAAACAAGTCTTCGTCGCGGAACGTGCAACCCGCCGCAGTTTCTTCGGGCAGCACCGTCAATGGTTTGCGCCCATATGCCTGCGCCTCCATTTCCTCGCATACATCGTCCCAGTACCTCGCGTACCGTTCGAAATCATGCCCCCCGTCCACGCCGAACGTCTTTCCGTAATATGCGCCTTTGGCCTGCGTCGGCGGCATGAATTCGCATATATGGCCGTCTCCCACCGCCGGGAACGCCCCGAAAGTTTCAAACAGTTCCCATGTGAATTGGCCCCCCACGCGTTTTGCCTCGTCATTCGCCATCGCCTCACGGACCCGGTTCCATGCGCTTTTGCCGTTGTGCGTAAACTGCGTGATCCATGTGAAATGGTTGACCCCAACCGCTTTGCTCCACGTTTCTTCAAAAGGCGCGCCTATCACATTGGCAAGCTGACGCTGTATGTCCGTCACCCCGTAACACAACCCGATAGTTTTTGTTTTGCTGTATTTGTTCAGCGCCCAGCAATTTACAGACATGGGATTGGTGAAGTTCACAAACAACGCGTTTGGACACAGTTTTTCCATATCCGACGCCACCTCCAGCAGCACGGGGATTGTCCTCATGGCTCTTGACAGGCCGCCCGCCCCGAATGTATCGCCCGTGCTTTGATATATGTCGAACTGGCGGAACATGAACACGTCCTGTTCCCACGCTTTTCTGCCCCCTACCCCTATTGTCGAAACAACGACGTCCGCGCCGCCCAACACGTCAAGCCGGTTTGTCGAACCGACGATTTTCACGCCGGCTTTGTAATGTTCCGTCAGCCTGCGCCCCAAATTCAAAGCTATATCCAAGCACTTTCCGTCGATGTCAACCATGCGGAGCTCCCAATCGCCGCCGTACTTTATGACGCTTTCAACAATGCCTTTGGTAAAATACGTGCTGCCCACGCCGAGCATTACGATCGACTTCATCATTATGCACCGTCCCTTTAAAATAATTTCATATAGATAGAATGATAGCATATATGAAAATTTTTGTCAACAACAAATCTGTTTTTGCGGAGGATTATATGTATAACGGGATAAAATTCACAAAAAATTCTGAAATCGAAAGCATTGCCGAAACTTCGTTTTGCATTTTGGATGAATGCGGCGTATCTGTGGAACATGAAAAACTCGCCAAACTCATCTGCAAATACAATCCAACAAACATTCGATTTTCCGGAAACAGAATATATGTAAAAGCCGGTTTTGCGCGCGATTATTTCAATTCGTTTTGTGGCGCGGGCATGAGCTCAAATCACCCCCGCATATCGGCGGCGGCGGAGATATATAACGGGCCGTATCTTGATCCATATGACGGAACCTTCAAAGAATGGACCCAAGAGAGGCTTCTCGCCTATATAAAACTCGCGAAAAATTTGCCGCACATAGAATCCGCATCAATGCTCGGATGTCCCATAAGCGGCATTCCGCCGCGGCAAATACCTCTGATGGAAAAGCTGTACTCGTTCAAATACGGAATGGCGAATCCGTCTTCCATATGGGATACGTCTCTTTGCCGGGCGATTTATGAAATATGGGAAATATATGCAAATGAACGCGGCGCGAACATATCCGATGTGTTTTGCGGCACGGTCTATTTAGTGTCCCCCCTCAAAATGGGGCATATAGAATCCGAGCAAATACTTTGGTTTAGAGATCGCGGGCTGAAAGTCGGCGTCGGCAATATGCCGACCCTCGGGCTTAGCGCACCTATCTCCCCGGCTGGCGGCATAGCGCTAAATATCGCCGAGCAGCTGTTTTTGTCGATTATGCGGGCGGCGCTGCATGGGGATAAATATTTTTGCCTGACTTGCGGAATATCCGTTTTGGACATGCGCACCTGCGCTTTCCAATACGGCCGCCCCGAACGACTTTTGATGAACAATGCGATAACGGACATCGCCCGTTATTATAATATCCCATGCTGGACGAGCGGCGGGCTGTCTGACGCGAAAGTGCCCTCTTATGAAGCGGGCGCGCAAAAAATAAGTGCGGCGATCATGAATATGATGAAAGGCCAGAATGGATATATCGCCGCAGGGCTGCTTTCGGTGGACGAAGTTCATTCCCCGGCGCAAATGGTTTTGGACAACGAAGCTTCCGGATATTTGAAACGGATATTTCAGGGGTTCGCCGTCGAAAAGTCCGACCTCGCCCTTGAAACGACGAGGGAATGCGCCGAAAAAAACGCGCTCTTCGTCGAGCAGCCGCATACGGCTGAAAACGCGCGGAACTGCATATGGGAACCGGCTGTATTTTCGCGCGAAACATTTGGCAGCTGGAATGGCAAAAATGATTATGACAGGGCGCGGGAAGCGGCGATTGCGATAATGGAAGGGCCCGCCTTAAAATCTCAGATAAGCGAAGAGTGCGAAAACCGCATTTTAAAGATTATCGATAACTGCAAATAACAATGTATTTAAAATGGAGGGATACTGCCATGAAAATGAAAAAAGCGATATTTCTAGCCTTCGTCGCAGCAATCGCAATGACATGCTTTTTCAGCTGTGCGAACGAAGACAAAAAAAACGATGCATCGTCGACGGCCACAGATCCTGCGGCGATTTCGGAAAGCGAAAATATATACGGCGAAACGATGGAAAACATATGGGATATTATTCCGGCGGAAGATTTCGGAGGATATGAGTTCAATTTCATAAAAATCGAAAACGACCTATGGGCGACTTCCGACGTTATTGTCGAAAAAGAAACCGGAAACGGCATTTTGGACGAAATGTACAGGAGAAACAAAAAAATCGAGGAAAAATACAATATACGCCTA
This sequence comes from Oscillospiraceae bacterium, assembly GCA_009782405.1. The sequence continues at coordinate 52,090 of WRJC01000004.1, forward strand.
ACCGAAACCGTGCGCGACGACCCGTATCAGACTCTAAAAAAAAGCGTGACGGCGGGAGATTTTGAATTTGACGCAATTTATGACCGGACGAACAACCTTGCGGCAATATCTTCACAAGCGATCTTGCATAATCTGCCCGATGTGCCAAATATCGAATTGAATAACCCTTGGTGGGACTCTTCCTGCATAAAAGATCTTTCGATATCCGGCAAACTGTATTTTGTTACAGGAGAGGCGAACCTGCATTACAACGACGACACATGGATTTTGATGTTCAACAAAAATATGATGCGCGACTTGGGCCTCGAAAATCTTTATCGGCTGGTTCTTGACGGCAAGTGGACATTAGATAAATTTTACGATATGATGACCGCCGCGAGCGCGGATTTAAACGGAAACGGGGAACCTGATTTTGACGACCGTTTTGGTTTGTTGTCCCATTTGGATGTATATCCCGCTTTTTTATTCGGCGCCGACGAAAGATTATTTTCCAAAAACAGCGCGGATTTGCCCGTCATCGAGTTAAACGGCTCGAATTTCGCGTCCAAATTCATAAAAGTGTGCGAAATGCTGTCCGATAAAAACATGACGGCGATATGGCAAAGGGACAGCTATATTTTTTTGGGCGGCGACGAATGGACATGGCAAAATATATTTTTTGAAGGCAGGGCGTTATTGTTCGCCGAAGTTCTGGGAACGCTCCATTTGTCGAACATGAGGAACATGCAGGAAAATTTCGGATTGCTCCCGGTTCCGAAATATGACGAAAATCAAGCTGACTATATCAGCACAGTATTGGCGTCAACTTTGGCGCTCGGGGTTCCTTCCAACGCGGAAAACCCGGAAAGGACCGGGCTTATCTTGGAAGCGTTGTCCGCAGAGTCTTACAGCAGCGTCATACCCGTTTATTACGACGTGGCCCTGCAGTACAAACTCACGCGGGACGAAGAATCGGTAAAAATGCTCGACATCATAAGAAAAGTCCGAAGATACGACCTCGGTTCGGTGTACGGTTTCGGCAGCGTGGCTTTCGACACGGCCAATATGATGATGAAAAACGATCAGAATATAGCGTCATATGTCGAAAAGGCGCAAAGCAAGGCGGAAAAATCAATCAATGCGATAATAGGGGCTTACGAGAATTGAAAACAATCCGAAAGCCGGGGGCGATCTCAATTTGTTTGCTATCAGCCAAGTTCAACCGCCGACGGTTTCGTAAGGCCAGTCGAAAATGCCTCCAAAGTCATATACATTCGTATAGCCCATTTCTGCCAGTTCCCTTGCGGCATTCTCGCTTCTGCGGCCGCTCCGGCAATATACGAGGATTACGGCATTCTTATCCGGCAATTCCAATTCGGCGCGCTTTGTTATTTCGTAATCCGGCAGGAGCATTGCCCCGCCGATCCGATTTTCCCTGTATTCTTCTTCCGTCCGCACGTCAAGCAGTATATAACTTTCGGACGATTCCATCATTTCCCGCGCTTCTTCTGCGGATATTTTGCGGTAAACGCCTTCAGCGGACATTTTGGCCGAATCATCCGACGCGTCTTCAATCGGCAAAGCGGGATTTTTGTCCGCATTTGCTCCGCAGGAACGCAAAAACATTATACAAACCACCAATAAAAAGATATTTTTGCCCATATGATAAAATCCTCAAAATCGATATCCGTCATCAGTTTTCGCAAACATGCAAAGGGGATACTCCCATTTTGAGCATCCCACATTGCAGCTAAGCATAGCAATCGCTTGCTTTTTTATTTAACCCGGTTTTTTTTGGAAACCCTATAGTTCAACGCTAATGCAGCCGCGCAGAAAACCACGACGGCGAAAATCACCGAAGCATCGCCCGTCACAGGGGCCACAGGAGCCGGAGCCGGTTCTGCGGGAGCCTGGGCTGCGGGGGCTTCCGTCGGCGCCGCTTCCGGTTCTTCAACCGCTTCGGGGGCGGGCGCTATGCCCGCAAGCGCGCTTACAAGGGTGAATTGCTGCCAATTGTCTAAACTTCCGTCGGCTCTCGCACCGCCTTCGGTTATTCCGTATCTGACCTGGCCGCCGTTGTCGCCTTCATAATCGAGGGTGTTGAAATTGTATATGACCTTGTCCCCGGCTTTTCTCGGGTATGTCATATCCCACTGGTCGTGCCCGCCCGCGGCGGTGCCGTTTAAAACAAGCCAGGGAGCCATCACTTCGATCGTCCATGTGTCGCCGTTTCTCGAGCCGCCGATCACGAATCCGTCGTATACGGCGGGCATCGCGTCGATGCTGTCCCCGTCGAATGGGTCGTAAGCCCAAGTGAACGGCTTCACGCCGTCCGCGTATTCGCAGTAAAAATCAGTCCAAATGCACGCCGCCCCATATGTCGAGCTGTCGGCATCCTTGCCCGCAGTCTGCGAATAATCTCCCGATGGGTTTATAAACAGCTGTATTCCGTCGCCTCGAATCGAATTGTCCCTTGTGTCCATTCCCGATTCCATCTTTTTGGGCGTGGGCGTTATGTCGCCCTTGCAGACCACCGCAAAATAGAAGTTTTCCTCGTCCCACATCGTATAAAAATCGTATGTCGGGTAATAGTCGTCGGCAAGACTGGACGCAGTGGTTATGAAAGGCGGGTCTTGCGCATCGAGATGAAAGTGCCACGCGCCTTGCCATTCGTCGGCGTTGAAGTTGCCGTCGATGACCGGCGGGGTCTGCGCATAGGGTACATCCGTCGGCAATGGGTCGTAGGCATATGACGGAAAAATTGCCAAATTAACAAGCAATGCTGCAAATAAAAGGTAAATTGCCGCTTTTTTCATTGTGAATATCCTCCCTGCAAAATTTGAATTTTTTTCGCGCACCTATATGATAGCATATAAAAACTCATTTGTCAATAGTTTTGTCAAAAATTAGCCCTTGAATTGTTTTTCGCCCGATCATTCAATTTCGAGCATAGCGTCGATCTTTTTTTGTATCGCCTTGAGCTGGGAGGCTTCCTGCTTTTCGTATGTCGAGACAAAATCCCTCTTCTTCTGGTTCATGGTGCTGACCCACATATCATGAAAACCGCCGCCCATCACATAAGCCGGATCGAAAACTTTGCTGTCGAAGAGTATTTTGAGCATTTCCACCGATTCTTCGTCCCTGACGAGTTTCACGTTCAGCACCACGTCGTAGTAGACCGGGAGTATGTCTTTGTAGGAAAGATAGGAAAGCTCCTCGATGATCATGCCCGTCCATTCCGGGTTTGGCAGCATGAGCGGTATGCTCATCATCGAAGCGTGCCCGTCCACGTAGGAATAGTATCTCTCCTGGGTGGTTTCGTATTTCGGGAACGGAACTATGCCGAAATCGAATTCGGTGTTGCGCAGCTCGTTGACGCGGCAGAGCTGGTTGCCGTAAAAAACGCCCTGCGAATTGGCGAACATCCCGATTGTGTCCCCCGTGAACCACCAGAGTTCCTTGCTGTACGAATTTTCGCTGTTCATTATATCGTAGGTTTTGTCGTAAATGTCGAGAGTCCTGGAGTTTATCATATCGAGTACGGGTATGTCGTTTTCGTCTTTTTTCATTATGTGGCCTCCGCCCGCCCACAAAAATTGCACGGCGGCGGTGCAGATATACCCGTAGCGATCTTTGTCGGTCATCTTGCCGTCGCCGTCGAGGTCGGTGGTGCCGAATTTTATGAGTTCCGAAAATTTGTCGAAAGTCCAGTTGTTGTTTTTGACCAGTTCATAAGGATCTTCGATTCCGTAATCTTTTGTCAGCTGTTTGTTGAAAAATATGCAGTAGAGATTTTCGTTCGTGGAGAAGCTCAAATCGCTCAGCCCCATGTACAGCTTGTGGCCCACAGAGCAGCCGTCGTTTGCCCCTTTGTTCCAATACGGCTTTTTCACGTCGATGTTCGGGAATGCCGCTATGTCGTAGAAAACCCCTTTTGTCGCGCTGTTTATCCCGTACATCATGTGCGTCATGAGCAAATCATAGGATTTGTCGCCTGATTTTACATTCTTTTCGACGATGTCGTTGGCCTGGGTTTCGCTGGTGGCCTCCAAAAACACGTCCATTTCAAATTTGCAGTTGTACTTTTCCTCGAGCGACGTGTTTCTTTTGTACACCGCATCGTTTATCAAATCCCCGGTTTCCGTTTCAGCCACAAGGTCGCGGGTGTGCACGGGATAAGGGTGGTAATACGCGTCGTCGTCGCGGGTTCCGAACTTGAATTCATATCCGCCCATGTCCACAGGTTCGAAATTTGGCTTGTACTGCTCTTTTTCGTCGGCGGCAGCCGCCCCCGAATCGCCCGGATCATCGTTTTGGGTTTCTTTTTGCTCGTTTGGCCCGCTTGTTTTCGCGTCTCCGCAGGAGAAAATCGCCATAGCCGCCATCAGCGCGGCAAGCAAAAGAAAAATTGTTTTCCTTTGTTTCATTTTTGTCGGTTTCCTTTCTTTAATTTCTTCAATTACATTTGTTTACCCTAAAATTCACCGTGATTTTGCCTTCATTCTTCATTTCTTTTTCTGTCAGCTGCAATCTGTACAAATAATCCTGCCTCCACTCGCCTCTGAGCCTTGCGTCCGTGAGCTCTATTTCCTCGACGCCCGCGTCAAAATCCGCGCTTTCGAAAAACATTTCCGCATTTTCGCCCAAAAGGATTTTATCTCCGCAAATCGTCGGCCGGTTGGCGCACATAAGATTGTAGACAAGCGGCGCCTCGCATCGCTTCAGGCTGTATCTATCCCGCACTGAAAGCGATTTCCCGTGTTCGAAAACAAATTCCCGCACATATGATTCGATTTTTGCGTCTTCGGGATATGCGCCTTTCAGCTGCATCGACAGCGTGGTGACATTGTTTTCATGCGCATATTTCACTTGGTCGGCTCCTTTTGGCCCCGCCGTCTGGTCATGGCCGTTTATCGTCGGCAAATTGTGGTGGCATGACTGCATCGTCCATATGTCGTAGCGCCGGGGGCTAAACGTCTTTTTTGTATATGTTTCCACCCCTGCATCGACCACGACGGGTTTTCCGCCGGAATACAATATGAAATGGCCCACGTCGTTGTGGTTGTGGCTTTCGGCGTTGTTCCCGCCTTTCGCCGCCACGAAAATCCCCGCCTTAGTTCTCTCGCTGTCCCTTGCCGTCAATATTTGCGTTTCGGCGAACCAGTGCACTTTCGGCGGCGCGAATTTTTTGCCGGCATATTCTTCTTTCTGAAACATCGATTTTATATTCCTGTATACGGTATGATACCCCAAGGCGCGCGTTTTGCTTGAATCTGAAAGCATTTCGCTTGCAAAACCCATCAAATTTTCGTCTTTTATAGCTTCGCCGACCCGCATAAGCAGTTTTGCCGGCGCGCCCACGCGAACCGGGCAATCGGCGAAATTCACGAAATAGTCCGCATCTATGTGCACCCTGTAGATATAGCGGGCCATGTTTTTTATGAGTTCGTCATCGTAAACGCCAATATCCCCGCCGATCATATCCGAAAGCGTTTCCAAATAATCGAACATGGAAGCCCCGGCCACGCCAAAATATGACGGCCCTTCGTCGCAGGCGCCATCGGGTTTGTAGCCGTTTATGAAGGCATCTATGCTTTTTGCCGTTTTTTCGACGCCTTGGACCAAACGCGCCGAATCTTTTTCAAAAACCGCGAAAGCGAGCAATATGTTCGAATTTATCCACGGGTTCCAGTTGTTCACGGGCTGCCCGTCAAACCCCGACCAGTTATACGAATAATTCAAATACGGGGAAATGATCCGCTTTTCGATTTCGAGTTCCATCCTGCGTTTGACGATGGGCGAGGCTTTGGCGATAATTTCGCCGAGCAAATGATATGCGATCGATATCGCCGCCCCCGTTTCGGCGGAAAACAAGTCTATGTAAACGCGCTTTTCGACGTCCGGTAGTTCGCCTCCGTCGTTGTGCGCGGGGACTACCCACGAAGTTTCCTCGCATATGGCCCAAAGCAAATCGATTATCGGGTCTATGTATTCGCCCTTTGCCTGCACGCATTCGGCTATTGCAAGCGCCATCAAATCCGCGCGCCTTTGAAAATATACGGATTCATATTTCGACCTGTCGCCAATCCGCGCAAAATCCATGTACAAAGTCGCGGGCAAGGCGATGTGCCGCTTGCCTTTCAATTCGTCGGCAGTTTCCCGGAAATATCGTTTGGCGCTTTCGGGCAGGTTTTCCCACGATTCCCGGTTTTCGAATGCGGGTATCGAGCCCAGCCCGCAATTTTCCGATAAATTTTTTGCGAGATTCTTTTTTTGCATTAATTCGTGTAACATAAAGTGCCCCCCCGTAAATTGTTGATGATGGTTGGAAAACGGCCAAAACGGCTCTAAACGCCAAAATACATCGCATCGATGTTTTCAACCGGGATTTCGCCTATCATGTCCTGGTCAGGGCCTATGACAAGCCCGGACGGCCCGAGCGCCCCGACGATATTTTTTACCTGCGCCGCCACTTCCTCCGGCTTTCCGAAAGGGAGCGTGGTCTGCGTCGAAACGGCCCCGTGAAAACATATCTTCCCCTTGTACTTGGCGGATAAAACCTCCGGCGACATTTTGAAGGCGTCGGCCTGCACCGGGTCGAGCATATCCACCCCGATTTCTATGAGATCGGGGATTATGTCAAAAACCGCCCCGCACGTGTGGAACATCGCCGTGCCGACGTATTTTTTCGCGCTTTCCACTATGCGCCGCATATTTTCCTTGAAAAATTTTTGGTAATGTTCCCTCGAAATGAACATCGAGCTTTGGGTTCCGAAATCAGAGCCGAAATAGTATATGTCGATGTATTTTCCGCAAGCTTTCAGATAGGCTTCGTTCCACGATATGTACATATCCGTCACCCGCGAAATCAACGCGCGCGCAAGTTTCGGCTCGTCGCAGAGTGCGCACAGAAAGCGTTCCTCGCCCAAAAGGGCTCGGGACTGCGTGAACAGCGAGGCCCACACCCCGCCGACCACCGCCCGCCCCGATGCGGCCGCATTCTGGGCGTGCTTTATGCTGAGTTCGACGTTGACGATGCCGCTATCCGGGAAGGGGAACGCCTCTATGCGGCTTATGTCGCCGATTTCCCCGAAAACGGGCTTGATTATCGCATCTGTGGAATATGTGCCGTTTGAGGCCGTCCGGTGGAGGTTTCCGAACATATCGTAATGGCAGTCCTTCATATCGCACGGCTTTGTTTCGACGCTGTTGTACGCGACGCCAATATGCTGCGTGTCTATGCCGTAATAATCGTAAAGCGAGCAAATATCTTTTAGCCCCTTTGCTTTCATCAATGCTTTTGCGACAGAGGCGTCCGCCCGGAAAAGCCGCGGCGGGCGGTCGATTTCTTCGTCCATTCGCGCCGATTTCAAAACCCTTTCGCGGGAAGGAAGCGATTTTGCGTTTTTCAAGTTGTTTGCCCCCCCTTTTAGTTTTGGATTACCCTGTCCACGACCAATTTGCGGAAATCCTTGGAAAGCGTGCAAAAATACACCGAAAATCCCGTTATGCGCACCACCATGTCGGGATATTTTTCCGGGTGTTCGTAAGCGTCCATCAATTTGTCTCGGTCGATTATGTTGATGTTGACCAGCGACCCGCCCAAATCGTTGCAATAGGTCATCAGGAAATTGGTTATGTTTTCAATGCCCTGATCCCCCGCGGCCAAAGCGGGGTCGATTTCAAGCTGGATCGGGGCGGTGTTGCCCCAGCACGGCTGCACCGAAGCCACCGCTATTCCCATCGCCGTCAAGGCGCCGGATTCGCGGAAACCCGGTTCGGGGTTGGCGCCGTGCGTGATCGGCTCGCCGCTTCTGCGGCCGTTTGGCGTCGCCATGACCGATTTTCCCATTCCTATCGTGTTCGCCCACGAAAAAAGTCCCGGTATGCAGTTATATCCATCGGGAGTATTCGATTTTTTTGTATGGAAGACCAGCATGTCGGACAAGCGTTTCGCGTTTTCGTCGGCTTTCGTGCCGCCGTAGCCGTAGTGCGGCGTGTTGCGCAGATACATCCTCATAGGCTCGCGCCCCTCCCAATTGTCCGCAAGTGCGCTTTCGATTTCTTTCCAAGTAAATTTGCCCTCGTCTTCGACCGCCTTTTTCAGCGCGGCGAAACTGTCCGCGACAGTGCCTAAGGCGCAGAAATCTATCCCGAAATTGTAATAGTCCACGCTGCCGTGGGAAATGTCAAAACCTTTCTCGATGGGGCCGTGGCACATGAAGTCGAGCGCCAGTTCCGGTTTTGTCAAATACGAATATTTCACATGCAAGTCGATGGATTGTTTTATCACATCCACCGCTATGCCCAGATGGCGTTCGAATATCTCCCAGAGTTTATCCACCGACGGCCCGCCGCTTTCCATCATTTCCAAAAAAGCCACTTCGAACACTTTTGCCATATTCACCTTTACGGTGTCGTTGAGCGTGTATTCGGTTCCCGGCAATGCGCACCAATTGCAGCCCGTCTTGTAGCGCATTCGGGCCAGTTCTTCCGGATATCCGTTTTTCATGAATCCCTCGACCATGCAGCGGTCTCCGATATAGGCAGGATTGCCGCATTTGTCCTCGAACATATATTTGACGCTGTGGCGCACGAATTCGCGGTCGATGCCCTCGTGTATGCGCAGGCAAAGCGCCGTGGGGATTTTCAGCCAGTGGCTCGCTTCGATGGCTATCCAGGATATGCGGTTCGTCCGATCGGAACCGTCGGGCCATGTGCCCCCTATTTCGAAATATTGCGTGTCTTTTACGAGCAGGCAGGCGATATGGTAAGTGGCTTCTTCTTCGTCGAGGGTGCCTGCGGCGATTTCCTTGTCGAAATAGGGTTTCAGCAAGATGTCCAAGGCGCCCCCTGCGCCGGATCCGTTGTAGACGCAGGTTTCCAAGAGAAACCACGAAAGCCACTGGCAGGCTTCTAAAAAAGTCTCCGGCGCGTCGTCCATGAGCTTGAAATTCATTGCGGCCATGCGAGCAAGATTCGCCTTGAGATCCGGGTCGGTCTCTTTTTGCGCCGCTTCTTTTGCTGCTTGGGCATTGTGTCGGATCCATTGCCGGATCCCTAAGACCACTTTTTCCTCCGCTTTCAAAAACGCGGACTTTTCGGGGTCGTTTTTGTGGATTTCCTGGTAATTGCGGATTTTTTCCAATATGCCCTTGTAGCCAAGCTCAAATCCGATTCCTCCCGCGTCATGATGGAAATGGTGGGCGCCCCTTACGCCGGGAACCAAATCATATTTGCCGTGGAGCACGCGGAGTTCCGGGTAGTCGTGTTCCGGCGGCCACAAAGTCCTGCCGAACCATTCCAATTTTGTCATGTATGCGCCGGCGAGCGAACTGTACGGGTCGATGTATGCAGGGTGGGAATCCAACAAATCGTAAAAAACGTCCGCCCACTCCGCCGCCCCGCGTATGGTCTGGTCTTCGTGGATTGATTTGGGTTCCCATTGCCAAGTGTCGGGCGGCACAACAAATCCCTTGTCGTCCGTGTTGAAAAAACCCGGGCTCTTGTATTTTTCCAGCTTCTTTTGCGTCTCCGCTTCTTTCTTTTGCCTCAAGATGTCCACTTTTTCGCGATAACTTAATGACATAACAATTTTCCCCTCAAAATAATATTTGGCTGCCATATTTACCGGTTTGCGTCACATGTAAACCCATGTGGAATATTCCCTGCGGTTTTCCCATGTGCCCATTTCCTGCGTGATTTCGCGGTATATCTTGTCGGAACGGCTGTTTCGCGCGGATCTGCGCCCCCCGCTCCCGGAATTCATCGTGCCTCCGGCGTTTACGTGGGGCAGCTGCCGCACGGACAAATCGATTTCGGCCGTTTCCACGCCGAAATCCGATGACTGGTCGATTTTGGCAAGGCATTCCCCTTTGGTGTCGAGTATATATGACGAGCTGTTGAGTTGCGCGCACACGATATACACGTTGTTGTCGATGGCCCTCGCCGGAAGCAATTTCTCCTCATACCCGGCTGCGGGGAACAGTATGACCTCCGCGCCTTTCAAGGCGAGAAGCCTCGCGCATTCGCCATACCAGCAGTCATAGCATATCATCACGCCGACCCTGCCGAAATCGAGGTCGAAGACGGGAAAATCGTCGCCCGGGGTCGTCCCGTTGAACATCGTTTCGGGCCAGTACAGATGCACTTTGCGGTAAGCCCCGACGTATTCGCCATTGCGGTCAAATATGACGCAGGTGTTGTACGTGGTGCCGTCTTCGGCGAGTTCGAGGATCCCCGCCGCGATGTTTATTTCGTGTTTTTTTGCCTGATCGGATAAAAATTGGCAAAATTCGCCGCCTGGGACTTTTTCCGCCGCGGAAACGGCTTCCGCCGAATAGTCGTAATAGGAAGCGAATTCCGGCAACACGATGATGTCCGATTTTTCCGCCGCCGCCTTTTCGACAAGAATCTTCGCCTTTTTTCTGTGGTCTTCTTTTCCGGCGCACAGCCTCACTTGCCATTTTGTCGCCGAAACCCTAACGGGGCGTTTTTTTTGCGGTTCGACGCAAATCAGTTCCGCGCTCTTCCAAGTCACGCTCCCGTCGGGACAATGGCGCAGCAACAGTTGAATGTCCACGCTATATGTGTCGCCGTGGCACACGAACGCCTGCTCGCCGACGATATATCCGCCCTCTATGCGATAGTACGTGACGTTGTCCTGCGCGGGAGAACTTTCCGGCCTGCCTTTTATCCGCCATGTCAAAAGATTCAATATGTGGAGGTTTATATCGTCTATGCCCACCACGGAAAAAACCGTCCTCAGAAGATAGCGCTTGCCCCCTTTTACCGGGACATTGCGGCTGTACCAGCCAAAAGTGTTGATCCCGCCGTTTCCCGCCATGGTCAGCCCCTTTTCGTCTTCTTTGAAAAACGGGCTCAAATTTTCGTAGGCAAACTTCCGTTCCCATTTGGAACGTTCCGCCGAATCGGCGAAATCCGCCCTATATACCGTTTCTATCGCTTCATAGTTTTCACCATTGTTGTTTTTCACGACAATTCCCCCTTTTACTTTTAATCTATATACGCGTCATAGTTTTCGATTATTTTGTCCAGCGCATTTTGCAGCGCCGTTTCGTTTTTTTCCATGTACGACATGACGTCGGCGCTTTTTCTTTGATACAATTCGGCAAGTATGTTCACATACGGGTTGAGCGTGTAATAATTCGGAGCCATGTCGTATATCATATTGTCATATATCAAATCCAGCATTTCTATGGATTCCTCATCGCGCGTGAATTTTATGCTCAGTTGCTGTTCTTTGAAAATCGGAAGAATCGTACGGTAACTTTCAGCGGAAAGCGCCTCAAATATTATGCCGCTCATTTCCGGGTCGGAAACATTCTGCGGCACGGCAAAAAATCCTCCCCATGATATTCCCGGGTAATTTTCCTGTTCTTTGTCGAGTTTCGGGAGCGGGACAATGCCGTAATCGACATCGCTGCCTCGCAGATAAGACATTTCCGCAAGATGCAGCCCTATGGCGAATACCCTTCCGCTGCCCATCGATATCGGGAAATCAATTTCATTGTTGGAATCAAACATAAAAGTGACGTTTTTTTGAAGGAACAGATTTACCATTTTTTCGGCAATCCTCGACAGATGTTCGTAGTTTTTGTTCAACTGCGGGACATCGTTTTCGTCTTTCACCAAAATCGTATGGTTCCCCGCGTACAAATAGCTTTTCAGCATCCACGAGTTTTGCGTGGTGAAGCCGTATTGGTCGTTTTTGTCGAATATCCCGTCTCCGTTCAAGTCTTTTGAAATCCCCGAACATATTTCGTAAAATTTGTCCATCGTCCAATCTCCCCGCCTGACGAGTTCATATGGGCTTTCCATAGCATTGTCTTGAACCATCTGTTTGTTGAAGCAAGTGGCAGATGAATAAGGGAGCTCGATTGCGCTCGGGCACAAAAGCAGCACGTTTTTGACTGTCATCGATTCCATGAGGTTTTTGTTCCACCACGGATTTCCAAAATCAGGGTAAGGCAATTTTTTCAAATCCATCAGAATCCCCGCCGAAACCACCTGCGCTATGCTGCTTGCGTGGACGTGCGTCAAATCGTATCTGACATCGTCAGTCGCGATGCTCTTGCTCAAATAATCGTAAGTTTTTCCGGCATCTCCCAAATACACGAGATTTATTTCAATGTCATACCTTTCCTCTATCGCCTTGAAGCGGTTGTATTTCGCATCGTTTATCGCTTCGCCGGTGATCTCTTCGGCGATTATGTCGCGGCGCGTAAAAAATTCGTCGCACATGAACAGGCAAAATTCCCTGCCGCCATAATCCGCGACGGGGATTTCATCCATGCTGTCTACTGCCTCGCCGTTTTGGGCGGCGTTTCCCTCTTTTGTTTTGTCCGCACCCTCCGAAAATTCCTTTGAATCCCCCTCTTCTTTTGCGCACGAGGCAAAAAACGCGCATCCAAGCAAAATTACAAGCGCCAATGAAAATATTTTTTTCATGGTTGTCACCTCCGAAATGTTTTCCTTTACATATTATTGCACCCGAGCCGTTAAATCAAGGGCAAAATTGTAAATATTTTAAAATTGCAATAAAATGTTAACATATACCGCCTATAATCATTATCTGGGCGAAATGGAAATGATATGGAGGTGGAACGCGCAAAATGGCGATATTTTTGGCGGTCGTGCTGTTTATTGCGGGCACAGCCCTGATTATAAAAGGCGGCGAAATATTCGTCGATGCCGCCAGCTGGATATCCGACGTGACAGGCATTTCAAAAGTGGTGATAGGCGCCACACTCGTCAGCTTCGCCACTACGTCGCCGGAATATTTCGTTTCCCTGATCGCAAATATAAAAGGGCATAACGAATTGTCGATTGGCAACGCCGTCGGTTCTGTGAGTGCAAACATCGGAATCGCATTCGCTTTGCTCGCCATTTTTACGCCCGGGAAAATAACGGACAGGCTCTTTGGCGCAAAGGGCGCAATTATGCTTGCATCTGCGGCGGCGCTGCTGGTTTTATGCATGGACGGCAGACTTTCCGCAATTGAAGGAGCCGTTCTTTTGCTTTTTTTTGCCGTCTCGATTTTTGTAAACATCCGCTATTCAAAAGAAGGCGAAGAGGACAAAAAGCGAAAACAGGCCGATGCCCGCGAAATCGCGGCAAATACGGCAAAATTCATATTCGGGGCCGCCGCCGTGGTTTTCGGATCCAATTTAATTGTCGACAATGCGCAATTGATCGCCGCAGCTTTGGGGGTTTCGGAGTCGGTCATCGGCCTCACGGTCGTCGCCGTCGGGACTTCCCTGCCGGAAATCGCGACATCGGCCGCGGCTGCCATCAAAAAGCAAACCGCGCTGTCGATCGGAAACATCATCGGGGCGAATATCCTCGACGTCACCCTCATCCTCTCGACGGGCGCATTTGTTTCCGGCGGGAATTTGACGGTTTCGCAAAAAACGGCGGACACGGATATGCCCGCCGCTTTGATATTGATGGCATTGGCCGTGCTGCCTTCGGCGATCGGGAAAAAAATATATCGCTGGCAGGGAATCGCGGCTGCGGGCATTTATGCGGCGTATCTCGCCTATGTCGTCTTTTTCTAAAAAAAGCGGAGTTTGCCCTTTTTGCCTAAAATTTCAGCGAACTCTCCCGATTTTTCAAGGCTTCGCATACCGCCACGCTCGAAACTGCGGTGTCCGCCCCGTTGCCGGGGTCTTTTTTGCTTTTAAGGCAATCGTAAAAATGTTTGTGCTCGTTATAGAAACCCTGGGAGATATATGGCTCGGTTTGGGGGCATACCTCGTCTTTGCCAAAAAAGCGGTATTTTCCGTCCGCGTTTTGATATTCGACTCCGCCGCTGTTTTTTTCCATTTGCCCCGTTCCCATGGGGATCGATGCGCGGTATACCCCCCCGCCCGCATGGATTTCGCAGCCCTCGGATAGCTCCCCGGTGGACACGAGTATTTCAGCCGTTGCGAAAACCCCGTTTGCAAATTCGAAGAATATATGGTAATTGGCCACTTTTTTGCCCAAATGCGGCATTTCCCGGTATTTTATCGCGACATTTTCAAAATCTCCGCCGGCCAAAAATTTCACCGCGTCGATTGCGTGGATGGCGGTGTCCTCGAAATTTTCCTCGTGGCGCCTTATGCGGTGAAACTTGTAGTTTACGTATTTTATTTCATCTGCGTCCCCGTTTTGGGCGAGCAGCTCCCGCAGCTTCAGGTATGCCGGGGCGAACCGCCGGTTGAAAGCCACCATATGGGCTTTCCCGCTTTTTTGCGCCGCTTCGAATATCGCTTTTGTTTCTTTCGCGGTTTTTCCCGGAGGCTTTTCAAGCAGCACCGGATAGTTTCGCAGTATGTCGCTTGAAACTTCCGCCACCGCATTTTCGGAGACGAGGCAGACGATCGCGTCGGGGTTTGTCTTTTCCAGCATTTCGCCGTAGTCGGAAAAATACAAGGGTATGCCATATTTTTCGCCCAGGGATTTCGCGTTTTCGATTTTTATGTCCGCGCAGGACACCACGTCGAGCCCGCCGTATTTTTTTATGCAGGGCATATGCACGCCATGCGCCATCCCGCCGCAGCCCACAATGGATATTTTCATAAACTTTCCCTCTTAATTTTTGAACCCAAAACCCCTCATTTTGTCTATTTCGGCAAGGCTGCGGTTTTTGTATGCCGCGAGCTCCTCCATTCCGTATTTTGCCGCGATTTCGCGCGCGCTGATTTTTGGCGCGATGGATTTCAGCGTGAACCACGATTCGCGCTCAAGCCATACATCGGACTCTATTTTGCCCGCATAATCTTTCAGCAGTTTCGCCCTTTTGTCCCAGTTGTAATTTTCATGGAATATGCAGCGGTCCAAATCGAGCGTCAAACGGTTTACGAGCGGTTCGCCGCGCGGCTTTTTTTGATAATATATTTCCTGTCCCGTTATGTCATAGACGATGCAGTCCGAATTCAGCGTGGATGTCACGATCATGTAATTGTAGTTTATCGCGTGCGCCTGAAGGCTCATGCCCGCGCTGTATGCGCTCGACCACAAAACGGCTTCCGCCCCGCCGAGCGAAAGCCTGCGAAACACTTCCGGAAAATTCGCGTCAAAACAGATCGCCAGCCCGATTTTGCCGAAATCCGTTTCGAAAACCGGGGCGTCGCGCCCGATTGCGCAAGGGGGGTCAAGCTCAAACTCGCTCCAAAAAGGGTAAACTTTGTCGTATATTCCGCATATCTCACCTTTTCGCCCGATGAGCATGGAAGAATTCACTCTTTCGGCCGTTTCGCTTTTGCGGTATATTGGAAAAACGATGTACACCCCGTATTTGGCGGCGATCTCCGAAATGCGCCCGACCGCGCGGTTTTCGGGCACCTCCACGTCGTTTCCCGTGCAGGCCTCCGGCAGCAAAATCAAATCGCAGCCATGCTTTCCCTCTTCGTCCAAAATGCCGATAAATTCGTCGAGCGGGCGCTGTGTGAAGCTTATG
This sequence comes from Oscillospiraceae bacterium, assembly GCA_009782405.1. Next base: position 67,535 of record WRJC01000004.1, read on the forward strand.
CTCGTTATCCGCGCTTTTTTTCCTGTTTCGTCCATGCATTTTACCTCCGTTAATTAAAGTTTGGTTTGAATGACAACGTTTGCAAAGCCATTATATATCATATTTCGTTTTCAGTCAAGCTTTTTGTCAATCAGGTTTCTTCGGCGTGGCCTGCGGCTGTCGCTATTTTTGCGACAATTCTTCGTATTTGCCGTATATGCCGTCGAAATGAGCCCGCCACATATCATAATTGCTCTCGTAGTGCGCGGCAAAGCTCTTGCTGTTGCCCATAAGCGTCTGAAAGCAGCCCGTTATCGCCTCCCCGGGATTTCTGTACATATACCCGAAATCGAACACGCGCCCGTCCAAGATTATCTGTATCATGCGTATGGATTCTTCGTCCCTCGCGAACTTTGTGTTCAATGTGCTGTCAAAATAGGCGGGCAGGACCGTCCGCCTCGATTCGGCGGACAGCGCCTCCGCCACGCTCCCCGCCATTTCAAGGTCTTCGCTGTACATGGGCAGCGCGAGCGCGCTCCCCCTCCCATCGGTGAAGGTATGGTACTGCTTCTGGTTTGCGTCCCATTTCGGAAAGGGTATGATGCCGTAATCCGATTCGGAATTTCTCATTTCCGGCATTTTCATCAGCCATGTGGCTTCGATGAAAATTCGGTCCGAATCCCAGGATATGGGATTGTGGATCCCGAGATCGATTTCGGCCGAATCCTTTTTGTATATGGTTTTGGAATTGAACAATTCCCTCATCGTTTCGAGATACTTTGCGGGTTTTCCGTCCTTGTCGAGGGTTATTTCCGGATACCCGTTTTCATTTTGCTCGATTGCCTGGATGCCTATTCCGTATGCGAGCGCCGTGCTGTGCCACACATCGCTCGCCGCATAGCCGTATCTGTCGTCCACGCCCATTTTTCCGTCGCCGCTCAAGTCCAAAGTCACGGACCTTATTATTTCGCAGAATTTGTCAAAAGTCCAGTTCCCCGAATCCACGAGATCGTATATGCTTTCAATGCCGAGGCTCTGTTGGAGATTTTTGTTGTAAACCATCATAAAAGTGTGTATGATCGAGGGAAACACGAAATCGCTCACCATGAACGGAAGGTACCCGTTTATGTCGAGCAGTTTTTTTATGTTTTGGTTCCACCACGGCTTTTCCAGGTCTATGCTCGCGACATTGTTCCAATTTACCGTATAGTCGTTTAAAAGCATTGTCTGGGCGTATTGCGCCGGGTGAATGGCAAACAAATCGTATTGCCTGTCATCGGATAGGATCGAACTGGTTATACGGCCGCTCAAATCGCCGTCTTTAAGTATGGTGAAATTCAATTTGAGGCTGAAGCGCTCCTCCACCGCGATATTGCGCTTGTACATAGAGTCGTTCAAGCTTTCGCCGATTTCGGATTCCGCCCAATAATACGACAACCCTATTCCATCTGTCGTGCCGTATGCTATTATATTGAAATCCTTTCCGCCCAAATTGTATTCGGGCAGATAATCGGTATTGCAGGGGTCCGCGTTTTCGTCGGGGGCTTCCTTTGTTTTTTCGGTCGGGCCGGAATCATTGTCGCCATCTTCCGTTTTGCCCGAACAGCCAAGAAAAACAAATATTATCGCAAAACAAACAAGCAATGCAGTGATCTTTAAAATTTTCATAATTATTTGCCTCCTTTGCAAAACCGCTATACCGGTATAAATATTTTTTATTCTTTATTTGAAATTATACCACATCGCTTTCTCGCACATTTGAATTTTTTGTGAATTTTGTCGCGTGATTGTTTACTTTTTTCGCCCGATATGATATAATCATTTCAAATCTTGCGCAATTCACAATATATACTATACCGGTCCAACCGGTATATATCGGAGAGTGTTTTTATGAAAACAAGAAAAATCGGCGGCGAACTCGAAATAAGCCGCATGGGGGTCGGCTGCTGGGCGTTTGGCGGCGGCGAATACTGGGGCGAACAAAGCCAAAAAGACGTCGAAAGGGTCGTCGGGGCCGCATTGGACCGGGGCGTGAATTTTTTCGACACTGCGCGGATGTACAACGACGGCGAGAGCGAAAAGTCGCTCGGTTCGGCATTGCAGGGCAAAAGGCGCGAAGCCGTCGTCTGCTCGAAAGTTTCGCCAGCGAAGGCGTACCGCAAAACGCTGAAAGAAGAATGCGAAGCCTCGCTGGGCAACCTCAAAACGGACTATATCGACCTCTACATGATGCATTGGCCCATAAATCCCTTCGGGATCAAGCATTTCACCAAAGACCCGGAAATCATCGCGAATCCCCCGTCGCCGGAAGAAGCATTCCTGGCACTTTCGGATTTGAAAAAAGAAGGCAAAATCCGCGAAATCGGGGTGAGCAACTACGGGGTGTCGCAAATGAAAGAAGCGCTGTCTTTGTGCCCCGGCATAGCCGCGAACGAAATGCCGTACAACATCATTTCGCGCGCGATAGAAGCGGAAATCATGCCTTTCTGCAATGAAAACAAAGTTGCGCTTGTCACTTCGATGGCTTTGATGCAGGGAATTTTGACCGGAAGGTACGCAAAAATCGAAGACATACCGCCCCATCAGGCGCATTCGCGCCATTTCAGAAACGAGCGCGGCCGGGGCACGTCGCGGCATTTTGAAGAAGGCGCCGAAAACGAAGTCATGGATATTTTAAATGCGCTTTCCGAAATTTCGGCGAAGCTCAAAATTTCGATCGCGCAGCTGTCGATCGCATGGGTGACGGCAAACGATTCTGTCGGCTGCGCGCTGCTTGGCTCCCGAAACGTCGCGGAGCTCGCTGAAAACATATCCGCGCTGGATATTGTCCTGCCAAATGAAATAATCGCGCAAATCAACGAAACGAGCCTGCCCGTTTTGAAAAAACTCGGAAACAACGCCGACTATTACGAAAACTCAAAAAACAGCAGAATATATTAAATGAACCAATGTGAACGAAGTTCACATGCCGTTCATTCGCATACTTGCATCAATAATGAAACAAATACAACACAAGGAAGGAAACAAATATGCTGAAAAACATACCAAAATCGTTCACGCCCGAACTGCTCAAACTGCTGATGGAAATGGGACATGGCGAGGAAGTCCTGATCGCCGACGGCAATTTCCCGCAAAAATCCATGAATTGCCAAACCGAAGCCATATATGTGCCGGTTTGCGACATTTCGGGGCTTCTTGGCGATATTTTGAACTTTTTCCCGCTCGACCGGGCGGTCGAATTCGCTGCATGCGCTATGGAAAGCGTCAAAGAAGGGCAGAGATACGGGCAATATTCGAAACTGATCGAAGATAACGGTTCGAAGCTTTTGCTCGTGGAGCGTTTCAAGTTTTACGAATGCGCCAAAAATGCCGTCGGCATAATCGTCACGGCCGACACGACGAAAGGCGGCAACATTTTGATCAAAAAAGGCGTCGTAAATGCTTGACAAAAGCTCCGGCAAGCCGCTTTATGCGCAGATTTGCGAAATACTCGCCGAAGAAATAAAAAGCGGCGTTTACGACGCTGCGGGAAAACTCCCCGGGGAGCGCCGGCTAAAAGAACGTTTCGGGGTCGAGCGCAACACAGTCAGGCAGTCCATAGACAACCTCTCAAAGCTCGGGCTCGTGGCAAAAATTCCGGGCTACGGCACGAAAATAGCGGGGCTCGGCAATGAGGGGAAATACGGCTATGCGCAAATCTGCGAAATGCTCGAAAGGGAAATAAAAAGCGGGCTCTACGACGCCCCCGGGAAGCTTCCCGGGGAGCGCCGTCTCCAGGAACGCTTCGGCGCCGAACGCGAAACCGTGCGTACCGCCGTCAAGATCCTGGCAGACAAAAAAATCGTGGCGAAAGTCCCCGGATACGGAACGAAAATAGCCAAAACAAATCAATTCGGCCCCGACGGCAAAAACATATTGTTTGTAACCAAAAAAGATTATCTTAGCGGCAAAAACGGCGAATATTTTAATTTGCAACTGTTGGAAAAGTTCATAAAAGCTTTTCTCGTTTCGGGGTTCAACATAAATTTTACCGCAGCAGGCGACCGTTTCAACCTCGCAGAAACTGCGAAAAACGCGCGCGCGGCGGCGGTCATATTCGAGGGCTGCAACAAAGATTCGCTGTATGCCAAAGCAAAAAGCTTGAATATTCCTTGCGTTTCGGTCAACCACTACACATCCATGCTGACCAGCATAACAAGCAACAATTTCGATGCCGCTTACGACGTGGCGAAAACGCTCGTCGAAGCGGGGCACAAAAACATCGCTTTTGTAACCGGCAGAGACGATTGCCGGACGACCGCCGAAAGGCTTGGCGGGGTTCAAAGCTATTACGCGGAACACAAGCTGCATCTCGACAAAAAATATGTCATTTCGGGCCGGTGGCATTTCGCCTCCGGTTATGAAGCGGGCGAAAAAATCCTGTCGATGCCGCCGGATGAACGCCCTACGGCCGTATTCGCCTTCAACGACGACATGGCGTTTGGCTGTTTGAGCTGTTTTGAAAACCACAAAATCCATGTCCCGGAAAATATAAGCCTGGCGGGTTTCGACAGGAGCGAAAAATATGCTGCTTTGTACCGCCCGATCACCACAGTCGACTCAAACATCGACGCGATAGCGGATTGCGCGTATTGGTACCTCAAAAGCCGCATCGAAAACACCGCCCCGGCCGCTTGTTTCAAAATCCAGGTCGATACCTCCATCATAGATAACGGGACAGTAAAAAAAACGAACTAAAAATCGACAACGCGGATTTGTCCCTTTAAACGATCAGGAAAAAAAGCCGGGCAAATCGCCGAGCGACAGCTGGCTTTTTACGCCCCCTGCTTTCGCCGCGCTGGCCGATCCGCAGAAAATGGCGGATCTGAGGCATTTTTCCAATTTTGCCCCATGCAGGTAGGAATATATGAATCCGGCGTCAAAATTGTCCCCTGCCCCGATGGTGTCGATGACTTTCACCTCGGGCGCGGGAAGTTTTATCCGCTCTCCGCCGCTTTCGGCAATTCCGCCCCCCGCCCCGAGTTTTACGGCGACAACCGGAACCTTGCCCGCAAAATATTTTAAAGCCCCGTCCAAATCAAAACAGCCCGAAAGCAGCAGCGCCTCGCTGAGGTTCGGAAAAATTATGTCGGTGCAGGACAAAATTTCGCCGGGCAAAATCCATTTTTCCGACGGATCCCAGTTTGTGTCAAGGCTTGTCGTGAGCCCGAAACTTTTGGCTTTGCGCAATATGCCGGGTAATGCTTCCCTGATTTTATCTAACAGGTAATAGCTTCCAATGTGCAAATGCCTCGCCGACTGCAACAGTTCGTCCGCGATGTGTTTTGGGCCGAATGCCCCGATCGAACCCGAATACGTCAGTATCGAGCGGTCGTCGCCTTTTCGTTTTAGATGAAGCCCGAGCCCGGTTTGCACGTCGGTTTCGGTTATGATGTTCGATGTGTCAACCCCCGATTCCGCCAATGTTTTTTTGACCATGTCGCCGAATATGTCGTCGCCGACAACGCCAAGTCCCGCCGTTTTCAGCCCCAGCTTGGCGCACTGGCACGCAAATATGCAGGCCGACCCCCCCATGTCCAAGGCAAACGAATTTACATATTGTTCCTTTTGCCCGAATTCGGGGATTACATCCCCCAAATCCACGACAAGGTCGGCGCAGGTATCCAAAATCGTCAATATATCGTATTTCATATTTTTTTCCTAATATATTATGTAGGGCACAAGGTTTCCGGGGTTGTCGGGGTCTTTTTTTTGCGAGAGGGCAAAATGGTATGCAAACGACTGCATCACGAAAGCAAAATGCAGCGCGACGATTTCCTTTTCATAATCGCCGCCAAGCGAAAACGCATAATCCGCCCAGTCAGCCGATAATGGCGCCACAGCGTATACTTTCGCGCCCGATGCGCGTATTTCTTCCGCTATTTTTCGCTCATGGGCCAAATGGCCTCCGGAACATATGAATGCCGCGGTGCCGGGCTTTGCAGTGACGATCGGGCCGTGGCGGTATTCGAGCAGCTGGAAATAATTTGCGTCGAACTGCGCCATCTCGATGACTATATATGCGCCCTCGACTGTCACGCCGTATTGCAGCCCGCTTCCGAGCGTCACGATCGACTTCACTTTTGAAGCGTCTGCGATTTCGCGTATTTTCGCCTCGTGCCCCAAATACAAAGAAGGCGCAACTTTCAGGTATTCCCGAAAGTTTTCGACAAACGGCCTGTCGCCTCCCACAAGCGCCGCCATTATGGCGCACGCCGCGTACAAGTTGGAAAACGAGCGCGTCTGGCAGACGGATTTTTCATTTGCCCAATCTATATTTAAAGCGAGATCGGATTTTTTTGCGAGTTCGTTGTCGGCGTATTCGACGATTGACAGCACCCGGCTGTTCGGGTACATCGATTTCAGCACATCGACCGCATCCAAAAGTTCCTGCGTGCGCCCGGATCGGGACGGGCAAACAAAAACCGGATTGTCATATGCCCCGCAAAACTCCCCGGGACACAAAACGGCTTCCGAAGCTTTCACGGCATACGAACGGCGGCCTGTTTTGAACTTCATCGTTTTATGAGCGGAAAGCGACATCCAGTAACTCGACCCGCACGCCAAAAAAACTATATCTCCATTACTGTTTCCTCCCGAAAAAAAATCGACGATCCGGTTTTCGTTTTCCAAGATATATTCGAGCGTCTGCCCGAGCGATATGTATTGCTTGTGTATTTCCTCATGCGAATAATATTCCATAAAATTCCCCCAATATATATGCAAATTTTTAAAATTATCATCGATGGCGACACTATACGCCAATTTCAAAAAAAAGTCAAGTTGTATTTTTCACGGCAAAAACATACACGCGCTCCATTCGTCCCGCCAATCTGTTTTTTCGCAGCATGCTTTTGGTTTCCGCGATTTTCAGGCCGTTTCCCTCGATCAAAGAATTCAAATTGTCCATGCTGCCCTCGCCATTCGCCTGTGAAATGTCGGAATACTGCAGCAATATCGCACCGTCTTCGGAAAGGCGCGTTTTTGCCTGACTGAAAAAATCGCCGATCACTTTGTAGCCCGGGTCATAGATGGCCGCCTCATAGATATTTTTCGGCTCGCCTTTCATCCAAGGGGCGTTGAAAATGACCATGTCGAATTCTCCCTGTATTTCGCCGAACAAATCCGAACATATGACATTGGCGGAAACGCCGCCCGGATTGTTTTTCGCTATATTCTCCTTTGCGCATTTCACGGCTTTGGGGTTTATGTCGGCCGCCGTGACTGATTTCGCCCCCAGCTTGGCGGCGAGGATCGCCAGTATGCCCGTGCCCGTGCCTATGTCGATTACGTTTTTGCCTTCGATGTAGTTTCCAAAATGCAGCAACATTTCAGGGACGCTTTTGTCAAAGGGCACATAGACAGATGGCGCTATATGTATCTTCGCGTCGATGAAATCAAAATATATCCCCTCTTTTGCCCTCTCCATATCCGTCAATATCCGCATATAGCGCCTTGCGGGAAGCAGGTAAATTTGGTCGCCGGTTTCTTCCGGCAGCCAATCCGCAATTTCTTTTTCTCCGCTTCCGGACAAAAGAAGCATTTTGTTTTTTTCGAACAAAAAATTCAGCCTATGCACTTTGAATCTCTTTATCGCGGCGCAGTTTGGCGACAGGTCAAATGACTTGTAGTAATCCAAATCTTCGATTTCGAAGAGGTCGTTTTCGTAATGGTGCACATACCAGAGAATCGACTCCGCCTTTTTGTAATCGCCCGCGAGCGCGATTGTTTTGTTTTTTTTGATTTTGGAAAATATTTCGCTCGGACTGGTTTTGGTTTCGCATATTTCAAAACCTGCGGATGTGCGGTAAATGTCGTGGAATTCGTCAAACAAAGCCACATTTCCGACTCCGTCCATATTTGTCGTTTTCACTTTCGCGCCCCCCTGAAATTCCATTTGGCAGCTTTCCGCGTTTTGCCCGAATACCATGATAACACATATCGGGCCGAAATGCAAGTTTTTTGCGAAATAAATAATATTTTGCCGAAATTCATCGCGCCCGCGTTTTATAAAAAACGCTTTACAAAAGCAAAAATATGTGGTAAAATATCTCTCACGGGGCGAAAAGCGCTACAACGACGAGGCCCACGGGCAGCTTTTGGGGCACATGGAGAGAAAAAACGCTGCGAGGGGGTATCTACTGACGTTCGACTTCCGGAGGGGCGCGGGCAAAACGCGCAGGGCCGAATGGCTCGATTTCGGTGGCAAAATGATTTTTGATGTGGTTGTCTAATGAAAATATGCCGGGGCTATAGCAAACATTGCCGAGCCGTTTTGTCACAAACCCGATATACCCAAGCGCAATATCGTTTCATGAGAAATCAAATCCGTATCAAAAAAATGATTTTGCCCCATTATCTGTTTCGCCTTTTTTGTCGCGCCCTCGAAATTGCCGGCTTTTGCCGCTTCCGCGACCTGCGCGAAATACAGATTTGAATGCAGTTCGACCAATGTGAGTTTTTTCCCGCCGCAGCGAATGTATCCGTCTAAAAATGCATCTGTGAACGAAACGTCGCTTGCATGGTGCATAATGGCCGCTATGTCCCATGCGCAGTTCCCGATGTGCCCCGATTTGCATTCGTTTTGCCAATTTGAGTTGCCGACGTCCCAAGCCATGAATTTGCGCTCTTTGAGCCGCAGGGTACCGTCCGAACGATAGCGCTCGATTGTTTTCATGAACTCCAATGCGGAAAGCATATCGCTTTTGCCCTCGCAATCCACCTTTTTTTCACGCACCAAATCTATGGCCCATTGCGCGTCGCGCAAAGGCAGATCGCAAAAGTCGAAATCGAACGAATGGATATAGGCTACGCATTCGGCGATTTCAGCGGCGTTTTTGTTTCTTTCGGCGGCAGAGAGCGTTTTCAGCTTGTTCAAGCTGAAGTTTATTTCGCGTTCGGTGTTTTTATTGTATGATGTTGTTTTCGATTTATAGCCCCCCAATCTATAAAATACTGACCATTCCGCAATCGTAATTTTTCTATGCGGTTCATTTTCTATATAATAATTATCCATGTTAAATTTTTCTTTTACACATATAAACATGAACATTATTGCTAAAACGCATACACTTACAGATATCCATAAAAGCATTGTTTTATATGAATTTATACCAAAATATCCATCGAATCCCATAAAAATTTGATAAAACGCCATGATTACGATAAATAATGCTGAGGCTATTTTCGCAATAATTCCATTTAAGATTTTGTTGTTTTTTTCTTCTTTCAAAAGTTGGCGCTTTGTATAATCCATTTTTACCATATTCATATATCCTTTTATTTTAGTTATTTTGCAATTTTTGAAATATCATTTGCAAGATAAAATCAATTCGAAAACGAGTTTTTACAATAACGGCATTTTGTATGCGGCCAATCGCCAAATAGCTATAATTTTCATTTTTGTTAAAATATAATTTAAATCATATCTCTTTTCTTTTTAAATGCGCTTTCAAAATTGTCTATAAGTATCACCGCTTTGTCCACGCACGAACCAATCTCAAGCATAAAATTCAAACCATTTTTCGGCGATACAATGATCGTTTTATATCTTCTGCGTTTTCTCGTGTCCATGTAAGTGATTTTATATGAACCGAATGATTCCTCGTAGATGTGCAAGCCGAAACCCTTGAAGGTCATTAATGTGGCTTTTTCTATTGCCGTAATCATATGCAAAGGAATTTCTACGCAAGGGTATAATATGCTTTTTACAACTAATAATTTGTCATTGACAATGTATCGATGGTGCATCAAATCCGGAAGAATAATCAAGTATGCTAAAAGCAAAAAAACAAAAAAAATCAATGAATCAAAAATCCAATTATAATTTTTCCCATACCCGTCACCCGATCCCATAGAGCAAATCCTTATTATTATCGAGTTGCAAAATATAAACAACAACCACATCCACCAATGTCTTTTGACTTTAAATTCTTTTTGTTTTATCGAATAATTTGTTTTTTTCATTTGAAATGCCCTCATCAATTTTATGGTTTTTTTCTAATTGAAATATTAGGTTTATTTGGGCGACTGTATGAAAAATTGTCAAAAAGCATTTGCATTTTTATACAGTCGCCCTTAGCCTTTTGTACCTTAATGACGATTTTCAAAAATTAAGCCATATCTTATATTTTTTATTGCTAAGCAATTGAATTTTAACACATATGGCATAAAGGACATGATCCAGCCCCTATTATTTTATGGCATTTGGCGCAAATTTGAGTTCCCGGCGCATAACCTGGATGGAGACATTCGGGTATTCCGTTATGTATGGAACAAAGCGTGGGACCGTCAATTTTTTGATAATATCCACATCCTGCCCTATTACAATATAAGTAAGTATTTGTATAGCAAGGACTACCACTATGATTTGTTTGTGGAGCACCATAATTATGGCCATACCATTGACATTCGGTCGAGGCGCGCATTATGATTTCATCTTCTTCATCGTCGTTTGGTTCAGTTTCATCATTTTCCGAATGAATACAATCATGGCACTCCGAAAACGCACAAAAATCTTCATCTGCGGCAAATATATTGAAATTCAACGGCAATAACAGCGTAAGTGTTAAAAACAGAAACATCGCTTTTTTGAGTATTTTTTGTTTTATCAATTGCATTTTTTATTTACCTCTCTTTTAATACTGTTTTTGTTGATTATTACACTCGAAAATTGAATTCTAAAGCTATTTTCAAATGATTTTATGTAACTTCCACTCGCCAATTTCAATTGGTGATCAGGCAATTATATCAGCGATGGCATAGTTATCGAAAAATATTGTTTTGCTTGTTTGAATATGATTTTTTCATTTGCTCCTTTTCGCGTGTTTGCAAAATATGGTTTTCTGCCGAAGGCACATTGAAATACTTGCCGTCGACCATGTACGCGACAATCAACAAAAAACCTTTCACGAGATACGGAAAAATCGAGTAGGTGACTGCGTATATGGTGTTCGTTTCCGGGATGACACTTCTCATGGCATTTATGAAGGCAACTTCGTTGATTACACTCAACAAGCCCAAAATGGCAATCAACCAGGCATACAATACAAATGCCCATTTTTTTTGTTTGAATATGCTCACGCAAACCCAAATCTCGAATGCCGCCGCTAATATTGTCAATAAAGAAAGTATTGTTTGGTTTACCCCCGGAATGGAAACGTTGAATATGCTGTTTGAAATTCCCATTACTATAGGGAAAAATGTTATTATTGTCCTCATCGCCTCATTGCCTGTAATCGCACCCACCCTTGACAATATCGCGACGATTTCGAGGAAAATCAAAAAGAAAACAATCGCAAACAACACAGGTCCTCTTTTTGCCTTGCGCTTTTGCATAAATATTATGCCATCGCCGATGTTGTCGTGCCCACAGTTAAAACATTTTGTGCCTTTGTTTATGGAGTTGTCACATTTTCTGCATATCATGTTTCAAGTCTCCTCTTCTCATTTTACGCCGTTTTTGCAACTGTTTTTTAAAGTTTACCGATTTCCAAGTTTGTGTTTTTGCGCATCGTAAATGTTTCGTCCGTTTGATATTCATCGTTTTTTTGCATATGTTGCTTGACAAATATCGCTTTTCCGCGCATATAGGCAAAAGCCGCGACCACCATTTCCACGGCAAGGGCAAACAGGACTTTCAAAATTAATACACCCACGGCTACGCCCGTAACAATTTCCGGCGCCGCAAAATCATCAATCAGATTCATGTCGATAGTAAAACCGAGAAAAGACCTAAATTCCACAAAGAAGCCGTTCTGGAGATAGTACATACCATATGCATTACCCGAAATCACCATCGGAATCACGCATATGAGTGCCAAAGTCAAAGACAATATCTTAAAATTCAAATTGAACACCTGTTTTTGCGCATCTTGAAATCCAAATTTCGTAAAATTTTTATACAGCCAAAAAAGATAAATCGCGAACACGAGAAGCGGGAAAATTGCGCCTCCCAGAAAATAGCCGTCAACCATGTTTTTTGTGATTGTCACGATTGCGCACGTGGCTATGCCGCCTACCAAAGACATTCCGAAACCGAACAGAAATATTATGACGACCACCAACCAAATCCTTTTCAAATAATCTCCAATTTTGCCGCTTCTTTCGGAACTCGATTTGTGCAGCCCAGCATAACCGAAAGCTACCGTGAAAGACAATATTCCCGCGACTATCCACGACACAATGCAGGTGAGCACCAATGCCGGCCCCGATGTTACGGATTTGAAAATGGCCGCGTCTACCAAGAGTACCAAAGCGAAAAATATCGCTGTTACGACAATTAAATATTTTTTCATAACACTTTTCCTTTATTGTTTTTTTATTGACAAAAAAACCAAAAAGGGTGACCGCACAAAATTGTAAATTAATTGTTTTTTGCGGCCACCCTAACTAAAATTTTGATGCCGCTTTAAAAATTAAATCATTTGATTTAGATTACCAGAAATTACAAACACTTTGAACAACCGCCAAATTCCTGACCACACCCAGCACATTTATTAAGCGATATTCCATGCGGAGTGCAGGTCCAAAGAACAACTAAAGGATAGCCGGGACAATGTCCTGGAAGCGGACCACCGCCACCACCTCCCCCTGTGTGCAGAGGATTAGTGCAAGTAGTAGGAGCATAAGTTTCGTAATAACTGCATCCCGACCTAGTACATTGTCTAGATGGCGTTACAATACAAATACCACCGCTATTATTATGACCGTATTGCATAGCACCAAGACTATGGCCATACCATTGACACTCAGTCGAGGCACGCATTATGATTTCATCTTCTCCATCTTCATCTTCTGACTCGTGATCGCCTTCCTCCAAATGACAACAATCACATTCATGCGAATGCATCGCGGCGATTTCATTGGTTGCATCAAAGCAGACTACTTCCGAACACGAACCGCAGATACATTCATCGTCAGCTGCCACGCCCAAATTGAACGGAATGAACAGTACCATGATCGTCATGAATATATATGTCGCCTTGGTAAAAATTTTCTTTTTCATAAATTGCATTTAATTTTTCCTTTCTGTTTTAATGTTTTTTTCGATTATTACACTCGAAAATTGAATTCTAAGGCTATTTTCAAGCGATTTTATATAACTTCCATACGCCGATTCCAATTGGTGATCAGGCAATCATATCAGCGATGGCATAGTTATCGAAACTATTGTTTTATTATTGCCATTTTAAAAATTATGTTATATTTTTGCGTTTTTACTCTTCAAATTTTATTTGTTTTTAATTTCGCTGTCAACAACGATATAATGTATAGATATAATGTAGAAACAATTGCGGCCGCTTCGATATTTTTGTCAAATCTCAGCATCAATGCCACCATGGTCAAACTCAAAAAAACCGCTATTCTTGAAATCAGTTTAGACCTGTTGTATGTTGCCTTGCTTACAGGGTGCTTGACATTCGTCACCGGGCCTATTGCGACGATTGCGCCGGATAAAACAAGCGCCGATATCGCCATGAATAAATTTCGGTTTGAAATGACGCTTATCATTATATTCCCCGCTATGCTGCCCGCTATCATCAGCGACAGGCATTTTAATTTTGTCTTGGCGTGGTAACCTCCGCCAAACACTTGAAACACGGCGAATATGAACACCATCACCGCAGTTTCATACAGTTTGCCAAGTATTGCCGAAACCGAAAATATAAGGCTTATATTCGTAATGTAGGAATATAGAATTTGCAACCCATACCTATATATATCTTTGTCGTCGTTCGTCGGCATTTCCACGCCGTGTTTTTTTAGAAAGCCAATGTTTTTTTCTATGATGTTGTCAATCATGCGATTTTTTTCCCCTCTTTACAATCCTGTCCAGTTTCAATGATTTTGCCATTCAAGCATCATTTGCGTTTTTGACCCGACCACCCACCCACAACGGCGTTTTATTCGGCGCTGTTTTTCGGAACTAAGCTTTTTGGCATTTCAGCTTCATATGGTCCCCAAAAACTTATAGTTCCCGTAGACATACTGACGACAAACAATAAAACTGCTTTTACCGCGCCGCACGATAATTTCAAGGCCCGATCGATTACTTTTTTCAGCATGACTTCCACCCCTCCTTCCATTTGAACTTCAACGTGGATATAGTATAGCACAAAAAGATTCCCCGTGCGGGAGTTGGCACATAATGCACAAAAAAAGTCACGAACGGATAAAATTTTCCGTTCGTGACAAAAAAAGGGTGTTTCGTGCCAATAATTATGGTTTATTTTGAAAATTGACCCAGCGGTATGCTCACATTCGCCGTGAAAACATCCGCTCTCGGCTCGATGTCGAAAATCCCGTCGTAGCTTTCGGTTATCGCCTTCACGTGGCCCATTCCTATCCCATGCAAATTTCCGCTTTTGGTTGTTTTCAATTTGCCGTTTTCAAACTTGTATTCGCCACTCGTTGCATTGGTTGTTTTTATGCTGAGTTGATTTTTGTAAACAATTATTTCGAGTTCGATGTAGCGCCCCTCGTCTAATTTGCAACAGGCCTCTATCGCATTGTCCAAGAGGTTCGACAAGATCGAACATAAATCCGTGTCTTCTATTGGCATATTTTCATTCAACAAAATATTATGTTCGAATTTTATGCCATTTGCCGCCGCCACCGTGGCCTTAGCCGAAACTATCGCATCGACGACCAAATTTCCGGTAACAATGTCCAAATACGAACTTTTTATTTTTTCGTCCAAGTTTTTTATGTAGCTAATCGCTTCGCTGTTGCCGATTTTATCCGTTTTTTCAAGCATTCCCGAAACCAATTGCATATGCCCCACGAAATCGTGTTTCCATTCGCGCATTTTTTCATATACTTCAATGACTTGAGCGTTGTGTTGCCGGGTGATTTCGTGTTGCTTTTGTTTGGCCAGCAATACATAATTTTTTTCCGCTTCCCTGCTTATGAATTCATACAAAACATACACTACTACGTTTATCGCCAAATAGCCTATTGAAATTACAAATGCCAATTCTTCGGGCACATTTATTCCATTATGAATCAAGCTATTTACAAAAATTATCGACGCGATGCTAAGCAAGGGGACGATCAGGCAAACCAGCATCGGCGCAACAGACAAAAAGTTATTGTACTCGAAGTTCTTCTTTCTCTTTGCCAAAGCATAAAATATGGCAACCTGCGCAGTTTTAGCCAATATCATAGTCAACATCAATTCATTTGAATTAGGCGCGATCGCATCCACGCTGGCAACTCCCCTGTTTATCGCGATGATCGTTATGGCAAAATAGGCGATTGTAGATATCATCGCAAAAGAAATCAACGTCCAAAAAACTTTTTTTAATGCGCTTCCGCTTCTAAAAAACAACAAGTACAATAAAGTTGACGCCAAGCTTAAAAATTCCATTATAGGTAAATTACCAACGGGAGCAAATTCACGCAATGTATCAAAAACGATATTTCCAGCGATGAAACAAAACGTGTGGACAAATGTTTTGCTTTTTTCCGGAAACTTGCTGCACAGCAAATAATACAACAATCCGATTTCGACGGTATTGACAAATATATGTATAACAATCCATTGTATCGGCATTTTTTTTACCTCACCCTGTGTACGTTGTATCTGCGGAATCTTTCGTTTATTTCTTTCGCCATGTTTTTGCCCAAACGGATTTCGGCGCCGTTTGACATGGAGGCATAATTCTTTGAGAGGGAATCCAAATGGCGTATGTTTATGATGTACGACTTGTGGCACTGCGCGAACAAATCGTCGTCCAGTTCTTCCAGCAGCTTTGCCATTGTCCTGCGAAACTCGTATTTGCCTTTGGCCGTCACAATTTCGGCCATATGCGCGAACTTTTCGATGTAGATTATATCTTCGTGCGCTATTCTGAAAGTTTTTTCCACGCCTTCGAACAGAAAGTGTTTTTTCACCCTTTCGTTTTGGTTTGACCTGTCCAAACAGGAAAATACCGCTTCCTTTTTCGCCGGCTTCACGATGAAATCCATCGCCGCCACGCTGTAGCCCTCGAGCGCATACCCTTCCATGTTGGTCACGAACACGATGGGCACATCTGCGTTTGTCCTGCGGATTATTTTGGCAAGCTCCATTCCGTCTATGGCCCCCATCTTGATGTCCATGAATATGATGTCCAAGTCTTCGCCTTCCCGCCAGTCGTACATAAACTTCTCGGCGCTTTCGTATGCGAACATTTCGGCGAAAACGCCCTTTTGTTTAGCCCATTCGCTTGCATATCGCGCAATCTGGCTTGAAAACATTTTTTCGTCTTCGCATATCAAAATCTTCATCATTGTTTCCCCGTTTTTATCATTTGTTTTGTTCGTTTAGGGATTATGTTATACATTTTATCACAAAAGACTTCTTTTGTCAATGTTTTTTGCGCTTTTGTTTTATAAAAAACGCTTTACAAAAGCAAAAATATGTGGTAAAATATCTCTCACGAGGCGAAAATAATTTGCGGGGGAAATTTATTTTATGGAAAATATTACTGCCATCTTTGGGAGCATGGTGTTCAACGACGGCGCCATGAGGGAAAGGCTTTCCAAAGAAACCTATGAAGCTTTGAGGAATGCGCGGCTGCAGGGCGCGGGACTGAATCTCGCCATAGCGAACGAAGTGGCTTCGGCGATGAAAAACTGGGCGATAGAAAAAGGCGCCACGCACTTCACCCATTGGTTCCAGCCCATGACCGGGATCACCGCGGAAAAACACGAAAGTTTCATCTCCCCCGTCGGGGATGGCAGAATAATCATGGAATTTTCGGGAAAAGAGCTCGTCCGGGGCGAACCGGATGCGTCGAGTTTCCCTTCGGGGGGGCTCAGAAGCACTTTTGAAGCCAGGGGCTACACAGTTTGGGACACGACTTCCGACGCTTTCATAAAGGACGGCACTCTCTGCATCCCCACGGCTTTTTGCTCATACGGCGGGGAAGCCTTGGACAAAAAGACCCCTTTGCTGCGTTCTATGGATGCGCTCGATTTGCAAGCGAAACGGGTGCTCGCGCTTTTCGGGCACACAGAAACAAAGCGCGTCACCGCCAATGTGGGAGCCGAACAGGAATACTTTCTGATCGACAAAGAAATGTTCCAAAAACGCCCGGACCTCGTTTATGCGGGAAGAACGCTTTTTGGCGCAAAGCCGCCAAAAGGCCAGGAACTGGACGACCATTATTCCGGGGCGATCAGCCCCAGGGTGGCCGCTTTCATGAAGGATCTCGACATTGAACTCTGGAAACTCGGGATTTCGGCAAAAACCGAACACAAGGAGACCGCTCCCGCCCAATATGAATTCGCCCCCGTTTTTTCCGCAGTGAACATAGCCACCGACCACAACCAGCTGACCATGGAGACAATGAAGAATGTGGCGAACCGGCATGGCATGGCCTGCCTGCTGCACGAAAAGCCTTTTGCCGGGATGAACGGCAGCGGCAAGCACAACAACTGGTCGATGACCACGGACACGGGCACAAATCTTTTGGAGCCCGGGGATACCCCCCACGAAAACGCCCAGTTCCTGCTGTTTCTTTTGGCCGTGATAAAAGCGGTGGACGATTACCAGGACTTGTTGCGCGTGACTGTGGCCAGCGCCGGAAACGACCATAGGCTCGGGGTCTTCGAAGCTCCGCCGGCCATCATGTCCATATTTCTCGGCGATGAATTGACGGCGATTTTGGAAGCCATCGACACGGATATGGAATACAACGGCAAAAAAACGAACCAAATAGAAGTCGGGACCACCATTTTGCCAAATTTCCCGAAAGACTCCACCGACAGAAACAGGACTTCGCCGTTTGCATTCACCGGAAACAAATTCGAGTTTCGCATGGTTGGCTCGATGTTTTCGATCGCCTGCCCGAATTACGCGCTGAACACGATCGTAGCGGAGAGTCTGCGCATTTTCGCCGACCGCCTTGAAAAAAGCGAAGATTTCCGAACGGATCTGGCGCTTCTCATAAAAAACACGATAAAAAGCCACAAGCGCATAATATACAACGGAAACAATTATTCAAAAAATTGGGTCGGGGAAGCAAAAAACCGGGGGCTTTCGCATTTGAAAAGCGCGGTGGAGGCGCTCCCGAAATTCATAGAACCCAAAAACATGGAAACGCTGATCAGGCACAATGTGCTCAGCGAGGGGGAAATCCGCTCCAGATACTTGATTTTGATGGATGAATACTGCAAAACCGTACACATCGAAGCCCTCGCCATAACATCCATGATCAAAAAAGAAATAATGCCCTCTGCGTTCTCCTATGAGCACAAGCTCGCTTCGCTCATACAGGCGAAAAAAAGCCTCGGAGCTTTCGAATGCGAGCCGGAAGAATGCCTTCTCGCCAAATTGTCGGGGCTCGCGGGCGTTTTGTTTTGCAAGCTGGCGAGTTTGGAGGAAACCCTTTCGGGCATAAAAATCAACGACGGGGACATTCTGGCCAAGGCCGAATTTTTCAAAGAGGCGATATCCGGAGCCATCGAGGATATGCGCCCCACAATCGACGAACTGGAATCCATCGTGCCGAAAAATTTGTGGGGACTTCCGACATATGCGGAAATATTGTACAGCGTGAATTGAAGTTCGGCGCAAAAAAATCGCAAAACGTTTAAAAAATTTGAAATAATGCTTGAAATAAATTTACATTTATGGTATAATAGGCAGAAGTCAATAAATTGTGCAACGAATATGAAAAAGGAATTTATTTTTATGCTGGATCAAATCGAATTATGCGAAGTGAAGATAACCGGGGGATATTTCCACGAAAAGCAAAAAATAAACAGGCAGGTGACAATCCCCTCCACATACGCGCAATTTTACAGCACGGGCAGGATAGACGCTTTCAAGCTTAAATGGCAGAAAGGGCAGCCGAACCAGCCGCACATTTTTTGGGACAGCGACGTGGCCAAATGGATAGAGGGCGCGGCATATTCCCTGATTTGCAAGAGGGACGAAAACTTGGAGAGCCTGATCGATTCCATCGTGGACGACATCGTGAGCGGACAGACCCCGGAGGGGTATTTCAACAGCTATTACCAGACGGTCGAACTCTCCAACAGGTTCACAAACAGGAACAACCACGAGCTGTACTGCGCGGGGCATCTCATCGAAGGGGCGGTGGCCTACAAAAAGGCGACGGGCAAAGACGCTTTTTTGGGCGCGATGTGCAGGTATGCGGATTATATAAACGATGTCTTCACAGATCCGGCCAGAAACAAAAACTACGTCACTCCCGGGCACGAGGAAATCGAGCTCGCGCTGGTCAAATTGTATTCGGAGACGAAAAAGCAAAAATATCTTTATTTGAGCAAGTTTTTCATCGACATGAGGGGCACATTGGACGACGAAAAAAAGACTTTCGGCGAATGGGCTTCGGAGCATTACGCCCAGGACCATCTGCCCATAGCCGAACAGGCCACGGCCGAAGGCCATTCGGTCCGCTGCCTGTATATGTTTTCGGGAGCGGCGGACATCGCGAAGCAATTCGGCGACGAAAAATTGAAAAAAGCCTGCGAAACGGTTTTTGAGAATATCGTGAACAAGCGGATGTACGTGACCGGCGGCATCGGGGGCAACTATTCCGGCGAAGCTTTTTCCTGCGATTACGATTTGCCCAACGAACTCGCCTACACCGAAACCTGCGCCTCCATCGCCATGGTCTTCTTTTGCCAGAGGATGTTTTTGCTCACCGGCGAGAAAAAATATATCGACGTAGCGGAGCTGCAGATATACAACACCGTAATGGCCGGCCTGTCTTTGCACGGGGATCGGTTTTTCTATTGCAACCCGCTTGAAGTGCATCCCGACCGGCGCGACTATTTTGCCTCGATACGCAATTCGCAATTCGCGCCCGAATACGAGAGGCCCGAATATTTCGCCTGTTCGTGCTGCCCGCCCAACGTTATAAGGCTCATTTCTTCGTTTGGGCAGTATATGTACCACATAGACGAAAACGAAAAAAACGACAAAATTTACGTGAATTTGTACAACAATTCCGAATTTTGCCGCAATGGCGTAAAAATCGTCCAGGAAACCGATTATCCCGCAAATGGGAAAATAGAAATCAAGGTTTTTGCGAAAAGGCCTGTCAACATACTTTTGAGGAAGCCCGGCTGGTGCAAAAGCTACAAATTCGAAAACAACGGATTGCCCTATGAAACCGACGAGGAGGGATACATAAACGTAGCGATCGGCCAAAGCGGGGAATACGAATTTTCGCTCGATCTGGAAATGCCGGTAACCGAGCTCTATGCAAACCCGAAAGTCCACTACTGCGCGGGAAGGGTCGCAGTCAAGCGCGGCCCCGTGGTGTACTGCGCCGAAGGCATCGACAACGGCGAAAACCTGAAATCCGCTGCTATAAGCAAAGAGCCCGGCTATAGATGCGAAAAGTTTCAAATAGAAGGCAACAATATGATAAAGATTTCCTGCGAAGGCGCGTCCATTTCCCAAAAATCAAAAGCGGATGCGCTGTACTCCGAAAAACCGTTCAAAAAGGAAAAAAAGCTGCTCGAGCTGATCCCCTATGCGGCTTGGTCGAACAGGGGAAGGACTGAAATGCTCGTTTGGATCATGAAAGAAAACTTGTGAATTTGTGAATAAGGAGGCGTCCGGCGTGAAAAAATATTTAAAACAAATTTCAGGGATATTTTTTTTGTTTTTTGTTTTCGCGTTTCTTTTGGTTTCATGCGATTCGGGCGGTTCGCCAAATGGCCAAAACGCCCCGGGCGACAAAAAAAGCGGGCTTGAAAACCAAAACAGCCGGGATGATTTTGAAAGCGCCGAAATTCCGGAAAAAATCGCATATGAAGTCCCCGAAATGGATTGCGGCGGCTACGGATTTACGGTGCTGGCCAAAGAACCGTATTTGGAAATATACTGGATAACCGCCGATATGTACGCCGAAGCCGAAAACGGCGACCCGATCAACGACGCGGTGTACAAAAGAAACAGGATTCTCGAGGAAAAATTCAATATCGACATAAAGCAAACGATCGTAAGCGATATTTGGGGCTATATCCCAAAAATCGTAAAGTCCGGGAGCGACGATTTTGACGTTTGCTATCCTGTCATGCAGCAAGCGGGCAGCCTGGTCCAAAGCGGGTATCTTTTGAATTTGTACGAAGTGCCGTGGCTCGATTTCGAAAAGCCGTGGTGGGACCAATCGATCAACGATTCCATAACCATCGGGCACAAGCTCTATGGGGCGGCGGGAAATATAGTCACCCTGACCAACGATGCGACGTGGACTGTCCTGTTCAACAAAAATTTATCCAAAGATTTTGAAATCGGCGACCACTACCAGTTGGTAAAAGACGGGAAATGGACTCTCGACGTTTTGCATGAAAATAGCAGAAAAGCGGCAAAAGACCTGGACGGGGACGGCACAATGACGGATTTGGACCAATGGGGCGCGATAACCCAGCACGAATGCGTATATTGCCTTTTTGCCGGAACCGGGCAAAAGGTCATAGAAAAAAGCAAGGACGACTTGCCCGTGCTTGAATTGAACAACGACAGAACCGTATCCGTGCTGGACAAAATAATCGATTTCATGTCCGACGGCGACGCCCAAATAAAAGCGGACGATGCGGAATACACCAAAAAATATGCAAATGTGTGGAATGAAATAACCACAAAAATATTCGCGGAAAACAGGGCATTGTATGAAATCGTCAATTTCAACATGGTCCAGACCTTGCGCAATATGGAAACCGATTTCGGCATATTGCCGCTGCCGAAATATGACGAATCGCAAAACGGATATTACAGCACGCTGCAATACGGAAACGCCTCAGTCATGTGCATTCCCGCAACCGCGTCGAACCCGGAGCGCACAGGCGCGGTTCTCGAAGCGTGGGCGGCCGAATCCGTGAACACCCTGACAAAAGCGTATTACGAAATAACTTTGAAGAGCAAGAATGCGAGGGACGAAGAATCGGAGGCGATGCTCGATTTGATATTTTCCACACGGGTCATAGACCAAGGGCTGTTTTTCAACTGGGTGGGCATGCTCGATTTCTTTTCGGGGTTTTCGCAGAAAAAAAACGTGGATTTTGCGTCGCAATACGAAAAATCCGAATCAAAGTGGATTGCCGCAATAGAAAAAACCATAGCGGCAATGGAAGAAAACAATTGAAAATACGCGGTCATGAAAGATAATTTATGATTTCGCCGTCGCCCCAAAGCTTTTCGAGCTTGTAGTATTCCCGGGATTCGCTTCTGAAAATATGCGCGAGCACCGAATCGTAATCGATTATTATCCAGTCGCCGTTCCCCTGCCCGCTCACCCTCGAGGGCGAAATCCGGTATTTTTCTTTCATCTGAGATTCGACCTCGCCCGCAAGCGCCCGGACATGCGTGGGCGAAGTTCCGGTGGCCACCACGAAATAGTCGGCGATTATCGTCTGCTGCCCGGTTTCGAGTATTTTTATGTCGCGCGCTTTCTTGTCGTCCAAAATCGCGCTTATCTGCCCGGTCAGCGTTTTTGATTTTTCAAGCTGCCCGGGATTTGTTTCGATGTATTTTATATCCTGTTCTTTTATTTCATCCATTTGTATGTTGCATCCCTTTCATTTGCGCCCATTCGCATGATTTTAATTGACAAGCGAGTCCATCGTGTTTCCGTCTATGTTTATTTCCGGTTTTGCCAGCCCCGCCAAATCCTTTTCGTATATGTTGAAATTCGCTTCCGGTATTTCCTTTTTATACGGGTTGTAATATTTGTTTATTATCTCGATGGTTTCCGCTTTGTACGCCTCGAGCCTCAGTATGGAACTTATCCAGTTGGTGGGGACTGTGTGCGTCCGGATATTTTCGAGCTTTACGCTTGCCAGTTTGGCGGCAAACCACCCCGCGTCGGCCAATGAGATATTTGTGTCCATATAGTTTTCCGCTACCTCGAAAAGCGCCGTTATCGTGTTCACGTCGATTTTGCTGAGCATTTTTTTCATCAGCGCCGCTATGAAGCGTTGCTGGGTCTGTATCCTGCCTATGTCCTCCGACGGATAAAACACCCCGTTTATGGTCCTGCCGTAGCCCGGATAGCCGTCGTCGCCGTGCCGAAACCTGATCAGCTGCTCGGCTTTGTCGCCGTTTAAAAGCTGGTATCCCGGCTGCAAGTCTATATACAGGTTTTGGTACGGGTCGGTGTATTTCATCCTGAAAGGCACATCGCAATAAACCCCCTCAATTTTTTCGACAAGCACTTTGAAGCCGGCCAAATCCATCAGCGCGTATTTTTGGACTTCGACCCCAAATGTGTACTTTATCATGGCGCAAAGATATTTTATGCCTTCTTTGGAGGCTTCCTCCCCCCTCGGCACCCCGTTTTTTATCGCGTTGCTGCGCCCCGATGCATATACCGCATTTATCCTGCCCGAAAAATTTTTGGTGCTCACGTATGTGTCCCTGGGGATATTAAGGATGGATATCGTGTTTTCTTTCACGTTGAACATGGCGAGCATCATGGTATCCGTGTTTCCCCCGGCCTCGTCCTGGCCGATTATGAGGAATGTATAGCAGTCGCCCGAAAGGTCTATGGGAGGGGGCGCGGGGGATTCTCCGGGTTCACCGTCTTCGATGATTATGGCAAATTCGTTGTCCCAGTCGAAATAGTAGTCTTCCTGGTCTTGGGATGGCCTGTAAGCATACAAAAAAACGTTTATCGCGAGAAAAAACGAAAACAGCAGCGACAAAAACGTCATCAGGATGATTTTTCCCGCAGTGAAGACTTTCCCCGCCTTGCCTTTCTTTTTTGCCGCCGGTTTCTTTTTTGCGGATCCCGCCAATTTTTGGACTTTGTATTGATTCATAAATTTTCTACACCATGATTTTTTCTTTTACATATGAATTCCTGTAACGCAGCGTATTTTTGTGGATGAACAAATTTTCCCCCATCAGCGCTTCAATCGTCTTGTTGCAGGACATCAGCATCGCCGCATCCAGCACTTTGCGCTTTTCATCGAGGTTTTTGGCTTTTTCGATTTTCGAATAAAAGTACTCGCGTATTTCGAGGCAGTCTTCGTATTCCCTCGTCGGCTCTATGTAATCCGCGAGATAAATGATCTTTTCGGACAGCGCCGAATTGTAGGGGCATCCCAGCGTGTGGCTGTATATCGCGCCGAAAACAAGTTCGTTTGCCCCGAACTCGCATTTTGCTATATAGGCGCCGGTTTTGGCGTGAATCGGTTTTTGGGCCCTGTTGTCGTCGGGATCCAACTTGAAATTGTACTCGCGGCATATTTCAAGCTGCCTTTTTTTGTCGAATTCTTTGGTTATGTCGTGCAAAATCGCCGCCGCCCTCAATTTGTCCGCGAAATGTTTTTCGCACTCGTATATCCCCGCTATTTTCGCGGCTTCACTTTCGACCCCCATGGTGTGCATGTACCTTTTTTCCCCCATGAAACTTTTTGCAGTTTCCCGAAGCCCATCGAGATCGTCCGCGCATATTTTGTTTTTATTGCAGAACATAGATTTTTCTCTCTTTTATGTAATCCAAGGCTTCGGGGCTCATATACCCGCCAAGCCCGCCAAAATCGCCGTTTTTTAATTTTTCCCTGATCGCCGTGGAGGATATTTCAAAAGCGGAATTTTCCAAAAGCTCGATTTTGTATCCCTCTTGTGTCAGCTTTTCGCGAAGCTTTGACACTTTTGCCCTGTCGGTTCCGTCATTTTGCCTGTATGCCACGACAAAATGGCAAATCTCCAAAAGTTCTCTGTATCTGTGCCAATGCTCGATGTACAAAAACATATCCGAACCGGCCAAAAAATATATGGAATCGCTTGGGTATATTTCTTTGAGCGCCGACAGCGTATCGAAGCTGTAGCTCACGCCTTCTTTTTTTGTTTCTATGTCGGAAACCCGTATATCTTTGCTTTTGTATTTTTCAAAGCACAGTTTGCACATTTCAAGCCGGTTTTGGGGCGACGCCTCCATTTCGTTTTTTTTGTGGGGCGGTATGTTCGAAGGCACGACCAAAAGTTCTTCGAGGCCGAATCTTTCGTAAAATTCGAGCGCGGCGATTTCGTGGCCTCTGTGGACCGGGTTGAACGTCCCGCCGAAAACACCGATTTTTTTTGCTTTAACGCCCCTCGCCCCCTTTGCGATACTTAATTATACCACAACCGGATTTTATTAATATAACGATTTCTTTAACATTTTAATAATATTTTGCAATCATTTCGGAAAACCGCTCGGCGGCTTTCGCCCTGTGGCTGATTTTGTTTTTTTCGTCGGATGAAAGCTGCGCGAAAGTTTTTTTTGCGGGAGGGTAATAGAAAACCGGGTCATAGCCAAAACCGTTTTCGCCGATTTTTTCGCGGGCGATGAATCCATGGCATTTTCCCGAAACGCAGAAACTCGTGCTTTTGTCCAGAATGCAATGAATCGCGCAATAAAAATGCGCGGTCCTTTGAAAATCCGGCACATCCTTCAATTCTTCCAAAATCCGTTTCGTGCCATCGCCGGGATTTTTTCCCCCGTACCTGGCCGAAAATATCCCGGGGGCGCCGTCTAAGAAGTCCACGCAAAGGCCTGAGTCGTCGGCAAAACACGCCATTCCCGTTTCGTCGAAAACCGCTTGCGCTTTTATTTTGGCGTTTTCTTCAAAACTCGCGCCGTTTTCTATTATCTCGCCTGTAAAGCCAATGTCTTTCAAGCCCAAAAGCTCAATTTGAAAACCCGCCGTATTTTTGTTTGTCAAATAATCCATTTCTTTGATTTTTCCAAGGTTTTTTGACGCGAATATTATTTGTGCTTTTTTGCCAGTTTTATCCATCAAACAGCGCCCTCGCAAATTCTTTTCCGTCGAAATTTTCCAAATCGTCTATTTTCTCCCCCACTCCGATGAATTTTATCGGTATGCCGAGTTCGTCGCGCACGGATATCACGATCCCGCCTTTTGAAGAACTGTCGAGTTTGGTCAGCACTATACCCGTTATGTTCGCGGAGTTTTTGAATTCGCGCGCCTGGTTGACCGCGTTTTGGCCGGTAGTCGCGTCTAAGACAAGCAAAGTCTCCACGCTCGCCCCGGGCAGTTCGCGGTTTATGACCCTCGATATTTTGGCGAGTTCCTCCATGAGATTTTTTTTGTTGTGGAGCCTGCCGGCGGTGTCCACTATGAGAACGTCGGTTTTCTTGCTTTTGCAGGACTGTATCGCATCGTACACCACAGCCGCCGGATCCGATCCTTCTTTGTGCTTTATTATATCGACCCCCGCGCGGCGGGTCCAAACTTCGAGCTGCTCGATTGCGGCCGCCCTGAATGTGTCGGCGGCGGCGACTGTCACTGTTTTTTTTTCGTTATGCAAAATGGCGGCGATTTTTCCTATGGAAGTGGTTTTTCCGGCGCCGTTTACCCCAATCACCAAAACCGCGGACGGGGCGCTTTCGAGATTTAAACCCTCGTTTTCCCCGATTATCGATTCTATTATCCCCTGCAGCGCTTCTTTCGCCTGGGCGCCGTCCGAAAGCTTGCGTTCTTTTATTTCTTCCCGCAGGAGCCCTATTATCTTTGAAGCGGTGGCCGCCCCCACGTCCGAAGCTATGAGTATTTCCTCGAGCTCGTCTAACAGTTCCTCGTCGATTCTGACAAATGCCTTCAGTATGTTGTTGAATTGATTCAAAACCGCGTCTTTGGTTTTTTTCAACCCGTTTTTAAATTTTTCGAACAATCCCATAAATTTACGATAACGCTCCAATCTTGTTTATTTGCTGCGCATTTTCCGCGCGTCTGTTTTCCACTTCGTTTATGTCCAAGGCCAAGTATTTCGATATGCCCTTGTCCTGCATCGTGATCCCATACAGCCTGCTTGCGGTTTCCATCGTTCCGCGCCGGTGGGAAATTATTATGAATTGCGTCTGCTCGGCGTATTTTTTCAGATATGCCGCAAACCTTTCCACGTTTACCTCGTCCAATGCGGATTCTATTTCGTCGAGCACGCAAAAGGGCGCCGGATTTATTTTCAAAAGGGCGAAATACAGGGCGATCGCCACGAAAGCCTGTTCCCCGCCGGAAAGCAGCGATATGTGCTTCACGTTTTTGCCCGGGGGCTGCACTTCTATTTCAAGTTCGCTTTCAAGCACATTATCCGGGTCCGAATAAATGACTTTCGCGGTTCCGCCCCCGAAAAGCTCCGAAAACACTTCTTTGAAGTTTTCGTTTATGCGGAGCATGGACTGTGCGAAGACGTTTTTCATTTCGATTTCGAGGTTGTCTATTATTTTTTGGAGCCTTTCCAGCGAATCGCCGAGGTCATTTGCCTGTGCGGACATGAAATTGTATTTTTCGCCGACTTCCTTGAATTCTTCGATGGCATTCACGTTCACGTCGTCGCCGAGTTCTTTTATTTCGGCTTTTATCTTGTTCAATTCCTTTTGGACATTGGCCGGTTTTCCGGATTCGTCCGTTATCGCGCCGAAACTTGAAATTTCCTTGGCGTTTGTGAATGTGAGCGAGTATTCGTCCCAGAGCTTGTTTATTATGTCGTCGTGTTCTTTTTGCTTTTCATTTTTTTTTGCTTCGAGTTTTGTGGTTTCCTTGAATAGAATGTCCCTCTCCGCGTTTTTTTCCCTCATGCTGTTTTTTGATTTGGCGTTCTCCGTTTCCAGCTCGTTTTTGGTTTTTTCGTATTCGGCCAAACTGTTTTCGATTTCGGCGATTTGCCCCTCGAGCCCCGAAATTTCATTTTCCGCGGCTTTTATATGCTGCTCCGCGAGGATCATGGCCTGCTTTTTTTCTTCGTTTTGCGCCGATATTTTTTCGTTTTGTTTTTTAAGCGCGATTTTTGCCCTGTTTGAATTTTCAAGCCTTTCGTTTTCCATTTCTATATTGTTTGAGATTTTTGACAAATACAGCTTTTTTTGGTTGATTTTCAAGGAGGCCGCATCTTTTTCCTCGATGATTTTTTTTGCTTCGGATTTGCGCCCGTCCAAGATGTGGGCATTTTCCTCAATCTGCCCTGCGGCGACCGAAAGCTTTGCTTCGAGCTCCTCTTTGTTTTTTTTGGTCGTGCGTATCTCGTTTTCCGTCAATTCCCGCTCGGCGGAAATTATTTGGTTTTCGTTTTGCTCTATCGCGGAAAGTTTCAGTTTTATCTCCGAGGCTATTTTGTAAAGATCTGCGATTTGGTCGTTTTGCGCATCTTTCAAAATTTTTCCGCGCCCGGAAAGTTTATTGGTTTCGGCGGCCATTGCGTCGATTTGTTTTTGGATTTCGTTTTGCCTTTTTTTATATTCCGCGTTTTTCTTTTTTAGGTTTTCTATTTCGTTCTTGCTTGACAAAAGCGAGCCTTTTTTGATGCTCGAGCCTCCGGTAAACGAACCGCCCGCATTTATCACCTGGCTGTCAAGGGTGACTATTTTATATGAATAATCCGTTTTTTCCGCGATTTTCGCGGCATTTGTTATATTGTCGCAGATTATCGCCCTGCCTAAAAGATATTTTATTATGTTTTCGTATTTGGGGTCGCATTTCACCAGATTGCTCCCCGCGTCTATAAAGCCGGAGGCGTTGTTGTTTCGTTTCAGGTATTCGAGTTTGTCGCGTTCTATTGCCCTGCCTTTGATTATCGAAACCGGGTAAAATGTCGCCCGCCCCAAATTGTTGTTTTTCAGATATTTTATCGCTTCTTTTGCCGCTTCCTCGTCGTCCACGATTATATTCTGCAAATTTTGCGAGAGGGCGGTTTCGATCGCCGGGGCGTATTTTTCATCCACTTCCAAAAGCTGGGCCACAGTGCCTTTTACCCCTTTGAGCTTGCCTTTTATGACGCTCTTCACGCTTTCGGGGTATCCCTCCATGTTGTCGTATATATATTCGAGCGACTGTATGTAGCGCTCGTTTTTTTCGCACTCCAGATACAGCGCCTCATATTCCTTTCTTTTCGTTTTTTCCGCTTTTTGAAGATCGGACAATTTATCTTCCGTATCTTTTGATTCCGCCGCCGTTTTTTCTTTCGATCGTTCGGCCGATATTTTTTTGGCGTTCAAATTGTCCAAATCTTTTTCGTTTTTTTCTTTTGTTTCTGATAATTTTTCGATTTCGGCCGAGAGGATCCCCCTTCTTTCCGAGATATGCTTCATTTCGGAATTTTCTTCCGAAATTTTTATTTTCAATGCGTTTATTTCGGCGTTCAGCTCGAATATGGCGTTGGTCGCTTCTTCGATTTTTATGTTTTGCCCCGAAAGCTTCGAATCGACGTGTTCCAAATATGAAACGACGTCTTCTATTTCCATTTCGACCGTTTTGTATTCAGAGCTTATTTTGTCTATGCTTTCGGTTTTGGCCGCGATTTCTTTTTCCGCGTTTTCGATTTCCGCGATGTTTTTCCCGAATTCATGCCGGTTGATTTTTATTTCGTCTTCGATTTTTGCGACGTCGTTCTTTTTTATTTCGATTTCCGCTTTTTTTTCCATCGCGCTTTTTTGGATTCTTAAATTTTCGTTTTTCCTGTTTTCGCGGGCCGCGTCTATTTTTGCGATTTTATCGTAAAGATTGTCGCTTTTTTCGTTCAGCCTGTATATTTGCGCGTCGGCGCTCTCGAAATTGAATTTTGAGATTTCGTAGTCGCCTATTATTTTTTCGAATTCGCCCTGCATTTTTTCGATCGCGTTCACCCATGCGTATATTTCAAGCGCTTTCTTCCTGTCGCGCAAATCGAGGAATTTTTTCGCTTTTTCCGATGCGAGCCTCAAAGGCTCGAGGCGTTCTTCAAGTCCGAATATGATGTCCTTGACCCTTGTCAGGTTGTCTTTTACTTCGTACAGTTTTTTTTCGGCTTCGGATTTTTTGTATCTATATTTGGAAATTCCGGATGCTTCCTCGAAAATGCTCCTCCTGTCTTCGCTTTTTTTCGAGATCAGTTCGGCTATCCTCCCCTGGCCGATTATGGAATAGCCTTCCCTGCCCACCCCGGTATTCAGAAAAAGTTCGTATATGTCTTTGAGCCTCACGCTTTTGTCGTTTATGAAATAGCCGCTTTCCCCCGATCTCGAAAGCAGCCTGGTTATTTTTATTTCGCTGTGATCGCAATCTACGAGTTTGTCGGAATTGTCGATTGTGAGCGATACTTTTGCGTAGCTCGATGCCTTTATTTCCTTGGTGCCGCCGAAAATGACGTCTTCCATTTTTGCCCCTCTCAGGATTTTGGACGACATCTCCCCGAAGACCCAGCGCACCGCATCCGATATGTTCGATTTTCCGCTTCCGTTCGGACCCACTATGGCAGTTATCCCTTTTTCGAAACTTATCGAGGTTTTCAAGGGAAACGATTTGAACCCGGTCAGCTCCACCGTTTTTAGATACATTTGATTTTCCCCGTTTTTTATTTATATTTTTCGGTCAATACCCGAACAATGCGAGCGCTTCTTTTGCGGCGCCCTGCTCCGCGGCTTTTTTCGACGACCCTTTTCCTTCGCCCAATACGTTGCTGTTGAGCATGGCGCGAACTTCGAAAATTTTTTCGTGTGGAGGGCCCATTTCGCCCGTCAGCACATATTCGAGCGTTTCCCCGCTGTTTTGCTGGATTATCTGCTGCAGCAGGCTTTTGTAATCTTTTGTTTCGCCCTCTTTCACTATTTCGGCAATCGGCGCTTCGATGAAGCCAATCAAAAAATTTTTTGCGGCCTCTATTCCCCCATCTATGAAAATCGAGCCCAGCACCGCTTCGAAAGCATCCGCGAGGGTCGATTTCCTGCGCCTTCCGTTTGAAGCTATTTCCCCTTTGCCCAAAAACAGTTCTTCGCCCAACCCGATGGATTCGGCGAAAGAAAACAAGGAATCCTCGCAAACCACAGTAGCCCTGATGCGGGTGAGCTCCCCTTCTTTGCAACCTTTTAATTTCATGTATATGTATTCGGAGGTAACCAATGAAAGCACCGCATCGCCCAAAAATTCCAGCCGTTCATTGCATTCCGCTTTCACGCCTTTGGATTTCATCTCGTTTGCATAAGACGAATGGGTCAAGGCGGCGGTGAGCAAAAAAGCGTTTTTGTATTCGTATCCTATTTTTTTCGCGAAATTTCGCGCACGTTCTTCGTCATTCACTTTTTTGCCCCTCGTTTTCGTTTTCCATTCTTCCGTTAATCAGGCGGCCGCGAGCTTTGCGCCCTTGCCACTCATTTGTTGATCCTGCTCTGCATTTCGATTTCTTCGGTCAAATTCGTTTCCACGCAAAACTTGGCCTGGCGTATCGCGTTTTTGATCGCTTTCGCATCCGAGCTGCCGTGCGCTTTTATAACCGGTTTTTTCACGCCCAGAAGCGGCGCGCCCCCGTATTCGGATTGGTCGAAGGATTTTTTGAGTTCTTTCAGCGAGTTTTTTACCAAAGCCGCCGACACCTTAGTGAAAACATCCCGCAAAAACATGGATTTAAGTTTCTTGTCCATGAAAAGCCCAAATCCTTCGGTGAGTTTCAGGATCATGTTCCCCGTGAAGCCATCGGTGACCAAAACGTCGCTGCAATCCATCGTTATGTCCCTGCCTTCGATGTTGCCTATGAAATTTATGGTTTTTGTCTCGGAAAGCAGTCTGTAGGCCTCTACGTGCTCCGCTGTGCCCTTGCTTTTTTCGGCCCCGTTGTTTGCCAGCCCCACCGTGGGGTTTTCTATCCCGAATATTTTTTTCATGTATATGGAGCCCATGAATCCAAACTGCTTCAGATATTCGGCCTTTATGTCGAGGTTGGCCCCTGCGTCGATGAGCAGCGATTTCCTCTCATACGGCAAAACGACTGCAATCGCCGCCCTCTTTATATCGTTTATGCGTTTGACCACAAGCGTCGAGCCGGCTAAGAGCGCACCCGAATTGCCCGCGGAAACCATCGCGCACAATTTGCCGCCTTTGTCGTCGGCCAGCAGCCGGAAACAGACGCCCATGGATGAATCCTTGTTTTCCTTGACCACCGAAATCGGGTCATCCTCCATGGTTATGGCTTTTTCGGCGTGTATGATTTCAATGTTTTTTTTCGGCAAGCCGTTTTCTTCGATAACCCGATTTATTTTGTTTTCGTCCCCGACAAGCGCAACCTCAAGATCGAGCTCATCCACCGCGAGCGCCGCCCCTTTCACGCTTTCAACCGGGGCATAGTCCCCGCCCATAACGTCCAACAATATTTTCATAATACAAATCTTCCATTTCCCAAATATGTCATATTCCAGAATTTATTATACTATATCCTGCCGCGTTTTTCAACATCTTTTTTTTATTTTTGCGAATTTTTCCAAAATTTCATGTATTCGAGGGCGATCTCCGCCGTTTTTTGCTTGATGGATTTTTTACCGCCTTTTATTTTTTCTTTCGGGCTTTCGATTATCCCGAAATTTATCCCCATAGGCTGGAAATCCCCCACGCTTTCGTCGCTTATATAGTGCGCGAGCGCGCCGATCGCGGTAAATCTTGGAAAGGCCGAAAAATTTGAGTCCGCGATTTTTGCAGCCGCCGCAACTCCGGCCACAAATCCCGAGCTTGCGGAACATATATAGCCTTCAGTCCCGGTTATCTGCCCGGCAAAATATATGTTTTTGTCTTTTTTCAGGTTGTATGAGCAGTCGAGCAGCCTGGGGGAATTTATGTATGTGTTTTTGTGCATCACGCCGTAACGCAAAATTTCGCAGTTGGCAAGCGCGGGGATCAGCGAAAACACCCTCTTTTGTTCGGAAAATGTCAGGTTCGTCTGAAAGCCCACGATATTGTACATCGTCCCTTCGCTGTTGTCCTGCCTCAATTGCGCCACCGCATAGGGTTGCCTTCCCGTTCGCGCGTCGATTAGCCCCACCGGTTTCATGCATCCGAAAAGCAAGGTCGCTTCGCCCCTTTTTGCCGCTTCTTCGACCGGCATGCAGCCCTCAAACAGGTTATTTTCGATTTCTTCCTTTTCAAAACCACGGAGTTTTGCCGTTTCGGCCGATACGAGCGCGCTGCGAAACGTTTCGTACTCTTCTTTTGTCATGGGGCAGTTTATATAGTCCTTTTCGCCTTTGCCGTATCTCGAGGCGCAAAACGCGCTTGCAAAGTCGATTGACTTCGCATCGACTATGGGGGCGGCCGCATCGAAAAAATACAGGCAGTTTTCGCCGACGATGTTTTTTATTTCTTCCTGCAAGCCATCGGAAGTAAGGGGGCCCGTGGCGATTATGTTGATTTTGTCCCTTTCGAGCTTTGTGATCTCTCCGGTCATGATTTCGATGTTTTCGTTTGACTTTATTTTTTGGGTCACATAGCTTGAAAATTTTTCCCTGTCCACAGCCAATGCCCCGCCCGCCGGAACTTTGGAGCTGTATGCCGCTTCCATTATGAGGCTGCCGCCGATTTCGAGTTCCTTTTTTAACAGCCCCGAGGCATTTTCCACGCTCTCCGATTTGAACGAGTTTGAGCAAACGAGCTCCGCGAAGTTTTCGCTTGTGTGGGCCGGGGAAAATTTCGCGGGCTTCATTTCGAAAAGCCTCGTTTTGGCTCCCCTGGCGGCCGCTTGCCAAGCGGCCTCGCAGCCGGCGAGCCCCGCCCCTATGACGTTTATTTCATTCAACTTCCGATTCCCCTCCGGCCATTTCCTGTTTTTCCGGTTTTTCCGGCATTTCGCGCTTTTCCTGGTAACCGCAGTTTTTGTCGTAACAGTACACGAAATCCTTGCCTTTTTTCTGGAGCATGAGCGAACCGCATTTCGGGCATTTTTCTTTCAGCGGCAAATCCCAGATCGAAAATTTGCATTCCGGGTATTTTTCGCAGCTGTAAAAGTACATCTTGTTCTTCCCGCGTTTCTGGAGAAGCTTGCCCCCGCACAAAGGGCAGGAGGCATCCGCCATTTCTACGTTTATGGGTTTCGTGTTTTTGCATTTGGGGTAATTCGAGCAGGCGTAAAAATTTCCGAAACGCCCTTTCCTTATGACCATGAATTCGCCGCAGAGCTCGCATATTATGTCGGTTTTTTGAACTTGGCCCTGCTGCTCTTTTTTTATCACGTTGCCTTCTCTGTCAAGGCGCATGGTGAATTTGCATTCCGGGTAGCTCGGGCAAGCTGCGAACCTGCCGAACCTGCCGTTTTTGACGATCAATTTCTTGCCGCAGTTTTCGCACAGATAATCTATTTCGGTTTCGGGCACCACTATCTCTTCTTTGCCTATATTTACTTCCGCTTCGTCCAAGCTCTTTTTGAAATCGGCGTAAAATTTTTCCAAAACGCTTATATAGTCTTTTTTGCCCTCCTCGATTTCGTCGAGATCTTCTTCCATTTTTGCGGTGAAGCCGTAGTTCACTATGTCGCTGAAGTTGTTTTTCATCACATTCGTGGTTATTTCCCCCAGCGCCGTGGGTTTCAACGATTTGCCGTCCCTTTCCACATACCCCCTTTGCAATATGGTGGTGAGCGTGGGCGCATATGTGCTCGGCCTTCCGATGCCCTGTTCCTTTAGGACTTTTATGAGCGCGGCCTCGGTGTACCGATAGGGCGGCTGGGTGAAATTTTGGCTGTGGCTGAGTTTGTTCAGGCCGAGTTCTTCGCCTTCTTTCAATTCGGGGAGTTTCTTTTCTTTTTCGTCAAAGTCTTCGAAATTGTCTTTGTCGCTTTTTTTCTCGCTCTCGTCCGCAGTTTCCTCATATACGGCCAAATATCCCGGAAAATTCATCGTATAGCCCGACGCCTTGAATATATGCCCGCCCGCCTCGATTTCGGCATTTACGGTGTCCAGCGAGGCGGACTGCATCTGGCTCGACAAAAACCTGTCCCAGATGAGCTTGTATATTTTGTACTGGTCTGCGCCTAAGGATTTTTTTATGGTTTCGGGATCATAATCTTTTAAATGCGAAGGGCGTATCGCCTCATGCGCGTCTTGCGCGTTTTTGTCGGTTTTGTAATCTTTCGGGGTTTCCGGGTAAAATTTTTCGCCGTATTTTTCGGTTATGTATTCTTTGGCGGCTTCTTTCGCCTCCGCCGATATCCTCTGGGAATCAGTACGCATATATGTGATCAGCCCCTGCACCCCGCCTTTCGACGAACTGAGGTTTATCCCTTCGTAGAGTTCCTGGGCGGCTTTCATCGTCCTGTTCGACTGGAAGCCCAACTTTTTGTTGGCTTCCTGCAACAGCGTCGAAGTGGTGAAGGGAGGGGAGGGGTTTTTGTACCGCATCCCTTTCTTTATGTTTTTTGCCGTGTATTTGGCTCCTTCGAGATTGGACAAAATTTTGTCCGTTTCTTCTTTGTCCGAGAGGGTTATCCTGCCATTTTCGTCGCCGAAAAATTTCGCCTCGAAGTTTTTGTTTTGGCCGTTTTTCAATTCGGCCGTTATGGTCCAGTATTCTTCCGGGGTGAAATTGCGTATTTCTTCCTCCCTTTCGACGATGAGCCGCGTTTCCACGGACTGCACCCGCCCGGCCGACAGCCCGCTTTTTACGTTCTTCCACAAAAACGGGCTGATCTGGTATCCCACCAACCTGTCGATTATCCTCCTCGCCTGTTGGGCGTCCACTACGTTCATATCTATCGCCTTCGGGATTTTTATGCTGTTTTTCACGGCTGCTTTCGTGATTTCGTTGAAAGATATCCTCTTCGCGTTTTCCGGTTCGATTCCCAGCACTGCTGCCACGTGCCACGCTATCGTCTCGCCTTCCCTGTCGGGGTCCGTTGCGAAATACACGTTGTCCGCGTTTTTGGCTTCTTTTTTCAGTTCGTTTATCAAATCGCCCTTGCCCCGGATGTTTATATACCGAGTCTTGAATTTGTCGCCCACTTCGACTCCGAGTTTGCTTTTGGGCAAGTCCCGGACATGCCCCTTCGAAGCCATGACTTTATAGTTGGTCCCGAGATAACCTTTGACCGTATTCGCCTTCGCCGGCGATTCCATTATCACAATGTTTTTCATTTCGCGAAAATCCCTCCGTTTCAAGGTTCCAATAGATTTGGTTTACAGATTTGTGAAGCTGTCGCTTATTTTGTAACAATCCCCCGGGCATGAAGTTATGATGCCGTACAATTCCAAAAACGTGAGCGTGTT
The DNA here is from genome assembly GCA_009782405.1 of Oscillospiraceae bacterium. The sequence goes on from WRJC01000004.1 coordinate 103,513, forward strand.
CATGACTTCCGATATTTGCATATCTGTCGCGATGTCGTCGGCGCGCAGTTTTTTTTCTTTTTTTTCGTGGAAAATTTCGAAAACTTTGAGCTCCGGTTCGCTCAGTATTATTTTCAGCGCCGAAAGCTTTTCCGAAAGGCCGGCTTTGGGCGTCCCTTCTTTTTTTGCAGGAGCGCCTTCCGATTCGATTGGCGGCGGCATGCCGGCTCCGCTGAAATTCGCCGCGCGTTTTATCCCGTCCGCCAATTTGTCCACCGTGTTTTTGCCGCCGCTTTTTTTTTCTTTTGGCTGTTCGCGCGAATAATTTAATTTGTTGTTGTAATATTTTGTTTTTTCTATATCTATCCTGTGGCTGTATAGGTGTTCGTATTCCGACAAAATGTCATACGCTTCGGTCACTATCCCCGCCTGCTCTTTGAGCAGGTTGTTGGCGCCCCTGCTGTTTGGCGCGTTTATGTTTCCGGGCACCGCATATAATTCCCGGCCTTGGAACAGCGCCGTTTTCGCGGTGATCAGCGCCCCGCTTTTGTTGTCCGCCTCCACCACGAGCACCGCCTGCGAAAGCCCGCTTATTATCCTGTTTCGCATGGGGAAGTGGAATCCTTTCGGTTCGGTTTTTGGGGGGTATTCCGTCATGATCAACCCATTTTCGACGATTTTGCCCATCAGTTCCCTGTTTTCGGGCGGATACGGTTTGTCTATCCCGCATCCGAAAACCGCGACGGTAAAGCCTCCTGCGGCAAGGCAGCCCCTGTGCGAGGCGGTATCTATCCCTTCGGCCATACCGCTTATTATGATCGCCCCGCATGAAGCGAGTTCTTTTGCGAGTTCGTAAGCGGCGCTTTTCCCGTATTCCGTCATTTTTCTCGTCCCCACCATCGCCACGCACAAATTGTCGTCGATATCCGGAAGCCTCCCGCGGTAATACAGCACGGCGGGAAAAGCCCGGATGCCGCGCAGCCGGCCCGGATACAGGGCGTCGTCGCAGTTCAGCACAGAAACGTTGTTTTTCGCGCAGAACTCAAGCGCCTTTTCGGCATTTCCGAGTTCTTTGGCGCAGAGCTTTTCGAAAATCCCTTCGTCCATTTCGAAATCGCATTTTTCTTTGAACTCGTCTTTTTTCGCGAGATATATGTTCTCGGCGTTTTTGAATATGCCGAGAAGTTTCTGCGGCAGCGCGCTCCCCGCCCCGCAGGCTTCGGACAGCCATATATAGTATAAATCGTCGGACATGATATTTTCCCTCCCCGGCTCAATTTGCCCGTTTTTTGTATTTGTTCGCTTTCCCCATTTCCCAAAGCACGATCGCCGCCGCGATCGAAACGTTCAGCGAATCGCTTTTTCCGCGTATCGGGATCGTCATTTTTTTGCCGCAGATTTCCGTGGTTCGCATATCGAGCCCTTTCCCCTCGTTTCCGAAGGCGACCGCCGTTTTGGCCCCGAATTCAATCTCGCCGATATGCCGCGAATCTTTGTCCAAATGCGCCGCAAACACATTATATCCGTTTTTTTTGAGCTTTGCAATATCTTCCCCGATGTTTTCGCTTATTTTTATGTTTTGCCTGAAAACCGCACCCATGGCGGCCCTTTGCGTTTTGTTCGAATATATGTCCGCGCAGTCTCCCGACAAAATTATGTCCGCATCGCAGAGCGCGTCCGCAGTTCGTATAACCGTGCCCACATTTCCCGGATCCCTCACCGAGCACAGGATGACCACGGGCTTTTCGTATGACAATTCTGCCTGTTTTTGTTTTTCCATCACGCACATGACCCCCTGGAAACCTTTTTCGTCCGTGATTTTTTCGTAGACTTCTCTTGTAACCGAGGTGACTTCAAAACCCGCCATGTCCGCCATATGCCCGGCGATATCCTCTTTGGCGACGATGTATCTGATTTTTTCCCGGTATTTGGAGTTCAGCGCTTCTTCCAAAAGTTTTGTGCCTTCGAAATAGAAAAGGCCTGTTTCGTCCCTGTGCTTTTTTTGTTTGAGCCTGCACAGATCGGCTATGAACGCATTGCTTCTTGAAGATATTGCCATGATCTGCGCCCCCATTTATCAAGGGCGGGAAAACCCCGCCCCTGCCCGTTTTTTATTCGGCCCTACAGCCCGTACAACGCCGCGTTCTTTATGTTCATGCCGGCAATTTGGTTTAGCAGCCACCGGGTTATCACGATGGCCGAAAACATCGATATTACGACGCCCATGAAAAGCGTCATCGCAAATCCCACGATCGGGCCCGAGCCGAAATTCCAAAGCACCAACGCCGCTATGAGCGTCGTCACGTTGGAATCCAATATGGCCGTGAATGCCCTTTTGAAGCCGCCGGTTACGGAAGCTTTTATAGCTTTGCCGCTCCTGAGCTCTTCTTTTATCCTTTCGAATATGACCACGTTGGCATCCACCGCCATCCCTATGGACAATATGATCCCCGCCACCCCGGGCAGCGAAAGGTTCGCTTGTGTCAGAACAAGCGTTATCCCGATTATGGCTATATAAGCGAGCAGCGCCATGGAAGCTACGCATCCGGGTATCCTGTAATAGGCGATCATAAACGCGATGACCAGCAATATTCCGATGGCGCCCGCGAGCAGGCTCGTTTCAATCGACTTCTCCCCGAGCATCGGCCCGGTTGCGGTGAGCTGCACATCCTTGAGCGCGAAAGGCAGCTGCCCCGCCGAAATTATCCCTGCCCAATATTCCGCCGAACTCCTGTCATAATTTCCCGTTATGATGCAGCTGTCGGAATTTATTTCGTTTTCGACGTTCGGTTTCATCATTTCGGAATCGTCCAGGTATATCCCTATGTAATTTTCCCCGTAAGGTTTGGCCGCCGCGATTCTCGTGGCTTCGGCAAACTTCGATACCGCTTCGGGTTTGAGTTTCAGGCTTATGAAATATTCGTTCCCGCGGCCCCTGGCGTCCCCGAAATTGGCCACCGCGCTGTCTATGTCCTTGCCGTCCATCACCACGTTCCCGTCATAATCCCGAAACTCGAGCACCGCGTTCGCCCCCAGCATCGTCACGGCTTCTTCCGGATCCGATATTCCGGGTATCTCGACCATGATTTGGCCCATCCCGCCCGCCGCTACCGTGGCCTCGGTGTATCCCAACATATCCAATCGGCCCCTTATCATCGCCACTGCCGTGTTTATTTCATCGCCGGAAGGCATCCTGTCCGCATCCGCCTCATACATTATAGACGAGCCGCCGGCTAAGTCCAGCCCCAGTTTTATGCCGCCCTCTTCGAAAACGCCCGCTATCCCCCATACCCTGATCCCGAAAAACGCGATTGCGAGCAGGCACAAAATCGACAAGACGGCGAGCGCGAAAGTCGCTATGCTTTTTTTCATTGTTTTACTCCTCCGAAATTATTGTGATCCAAATGATTTTTGCAACGGATTTTATTATATCACATACAATCGAAAAATGTCAATGGCTTTTTTGCCGCAACAATAAAAATCTTGAAAATTTATTTAAAAATTTTCAAAATTCCTATTGACATTTGTCAAATTATAGTATATAATATCATCATGGCCTCATGTAAATAATATTTACTTTCAGTAAATTAAATTTACCATTGGCGATTTTCCTGGTGTTTTTGAGTGTTTTTGCGAAAATTCGCAAAAACGGGCGGTTTCGGGTTTGCGCTGTAAAGCAATTTGCTTGTCGCGTTTGGACAAAGAAATCGCGGAAAACAACTTAGCCTTCATCCTATGTGGGGGACGATTGCAGGTCTCTTGCTGTTAGTCAGGCGAACAGTGGTCGTTCCCTACACTCCCCATTTAAACGCTTTTCACAAAAATTCTATCATGCTCTCGTCCCAAAATTCCGGGGCCTCGTACCCCAGCAGGTTCACGAATGTCGCGGCCAAGTTCGACAGCCCGAAATCTTTGTTTTTGAATATGTATTTGCCGCCGCAAAAATTGTCGGCGAATATGCATGGAACCGGGTTGAGAGTGTGGGCTGTTTTCTTTTTCGGCTGCCCGTTTTTGTCCATGACAGGGGCATTTGTTTTTTTGTCGGTTTCGTACATCTCGTCGGCGTTGCCGTGGTCCGCCGTTATTACCAATGCGCCGTGGGCTTCGTCCACCGCCTTTATTATCCTCGCAAGCTGGAGATCGACTGTTTCGACCCCGATTATCGTGGCGGCGAGGTCGCCCGTGTGGCCCACCATGTCCCCATTGGGGAAGTTCGCCCTTATGAATCTATATTTCCCGCTTTTTATTTTTTCGACCAATGTATCCGTGATTTCGGCCGCTTTCATCCACGGGCGCTGCTCGAAAGGCGCCGTGTCGGATTTTATTTCTATGTAGGTCTCCGTGCCTTCGTCGAACTTTCCGCTTTTGTTGCCGTTCCAGAAATAGGTGACATGGCCGAACTTTTGGGTTTCCGAAACCGCGAGCTGGGTTATCTTCCCTTCCGCCAGGCATTCGCCCAGCGTCCCCGAGATTTCGGGGGGGTTGACCAGATATTTTTTGGGTATGTGCAAATCCCCGTCGTATTCGAGCATCCCTGCATAGAGCGCGTCCGGTTTTTTTATCCTGTCGAATTTGTCGAATTCATCGCCCGCGTCGAAAGCGGCGGAGATCTCAATGGCCCGGTCTCCCCTGAAGTTGAAAAACACCACGCTGTCGCCGTCGTTTATCTTTCCGGCCGGAGCGCCGTCTTCGGCGATGACGAACGCTTCCGAAAATTGGTCGCTCTCGCCTGTCTCGGCTCTCAGGGTTTCGATTGCTTCCGTTGCCGAGGCGAACATCCTGCCCTCGCCGAGCACGTGAACGCGCCAGCCCCGCTCGACCGCTTTCCAGTTCGCGCCGTACCTGTCCATGGTTATGGTCATGCGCCCCCCTCCGGATGCGATTTTGGCCTCAAATTCGGCGCAGTTCAAATTTCGCATAAATTCTTCGATCCTGTCCACGTACACCAAAGCCGAAAAAGGCTCCACGTCACGCCCGTCCAGCAATGCGTGCACCCTGACTTTTTTTATGCCTTCCGTTTTTGCCTGTTTTATCATGGCTTCCAGGTGATCCATGTTCGAATGTACGTTGGCGTCGGACAAAAGGCCGATAAAGTGCAAAGCCGAATTGCTTGACAGGCAGTTGCCGCACAAATCCCGCCAGGTTTTCGAGGCGAACATCTCCCCCGATTCGATCGCCCTCGTCACCAGCTTCGCGCCTTGGGCGAAAACCTGACCGGCGCCCATGGCGTTGTGCCCCACTTCGGAATTTCCCATGTCCTCGTCGCTGGGGAGCCCCACGGCGGAGCCGTGAGCCTTGAGTTTTTGCGAAGGGTATTCGACCGCGAGCTTGTCGAGGGTCGGGGTATTTGCGAGGCTTACCGCGTTTCCGGGGCCTTCTTCGGCTATTCCCACCCCGTCCATGACCACGCATACGAGAGGGCCCGCTATCCCCTCGAATTTTTCCGACTTTTTCAGGGTTTTCGTTTCTGTACCCATATTTGTTGTGATATTTTTCTCCTTGTAAAATTATCGCGTCATGCTCTAATTATACACCATTCTGTTCTTCCATAGCAACAAAAAACAAAAAAAGTTACAATTCAAAAGATAAATTTTCGCAAAAATTTATCCGAAAATTTTCAAAAAAGTGATATAATGGATAACAGCCAAGATATATACGCGGGGAGGCACAGCCGAAAAGTGTGGCTGCGGACTATTATGAATGATACGAAAAAAGGCGAAAAGACTTCAAAAGGCGGAAATGTATCCCAAATAGTCGAAATTTTTGTTTTGATTTCGGCGTCCCTTTTTCTTTCGGTGGTTTCCGCGCTGTTCATGGGCGCCGCAGGGGCTTTTTGCGCCGTCGCCGCTTCCGCTTTGTTCGCCTGCGCGCTGTTTTTGATTTCGCCCACGCTTGTATGCCTGATCGCGGCGGCCGTTTCTGCGGCGGCGAGTTTTTTGATACTTTACCCGATTTGCGGGAATGCCGCAAATTCATTGGCGGGCGCAACCTATGCCATAGTGGGGGCGCTTATTTATTTCGGGGTGAAAAGAAAGTGGCCCAGGACGAAAATCACCGTGGGCGCCGCCTGTTTTTTGACCGTGTTCTGCATTTTTCTGATCGCCCTTTATTTTCTTGCGACATCCGGCTCCTTTTCGTTGGGCATGCTTTCAATTGCCTTCGATGCAGTCCTGACTGACGCCGTTCAGATCGCCGCCGCGCAGCTCCCGGAATTTTTGGCGCTGCCGGAAGCCGACAAAGACTCGTACATACTGGAATTCGTAAAAAACATGAAAGCTTTGTCCCCCGCTTTGTTCGTGATGTTCAGTTCCGCGATGGCCTATCTGTCCACTTCGCTTTTCAGATACGCGTACAATATTTTCATACCCATGGCGAATCCCGGCAGGAAAAAAATAAAGGGCAAATATTGGCGGCTCAATCTTTCCCTTGTTTCGGCGGTGGCGGCGATTATCTCCATTTCTGCGTCTTTCTTTGTTTCGCCGCGAAAATACCTCCTCACATCCATTGTTTTCACTAATTTGGCATATATTCTCGCCCCCGGGTTCTGCGTGATGGGTCTCTACTTTGTCCATGACAAGCTGTTCAAGCAAAAAACCTGGGCGTTTTGTTTCGCCCTCATTCCGTGCGCGATCGTTTTCGCCCTGTACTTCCAAAGCTTTTTGTATATTGTCATTTTTGTTTTGGCGATGTGCGGGCTGCACGCCACATTGGCGGGGTATGTAAAAAAGCTGATTGAGAAGGCGAAAAAAGTTTTGTTAGGCGATGACGACGACACCGATGACGACGATTACATAGAGTGAAAATAGAATGAAAAATGTCCGCGTCCATCTTCAACATTTGCCATTGAAAGCGGGGAGGCCAAGCGATGAAACCCGGAGGTAGATTTAGAAAATACATATCGGAGCACAAAACTTTTCTGTGCTTTGCCGTGAATTTTTTTTGCATTTTGCTGGCGCTGGCCTTTTTTTGGTTTTCCCGGAGCCTCGAAGAATACGGCAATTCGCTGAAACTGAGCGTCGCGGTTTTTGCAGCCGACATATTGGCCTCTTCTTTCATCATAGCTTTGAGCCTGCCCGCAAAGCCCCCGGCCGGCAAGAAGCGGATAGCCGGCGAATTGAAGTCGATCGCCGAAAACATGACGCCGGACTTTGTATACGCTTTCGAATTCCCCGTTCTGATAACTGAACCCGGCGGATATGTCGTTTGGCACAATGAAGCCGCATTGAAATGCCTGTCCAAAGAAAATGAACCGGAAATCATGTGGAAAAACATTTCGGAAATCTCCGGCAACCAGATTTCCCCCGAAAAGCCGCGCGCCATCCCGGAAACGGAAAAAAATATCACGAAGGCGAAAACCGATGCCTTCATAAACGGCAGATCCTATTCCGTCGCGGTCTTGAAGACAAGCGCCGCGCCGCACTCCCAGCCCGGCGAATTGGATGTATATATCTTTTCCGACATAAGCGAGCTGGAATATCAAAAATACGAGGCGGAAATGAAAGATCCCGTCGCGGCATATTTTGTAGTCGACAATTTAGACGAATCAAACCCGAAGCTTCAGGACAAATACAGGAGCGCCTCCGGGGCGGTTTCCGATCTTCTCCATGAGTTCATGTCCGGCTGCGGCGGGCTGATAAAAGAATACGGCAAAGACAAATATCTGTGTTTTTTCGAAAACCGCGCGCTGAAAAATTTCATAAAATCAAAATTCGGAATCTTGGACTCGGTCAGGAATGTAAAAATCGAAGAGCTGGACATGCCGGTGACCGTTTCCGGCGGGGTTTCCAACATATCCGGGAGCCTTTCCGAAAAGGAATCGGCCGCGCGGCACGCCCTCGACATGGCCCTCCAGAGAGGCGGCGACCAAGTGGGGGTAAAAGGAGCGTCATCCACGGAATTTTTCGGCGGGAAAACCAAAACGGTCCAAAAGCGGACGAAAGTGAAGTCCCGGATCATCGCCAACGAACTCGCCGAATACATGAAAAGAAGTTCGAACATTCTGATCATGGGCCACAAAAGCGGGGACAGCGACTGCATAGGCGCTTCAATCGGCATAGCCCGTTTCGCCATGGCGGTCGGCAGGGAAGTCAACATAGTGGCGAACATACACGACCCAATCATGAAATTCGCCTTTGCCAAGCTCCGCGGGTTCGAAGAATACAAAAATGTTTTCATAGACGAGCCGGCTGCCTTGGACAAAATCGAAGCGGAAACTTTCGTGGTGGTCACCGATGTGAACAACCTGCCGCATTTCGAATCCGAAGCAGTATACAAAAACGCATACAGGTGCGCCATCATCGACCATCACCGAAAAGTGGCCGAATACGCGAACAGCCCCGACCTGGAATACATAGTGCCCTCTGCATCCTCGGCTTCGGAACTCGTGGCCGAAATACTCGAGCAGTCCCTATCCCCCGGCGACTTGTCAAAAGAAGAAGCGGAACTTTTGCTCGCGGGGATATTTTTGGACACGAAAAATTTTTCGCGCAATACGGGGACCATGACCTTTTCAGCCGCTTTGTATCTCCGCGGCGAAGGGGCGAACCCCGCCGACGCGGAGGAAATGATTTCAAAGACGAATTTGGATGAATTTGTCAAACAGGCGCGCTTTGAGGCCAACATATCGATATACAGGAATTCGGTTGCGATATCCTCGTTTGAAGGGGAAACGGAATTGTCCGACAAAAACGCCGCAGGAGCCAAAGCTGCCGAAAGGATGCTCGAAATCGAAGGCGTGGCGGCTGCCTTTGTCATAAACAGCATCGACGGAGTCGCATATATTTCGGCCCGCTCGCTTCCCTGGGGGAGCATAAATGTCCAAATAATCATGGAAAGCTTGGGGGGCGGCGGGCATTTCGAATACGCGGGGGCGCAAGTCAGGAATTCGGGGGCGGATGAAGTCGAGTCGCTTTTGAAAAAGGCCATAGACGAATATTTCGACGCGAATTGAAAAAACAAGACAATAGAATAATATTATATATAGCAGAAGGAGAATAACAATGAAAGTGTTGCTTAAAGAAGACGTGAGGGGGCAGGGCAAAAAAGGGGAGATAATAAACGTTTCGGACGGCTACGCCAGAAATTTTTTGTTTCCGAGGAAATTGGCGGTAATTGCCGATGCCAAAGCCGAAAACGAAGTCAGGACAAAAAAAGAGGCCGAAATCCACAAAATCGAGTATGAAAAACAAAAAGCAGTCGAGCAAAGCGAAAAACTTTCCGCAATCACGCTGAAAATCAACTCTACCGCCGCGCCGGACGGAAAGCTGTACGGTTCCGTGACGGCTGCGACCATAGCCGAAGAGCTAAAAAGCAAGGAAAACTTGGACATAGACAAACGCAAAATAAACCTCGAAGAGCATATAAAATCCTTCGGTACCTATACGGTGGAAGTGAAAATATACCCGGAAGTAACGGCCAACCTGACTGTCGTTGTGACTGATACCAAATAGCAAGGGGAAATCAAATTGAGCAGCCAATCCAATTTCAACAGCGCTCCCGAAATAAATTTCGCTTCTTCCGAATACGACATAAAAAGGATACCGTATTCGCTTGAAGCCGAAATGTCCGTGCTCGGAGCCATTCTGATCAATCCCGAAATATATGAGCAAATAGCCGAAACGCTGTCCGCCGAAGATTTTTACCTTCCGAACCATAGGGACATTTACGACTCCATAACGAACCTGTATCTCAAAAACCGATCGATCGATTTGGTTACGCTGCTCGACGACATCGTGTCAAAAGGCCCGCGTTCGGACGAATCGGCGCGAAACACCGCTAAGGAATACCTGATGCGGCTCTCCGACAATGTTCCGGTCATCGCGAACATAAAAGAATACGCCGGGATCGTGAAAGAAAAGTCGATGAGGCGCAAATTGATAAGCGTTTCAAACGACATAATAAGGATGACATATGAAGACGCTTCTTCCGGGATCGAATTCGTGATCGACCGCGCCGAGCAAATGATTTTCGCCCTCGCGCAGGGCAGGGTGACGCAGGATTTCGCCCATGTGAAAAACATATTGTCGAGCGTGATCGCCGATATACACAGCGTGGAAAACGACAAGGATTTTGCGAGGGGGCTCTCATCCGGCTTTTCGGGGATCGACAATACATTGATTGGAATGAACTCCGGCGATCTGATCATAATCGGGGCGAGGCCGGGAGTGGGAAAAACCGCTTTTGCCATGAATATCGCGATGAATGCCGCTTCGAAAAGAAAAACCGTGGCTGTGTTCGAGCTCGAAATGTCAAAAGAACAGATAGTTTCAAGGCTGCTTTCGAGCGAATCGTTCGTCGAAAACACAAAGCTGAAAACCGGCATTTTGAACGATGAGGATTGGACCAATATCATCGAAGCGGGTTCGAGGATATCGGAATGCGACATATATATCGACGACACGCCGAGCATGACCGTCACGGGCATGAAAGCGAAGCTTCGAAAATTCAAAAAGCTCGATTTGGTTATCATCGACCATTTGCAGCTGATGCAGACGGACAGGGGAAACGGGAACCGGGTTCAGGAAATTTCGGACATTTCCAAAAATCTGAAGATTTTGGCAAAAGAGCTCGGCGTCCCCGTGATCACCTGCGCCCAGCTGTCCAGGGGCCCGGAATCCAGGGACAACAAACGCCCCATGCTTTCGGATCTCCGGGAATCCGGTTCGATAGAGCAAGATGCGGACGTGGTCATGTTTTTGTATCGGGACGATTATTACAAGGAGAGCGTGGAAAAACACAACAGAGCCGAAATAATATTCGCCAAGAACCGCCACGGCGCCCTCGGGACGGTCAATGTCGGATTTGAAAAAAAGTTGACGAGATTTTACGATATAGACGAGGTGCACAGAGAAACGTAATGCCGAATTCAAACAGCGATTTATGGCAAAAAGCCGAAAATTTGATTGAAAAATACAACATGATAAACAGCGGGGACGATGTGCTCGTCGCCTTTTCGGGCGGAAGCGACTCCTCCGCGCTGCTTTTTTTCCTGCTTGAATTCTTGGGCAAAAAAAACAACATATTCGCAGCTCACTTGAACCACATGATAAGGGGAGCCGAATCGGGGCGCGACGAAAAATTCGCGGTTGAAACCTGCGAAAAATACAAGATAAAAATATTTGCCGAAAGGCGCGATATACCCAAAATGGCAAAGGATTCGAAAAAAGGGATTGAAGAGGCCGCAAGGGACGCCCGATACGTTTTTTTGCGGGAAGTGGCGGGATCCATAGGAAAAAAAACGAAAATCGCAACTGCGCACACCGCTTCCGACAACGCGGAAACTGTGATTTTCAATTTGGCGAGGGGCTGCGGGCTAAATGGGTTGTCCGGTATCGCCCCGGTCAGGGAAAATATCGTCAGGCCGCTTCTTTCCTGCTCAAAGGGGGATATTTTAAGTTATTGCCGGGCAAACAAAATACCGTATGTCGAAGATGCGACAAATTCCGACGAAAATTATTCGAGAAATTTTATCCGCCGCAACATAACTTCGAAACTCGGGGAAAAATTTAACCGTTCGGACGAAAACATATTCAAAACATCGGAAACGCTGCGGGATTTCGCCGATTTCATGGATTCCCTGGCCAATGCCGCGATCGGAAGCTCCGGATGTGTCGAAGCGGGCGCCTTGATGACAAGGCATAAAGCTTTGCAGCATTCCGTCATCGAAAAACTTTACGAAAAGGCGGTTTTCCCCGAAAACAAAAAACTCGAGCGCAGGCACATCGAATATGTCGCGCAGCTTTTGGCCAAAACGGAAAAGTCCGCGGATCTGCCCGGGCTTGTCACAGCCAAAATTTCAAAAAACAAATTGGCCATGGAAAAAACAATCGGCAAAAAAACCAGCCGGAACCGAAAATAGCAAAAAATTTTCACTCCGTCAAAAAATATTTACAATTTATTTAACCATGCCGCAATCGCTTTTGCTAAAATAGAACTAAAAAACGGAGAAAACTTTAAAAATGACAAATGCCGGCTTAAATAAATATCCCATGTCGGATTTCAAAAAAATAATCCTGCCGGAAAACGAAATAAAAGAAACCGTGTCGCATATGGCCAAGCAGATCAGCGAACATTATGCGGGCAGAAAGCTGCTTGTCTGCGGGATCCTGAAAGGCGCGTTCATATTCGTGGCCGACCTGGTCAGGGAAATGGAGATACCCGCCGAACTGGCCTTCATAAAGGCTTCGTCATACGGCGGCGGCGCCTTTTCGTCGGGGGATGTGAAACTCGCGGAATTTTTTGTCCCTGAGCCCCGCGGAGATTTTGACATATTGATTGCAGACGACATATTGGATACGGGGAATACATTCCGCCGCCTCAAAGAACAATTCAACGCCGGGGGATTTGCCAGCGTGGAGTTCTGCGCGCTTTTGGACAAACCCGAAAGAAGGGAATGCGAAATCTCCGCAAGATACATAGGGAAAAAAATAGCAAACGAATTTGTGGTGGGCTACGGGCTCGATTACGGGGAAAAATACAGGGATTTGCCTTTTGTGGCCGTTTTATCCGAAAAGGCATTGGAAAACAATAATTTAAATTGAGTTCACATAAGCGTGTTATTTTAACAATATTGCAATATACAAATCAAGTAGGAGTTTAATCGATGAAAAATAGTAGTAATTTGCGTATGGTTTTTTTGTATCTTCTGTTCATTGTCGTCGTCATTTTTGTGGCCGGATACTTTTTCGACCAAGGAAAACCGGACAAGATCACATACGGCGAAATAGTGCAGTATATAAAAAACGACGAAGCGGTGAAAATCGTGATAGACGATGCCGAAATAAAGCTGACCTTGACTTACGAGGCCGCTCTTCGGGCAAACACCCAAGAAGTGACCCATAACCTGAGCAGCATCATCATATTCGAGCAGGATGTGGGGGATGTGGTGATTTCGAATTTAAGCGACGATTCCAAAAACCTCAAAAGCTACGACATCATACCGGCCGCCCAAATGGCTTGGTGGGTGAGCATCATACCATATTTCATCGTGATCGTGCTGCTCGTCGCGGTTTGGGTGTTTTTCATGAACCAAGCCACCGGAGGCAGGGGAAAGATCACTTCGTTCGGCAAGACCAAGGCCAAGCTCAACACCGAAGAAAAGAAAAAGGTGTTTTTCGCCGATTTGGCCGGAATGGACGAGGAGAAAGAAGAACTGCGCGAAGTTGTCGACTATCTCAAAAACCCGCTCAAATTCGTCGAGCTGGGGGCGAGGATACCCAGGGGCGTGTTGCTGGTCGGCCCTCCGGGGACGGGCAAGACTTATCTTGCAAAAGCGGTGGCGGGCGAGGCAGGAGTTCCCTTTTATTCCAGTTCGGGTTCGGAATTCGTCGAAATGTATGTGGGCGTAGGCGCTTCGAGGGTACGCGATTTGTTCGAAAACGCCAAAAAAAATCCCGCGAGCATACTGTTCATAGACGAAATAGACGCAGTGGGGCGCCACAGGGGCGCAGGACTCGGGGGCGGCCACGACGAAAGGGAGCAGACCCTCAACCAGCTGCTCGTGGAAATGGACGGTTTCGGCACAAATGAAGGCGTAATCGTGATTGCCGCCACAAACCGTCCGGACATCTTAGACCCCGCGCTGCTCAGGCCCGGGCGTTTCGACAGGCAGATAAACGTGAATTACCCGGATATAAAAGGCAGGGAAGAAATTTTAAAGATCCACGCCAAATTCAAAAAGTTCGAGGAATCCGTAAAATTCGAAGTGATCGCCAAATCTACCGCCGGATTCACGCCCGCGGATCTGGAAAACTTATTGAACGAAGCGGCGCTGCTCGCCGCCCGCAAGATGAAAAAACTGATAGGCATGAACGACATAGAAGAAGCCATGCTCAAAGTCATGATGGGCCCCCAGAAGAAAAGCAAGGTGATAAGCGACCACGAAAAAAAGCTTGTGGCATACCATGAAGCGGGACATGCCATCGTCAACCGTTTTCTCTCCACCTCCGACCCCGTCCACCTGATCTCCATAATCCCCACAGGCGGAGGGGCGGGCGGATACAATATGTATCTTCCCAAAGAGGACAAGAACATGATGTCAAAAAAGGAAATGGAAGAAAAAATCGTAAGCCTGCTGGGCGGGCGCGCAGCCGAAAAACTCGTGATGGAAGACATATCCACAGGCGCCTCAAACGATATAAACCGGGTATCGACGATGGCGAGGCGCATGATAACCCAATACGGCATGAGCGACGAACTCGGGCCGATCGTGTTCGGCACGGGGCACGAAGAAGTCTTTTTGGGCAGGGAACTGAACAGCTCGCGCAACTATTCCGAAAAAATCGCGGCCCAAATAGACGACGAAGTGAAACGGATCGTAGACAACGCATATGAAGCGGCGCAGCAAATACTCGGGGAGCACAAGGAAAAGCTGTATTTCATCGCCGATTTCTTATTGAAATACGAAACCATGGACGGCGAACAGTTCGAAGCGGCGATGGCCGGCGAACCGAGTTTCGAGGAACTCGAATCGATGGTTTCCGAAAAGAAACGCAAAAGCGACGAGGAGAACCGCAGGGTCAAGGAAGAAGCCGACAAAAGGGCCAAGGAAGAATCGGAGCGCATGGAAGCGCTGCGCAGAAAAGAGAGGGAAGAAACCCTCGGCAAAATGCGCACGAGGCCCCCCTACCCTCCCAATAATCCAAACAATCCCGGCAACCCCGGCGGCGGAAGCGGAGGCGGCGGCGACTCCAAAAACAAAGGCGGCGACGACTTAAAATTCAAAGACGGAAACGATCTGTAATATATCGGCAAAAAAACATGGGGACGGCATTAGCCGCCCCCGTCTCTTTCTCCCTGATTTCAGACACCTATATATTTGCCCAAAATGGAAAACACTCCGTTTGTCAGAGGCTTTTTTTCATCAGGCCTTTCGAGAATGCCGCGATTTATCAGCTCTTCCGCCACAAAACCGATTATATTGTGGACATAGCAGGATACCCATTGGTTTATCTGGCTGTCGAGCCGCTTCGGGACGAACGCCTTGAAACTTTTGTGAATGTCAAAAATCAATTCGGCGAGCATCTCATCGAGGTTTGCGTTGTCCTTGTCAAAACGCCCCTTGAAATCCTCGAACTGCTCTTTTGCGAAGATTGCGAAATTAAACTTGTATTCGCCGCCGTCCTTGACTATGAGATTGGCCGCAATCAATCTT